>NZ_JBIWKA010000030.1:0-54628 GCF_044765445.1 Streptomyces sp. NPDC102467 | reverse complement strand
CGACTGGCTGCACACCTACAATCACCACCGCGGACACACCGCGCTGAAAGGCCAACCACCCGTCAGCCGCGTCCCCAACCTCACGGGTCAATACAGCTAGGGCTTCCGGGCGGCGTTGCCTGTCGGGTCGACGTCAGGCGCGGCCGCGAGATCCGCCATACATGTCCGGAGTTATTCAACTCGTCGGTCGGCCCGGGGACTTCTCACGGTCAGCGGTTCGTTCGCTTCCTCCTGTAGTGGCCGCGCGCCGCCATGCCGAGCAGCACCACACCCGCGAAGCCGACCAGGAGCGTCACCCACCCTGGCGCCTGTGCTGCCCGCAGTAGGCCGGCGACACCAAAGCTCGTATCCCACCCGGCTTCCGTGATGGCGGAGCCGAAGCCTTGAATGGCGAGGATGGCGCCGAACAGCCACAGCAGCCCCTGGCCTGCCTTGTTGTCCGACGTCTCGAACTGCTTCGTCACGATGAGCCGTCCCTTCCGGTGTCGTGCATCGTTGTGATGCGACTGCATCACATCGTGGGGGGAAGTCGGTTACGATGCAAGTGCATCAGAAAACGGAAGGGAAAAATGTGCCCAAGCAGGTGGACTATGACGAGCGGCGCCGGCGGATCGCCGAGGCCGTCTGTACCTTGATCGCGCGCTCCGGCATGGAGGCCGTCAGCCTCCGCGACGTCGCTGCCCAGGCCGAGGTGTCCATGGGCGCTGTCCAGCGCTGCTTCCGCACCAAGGAAGACATGCTGCTCTTCGCCCTGGAGCACATTTCCCAGTACGTCAGCGAGCGCGCCGGCCAACGCATCGCCGCCACCTCCACACCCCAGGCCGCATCGACCCTGCTGGCTCACACCCTGGCCGAACTCGCCCTGCTCGACGACGCATCCAAGACGCAGGCACATGTCTGGCTGGCCTTTGTCACCTCCGCCCCCGCCAACGACACATTGGCCGCCGTCCTGCGTGACACGTATGCCAAGCTCCACGACCTCATCGCGTGGCTCGTCAGGTACGGCCAGGACACCGGGGAAATCCTTCCGCACCTCGACGCGGATCACGAAGCGCAGACGCTCCTCGCCCTGGCCGACGGCCTCACGGTCCACGTCCTGGCGGGCAGTCACTCCCCGGCAGAGGCGCAGGCCGTCCTCCAACGCCACAGCGACCGCCTGCTGCGCCACGGCCCCAAGTAGCGCTGCACAGCCCACTGGGCAGTTCCCGCTTCCCTCCATTTGCCGCGTCCCAAGGGTGGTAGTTCCTTCTGCCCGGAGGAGTCGCAACGGGCGAGGCCTGTGAGGGGTGATGGCGGTGTGATGGTGGACCGGTGGATCGGATGACAGAGGCCGGGCTCTTCACCCGCAGGTTCGGGGTGCTGCCCCGCAGCGGCGCCCCTGCCGTGGTGCTCGTACATGGGCTCGGGCTCTCGGGGCGGTACTTCGTGCCGCTCGCACGCCGGCTCGCCGAGCGCGGGGCGGCCGTGCTGGTGCCCGACCTGCCGGGCACCGCGCGTTCGCGCGCCGCCGTTGCCCGAGCGCCCGATGTCAGGCAACTCGCCCTGGCCCTGGCGCACTGGCACCGCAGCCTCGCCCTGGCGCCGAGTCTCCTGGTGGCCAACTCGGTCGGCTGCCAGGTGGCCGCGGCATTGGCCGCCAGCAACCCGCGCATGGTGCGCCGGCTGGTCCTGGTCGGTCCGGCACTCGACCCGGGCGCGTCGGGCCGGCACCACTGTGCCCGCCTGCTCCGCGACGCGCCCCGTGAGCCCCTTCGTCTGCTCGCGGTGGCCGCGTCCGACTACCTGGTGACCGGCCCCTTGCGCTGTGCTGCCTCGTTCCGCCATGCCCTGCGGGACTCGGCCGAGTCGTTCGAGGCGAACCTGGCGCAGGTCCGCGTGCCGACGCTCGTCGTACGCGGAGCGGGCGACCCCATCGCCTCCCGGTCCTGGATCCGGCGGGTGGCAGGCCTGGTCGGCGACGGACGCACGGCAGAGATCCCGGGCGCAGCCCATGCGGCCCACTACAGCGCGCCGGATGTCATGGCGACGCTGATCCAGAAATTCGCGGCGACCGAGCCGGGAGGACCTGCCTGATGTCGTCACAGCCTTCCGGCCCCTCACAGCCAGGGCGGACAGAACGGCCCTCTCCCTGGCTGCGTCTGCTGCCCGGCATCTCTCCCAAGCGCCGCGGATTCGTGCTGGCCTGGTGGGGGTTCACGCTCACCTTCGGCGGAATGCGGCTGCTCACATGGCTCATCCACATCGACGTGGCCGGGGTCGGTGACATGGAGGCCGGCGGAGTCCACCTGCACCACTACGTGTGGGGAATCCTGTTGCTCATCGTGGTCGGCGCGGCAGGCCTGGTCGAACGCTCGGCGCGGGCACGCGCCTGGATGGGGCTCGCCTACGGGGTGGGCGTGGCCCTCATCATCGACGAAGCCGCCCTGTTGATCAGCCTGGAAGACGTCTACTGGGACACCGAGGGCGGGCTCAGTATCGGCATCGCCATCGCCGTGATCGCCGTCGCGGGAAGCGTTCTGGCACTCACGCGGGGGCGGCGCGCCTCCCGAGCGGACCAGGACGACGACGCCTGACGCCCCCGAGCGCAACGCTGCGCCCCCTGTTTCTGCTGTAGAACTCGACCACCATGGCGGTCCGTAGGGGAATGAACCCACGCCGACGCGTGAGGACGAGCGAGACTGCGGCCCATGCAGAGAGGACCCTGGCGAAGACTGTGCGCGGCGCTGACCGCGGGCGCCGCCCTCCTGACGCCCGACGGAACGCGAACGTCCCCATGGCCCCTACTACCGCCGCCCCCACTTCCGCCGCTGCTTCCTTTCACGCGCCTTGCAGAGACCGCCCGGCCCTACGCGGTTCGGTAGGCCCGGAGAAAGGTCCGCACTCCCGCGACGATGAGGGGCTGGACGCGGGTGTCCTCCGCGGCATTCGCGGAACCGAGCCTGTCCAGCGCGACGCCGAAGGTCAGCGCGATGAACTGGTCGGCCGCGAGCCGGGGATCGGGGACGTCGAGCAGCCCGGCCGCGCCGAAGGCGGCGAACCGGTCGGCGATCGCCTCGTCGGGGGTGTCGGCCATGGAGTTGTAGCCCCGGTGCGGCAGGTGGCCGGATTCCGCCCGGACCAGCCGTTGCAGCGTCGCGTACTCCGCCGAGCCGAGCATGTCGGTGGCGATGCGCATCGAGAACGTGACCAGGGCGTCCTCCAGGTCGGCGCCCTCGGTGCGGTCGGTGAGGGTGTCGTCGAGGGTGTGCCGGATCGTGGTGATCATCGACTGGCCGACGGCATCGACGACTGCCTGCAGCAGCGTCTGCTTGTCGCCGAAGTAGTCGTAGACCGTCCGCTTGGACACCTCGGCCCGGGCGGCGACCGCGTCGACGCTTGACCGGTCGAAGCCGTCGGCGAGGAACAGTTCCCGGGCCGCCGAGAGGATGGCGGCCCGCTTCCGCGTGGACCCCTCGCGCAGTGTCTTCGTGGTCGGCATGGGCACATCTTAGCCGCTTCTCGTCCTACACTGCACGGTGTAGTGTAGTAATTGTTCAACGGATGCCACAGCCGTGTCGCCCGCTGAGCTCGGCGGCGCCGTGCACGCGCCAACTCTGGTTTCGCTGCGCCGAGTTCAGTCCTCCGGAAGCCCTCTGACCTGTCGACAGGGCGCGCCACGCACACCCCGCCCCGCGCGAACGGCAACGACGGAAAGGACGTTCATGACCGCAACTCTGGCTTCCCCGGCCCGCGTTGGGAGGGCCGCTGTCTGGGCCCTCGGCATGCTGGCAGTCGCCACCGGCGCCTTGGAGTCGGTGGTCACACCCACGCTGCCGCTCCTGCAACGCGAGCTGGATATGAGCCCCGCCGAAGGGGCCTTGCTCAGCATCGTGCTTCTCATCACCGGCGCTCTCGTCACCCCGATCGCCGGCAAGTTAGGGGACCGCTACGGCGGGAAACGGGTCCTGATCCGGCTGATGGCGGTGGTCTCCGCCGGTGGTCTGGTGTCGGCCCTGGCACCGAACCTGCCGGTGTTGCTGCTCGGCCAGGTACTCCAGGGGGCGATGGTGGGCGCGCTGCCCCTGTCGTTCATCCTGGTGCGCGAACACCTTCCCGCGGGCGAGTCGAAGGTGGCCATCGGGACGGTCAGCGGATTGTTCGTCGGGGGCGGGATGGCGGGAACGCTGTCGGCCGGGCCCGTGGCGGAAGGGCTGTCCCGGCACTGGATGTTCGCGCTGCCGACGATCGCGGTCATCGGGTCCACCCTCCTTGTGAACAGGCTGATGCCGCAGGATGCGCCGGGCCGGTCGGACGACACCGGGGTCGACTGGGCAGGCCTGCTTCTTTTGAGCGGGACGCTGGTCACGCTCATGCTCGTGCTCGCCCTTGCGCCCGACATCGCCTCGCAGCCACTTGTGCTCGGCGCCCTCGTCGTGGTTCTGGCCGCCTTCGCGACGGGCTGGACAGCCGTCGAACGTCGCGCGGTCTCGCCGATGGTCGATCTGCGTATGCTCGCCCGGCCCGCGGTGTGGAAGTCGTGTGTGCTGACGTTCGTGATCTGTGTCGGCACCTCGGTGCCGGTCTATCTCGTCCCGCAGTTGTTCGCGGTGCCCGCCGGTGAGTACGGCTTCGGGGCCAGTGCCACCGAGATCGGCTTCTTCCTGCTGCCGGGCGCCGTGGCCGCGTCGCTGGCAGGCCCGATCGGTGGGATCGGGGCGCGGCGTTTCGGCTCGCGTGCCGTGGTCACCGCCGGGATCGTCATCATGGCCGCCGCCCTGATCGCCCTGGCAGCCGTGCACACCGAGGTCTGGCACCTCGTCATCGGCAAGATGCTGATCGCGCTTGCCAACGGTCTGTGCGTCACGGCGATGGTGACCAGCACCGCCACGTCCGTCGACCGAAGTGACACCGGCATCGCCACCAGCCTGGTCCTGGTGACTCGCGTGCTCGGTTACGCCGTGGGTGTGCAGGCCAGTGGCGCGATCCTCACCGCCGGGACCCGCTCCGGGTCGGATGTCCCGGCCGAATCGGCTTTCGTCACCGGATTCGTCATAGCCGGCGCCGTCACGGCGCTGTCCCTGTTCGTCGCCCGCACCATGAACAAAGGAGTCAAGGGATGACCCGCACCGATCGGTTGAGGAATGCCCGGACCATGCCCAGGCGCAAGGTTCTGATCTCCGGGGCCAGCATCGCGGGGCCCGCCCTCGCGTTCTGGTTGAACCGTCATGGATTCGCGGTCACGGTGGTCGAGAAGGCGGGCTCGCTTCGGGGCGGTGGTTACCCCATCGATGTGCGGGGCACCGCACTTGAGGTCGTCCGGAAGATGGGAATCCTGCCGCGGCTGCGGGACGTCCACATCGACCTGCGCCGGCTGACCTTCCTCGATGGGGACGGCAGCGAGGTGGCTTCGGTCGACCCGCACACCGTCACCGGCGGTGTCGCGGGACAGGACCTGGAGGTGCGGCGCGGGGATCTGACCGATGCGCTCTATTCGGCGGTCCGTGACGACGTGGAGTTCATGTTCGACGACTCCATAGACACGCTCGACCAGTCCGGCCACGGG
The DNA here is from genome assembly GCF_044765445.1 of Streptomyces sp. NPDC102467. Lineage (NCBI taxonomy): Bacteria > Bacillati > Actinomycetota > Actinomycetes > Kitasatosporales > Streptomycetaceae > Streptomyces > Streptomyces sp. NPDC102467. The sequence continues at coordinate 49,086 of NZ_JBIWKA010000030.1, read as the reverse complement.
GTCGAGGTCACCTTTCGCGGAGGCAGCAGGCGTACGTACGACATGGTGTTCGGCGCGGATGGTCTGCACTCACGTACCCGCGAGTTCCTGTTCGGCCCCGAGGAGCAGTTCCACCGCTATCTCGGCTACTGCTTCGCCGGTTTCACCATGCGCAACACCTTCGGGCTCGCGGACGAAGTCACGATGTGGAACACCCCGGGCAGGGCCGCGGCACTCTACGCCGTGGGAGACAGCGACGAGGTGCACGCCTTCCTGAACTTCGCCCGACCGGAACCGCCGTTCGACGCGTTCCGCAATCCCGCGGCCCAACGGGACCTGGTCGCCGAGGTCTTCGCCGACGCGGAGTGGGAGGTCCCGGGCATGCTTGCCGCCCTGCGCGACGCGGATGACCTGTTCTTCGACACGGTCAGCCAGATCCGCCTGCCCCGCTGGTCCAGCGGCAGGGTCGCGCTGGTCGGCGACGCCGCGTACGCGCCCTCGTTCCTCACCGGACAGGGATCCAGCCTCGCGCTCGTCGGCGCGTACATGCTCGCCGGTTCCCTGGCCGATCGGGACCACGCCGCGGGCTTCGCCGCCTACGAACAGGACACCCGTGAGTTCGTGACCGTGAACCAGGATCAGGTGGGCGAGGGCGATGCCATGCTCTTCCCGGCCACCGCCCGGGCTTTGGAGCAGCGCAACAACATGCTGCGCAAGCTCAGCGCCGTGCCGTCCGTGTCCTCCGTGCCGTCCGCGGAGGGACGACCGGCCCACTCGGCCCTCGCCCTGCCCGAATTCACCCCTGTCCCGGGGCGGTAGACCTCAAGCCTTCTCGAGGATCGTCTTCAGCTGCGACATCATCACGGTCCAGCCGTCGCTGACGCCCTCGAGCATCTTGGAGTCGGCCGAGGTGAAGCCGTCATGGGTGATGGTCAGCTTGACGCCCACCCCCGGCTCCTCGGACGGCTCGATGTCGAAGGCGACCTTCGAGCGCTCCTTGGCAGCCTCGGCGAACTCCGCGTCGCTCATGCCGAACATCTCCTGGTGCACCGGCTGCAGCCGGTGCCAGGTGTAGGCGAGCCGCTTGCCGGGCTCCGCCTCGGTGACGACCTGGCCCAGGTCCTGCGGTTCGCCGCCGTCCTCGACCGGCCACAGCACCTTCGAGCCGACCTCCCAGTCGGAGGAGGGCGCCCAGCCGCCGTGGTACTGCTTCAGGAACTCCGGGCTGGTCAACCCCTTCCAGAGCTTCTCGGGCGTGGTGTGGATGTAGATGGTGTAGACGTACTCGGGCTTACTCATCGCTGTTCCTTCCAGGGCGTTCTTCAAGTTGCTGAGCGCGGCCAGCCGGCCCCGCTCGTACTGGCCGATCCAGCGGTCGGCGATGTCGTGGATGGGCACGGCGTTGAGGTAGTGCAGCCTCTCCCGGCCGCTGCGGACCGCAGTGACCAGACCCGCCCCCTCCAAGACCGCCAGGTAACAGCTCCGCCGTGCGGTGGAGGCGCATATCCGCTACCACGCCCGCCACCGCCTCGAGGCCTTCGTCGGAAACCGCGAGATCGGCAACCTGGAACCGGAGGACCAGGAGCGGGTCCTCCGTCTCCGCAGCGACTACGAGAGTCGCTTCCGCGAACTCATCGAGCGGGGCGTGGCCGAGGGCGCTTTCGAGGTCGAGTCGGCCAGGGTCGCCTCGTACTCGATCCTGGACATGGGCATCGGCGTGGCCAGCTGGTTCCACGAGGAGGGAGAGTTCTCCGTCGACCAACTCGCCTACCAGCACGGCGACATCGCGCTCCGCATTGCCGGTCGTCAGCGTATCGATTGACGCAGCGCGGTACGCAAGGCCCACGGAGTCGCCGCTGCCCAGGCCTGGGGGGAGCACGAGTGCGGATAGGGGACCGGTCGGGCGGAGGCCGCGCGGTCGTAGCCCCCGAGTACCTCGGGCAGGCGGTGCCCGTGGTGGGCCGCTGCCGCCGTGAGGCCTGCCACCACCCGGGCGACCTCGTCGGCCAGGCCGTAGCGGGCCAGGCCGAGGGCGATGACGCCGTTGTCGTGGGGCCAGGCGCTGCCACGGTGGTAGGACAGGGGGTGGTAGGGGCGCTGGCCCGAGGCCAGGGTGCGGATCGCCCAGCCGGAGAAGAAGTCGGGTTCCAGCAGCCGCCGGCCCACGCGCCGGGCCCGGTCCTCGTCGAGGATGCCCGACCAGAGCAGGTGCCCCGCGTCCGAGGCGAGCGCGTCGACCTGCTGTCCTTCGCCGTCCAGCGCAAGGGCGGGGAAATCGTCCTCCGCCATCCAGAAGTCCCGTCCGAAACGGTCCCGCAACTCGTCGGCCAGCCGGTCCAACTCCCGTGCGTAAGAAGGGTCGTGCCACACGTGCTCCGCGAGGCGTGCCGTTCGGCGGAGCGCGTCGTAGGCGTAACCCTGGGCTTCGCACACGGCGACGGGGCCCCGCGCCTGGGTGCCGTCCTTGTGGCAGACGGCGCCGACGGAGTCCTTCCAGTTCTGGTTGACCAGGCCGCCGGGGTCGGGGGTGTACACCAGGTATCCGTGCTCGGTGAGGCCGCCGTCGCCGAGGAGCCAGTCGACCGCGGACCGGGCGTGCCGCTCCAGGCGGACGGCCAGGGTCGCGTCCTGGGTCACCTCGTAGTGCGCGTGCAGAAGCACCAGGAACAGGGGAGTGGCATCGATCGTCCCGTAGTAACGACCGTAGGGGACCTGCCGGAAGTGGGCGAGTTCCCCGAGCCGTATCTCGTGCACGATGCGGCCGGGCTGTTCGCCACGGAAGGCGTCGTGGCTCTGCCCCTGGGTGGCGGCGAGCGCACTGAGTGTGCCGGCCGCCGTGCCGGGCCGGTAGGGAAGCATGAAGTACGAGGTGAGCAGGGAATCGCGGCCGAACAGGGTCAGGAACCAGGGCACCCCGGCCGCGGGAACGGCCACGGGCTCGCCGTCCACGCCGATGGCCGCGATCGTCAACAGGTCCAGGTCGGCGAGACCTTGGCGGCAGGCCAGGTCCAGATCCTCCGAGACGTCGGGGGAGTCGGCGGTGTCCGGGGAGCCGACGGAATGGACGGCTGTCCTGTCCGTGACGATCGAGGGGAGGTGGGGATCGCCGTGCGGGAGTGCCACGACACCCAGACGCACGTCGGCTCGACCGTGCGGCTCCAGGGCGAGGCGCCAGACAAGCGCGTGGGCCCCCTCGTCCTCGCCGCGTGTGTCCTCGCCGCGTGTGTCCTCGATACGTATGTCGTCGGGCGCGGGGGTGGCGCTCACTGTGGTGCGTACGTGCCAGTCGGCCCTGCGGTAGTCGAACTCGAGCCCCGTGTCGGTGCGGTGGGTCCGGCGCGTCGATCCCGGCTTTGGGTAGTGCCGGTCGTCCGCGCGCAGCTCGAAGGTGTCGGCGAAGTCGGCGGCCAGGGTCAGGACGACGTCGGCGACGAGCGGTTCGGGGCTGTTGCTGACAAGGCTCAGGACATCGGTGAAGGTGCCTGCGCCGACGGTCTGGCGGCGCAGCACCGTGTAGGCGGGCGGCGCGTCGCGGGTGCCCTCGGGGGTCAGGACGCATTCGCCGGTGCCGTCCCCGACGGGCGTGACGGGGGAGAGGACGGCAGGCGCGCTTCCGTCGACGGTGAGCTGCCACAGGCTCAGGTGGCGGCCGTCGCGGACGAACAGGCCGTCGGGCGACGTCCCGCGGGTGCCGGTGATGCCGCCGTCGGCGTCGAGGTGCACGAACGTGGCGTCGCGCACCAGTTGGGCGTGGGGGGCGCCGGTGCTCATCGGCATGTCTCCTGGGTCGTGAGCAGGTCGAGGGTGAGCGCCGCTGTCCAGGAGAAGGCGCGGGCGCCGCGCCCCTCGCCCGTGGTCGGGTCGACGTATTCGGCGAACTGCGTGTCACCGGCCGTGTTGAGGACCGACGAGCGGATCCGGTCGGCGTGGGCGTGCCGTCCGTGCGTCCGCAGGCCACGCTCGACCAGCCAGGCGGTGTTGAACCAGGCGGGACCGCGCCAGTACCGGGTGGGGTCGAAGACCGGCCCCGTCAGGTCGTAACTGGGCACGAGATCACAGGAGTCGGCGCGGAAATGCGGGCCGTCCAGGGTCGCCACCAGACGGTCCACAAGCTCTGCGGGAAGGCCGGGGGCGAGCAGCGGCACGAGCCCGGCCACGCTGCGTTCGCGTACCAGGGTGTCGCTGGTCAGGTCGCGGGCGAGGAACGTGCCTGCTTCATCGTCCCAGAGGCGGTTCACCAGGGCGTCGGTGAGCCTAGCCGCTCGCTGAGTGTGGACCGCGGCGTCCTCGCCCGCCTGGGTGGCGATCTCCGCGAGGGCGAGCTCGCTGGCGATCAACAGAGCGTTGACGCACGGGTCTTCCAGCGCGAAGGCGGGGCGGGCCGTGCGGTCGTCGTAGCCCGCGTCGCGGTAGGCGACGGCGAGTTGGACGTAGCGGCCGTAGTCGAGGTCGGTGGGCCGGTCCGCAGGGTGGCCGTGGTCGAGGTCCGCGCGCCGGAAGGTGTCGGGCGCGGCCGGGTCGACGCGGGCCAACGGGCCGTCCCAGCAGGGGCTGTTGTCCATGCCGGGTTCCCAGGGGTGGACGATGGCGGCGAGGCCGCCGCCGCCCAGGTCGCGGGAGTTCAGCAGGTAGTCGTGCCAGGCGACGAGTCGCGGGTACAGCCTCGGCAGGAAGGCGCGACGCCGCGACTCCTCGGTGTCGGCCTCATGGGTGAGCCAGGCGGCGAGGGCGTGCACGGGCGGCTGGACGATGCCGGAGGTCTCGCACATCGTGGGCGCACCGGCCGCGGCGCCCGCGGTGGAGGACCGCCAGAAGTCGGGGCTGGGAAAGTAGGCGTCGTTGCGCACCGAGGAGTTGAAGACGATGTGCGGGACGCGTCCGTCGCCCCACTGGGCGGCGAACAGTGATTCCAGCTCGCGCTGTGCGCGGCGCGCGGACAGGTGCCGCAGACCGATCGCGATGAACGCGGAGTCCCAGCTCCACTGGTGCGGGTACAGCGTGCGGGAGGGCACGGTGCTGGTGCCCGCCCAGTTGTCGAGGAGGACACGCGTCGCACCGCGCCGCAGGGTCAGGTCTGCGGAGCGGGGCGACGCGGGCCGGTCGAGGAGTGACGTCACGCGCCGGACCCCTTGAGGAACGCGGGCACGGAACGGACCGCCTCGACGGGATCACCGGTCAGCCGGCACTCGGCGGCGAGGTAGCCCTCGTAGCCGATGGTGTGCAGGGCGCTCAGCCAGGCCGGCCAGTCGAGGTGCCCCGCGCCCGGCTGGAAGCGGTTGGAGTCCGACACCTGGGCGTGCCCGATGTAGGGGGCGTGAGCGATGATCGCCGCGGCGGGATCGCTCTCCTCGATGTTCATGTGGTAGCTGTCGATGCCGATCCGCACCGAGTCGAGACCCACCTCTTTGATCAGCTCCGCGGCCTGTTCCAGGCGGTTGACCATGTGGTCCTCGTACCGGTTGAGCGGTTCGAGGTAGAGGGTGACGCCCTCGGCGGCGGCGTGCTCGCCGAGTTCGGTCAGGCCGGACAGCAGGATCTCGCGGTCCTGCTCCTCGGAGCGCGGCGGCTCGAAGGGGGGCAGCCGACGGGAGAACATGCCGTACGAGGCCGGTGTCTGAGCACCGAGTCCGCCGATCTCCGCGATGACGGTGAGCTGCGACTTCATCTGCTCGATGGCGTCACGGCGCAGGTCGTCGTCGAAGGCGGCGAAGAAGTGCAGCATCTCCACGCACACGGTGGGCATGACGACGCCGTCCCCCAGCGCCTGCTTCAACTCCGGTAGCCGGGAGGCGAAGTGGAGGTCGCCCTTGGCACGTAGTTCGATGGCGTCGTAGCCGGCCTGCTGCGCGAACTCCCACTTCTCCTGGAGGGTGGAGCCGGGCAGCAGCTGTTCCTGGGCAGCGGTCTTCAGCATCTCGGTACCTCTCAGAATTCCAGGACGACCTGGAGGGCGTCGGCGGGGCGCTCGTCGAGCAGGACGTAGGCGTCGGCGGCGTCCGCGACGGGCACGACGTGGCTGACGAGGGCCTCCACGTCGACCTGTCCCTCGGCGACCAGGCGCAGGAACGTCTGCTGCAGGCGCTCCACGGTCCAGCGGCCGGACACCGCGGACGGTACTCCGCCGATCTGCGAGCAGACGATCTCTACGCGGTTGTGGTGGAACTCGTCGCCCAGGCGAAGACCGATCGCGTCGCCCTGGTAGAAGCCGGAGGCCACGACGCGACCGCCGACGGTCACCGAGCGGACGGCCTCGTGCAGCGCCGGGTAGGCACCGCTGATCTCGATGGCGAGGTCGGTGCCGCGACCCGCGGTCGCCTCGCGGATGGACTCGGCGACAGCCCCCGAGCGGGCGTTGAACGTGCGGTGGGCGCCGTAGCTCTTCGCCTTCTCCAGCCGGTTGTCGAGCGCGTCGACCGCGGTGACGCGGGCGCCGCTGAGCTGGGCGAGGCGGGTGGCGATGAGGCCGATGACTCCCTGGCCGAAGACGGCGACGTCCTCGCCGAGGTTGATGCCGCCGGCCAGGACCGCGTTGTAGGCGATGGCGCCGACCCGGGCGAACGCGCCGGCCAGCGGCTCGAGTCCGGCGGGCAGGGTGTGGCCGACCATGCGCTCGGCGGGGACGATGCCCTCGCTGCGGTGGCCCCAGATACCCCACACGAGGTCGCCGACCACGGGCATGCCCGGTGTCCCGGTCAACTCGGGGGAGACCTCGGTGACTTCACCGACCTCGGAGTAGCCCCAGCCGACGACCGGATAGCTGATGCCGGCCTCGTCGTCACGGAACAGCCGGGCGTCGGCGTCCCACGTCCGGGTCAGGTAGGGGTTCGTGCCGCGGTAGGCCGTGAGCTCGGTGCCCGCGGAGATGCCGGAGTAGCGGGTGCGGACACGCAGGTGGCCGGGCGGCAGCTCGGCGCTGTCGTGCTCGGCCACCTCCACCTGGCGGGGACCTGTGAATTGAACGACGCGTTCCACGGATGACTCCGAAAAGAGGTGATGCGGGTGTTGGTTGTGACGACGATATCCTCAACTTATGTCTTGTCAACAGGCAAAAGTAGTGCTGAGATGCGTCACGGATAGACGTAAGTCGGCGATGAGGACAGGCAATGCGCACCAGGACCAGGCGGTCGAAGACGACCGCGGTCGGCGTCACAACGGCTCTGGGCATCGGGCTGCTCGCCGGTTGCTCCACCAGCACGGGCCCGGGGGCTCCGGACCGCGAGATCACGGTGTGGTCCCAGGAGAACCTTCCGGACCGGGTCGCCGCGACGCAGAAGATCGTCGACGGGTTCGAGAAGAAAACGGGCATCAAGGTCCATCTCGTCGGCGTCGACGAGGGGCAGATGCCTCAACTGATCATGTCCGCCGCGGCCTCGGGGCACCTGCCGGACGTGATCGGCGCCGCCCCCATGGGCCAGGTCTGGCAGATGTACACGAACGGGCTGCTCAACACCGACATCCCCCGTCAGATCGTCAAAGGACTGGGAAGCGACACCTTCGACAAGAACGCCCTCGATCTGACCACCGACGGGAACGTGAACCTCGGCGTCCCCTCCGACGCCTGGCTGCAGCTCCTGGTCTACCGCAAGGACGAGTTCGCCAAGGCGGGCCTCAAGGCCCCGGACACGTACGCGAAAGCGCTCAAGGCCGCCAAAAAGCTCACCACCGAGGGGCACGACGGCATGTCCGCCGCGACCGACCCCTCGGACGTCTTCACCTCGCAGAGCTTCGAGAGCCTGGCCCTGGCCGACAACTGCCAGCTCGTCGACGACCGGGGCGAGGTCACACTCGACTCGCCGCAGTGCGTGAAGGCGTTCCACACGTACGACCAATTGGCGCGCGAGTACGGAGCCCCCGGCACCCAGACCGTCGACTCGACACGCGCCACCTACTTCTCCGGCCGGTCGTCGATGATGATCTGGTCGACCTTCCTCCTGGACGAGCTCGCGGGTCTGCGCAAGGACGCCCTGCCCAGCTGCAAGGAGTGCGGCCACAACACGCGGTTCCTCTCCGACAACACCGGCATCGTCACCGCGCTCAAGGGCACGGACTCGGCCGAGCCCGCGCAGTTCGGCGAGGTCACGTCCTGGGTGACCACGAAGACCGCCGAGACGGCGGCCTCCCGCGAGTTCATCGAGTACATGATGGGCAGCGGCTACGAGTCGTGGTTCGGCATGGCCCCCGAGGGCAAGATCCCGGTCCGCCACGGCACGGCCGCGCAGCCCGACAAATACGTGGCCGACTGGCGGCACAGCAAGATCGGTGTCGGCACCCGCAAGCCGCTCGACGAGGTGTACCCGCCCGAACTCCTCGACCAACTGGCCGACGGTGTCGGTGACATCAGGCGCTGGGGCATCGAGCAGGGCGAAGGCGCCCTGGTCGGCGCCACCAACGGCGAACTCCCCGTGCCCAAGGCGATCGGCTCCATGACCAGCGGCCAGGTCTCACCCTCCGAAGCCGCCCGGGAAGCCCAGGAAGAGGTCGCGGCCCTCAAGAAATCCCTGCAGTAACGGCCCCCGCCGCACTGCCCCACCTCCCGAACGCCTCGTCGAAAGTCGCAGCATGACTACCGCCACCTCCAGCGCACCCCAGCGCCACAACCCTCCGGACGGATCGCCGACACCGCCCGCCGACGACCGCCGCGGCAAACCCATGACCGCGAGCCGCCGCACCAACAGGGCGGGCCTCGCCTTCGTGAGCCCCACCTTCTTCGTCGTCCTCGTCGTCGTGGTGCTGCCGATCCTGTGGACGGTCCTGCTCGCCTTCCAGCACGCCAAGCTCGTCGACATCCAGGGCATGGGCCTGTTCGGCAACTGGAGCCTGCGCAACTTCGAGCAGGTCTTCGACTCCGCGGGCTTCTGGTCCAGCCTCGGCACCACCGTCCTCTACACGGTGGGCGGCACCTTCGGCTCCGTCGCGCTCGGCCTCGTCGCCGCCCTCGCCCTGCGCCGGCCCTTCCGCGGCCGCGGCCTGCTGCGCGCCGCGATGCTCCTGCCGTACGTGGCGCCCGTCGTGGCCGTCGCCTTCGTCTGGGAGGTCGCGCTCAGCCCGCAGTACGGCATCGTCAACGAGTGGGGCCAGAAGCTGTTCGGCTGGGACGACCCCATCGCGTTCCTTTCGACCCGCTCGTACGAAGTCCACCTGCTCGGCCTGCACTTCGACATCCCGCTGGCGCTGCTCACGGTCATCGCGTTCGAGTGCTGGCGCTACTTCCCCTTCGCCTTCCTGTTCATCCTCGCCCGCCTGCAGGCGGTGCCGGACGGCCTCGAGGAAGCCGCGAAGGTCGACGGCGCCACGCCCACCCAGCAGTTCCGGCACGTCCTGCTGCCGCAGCTCATGCCCGTGATCGCGCTGCTGTGCGTGCTCCGCTTCATCATGACCTTCAACAAGTTCGACGACGTCTATCTGCTGACCGGCGGCGGAGCGGGCACCGATGTCGCCGCCGTCCGCGTCTACGACTTCCTCACCTCGCGCTATGACGTCGGCGCCGCGGCCGCCCAGGCCCTCGTCCTGGCTGTCGCCCTCATGGTCCTGCTGGGCCTGTACTTCAAGTTCTTCGGCAACAAGATGCAGGAGGAGTCGTGACCCGTAAGGCGGCCATGACACGCGCCCAGTTCGAGGAGACGTTCTTCGGCGTCGCACGATGGGTGGTCATCGCCTTCCTCGTGCTGATCACCTGCGTGCCCTTCTACTACATGCTGCTCCTGTCGGTGAAGCCCATCGACTCCCTGCTGCTCGACCCCGGCTCCCTGTGGGTGTCGGCCAAGCAGCTCACCTTCGACACGTACAGCGAGGTGCTGCGCTCCACCGACGACGGCGGCCAGGGATTCCTCCAACTCCTGCGCAACTCCGCGCTGGTGTCGCTCGGCACGGTCGCGCTGACCCTGCTCGCGGCCGTACCCGGCGCGTACGCGATCAGCCGCCTCAAGTTCTTCGGCAGCCGCCAGGTCAGCGCGCTCTTCCTCGCCGTCTACCTGTTCCCCTCGACGCTCCTCGCCGTCCCGCTCTTCGTGATGTTCGCGAAGATCGGCCTCTCCTCCAGCCTGGTCGGCCTCGCCATCGTCTACGTCGCGCAGACGGTCCCCGTGGCGATCTACATGCTGAAGAACTACCTCGTCACCATCCCGTACTCCATCGAGGAGGCCGCCGCTCTCGACGGCTGCAGCCGCCTGCAGACCGTGCGCAAGGTGATCCTGCCGCTGGCCCTGCCGTCCCTGATGGCGACCGGCCTGTACGTGCTGATGATCGCGTGGAACGAGTTCCTCTTCGCCCTGCTGTTCCTCGCCGCCGACCCCGGCAAGTGGACCGTCTCGCTGGGCCTGGCCCAGCTGTCCAACGGCATCGAGGTCTCCAAGACGGTGCTCATGGCCGGGTCCGTGGTGCTGACGCTTCCCGTGGTAATCCTGTTCTTCGCCGCCGAACGCCTGCTCACCGAAGGCCTCACCAGCGGCGCCGACAAGAGCTGAACAGGGGAACCAGCAATGACGACGCCGAGTCCGGCGAGCTCGGGCCGACTGCTGCAGCTGATCCGCAGCGGCCAGGCCACCACCCGTGCCGACCTGCAACGCGCGACCGGCATGTCCCGGTCGACCGTGGGGCTGCGCCTCGACGACCTCAACCGGGCGGGCTGGCTGCGCCAGGACACCGGCACCTCGACCGGCGGCCGGCCCTCCCACCGCCTCGCCTTCGACCCCGGCCACGCCGCCGTCATCGCCATCGACCTGGAGACCCAGTACGCCCGCGCGGCCGTCCTCGACCTAGCCGGCACCGTCCTGGCCGAGCACCGCGCCGAACTGGACATCGGCGACGGGCCCGACCGGGTGCTCGACCAACTCGCGCGCTGGTTCCCGGAGTTGCTGGCCGCCGCCGGAACACCGGCCCACCGGGTCTGCGGAATCGGCCTGTCCGTGCCCGGCCCCGTGGACTGGGAGACGGGGCAGGTCGTGCAGCCGCCGATCATGCCGGGCTGGGACCGGTACCCGATCCGGGAGCGGATGCAGGAGGCGTACGCGGAGCACGTGGGCCCCAGCATGGGGGGCGCGGCGGGGGCGGAGGGTGTGGGCGTGCCCGTGTTCGTGGACAACGACGCCAACCTGATGGCGTTCGCCGAACAGCGGACCGGCCACCCGGACTGCGCCGCGTTCGTCCTCGTGAAGGTCTCCACCGGCATCGGCGCCGGTGTCGTCGTCAACGATGACATCTACCGCGGCATCGACGGAGGCGCGGGCGACATCGGCCACATCCGCCTCCACGACAGGCCCGACGCCCTGTGCATGTGCGGCTCCTACGGCTGCCTCGCGGCGGTGGCGAGCGGCCGCGCCCTGGCCAGGAGCCTGGACGACCTCGGCCTCGACGTCACCTCCGGAGCCGACGTCAAGGCACTCCTCGACCGAGGCCACCCCGACGCCGTCCGTCTCGCCCGGGAGGCAGGCCGACGTGTGGGCGAGGTCCTGGTCACCGTCGTGACGCTGCTCAACCCCGGGGTACTCATGCTCGCCGGGGACCTGTCGGGCATCCCCTTCATGACCGGTGTCCGTGAACTCCTCTATCAGCGTGCCATGCCCCGCACCACCGCCCACCTGAACGTCGTCACCTCCCGGCTCGGCGAACACGCGGGTCTGATCGGCGCCGCCGCGATGGTCGTCGACGTGCTCTACGCGCCCGAGCGAGCCGACGCCCGACTCCGCGTCCTCGCGGCAACGCCTCCCGTCCGCACCGCACCGGAAGAGCAGGACAACTCGTGACCGACACGGCAACCGCCCCCTGGAGCCAGCAGCCCGTCCGCGTGGGACTCGTCGGCGCCGGCCCGTGGGCCCGCGCGATGCACGCCCGGATGCTCGCCGCAGGGCCCGAGACGCAGCTCACCGCAGTCTGGGCACGCCGTACGGAGGCGGCCCAGGAGACGGCCGCGCCCTACGGAGCCCGGGTGGCGACGAGTTTCGAGGACCTCCTCGACCAGTGCGAGGCCGTCGCCTTCGCCGTGCCGCCGTCCGTCCAGGCCGAACTGGCGCCCGTCGCTGCCAAGCACGGCAAGGCCCTTCTCCTGGAGAAGCCCCTGGCCCTCGACCTCGCGGCCGCCGAGCGCCTCGTGGACGCGGTCGACGAGGCGGGCGTCGTCACCCAACTCGTCCTGACCAAGCGGTACCACCCCGTGACCCGCCGCTTCATCGAGGAGGCACGACAGCTCGACGTCATCGGCGCGCGCTCCTGCTACCTGCACGGGGCCTTCCTCGGCGGTGACTTCGCCACGTCCTGGCGACTCGAACACGGCGTTCTCTTCGACCTCGGCCCGCACCTCCTCGACCTCCTGGACGCCGCAATGGGCCCCATCATCAACGTGCGCGGCACCGGCGACGCCCGCCGCTGGACCGAGCTGACCTGCGAGCACGTGAGCGGCGCCGTGAGCCAGGCATCGCTGTCCGGCTCGGTGCCCCGCGAACGGGCGCTGACCCGGGTCGAGTTGTTCAGCCGGCAGCACGAACTCGTCTATGACACGGCCAGCATCGACCACGACGAGTGCTGGCCGGTCCTCCGACGCGAGTTCGCCACCGCTGTCCGCACCGGGAGGTCCGGCGAACTCGACGCCCACCGTGGTCTCCGGCTGCAGAGGTTGCTGCACCAGGCCGCGCCAGAGAACTGACGCGCACCACTCGTCGGGCGGGCCGCGCGGTCTCACATGCGGGATCTCAGCACGTCGACCTCACAGCCCGGCGCGAACGGGTCGAAGCCGTGGTCGATCAGCCAGCGAACCGCCAGCAGGCTTCGCAACGACCACCACGCGTGGATCACGTCGAGGTCGACGTCGGTGCCATAGCCGGCGATGACGTCGTCGAGGTGCTCCTCGTGTCCGAGCGTGAAGGTGGCGAGGTCGTAGAGGGCGTCACCCTGGCCCGCCTCGGACCAGTCGATGATGCCGGTGACTTCGCCGCCGTCGACAAAGACGTGCGCGATCTGCAGGTCGCCATGGGTGAAGGCCGGAGTCCACGGCCGGAGTGCGGTCTCGGCGACCTGGCGGTTGCGGGTGACCAGGTCGGCGGGCAGGACGCCATGCGTCACCAGCGACTCGCATTCGTCGTCGAGTTCCGCCGCCAGCGTGACGATGCTCCGCCCGGCCCGGCCGGTCCGGGGCGGCAGGGGCGCGTCGTGCAGCTTCCGGATGGTGGCGCCTGCCGCGGCCCACGCCGCCGGTGACCCGGTCGACGACCCGCCGAGGCGGCCGAGCGTGGTCCCCGGGAGTGCGGCGATCGCGAGCACGGGCGGCTTGCGCCACAGGACCTCCGGGGTCGGGACCGGCGCGAGGGACATCGCCTCGACCTCATCGTCGATCCGCGCGTGATCGGCATCCACCTTCAAGAACACGTCGCCCACTCGAAGGGTCGCGCGCTCGGAATGGGCGACGACGACTTTGACCTCATCCATGGGGGACCAGTATTCCGGGAATGATCGCCGACGTCGCCGGGTTTATCGCCTGCGATGACGCGCGTGAGATCATCCGTCCATGAGCAGCGACCTGGAAGTGAGCGCTCTGGCGATCAACGTCACGATCCCGCAGGCGCTCCGCTGGACGGACACTCGACGCGGTGAAGCGTTCACGCTGACCACACTCAACGTTCGGCTCCTCCCGGACGGTCGCCTCGCGGCGAAGGCGTACGGGCGGCCGGTTGGTGGAGGTCGCGGAGCCTACGTCTCGTTCCCTGTCCCCGACAGACCCGAATTGGCGGCTCTGATCGCCGACGCCGCCGACCGTGCCGGGGCGTTGTGGGCCGCTCATCGCGGTCTCGGCTGAGCCTTGTTCGAGTAGAAGACGGACGGTGGCAGCCCTGATGCGCGTGCTCAACTTCCCGTGGCCAGGAACCCGCTACCGCCGATGATCACCGTAGTCATGGCGCGACACAGAAGACGATGCACTTGCACGCCCTTCTCCAACTTCGCGGAGTGGGAGGGCATCGGGGCGCGATGCCCCTCGAATCCCTTGGATGCTGCGGATTCCTTGAACCCAACCGGTTCGCCGGGGTCCTGTCCGGAGGTCGGGGCGGCCGCCGAGAGAAGAGAAGGACTGGACTCATGAAGGTTTCCATAGCGATCGTGCAACTCCCCATTGCCTGGGACATCGAGCGCAACCTTGCGGCTATCACCTCACTCCTGGCAGACACGCAGCCGGATGAGGTCGTCGTGCTTCCCGAGGGTGCGCTGTCCGGATACGGCGCCGACCTCTCGGCCCTCGAACGTCTCCAGCCATCGGCCCTGGTACACGCCATGGACCGTCTCGCGGAGTTGGCCCGGCGCAGAGCCATCCACCTGTTCTGCGGCACGTTGCTCGTCGGGCACGGCGTCCGGAGCAACGCCGCCCTCTACTTCGCTCCGGACGGCACACGCTGGACCTACCGGAAGACCAACCTGGCCATGAATGAGCGCGGCCTGCTCGCCGCCGGCTCGGAGCTTTCCACGCTCCCGATCCAGCTGGCCGGCGGGCTGGCCAGGGTCGGCATCCAGATCTGTCGGGAGATCCGCTTCCCCGAGCAATGGCAGCATCTGGCCGAACGCGGAGCACAGGCATTCATCTACCTCACCCATGCGGCCAACCCCTCCGAGCCCGCCGGGGTCTGGCGCAGCCATCTCATCAGCCGCGCGGCCGAGAACCAACGGTTCGTCCTCGCGGCCAACGTGGCAGACCCTCGCCAACACTGCCCCAGCATGGTCGTCTCACCCAGGGGAGAGGTCATCGCGGAAGCCGCCGTCGGCCGGACCACTGTCCTCAGAACCACCATCGACCTCGACGAGTCCGGTGACTGGTACCTCGGTCAACGCCGACGGGACCTCTTGCAGTCGAGCTATCGCGGACCAGCGGAACACTAGAGACCTTTCCTCCACGGTGGCAATGGACGCATTTCGGGATTCGTCCACCCCGCCGTTTGTCGGCGGTCTACTGTCGGACACGTCAAGGTTGGCTGAGGAGGTCTCCTGTGTCGTCGCCTTGCGATCCCCAGCGTGCTCCCGCCGGCAATGTGGGCGCGGCGCTGATGATGGTCGACTCGCGGCTGAAGGCAATCTACGGCGGTGAGTCCGTCGCCGACCCCGAGGAGCAGGCGCTGACCGCCCAGTTCACCGCCGGCTGGGGGCCCGGCGAGCTCGATGACATGCTCGACGGTGCCTGCACGCTGATCTATATGTACATGCACTGGCTGCGGCAGGCGTACGAAGATCACGATCAGGACGTCCTGGCTGTCGTGGTGCCCAACCTGGTGGCCACGATGCGCACGATGACCAGGAGCGTTCCTCCCGAGGTCATCCCCACCATGGCAGGCCTGCTCGTCGCGGCAGGCAGCGGCCTGAGCCCCAGCTTGTGGCGCAAGCAGTACGGCTACTGGACCAGCGAGGAGATGAACCCGCTGGAAGCCACCGTGTTCCTGCTCGCGGAACTCATCAACCGCATCACCGATGACCGCGCGTTCGCCACCCGGTTGATCAGTGAAGCGCTGTCCGTCGACGACTGACGACCCGGTACAGCGGGCGGACAGGACGAAACAGACCGGCCCCCTCGACAGCGCGTGTCGAGGGGGCCGGAATTGGTAGCGGGGACAGGATTTGAACCTGCGACCTCTGGGTTATGAGCCCAGCGAGCTACCGAGCTGCTCCACCCCGCGTCGGTAAACCCCACTCTACGGCACTCCGGGACGCCGCTTGCACACGCCGTCCGGGGCTACGGCCTGAGCGCCGGCGCCGCGGCCTCAAGTCGATGAAAGCCCATCAGGCCGCCTCCGGTGGTCGCTACGTTCGGACCATGACGATCACGTATGAGTGGCGGGGCGACATCGACAACGCGGCTTTCGACAAGCTGCATGCCGAAGGGTTCGGTCATCCGCTCGAGCGGGAGGACTGGCGTGCGCGGCTTCACCGGCACAGCCTGGGGTGGGTCTGCGCCCGGGAAGATCATTGTTTGGTGGGCTTCGTCAACGTCGCCTGGGACGGCGGCGTCCATGCGTTCGTCCTGGATACGGTCGTGGCTCAGCATGTTCGTTCGAGCGGGGTGGGGGCCGCGCTGGTCGGGGCAGCCGCTGAGGGATGCCGTGCCGCGGGGTGCGAGTGGCTACATGTCGATTTCGAAGAGCACTTGCGATCGTTCTACCTCGATGCCTGCGGTTTCAAAGAGACGGCCGCAGGGCTGATCGCCCTGTGACCTCGGTTCTCCCGGCCCCAATGACCCCGGATGCGCCGGTCCGCGGCGCCCGCGCGCCGGGCGCACACCGCGGCCGGCGCGGGTTCGGCAAATCCGGCGGTTCGTACAGCTGAGTTGCGGCATCGTCGTGTGGGGCGCCGCAGACCGGCGAGCGCGACAGACGGAGGGGTGTCATGGGCGAGCGGGAAACGTGGACGACGGAGGAATTCGGCACTTCGCATACGGGCACGGTCGGAGTCCTGCTGGCCGACGGGTCGGTGCCCGACCCCGTGTATTTCGGTGCGAGTTCCGGTGCGGGAGGCCAATCCGTCTCGCAGTGGAGCGTTTTCGACGGTCGCCCCTTTCACGGGCCGAGGGCCGCCGTACTGCGTGCGGTGTGCTCGTGCGGTTGGACCGGCCCCGAGCATCCGCTGGATTGGGACGAGATCGGCGATCAGGAGTTGGCCGACGCGGGGGAGCGCGCAGCGGGCGCGTGCACACAGAATTGGGACGAGCACACCGAGGAGGTGGCGGAGGCGGCCGTACCCCTGCCCGAGACGATCACTGTGCTGCTGGAAAGACTGGAAGAAGAGATCGAGAGGCTGGCCAAGGTATCGCCGGTGGCCGCCGTCCGGGCGGCCCGTCGCATGGAAGTGAGTGCGGCCAACGTCGCGTACTGGCCGGCCCGTGATGCGCGGAGCAACGAGACCATTGAGCAGAACGCGGACGCCCTCGGCCTTGACCCGGATGCGACAAGGAAGCTGATGGCCCGCTTCGGCCGATGGAGCCTCTACCGCTGAGGCTCGTCGAACTCATGTAGTCGCAGGGACCCCGCACCCCGTACCGTTCCAGGCCCTCTACACTCACTTGGTAGATACAAGCAATAAAGTTGACGAGGGAGTGGGACGGGCGATGGACAAGGGGACGGTCCATGACCGCGACACCGGGGCGGAACCGGACACCGGGGTCGCGAGCGCCGAGGAAGCGGGGGCCGGCCTGGGGAACCAGATCGTGCGCTTCACCCGGCTCGTCGCGGCCCGCAGGCAGCAGGCCAAGCTCGAACAGGGCGCAGGGGAACGGGTGTTGCTGGCCCGGCTGGTACGCGAGGGGGAGCAGCGCGCCACCGATCTGGCCGCCGAGACCTTCCTCGACCTGTCGACGGTCAGCCGTCAGGTGCGGTCCATGGTGGAGCGCGGTCTGATCGAGCGGCGGCCCGACCCGGAGGACCGGCGCGGTGCGCTGCTGTACGCGACCGAGTCCGGCAGAGCGGTGTACGAGGCGTACCGGCAGCAGCGTGACGCGCAGCTGGCGGAGCTCCTCGCGCCCTGGCCCGCCGAGGACCGGTACCAGCTGATCCGGTTGATGACTCGCCTCAACGATGACCTGGTAACACACAAACAGACCCGCCACGTCGATGGAACTCACCCCGAAGCCGTGGCGCAGCAGGGAGCAAGCACGCATGAGTGAGGCCGTGTCGGCAACGCGCCGAGACACCGAGAAGACCGCGGAGAAGATGACTGAGCAGGCGACTGCACAGACCAAGGCGATACCCGCCTCCGGCGGTGGCCTGAGCCACCGGCAGATTCTGACCATCCTGAGCGGCCTGATGCTGGGCATGTTCCTGGCCGCGCTCGACCAGACCATCGTCTCCACCTCGATCCGCACCATCGCGGACGACCTGAACGGCCTGAGCCAGCAGGCGTGGGCGACGACCGCGTACCTGATCACCTCGACGATCGCGACGCCCCTGTACGGCAAGCTGTCCGACCTGCACGGGCGCAAGCCGTACTTCCTGGGCGCGATCAGCGTCTTCATCGTCGGCTCGGCGCTGTGCACGTTCTCGACGTCGATGACCGAGCTGGCCGCCTTCCGCGCCCTGCAGGGCATCGGCGCCGGCGGTCTGATGTCCCTGGCCCTGGCGATCATCGGCGACATCGTGCCGCCGCGCGAACGGGCCCGCTACCAGGGGTACATGCTCGCCACCTTCGCCACCTCCAGCGTCGCCGGGCCCCTCATCGGCGGCTTCCTGGCCGGGCAGGACAGCATCCTGGGCGTCGTCGGCTGGCGCTGGGTCTTCCTGGTGAACGTGCCGATCGGCGTCATCGCTCTCTTCGTCGTCGCCAAGGTCCTCAACATCCCGCACATCCGCCGGGTCCGCCGGATCGACTGGTGGGGCGCGTTCACCATCGCGCTCGGCGTCGTACCGCTGCTCCTCGTCGCCGAACAAGGCCGCGAGTGGGGCTGGGACTCGTCCGAGTCCCTTGCCTGCTACGGGATCGGGCTGGTCGGCATCGTCGCCTGGATCCTCGTCGAGCGCCGGATGGGCGACGACGCGCTGATCCCGATGCGGCTGTTCCGCAACCCGATCTTCAGCAAGACGAGCCTGCTGTCCGTGCTGATCGGCGCCGGGATGTTCGGCGGGATGCTGATGATCCCGCAGTACCTGCAGATCGTGAAGGGCGCGAGCCCCACCAAGTCCGGCCTCGAAATGCTGCCGCTGATGGTCGGCATGATCATCGCCTCGATCGTGTCCGGCCAGATCACCGCGAAGACCGGCCGCTACAAGATCTTCCCGACCGTCGGCACCCTCCTGATGGTCGTGGCGCTGCTGCTGTTCCACTTCAAGGTGCAATGGGACACGCCGCTGTGGGAGTCCATGGTCTTCATGCTGGTCTTCGGCCTCGGCCTCGGCGGCTGCATGCAGACCCTCGTCCTCGCCGTGCAGAACGCGGTACCGCCGCAGGACATGGGTGTGGCGACCGCCTCGTCCACGTTCTTCCGGCAGATGGGCGCCACCGCGGGCACGGCGATCTTCCTCTCGGTGCTGTTCAGCAACGTCGGCGACAAGATCTCCTCGGCATTCAAGTCGGCTGCGGGCACCCCGCAGTTCCAGGCCGCGCTGCACGACCCGGCCGTCCTCTCCGACCCGGCCAACAAGCCGGTCCTCGACATGCTGCGGCGCCCCGGTGCGGGCGGCGGCGCATCGGACGTCCTGAGCGACTCGTCGTTCATCCAGCAGCTGGACCCGCGCCTGTCGGAACCCTTCAAGCAGGGCTTCGCCAGTTCCATGCACGTGGTCTTCCTCATCGCGGCGGGCGTGGTCGCGCTCGGCTTCCTGATGGTGCTGTGGACCAAGGAGGTGCCGCTGCGCAAGATGTCGGGCCTGGAGGCCCGCGCCGCGGAGGAGAGCGGCACCACCGAACCGGAGACCGCACCTGAATCCGCACCCGCACCGGCTGCCGGCGCGACCGACGCCGCCGACGTGGTCGATCCGGTCCAGGCACTCGCCACAGCCGCGACGGACGTACCGGCCGCGGGTGTGAGGGGCCACATCCGCGACGGCGCGGGAGCACCGGTGGCGCGGGCCGTCGTCACCCTGATCGACCTGAGGGGGCAACAGCTCGGCCGCACGACGACCGGGGCGGACGGTCACTACGCGGTCGCCGCTCCCGCCGCGGGGACGTACGTCCTGATCGCCTCCGGCGATACGCGCAGGCCGCAGGCGACGACCGTGACCGTCGCCGACGCACCGGTCGACTTCGACCTGGTGCTCAGCGGCGCCGCGGGCCTGTCCGGCACCGTCCTGGCCGCCCCGGGCGATCGGCCGCTGCCGGGCGCCCTGGTCATCGCCACCGACGTACGCGGCGAGGTCGTCGCCTCCGGAATCGCCGACCGGACCGGTGACTTCGGCTTCGCCGACCTGGTCCCCGGCGTCTACACCCTCGCGGTGAGCGCCGCCGGACACCGGCCGACAGCCCTGCCGGTGGACATCGCGGGCGCCGCCGCCAACCGTTACGAGGTACGACTCGACCCCGGCTCCCACGTCCACGGCACCATCCGCGACAGCGCGGGCGACCCGGTGGACGAGGCCCGGGTGACTCTGCTCGACGCGGCAGGCAACACGGTCGGTTCCACGGTCACGGGCGCGGACGGCGTGTACGCGTTCAACGACCTCGACACCGGCGAGTACACCGTGATCGCCAGCGGGTACGCGCCCCACGCCATGCCGCTGCACGTGGCGGGCGAGGGCATGCGCGACGCGGACGTGGACCTGAGCCATTAGCGGCGACGAACAACCATGCCAAGAGCGGGCCTCACCCCGGGACTTCGGGGGTGGGGCCCGCGGGCGTTTCCGATAGAGCGCGTTGTTCCGGCCGGAGTGCGCACTGGCGTCCGGCCCCACGGACACGCCGCGACGACACCGGCCACCTGGTGCGGTGCTCCCCAACGCATGGCGCTCTGCTGCCTCTTGGGTGCCTGGCTGAGGAGTGGGGGGTGGCGACAGAGCGTACGCGACAGGGCGTTCTGGTGCCGGTGCCTCGGGTACACGCTCGCCTGCCTGCACGTCGTGAGGCAATCCCATTCAAGAGAGGCAGAGGCAAGATGACCGCAGCTTCGTCCCCCCGGTATCCGGAAGCGGAATCCGGCCAAGCCAGGGACACATACACAGCACGTCAAACCCAGTCCGAGACGAAACTCTCGTTCAAGACCTCGGAGATGTTCGCCTACGTCGCGTCGGTGATAGCGGTCCTGGTCGCTTCGCTGGCGGTCGGTGACGGCTCCGACGGGGTGGACCGGTTCCCTGCCGACCGGGCATGGCTGTACGTCACGCTGTTGACCATCGGCTACCTGATCAGCCGCGGGCTGGCCAAGAGCGGTAGCCGTGAGACGACGGACACCACACGGCGGTGACCGCGAGTTGCCCAAAGGCCCGCGCGGGTTTCTCGCGCGGGCCTTGCCAGGATCGCCCGCCCGCGCGCCGACTGTGTGCATCGTCCACACTTCGCGCGGCGCTATAACCGTCAACTGGCTACGTCCGCGTCGCCGTCGCCCGTGGTCCAGCACGCCAGCATCATGGTGTCGTCGTTGGCGTAGCGGTGCCCTGTCGTGCCCGAACCGTAGGACGGCCCGTTGTGGGAAGCCAGATAGGACCCGGCCGAGATGCCGGTCACCGACGCGCACCACACCGTGTGGCCGTCGTGGTTGCAGGCCCAGCCCGCGGCAGACGCCGGCGAGGCGGTGGCGCACACCGCGGCTGCGGTCAGCGCCACTGTGCCGACTGCCGCGGCTGCGCGGTGTCGCCGTCGTCCGGACGGTCACGGTGACCGCTACTGGTTCGCGCTGGACTTCGACAGCGACAGCGGCTACATCAACGACTGGTACGTGACGACCGGGTCGGCGTCCCAGTGGAAGTCGCACGTTCCGCAGTGTCGATGATGTCCGGATGCATGAGGGCTCGTCCTGCTGCGGAACAGGCCGACTCCCTTGCTGAGTGAAACAGGAGAATGCGCGTGAAGATCAGCCGGACCCCTCTGACTACACGGTGAAGAACTGCGGGTGTACGCCTGAGCAGGGCAGGAGCAGAGCTGGTTGACCGGAGGTCGGTGAAGCGGGATGCTCCCCGCGAATGCACCGCCCTCCAGTGGAAAGACCGGAAGGGGCGTCCTTGCGATGGAACCCGACACGAACCCCACTACGTTCATCTATGTGCACGGGGCTGGTAACAAACCGCCGGTGAATGTTCTCAAGCGCGCCTGGGACGAGGACTTGTTCGGCAGGAACATGGGTGCTCGAACACGCATGGTCTACTACGCAGACCTGCTGCACGACCACCCCGCCGCGATCGCGGCCGATGCGTGCACCGCGACCGGTGCCGTGGCGGCACTCGTGTCCGACGCGTTCGCCGATACCGCCCTCCTCCAAGATGACGAGGCTCATACCGCGTTCAGCCAGATGTCCCCGGACGCGCAGTCGTTCGCCCTCTCACTGTCCGTCAGCATGGCGACCCGCGCCGCAAGCCCGGTGCATGCGGCCCCGGTTGCGGATCCCCGTCCTGCCGACAGCGCCACCGAACTGTTGCCGCTGCCCAGCGCGCTGCGCCGCTTCTTGCTCCGACAGCTCCTGCGAGCCTTCATCCCGGACGCCAACGCATACTTCTTCACCAAGGCCAAGGACCCGATCCGAGACAGGTTACGTACAGAGCTCGACGCCGCGCGTGGCCGCGTCGTGTTGGTCAGTCACAGCCTCGGCACCGTCGTCGCCTACGACGTGCTCAGCGAGGCCCGATTCGCGCAGCAGGAAGTTCCCCTGTTCATCACGGTGGGTTCGCCGCTGGGCTACACCGAGATCCAGGACCTGGTCGTCCATCCCCTTCAGATACCCGCGCCGGTAGGGCTGTGGATGAACGTCGCCGATCCGTTCGACATCGTCACCTTGGACACCACCTTGGCGGACGACTTCAGGACTGCGGCGAAGATAATCGCCGACGTTGTGGTGGACAACCCCTCACCGAACAACCATGCAGCTTGCGGCTATCTGCGCACCCTGCCGGTACGCGCCGCGGTGGCAGCGGCTGAGTAACAATTCAGGCCATCGAGAGACGGCCCCGCAGAGCCTCGACCGGCCGCTGTACGACATGGCTCGGTCATAGCTCGCGCCTCATTGAACACTCCGCACTCGTCAATCCCTCAGGCGCAAAACCCGCTGCACGGTCCCAGCCACAGCGGACCGCAGCCGTAATCGGTCCAGTTGCAGGAGCCGTAGCACACCGTGTCGCAGCTTCCGGTCCCCGCGCACTGGGAATTGCAGTCCTGGGCCTGAATGCTCTGATCGCTCCGAGAAGCCGCGCGCGGCTCCTCGGCGGGGCCCAGCGTCCTGAGAATCGCCCCCGCCCCGCTCTCGCCGAACGCTGTCACAGTCGCCGTCTCCAGCCCTTCGACGGCTGTTCCCTGTAGGCGCCCCGCGATGATCGGCGGTGCCAGTCGCGTCGCATCGTCCAGGACTGCGGATTGCTCGGCCGACAGACCGGGATGTGTCTTCCGGTAGTTCGCGAAGTGCGCCACCCACAGATTGCTCCGAGCCGAAGCGGAGAGTGCCCCGTATACGGCGCGCCGATAATCCGCGGGGTAGGAGGCGAACTCGGAGTATCCGGAGGGCAGTCGGTCGAGGTTGGCCTTCACCCATCGCGACGCCTTACTGCCCTTGGCGCGGGTCGCGGCCTGCGCGGGTGAGGTCGCCAGGCCGCCGGTGACCAGAAACGTTCCGAGGGCCAGCCCCGGCACCGCCTTGAGGATTCCTCGACGGCTCGGGGGCCGCAGCGCATCGAGGTCGCGGAGGGCACGCACCACCCGCAGCGAGTCCGACGGCCCCAACAGCCGCGCCAGGCGCAGGGACAGCGCGGTCCCGGTCCAGGCCCGCACCTGGCTGCCGTCGACCGCCAACAGGGTCGGGGCCCACTCGGCTTCTTCCCCCCGGGCACGCGCGCGCAGGCCGCGAATACGGGGTTCCGTGAGGCCCGCGGTGGTCAGCGCGCCGTCGACGGTCACGCGAACCCGATCCACCACTTCTTCGCAGAATCGGCAGCCGGCGTCGAATGCCAAGATCCACTCGGTCACAAGCTTCTCCCCACGTTTGTGTGACAACCCGTCCCATGGCGCCGGTCCGGTGTGAGTTCGCCCCTCGGTCCGTAGCGCGCCGTCAGCACTCTTGCGCGCTTCGGGTCCACCTTTCGGATCCACCTGAAGAAAGATGATGTGCCGAGGAATCCAGAAGCGTCAATCATGGCGGCGGGTGCGATGCGTTCGATGGCCCGCGGGAGGCGTGTCGCGTCAGTCTTCGTCGGCGGTGCGGAGCGTGCCGGCAGCGCTCCGCGCCTGCTCGGCGCGGTGACGGTGCTCGGCGGCCTGCTCGGTCCGGTCCTGTTGCTCGTGCTCACGGACGAGAGAGTCCTCTACTGCGGCCAGCTCATCGATTGCCGCTGCGGCCCTCGACCGCAGTCGGTCGGCCTTGGCTTCCACGATCCTGACGGACAGCCTTTTGTGCTCCGCGTGCGGAGCGGCGGCAGTGGCTGACTCCCGGTCGACGGCGCCCTGTTCCCGAAGGTCGGCCATGTTCGATCGAGGTAGCGACGCCTTCTGGCGATCCAGGCGCGCCTGGCTTGACCGCAGGAGCCCTTCAGCCCGCTCGATCTCCTCATAAGAACGCTGTTTGAGACCCGGAGTCGAGCCCCCCGCTGAGCGAAGCCGCTGATCCAGGCCCCGCTCCCGGTCGGCGAGCTGTTCCTGCCACTCATCCGCAACGACCTCGCGCGCATCAACAGCGGCCTCCCGTGCGTCCGCCGTGCGCTCCCGTTCATCGGCGATGCGGTCGCGACCCTGGGCCGCCTGCTGTTCTTCGTGGCCCGTATGTTCGCGCGCCTGCAGATCTTGTGCAGCGTCGGGTGCCGAGGGGGGACCGTCCACCGGGTCAGCGTCCATAGTGGCAGTATGCCCCGTCCGGCCATGCCACACAGAGGCCATGTGCATGGCCGCCGGATCCTCTGGGTCGCGGCCTCTACTGGTCCATGCACGTGTGATCGTGTAAGGGTGGCCCGTATGACGACGGAACGATTTGAAGTGCAGCGTCAGATAGCTGCACCCCCGGAAAAGGTCTTCGCGTTGCTGTGCGATCCGGCCGGACATGTGGCGATCGACAGTTCAGGGATGCTTCAGTCCGCCGAAGGAGAACCTGTACGCGGGGCCGGTGACGAATTCGTCGTCCACATGGACCGTGAGGCGTTGAACGACTACCCGATGGGCAAGTACGACGTCACTGTGATCATCACGAAATTCGAGCAGGACGCCCTGATCGAATGGACCATTTCCGGCCAAGTGCAGCCTCCTATCCGGCACCTCTACGGTTACCGGCTCCAGGCCAACGAGGGCGGCACCCTGGCCACCTCGTACTACGACTGGAGCGAGATCGAGGACCGGTACCGGGACGCGGGCATCTTCCCGGTCATCCCCGAGGCAGCCCTCCGCGCGACCCTCGGGATTCTGGCGCGGAATGTGCAATAGCCATGGCGTCGTCTCTTCTCGGCGGCTGGCCCAGATCGGGCTGCGGATACCGTGCTGATGAGCTCCGATTTCCTTGACGACGGTCGTCGAGAAGCGATGTCAGAGGACGCGCGGGCGGCAACGCCGTAGCTCGGGGGCTGGTCTGCTGGTCACAAGTTCGTCTGCTACGAGCCGTCCGACGGTGGGCGCCAGGGTGATGGCGGAGTGCATGACGGCGACGTAGACGGATCGATCGTGTGTCGCGTATCCGATGACGGGTCCGTGCGCGGGCATGGGACGTCTGCCGGTGCGGTAGCCCAACAGGCGGCACCGGTCGCTTCCTTGGAAGGCTGTCTTCAGGTGCTGGAGCGCGCGTTGAGCGGCCTGCTCATACGCCGCTGCTGTGTCTGCGACATGCGGCACGACCAGCAAGAGGTCGCCGTCCCGTACCTCTCGGACCTCGAAATCCGGGCCGGCCACGATGGTCTTGACAAGGCCGGGCGGTGCTGCGACCCGGGCGAGGGTGGCCGGGGCGGCGGCCATGGCCAGGTCGGCCGAGAGCGGCGCGCAGAGCTCGGGGATGTTGGTTCCGGCCGTGAGCACGACGGTGGTGGCGGCGTGCGGCCCGGCCGAAGTCAGTACTCCCTCGACGCGGCCGTTGGTCAGCTGCAAGGAGGTGACCGCGGTGTCGTGGAGCACGGTTGCTCCGTGGGCGCAGGCGGCTGTCACGAGGGCGTGGGACAGGGCCGTCGGGTCGACGCCTGCGTCGCTCGGGGTATGGACGGCCTGTTCGGGTGGGTGTACGAGGTGGGGCTCCAGGGCTGTGATGTCACGTCGGCCGATCCGGAACTGGCCCGGCCCCGGCTGCGAGACCGCAGCCGGGGTGTCGGCCCAGGAGAGCGAGCCGGTCCGGCGGACGGTGATGTGGGGCAGTTCGCTCTCCAGGCGTCGGTAGTCCGCCCGAACGTACTCGTGGAGGTCTTGTGCTCCGCCCGGCCAGCGGCCTCCCGATTCTCTGATCCAGGCGAAGGAGTCTCCGGTGACCCCTGCGGCCGGTGCGGGTCCTTGCTCGAGCAGGGTGACCGGGACGCCCTGGCGGGCCAGATGGTAGGTCACTGAGGAACCGACGATTCCCGCACCGACCACGACAACGCCTGACATAAGGTCCTTTCCGGTGGGTCGGTGACCGTTCAGGCTGTGGCTGCAGCCGTAGAGAGACAGTCGGGGTCACGGCGGGGACGGCGCAACCAAATTCTTGGTAAGCGGGGCACGCCCAGGCGGAGTTGAGGCGCCGTGATGGTGCGGTGGTACATCTCTAGGATCACGTCATGACTGCCGATGCCCCGCTCACCCGAGAGTCGTTCCTGCGCCTCCAGCCGATCAACGTGCCCAGGCCTGTGTCCCAGCTGCCGGCGGGGAGCGCTATCGGAACACGGGCGACGAGTACGACCGTCTGATGGTGGAGCACAGGGTTCTGGGACTGCGTACTGGATCGTGACCTCTGGAAGCATGCGTGTGCTGTCACGGTCTCGGGTCCGGTGACGGGATTGCGGGTTGCTGGCGCGGGTTCTCGCCGTGTGCCCCAGCCGCGGGATGAGGGACAGGCTCAGTGTTCCTGGGTCAGGTGCGGAGGAGTGAGGCGTGACCGACTCCGGCTCCGCCGATCGATGGACAGCGACGAGATCTCCGACGTGGGTGGTAACCGGAGCAAGCCGTCACTCGCACCGACCGCACAGGTATCCGCGCCGCACCGCGGGCCGGTTCCGCGCCAGGACCGGCGCAGGCGCCCACCGGCCGCGGCGCGCCCGCCCCGGCGGCGGACCGTACGGCGACTGCCAGGCGGGCCGGCCGGAACGACCCGAGACGCCCGCACCGCGGAGCAGTTGGGCTGCCCGGCCGAAGGCCAGGAGTTCGGAATGCGCGGAACGCACGTTCATCATGATGGTGCCCCAGTATGTGGACACAGAGAGATACCGGTTTCAGTGAGAGGACCGCAGCGAGAAGGAGCGCGGCGCACATGTGTGCCGCGCGACGGATCAGCGCTCAGGGGTTCTCACTTGGTGTACACGGCACGTCCTTGACGGGGTGGCTAGCGGGGAACATCACGGTAGCGGCGCACGCGATGGCGGCTCCACTGATTTTGACCCTCTCCCTTACGAGGGACCCGTACGGGTGGGGTGAACCCCCGGAACAGGAGGGGGACTTGCCGCATGTTCGGCAGTGGCCGGTGCTCGTAGGTTCTTCGGCACGGACCTACGAGAGGGAGACCCTGATGAGAAACCGCAACAAGGTGGGATGCGCGGCCGCGGTTGTCGCCGCTCTTGTCGTCGCATTGCCCGTATCGGCCACGACAGCCACGGCGGTGGACGGGAACAACGAGTCGCGCCAGAAGGAGGCGTCGGTGCTGCGGCAGGACCTGGACGCGGTGGTGGCGGGCGGACCGACGAGCGCGCTGGTCGAGGTGAGGGGCGCCCGGCGGACCGTTCGGGCGACGAGCGGGACCGCGGTCGCGGGGACGCGGAGGCCCGTGGACCCGGCGGGACGCTTCCGAGCGGGCAGTGTCACCAAGGCGTTCGTGGCCACCACGGTGCTCCAACTGGTCGACGAGGACCTGCTGGATCTCGACGGCTCGGTCGACCGATGGCTGCCCGGACTGGTGCCGGACGGCGACCGGATCACGGTACGCGAACTGCTGAACCACACCAGCGGCCTGCCCGATGTCACCGACACGCTGCCGCTCAAACCGCCGACCGCCTTCCTGCCGATCCGCTACCGGACGTGGACCACCACCGAATTGGTTCACCGCGCCACCGCGCAGCCTCCGGTCTTCGAGCCGGGCGCCTCGTACCACTACTCCAGCACCGACTACCTGGTGCTCGGCCTGCTCATCGAGCGCGTCACCGGGCACTCGTACGCCCATGAGATCTCGCACCGGATACTCCGGCCGCTGAACATGGAGGACACCTTGCTGCCGGGCACCAAGCTGCGCATCCCTGGCAGCCACGCGCACAACTACATTCCGGACGGGGCGGGCGGGGTGGTCGACATCACCGAGATGAACCCGTCGGTCATGAACGCGGCCGGCGAGTTGATTTCCAGCGCCGCCGACCTCAACACCTTCACCACCGCCCTGCTCGGCGGCCGACTGCTGCCGCCGAAGCTGCTGCGGGAGATGATGACGATCTCCGAGCCCTCGCAGACCGGCCTCGGCCTGCAGTCCATGGCGACGCCCTGCGGTGCGATCGCGTACGGACATGACGGCGACGCGCTGGGCAGCTCCACCTGGACCTTCGCCACCCCCGGCGGGCGTGCCGTCACCTTGTCGGTGGCCTGGGGCACCGGCCGCCCGGCCAAGGAAGCAGTGACCAACCTGCTGGAAGACGCCCTCTGCCACGCCTAGGAAGTTCCGAGGGCCGCGCTGGATGGATCAGCGTGGGTGTCGGGCATGCGCGTCGCGTGGCGGGACGCGCATGCAGTGTGCCGTGGCCCGCTCTGCCCGAGACCCGACGGAAACGACCTAGTGTCCTTGCGGTCGGCGGCCCGGCACCGCACACGCCACTGTTCCTCCCGGCATGTGATGCCGATTGTTGGCGATCAATCGGTAGGCACCGTGGGCAACCCACCGAATGGGAGGCAGCATCAGCAGGGCACCCAGCAGAGTCCATCCACGCCCTGCACTCATCAACGCCTTCGCGACCGCTCGGGAACCTCCATGGACCGTTCCCGCCGGTGTCACCCAGAGCACCTCGTACTCTGCTCGTTCCTGAGTGACCCCGAGCGCTTCCAGGTCCGCGAACTGCCACGGCACGATCTCGCAACGCGGCCGGACACGTCGCTCAGCGAATTTCACCGAGGTGGTGCAGAAACCGCAATCTCCGTCGAAGACAAGCAAGGGCTGAGGCAACATGTCTCCATTGTGACGCGCCTCCACAGCCGGAGCCCGCTCGCCCCGGTCAGGGCAGAATCTCCACGTACCCATCGGTTCCGTGCACCCGGATGCGCTGCCCGTCCCGGATCAGCCGGGTGGCCTGCTCCACGCCCACGACGGCCGGCAAGCCGTACTCCCGGGCGATCACCGCGCCATGGGTCATCAGACCGCCCACCTCTGTCACCAGCCCCGCGATCCCGACGAACAGGGGCGACCAACTGGGGTCCGTGAAGGCCGTGACCAGGATGTCGCCCCTCTCGAGATCGGCCTTCGCCATGTCGAGGATGACGCGGGCCCTCCCCTC
Source organism: Streptomyces sp. NPDC102467 (assembly GCF_044765445.1). Taxonomy (NCBI): domain Bacteria; kingdom Bacillati; phylum Actinomycetota; class Actinomycetes; order Kitasatosporales; family Streptomycetaceae; genus Streptomyces; species Streptomyces sp. NPDC102467. Next base: position 19,909 of record NZ_JBIWKA010000030.1, on the reverse strand, counting down.
GATGGTCCCGGTGGAGACCGGCAGGCCGGTCAGGGCGCCGGCCGGCACACCGGCGCGCCGGTAGGCCCCGGTGACGGCCTCGCCGTCCGATGTGAGAACCCGGGGCGGTGTGAGCGCGCGGTACGACCGGAACGCGTCCTTGCGCCGCTGGATGAGCCGGCCATCCACCTGCTTCGTGCGCACGGCGTCGTGGAATTCCTGAAGCGTGAGGTAGAAGACGTCGTCCTGCACAGGAATCACGCCGGTCTCTACGAGGCGCTCGGCCTCCTTCGTCAAAGCCTGCTTGTAGACGAAGAAGCGGCTGATGATGGCGTACTTCGGGTACTCCCGGTATCCGATGAAGGTGCGGACCCGGTCGATCATCCGCTTGGTCTCGTCGGCTTTCCGATCCCCTTCCGGCAGGGCCCTCAAGCGTGACAGCACCTCCTGTTCCTTCGCCTTCGCCCGCTGGCGGCCCTCTTCGAACCGCCGTTGCGCGGCGCCCGGTCCGAAATTCCTGACGTTGTCGAGGAGCGCGGGTACGAGCGTGGCGGGGCGCTCGCGCCAGCGCGGCCTGGTGAGGTCGATCTCGCCGGCGCAGCGCATGCCGTACCGGTCGAGGTAGGCGTCGAGGGCGGCGCGCGCTTCGGTCCCGCCCGCGAGCTTCGCCAGCTCGTCCAGGAAGTCCTCGTCCTCGACGCCCTGCAGGAACGCCACCACCTCCGGATACGGGCGGATCACGTCGGCGACGTCGAGCAGCGCCAGTCCCATCTCGGACGTGACGTTGCCGGGGGCGGACAGGGTGAGCGTGTCCGCCGCGTTCTTCTCACCCAGCCACTCCCGCAGCTTGTCGTTGAGCCACCACGTGGCCTCCATCCCCGCCATGACCGCCTGCATGTTCTGCGGATCCTTGAGGATTCGCTTGTGCTCCTCGAAAGCCTCCTCCCGCAGGAAGTCGAACAGTGCCGGTCCTGTCTTCGTCCGGACGTCGCGCTGCAGGGCGGCGAGCGAAGCCTGGCTGCGCTGGATCAGCTCGGTGACGATGGCCGGATCGGGCTCGACCGCGGCGGACGCGCCGCTGCCGGCGGCAGGCTTGCCGGGACCCGAGTCCAGGGGCGACGGGGTCGACGGGGGCGACGGGATGGGCGGGATCGACGGGCTCGGCGGGGCGAAATCGTCGCGGTCCAGGACCGTCTCCAGCGCGTCCCTGGTCAACGGATCGGATCTCTCCGCGAGGTCCAGGAGACGGGCGCGGCTCGCGGGCGAGGCCAGGGCCCGGGTCGCGTCGACGAACAGCCTCCCGGCAGCCCCGTACATGGGCGCCATGGCCGTCAGCTGCCATACGGAGAGCCCGAGGGGTTTCATGGGGTCGGTCATCATTTGCTGATGACCGACGGAGACATAGACGCGTTTCTCCGGGTCGCCGGCCCCGGGCGCGTCACCTGTCCCGGCGACGTCCCCCGTCTCAGGGATGGGGAACAGTGTCGTGATCGGTCGGCTCTGAACGATCTGGAAGTCCTCGCCGACCAGGCACCATTCGATGTCCTGCGGACTGCCGAAGTGCGCTTCGATACGCCGCCCGAGCTGCACGAGCCGTACGACCTGGGCGTCCGTCAGCGCCGGTTGTTCCTGCAGGTGCGGGGCGATCGCCACTTCCTGCGTACCGCCGGTCGGCAGGGCTTGGACGGCGCGGTGTTTGGCGGCTACCGACTTGGCGACGATCTCGGTCTCCCGCACCTTGTAGACATCCGGGTTCACGAGGCCGGAGACCAGGGCCTCGCCAAGGCCGAAGCCTGCGTCCACGGTGGCGACCTTCCGGTTGCCCGTGACGGGGTCTGCCGTGAACAGGATGCCGGCCGCATGCGGAACGACCATCTGCTGCACGACCACGGACATGTCGACCGTACGGTGGTCGATGCCGTTCCGTCGACGGTAGGTCACGGCCCGCTCCGTGAAGAGCGAAGCCCAGCACCGGCTGATGTGTTGGAGGATCGACTCCGGCCCCAGGACGTTCAGATACGTGTCCTGCTGACCGGCGAAGGAAGCCGTCGGCAGATCCTCCGCCGTAGCGCTGGATCGGACGGCCCAGGCGGTCTGCCCACCTGGCTGAGCGAGCGCGCTGGTGATCGCCGTCGCGAGGTCGGCCGGGAGGGCGATCTCCTCAATGGTCCGGCGGATCTGCGCGCTGAGTGTGCGGATCGCGGCCCCGTCGTCCGGGTCCAGGCGCGACAGCTGATCGATCCCCTCTTCTACCGATGGCGCTTCCGCCATGACGCGCCGGAAAGCGTGCGTCGTCACGCAGAAGCCGGGCGGGACGCGGACGCCTTCGATTCGCGACAACCCGCCCAGGTGTGCGCCCTTGCCGCCGACAACGGCGATCTGCGTCTCGTCCACTTCCTGAAGACTCACCACGTACTGCTCGATCATCCTGCTGCCCCCAGAGCGGTCGTGTTCCGTCTCACTGCACCGGCACGCATGCCGCGCCCCCGTTTCCGCTGGTTGTGGCCTCGGCGGACGATTTTGCGCCACCACCCGGGTCTTGCCGCAAGCCCCCAAGTGGGCTATAGGTTGAGAGTGGCAGGGAGAGACATCTGCTCGGTCAGGCGCGCAAGAGGTGGCCTCCGAGCTGGGCGGCATGCTCAGCGTGCCGGCGCCGGTGAGTCATCTGCGCAGGATGAACGAGTCGGACATCGGCCGCGTCCAGAACCCCCGGTACAAAGGGGCGCGACGGGACCGTGCTTGCCGCCTGGGGATTTGCGTACAGGCGGACAGCAGAGGGGGAGTGGCCGACTCAGGCGGGCAGCGGTTCGCAGCCGAACCAGTCGACGTGGACGGTGCCCTGGGCCGCGTACAGGCCGATGACTCGACCGGTGAAACCGCCGGCCACCTCAGTCGAGAGCGAGCGACCGTCGAGCGTGGCGAGCACGGCGAACGTGCCGTCCGACTGCTCCACGCCGAGAGAGACGATGTCGGGGCCGGTGCGCGCGTCGTGCGGCGCGGGCGGCGGCGTGATCCGCACGCCGAGGACGGTCGGGCCCGCGGGCACCGGCTGAGTGGCCACGACGGCGCGTACCGAGCCGACTCGCGAGATGGCCCGCACCTGCGTGCCGTCCGTCTCGATGTCGTAGTGGTGCCGCTCGTCGAGGCGGACGGCGAGACCGCCGATGCCCTGGGCCGCGTCGATCAACGCGCTTGCGTGGCACGCCCGTTGCTGCTGGCGGCGCCCGATGAAGACCGCGTCGGGGTCGTCCAGGGAAGTGCCGCGGGCGTGCAGAGTCAGGGAGCCGGAGCGCTCCTTGGTGGTGCAGTGCTCGGGGGACCGGTCGCGCACGGAGATCCAGGACGGGTGGAATTCGGGGGAGTCGAAGTCGTCGTGGAACGGTGCGGTGGCAGGGGATCCGGAGCTGTCGGCGCTGTCGGAGGCGCCGGTGGTGTCGGAGCTGTGTGAGCTGTCGCTGCTGTCGGTGATATCCGTGATATCCGTGATATCCGTGATATCGGTGGTTTCGGTGGTGTCATTGAGAGAGAGACGATCTCGCCGACCACGGGCCAGCCGTCGTCGGTCCAGGTGACCGGCGCGAGGAACGTCTCGCGGCCCATCACATGCCAGCCCGGGGTGCCGCCGTGCGGCCGGACGCCGAGGAACACCATCCACCACGAGCCGTCCGCGGCCTGTACGAGGTCCCCGTGACCCGTGTTCTGGACGGGGTGGTCCGTGCCGCGGTGGGTGAGGATCGGGTTGTCGGGGCAGGGCTCGAAGGGGCCTGTCGGGCCGGGCCCCCGCGCTATGGAAACGCCGTGGCCGCGCTCGGTGCCGCCCTCGGCGATGAGCAGATACCAGTACGCGCCGATGTGGTAAAGGTGCGGTGCTTCGGGGGCCTTGGCGCCTGGCGCCCCGGACCACAAGGTGCGCTCCTCACCGAGCGTGCGCCCCGAGTACGGATCGATCGCGACCTGCCCCACCCCGGCGAATGTGCACCAGCAGACATCGTGATCGTCCCAGGCGAGATCCGGGTCGATGCCTTGGACGCCGGGGAGCCAGGTGGGGTCGGACCAGGGGCCGGCCGGGTCGGTGGCGGTGACCAGCAGATTGCCGCCGCCCTCGGAGCAGTTGGTGACGATCAGCCAGAAACGGCCGTCGTGGTGGCGCAGCGTCGGCGCGTAGATCCCCCCGGAGGACGACATGTCGACGGGCAGGCGCAGTTGCCCCGGCCGGTCGAGGACGTTGCCGATCTGGGTCCAATGCAGCAGGTCGCGGCTGTGGAAGAGCGGGATGCCGGGGAAGTACTCGAAACTGGAACAGGCGAGGTAGTAGTCGTCGCCCACGCGGCAGATGCTGGGATCGGGGTGGAAACCCCGAATGACGGGCTGAACGGACACCATGGGGCCTTTCATCGGTGAGTCAGCGAGCGGGGCGGGACCCAAGGAGGATGGCGCACGTTCCTCGTCGAAGCGCTTCACCTGGTGAGGGAAGTTAGTGAGATTCTCCTGTGGAATCAAGGGGTTGGAGCGGCTCACCGGCGATGGGCTGCCGTACGGCCTGCGCCTCGACGAACGCACCGGCCTCACCGATAACCGTGCGGGAGCATTCGAAGACGCCGTCGTCGCCGGCTGCCGGAAACCGGGACCGGGACTGGGGACCTGGACCTGGGCCCAGGGCATTGGGTGTCATAGGTGGGACTTCCGCGAGTGACCGGACCGGCCCTGTTACCTTCCCCCGTCGGTGCTCGTCATAGGTGTGACGGCCGCATACGGTCGCCACACCTAGGACGAGTGAAACGAGGACCGGATGCTGACCGACATCATGTACGTGACGATCTACGTCACCGATCAGGATCGCGCGCTTGAGTTCTACACCGAGGGACTCGGCCTGGAAAAGCGGGTCGATTACCCAGGGCCCGACGGGCGTTTCCTCACCATCGGCGTTCCCGACAGCCCGGTGCAGATCATCCTGTGGTCGCAGGCGGCGGCTGCGGGGCAGCCGGGGGAAGCGGGCGCGCCCGGTCCGCTGATCCTCGAATCCGACGATCTGCGAAAGGACTTCGAGCTCATGTCCCGACGCGGCGTCGTCTTTGATGAGCCCGAGCCTCAGGACTACCCGTTCGGGCTCCGCGTCGAGGCGGTGGACCCGGACGGCAACCGGGTCTCGCTCCGTCAGCCGCGAAAGTCGTGACCGCCCACCCGTCCGACCTCGTGGCCGAGGCGTTCGAAGCCCAGCGTGATCGGCTGCGTGCCGTCGCGTACCGCGTGCTGGGCTCGCACGTCGATGCCGAAGACGTGGTCCAGGAAGCTTGGCTGCGCCTCGTCCGCCAGGACGAGGCGACCATCGGCAACCTGGCGGGGTGGTTGACCACCGTGGTCGGCCGCATCAGCCTGGACCTTCTGAGGTCCCGCCGGGCCCACCCCGAAGCCGCCTACGAGCAGGAGTTCGCGCACCTCGTGGTGACGCCCGACGACGGTCCCGCGCCGGACGAGCAGGTGGCGCTGGCCGATTCGGTCGGCCTCGCCCTGCTCGTCGTGCTCGACTCGCTCACCCCGAGCGAGCGCGTGGCGTTGGTCCTGCACGACATGTTCGCCGTCCCGTTCCGCGAGATCGGCCAGATCCTGGGCAAGTCCGCCGACGCCACCAAGATGGTCGCCAGCCGCGCCCGCCGCAAAGTCCAAGCCACGGACCGGTCGGCGGGTACTGACCGCGAGCACCGAGAGGTCGTTCAGGCATTCGGTGCCGCCGCCCTCCGCGGCGACTTCGAAGCACTCCTGCGTGTCCTCGACCCGAACGTGAAGCTGACAGTCGACACCCCCGACGGCGTGGTCGTCACCCTCGGCGCCACCAAGGTCGCCTCCGGCGCCCGGATGTTCTCAGGCCAGGCCGCCCGCCAACGGCCCGTCCTGGTCAACGGCGTCCCCGGCCACATGTCCTGGCGCTCCGACGGAGTCCCTCTCTCCATCATCGCTTTCCACGTCACCGAAGATCGGATCACCGGCATCCACATCGTCATCGACCCGGCCAAACTCGCCTCGGTCCATCTGCCTGCGCCGGCCTGAGCCGATGTCGTCCGGGTCGGCCTGTACATGCGCACCGGCGCAGGCGTCCGCGTGCGGTACCCGGTCCGGAGGTTCTGGTTCCCGGAGGTGTACGTACCCGGGCCGCCCGCGATGACCACCTATTAGGGTTCGCTGTTCGTGAACGGCGTCCCTGACCTCAGACGCCGCATCTGGGCGGGGGTCTGGCCGAAGCGCGCTTTGAACAGACGGCTGAGGTGGGCGGGGTCGTAGAGGCCCCATCGGGCTGCGACGGTGGCGATGGTGCGGTGGGCGAAGGCCGGATCCAACAGGTCGCGACGGATGCGCTGGAGCCGTTCCTCACGAACCCAGGCGGCGAACGTGTCATCTCGCTGTCTGAAGAGCCGGTGCAACTTGCTGGGCGAGATCGCGAAGCGGCGCGCCACGGCCTCCACGCACAAGCCCGGATCGGCGATGTTCGCCAGCGCATAGGCGGTGATCTTGTCCGTCAGTTCGACGGCGGGGCCGACCCGGTCCGGCGTGGTCTCGCAGATGCCGGCGACGAGCAGGGTGGTGAGGGCCTCGCCGAACTGGAAACCGGAGGGCCCGGGCAGGTGACCCAACTGTTCGCCGAGTCCGGTGAGGAACGCACTGATGACCGCCCCGGTCCCGCTGTCGCCGGCAAGCCGGGCCGCGGTCCGGCGACGCAGCGCGTCCACGCGAAGGCCGAATGCAGCCCATGGCGCCGTGAGAACCACGGCGTCGCATGGATCGTCGTAGCGGGCTCGATAGGGCCGGGTGGTGTCGAGGACCACCAACTCGCCGCGGCGTATCCGGTCTTGATGGCCGTCCTGTTCCACGATCACCGACCCCCGACGGTCCAGCATGATCACGAACAGTTCGGGGTCGGTCGAGGTGATCAGCTTGCGTGAGCGATCGACCTGGCCCCGTGCGCCTTCGATCCGCGTGACGACCACCTCTCCGGCGGCCGCCGATCCAAAACGCGTCTGGAAGGGCTGGAAGGGCACATCAATACGCGGCGTCAGCCTCAACGGAACCATGATCGAAGAAACAGCTACTTGCAGGCGCTCCACACTCCTGTACACCGCATCCACACTCGCACTGCGCATGCCTGAAACCCCCGGTGCTCAAGCCCTGCTCGGGTTCGTAGCCGACCCGCCCCCGACTTATGACCGATCGCGCAGGAAATGGCGAGTACCTGACACATTCTGGCGACATTCATCCAGCGTCGGGCTCTACGGTCGACGACGCAGGGGCCGCCGTGACCAGAGACGGACCCGGGGAAGCGCTCCGTAACGGAACCTTCCAGGACGAAGGGGAAAGAAATTATGCGCAAGATCGCGTTAGCCGTTACCGCCCTGTCGCTTGCCGTAGGAACGGGGCTTGCCGTAGCGCCCAGCGCTACGGCCGCGACGCCCTGCCCGAGCGGAGCATTCTGTATCCGCGAGACGAACGGCAGCATCCTGAGCAAGAACATCTTCTACAGCTACGGCTACCACAACCTGTCGAACGTGACCGGACAGCGTGTGGTCGTCAACAACCAGACCGGCGGTGCAGGCTTCCAGGAATGCCGAGGGTACAACGGCACGAACTGCTCGGCTGTGTACCGCGGTACGGGTGAGTGGGCCGCGATCGACTACACGCCGATCAACTCCGTGGTTCTCGTGAAGTAATCAACGTCGAGCGCGGCGCCGGGGAGGACGCCCTGCCGGCACGTGGACGGTTCCTGCATCCGGGTGGGTGCCAGGGGCCGGAGCGTGCCACAGGGCGACCAGGTTCGTTGGTGTTCATGAACGTTCCGTACCGAGCGAGAGATGAACACTTATGCGTCGTACGAGCATTGTCCTGGCCACGGCCGTCGCTGCCCTCGGCATGGCCACGTCGATGGCGAGCGCTGCCCCCGTCTCCAACGACGGCCCGCCGTTCCCCTACAAGGACTGCCTGGCCGCCACCAAGGAGAAGGGCGAGTCCCCGTCCCAGAGCACGTGGCACTGCGACCAGCTGGTGAAGAAGGGCTGGGTCAAGCCGGCAAACTGAGCCGCCCCGAGTTTCGTAGCGGCCGTTCGGTGTGTTTTCAGGCCGCGTTCGAGGCCGCCAGGGAACAGTGGTGGGCGGCCTCGAACCCCGCGTAGCCGAAACCGGCGTAGTAGAAGTGCAGCAGCCGGTCGTATCGGGTGCCCCAGTACTCGACCAACGGCCGGACCTTTGCCGATTGGGCGCCTAGGGTCCGGCCGCCGACGGTTTCCCGGTCCGGCCGGCGCGTCGCTCGTGCCCGCCACCGAAGCTCGCTGAGCTCCTTCTGGGGGACCTTGATGCGGAAGGGGCGGACACCGGCAACCGGCTGTACCGGCCCAGAAGATGCGCCGTCGGCCACCGAAGTGACACCCGGAGTGCGACGCGAACCTCCCGTTCAACTCCCGCAGTCCCGGCAGCCACTGATTCGATGCTCAACTCCCTGTGTTTGACCTGCACTTGAGCCGACCGAGGCGGTGTCCACGCTCCGACCGACCTCGGGCAGACCCGGGGCTTCCAGCGGTGCGCGACAACTGATCGCACTCGGCGTCACGCACCCCTCCTCCCGACAGGTGTCGAGCCGCCCGAGAACCTGAATCGACAGTCGCGTCGTCTTGCTGGTCGTGAAAGGTATGACAGACCTCGACGAGGCAGAACTCGTGCGTCGTGTCGCAGGCGGTGACCGCGCGGCATTCGACGAGTTGTATCGGCGCACCTCGCCCTGGTTGGCGGTGCGGCTCCGCCGCCGCTGCGCCGATGACGACGTCGTCGCCGACGTGCTCCAGGAGACCTACCTGGCGGTCTGGCGGGCAGCCGGCAGCTACGCGGGCTCCGTGACCAGGGGCAGCGCGGTCGGCTGGCTCTGGACGATCGCCGCGAACCGCCTCGTCGACGCGTTCCGCCGGCGCGCCAGGCAGGAGCGGGTGCCGACCATCGCCCTGGCCGAGACGATCGTACCGGCCGCCGAGGACGAGGTGATGGCGCACCGCGTCGACCAGGACCTCGAACAGGCGCTGCTGCGGCTGCCACCGGAGTTGCGGCAGGTGATGCAGGCGATGGTGCTCGACGACCTGTCGGTACGGCAGACGGCAGTGCTGCTCAGCATGCCGGAGAACACGGTGAAGACCCGCGCGCGGCGGGCCCGGATCGCGTTGCGGGAGGCGCTGTCATGACTCATCCCCCCACCACGGTGCTGGCCCGCTACGCGGACGGCGGGCGCGGACTCGACGACGCAGCGCTCTGGTCGATCGAGGTCCATCTCGACGCGTGCGCGGCCTGCCGTGAGCACCTGGCCGAACACGCCACCCCCGCGACGACGGATCTGCTCGACCGTGTTGCCGCCTCGCTCGACCAGGCGATGCGAACGAGCCCGCGCCCGGCCCGGCAGCGCACACGAGCAGCGGCCGTGCACCGACGCCGGCTGGCCTGGTCGTTGCTTCCCTGGCTCGCGGTGACCGTCGCGGTGCTGGGCTGTGGTGTACTCCTCGACTCCGCCGAGCCACGCCTGCCCTCGCTCGTCCTGCTGCTGGCCCCGGTGGCGCCACTGCCGGGCGTCGCAGTGGCCTGGAGCCGGCACATCGACCCGGTCTGGGAACTCATCGCCACCACACCCGCAGCGGGCCTGGCCATGGTGTTGCGGCGCACGCTCGCGGTGCTCGTCGTGGTGCTTCCGGCGTTGCTGGTGGCGGGCGTGAGCACAGGGACCTCATTGGCCCTCACGCTGCTGCCGTGCCTGGCATTCACCGCGGCCGCCCTCGCGCTCGGTGCCTTCATCGGTGTGCGGCGCGCGGCGATCGGCCTCGCAGTCGCATGGTCCGTGGCGGTCCTGCTGCCGAGCGTGGCGACCCGATCCCTGTCTCCGGTGCTGCAGCCGGGCAGCGTCGCCGTCTGGGGGGCGACCACCGTGGTCCTCGCCGCGATCACCTCGCTCGCCGCCTCTCATTTCCGCCGCCTGACCAGCGGCAACTGAATCGCCGACCGGTCTTTGACCGACCCCCGAGCGATCCCCGACAAGTGCCCGACCAATCCCCGACCAATGCCCGAACAGGAGAGTTCCCTTGAGACCGGTGCGTGCTGCCGAAACGGCTCCCACCCTTCATCCCTGGCTCGTCCACGCGGAGGAACTGCGTGTCCGGACCGGCCGGCACCTGGCCGTCGATGGCCTCGACCTGGCTCTGGGGGCCGGCGTGCACGGTCTGCTCGGCCCGAACGGAGCCGGCAAGACCACGCTGATGCGCGCCCTGTCCACCGTCGTCAAACCCGCCGACGGCTCGTTGACGCTGCTCGGCGCCGCGGTGGACGGCCGTGCCGACCTGCGCGAGGTGCGTCGCAAGCTGGGGTATCTGCCGCAGCAGTTCGGCTTCTACCCGCGGTTCACCGTCCGCGAGTTCGTCGAGTACATGGCCTGGCTGAAGGAAATGCCCAGAACCGCGGTACCCGACGCCGTGCAACGCGCGATCGACCGGGTGGGTCTCACCACCAAGGCCGACGCCAAGATGAAGACGCTGTCCGGCGGCATGCTGCGCCGGGCCGGCATCGCCCAGGCCATCGTGAACGACCCCGAGCTGCTGCTGCTCGACGAGCCCACCGTCGGACTCGACCCCGAACAGCGTCTCGACTTCCGCGACCTGCTGCGTGACCTCGGCGCCGACAGCTGCGTGCTGGTCTCCACCCACCTCGTCGAGGACGTCGTCGCCGCCTGCACCGACGTCATCCTCCTGAACGAAGGCCGACTTCTCTTCCAGGGCACCCCCGACGAACTGATGGCCCGCGGGGGACAGAGCGACGCGGGCGACAGCCCGGCCGAGCGCGGCTACTCCGCACTCCTGCGCCAGCACCGGAGTCACGCATGATCCGTATTCTCGGCATCGAACTCCGGCGGTCGGCCGCTCTCGGCGCCGCGCTACTGATCGCCGTCACCGGCACGATCATGCTGCACGCCACCGCGGGGCGATGGCCCACCGGATGGATGGCGCTGGTCATGATTCAGCGCGAATACCTCGTGTTCCTGTCACCCCTGGCGATGGCCGCCGGTGCCTGGCAGTCCTATCGCGAGCACCGGGCGAACGTCGCCGAACTGTTCGCCGGCGTGCCCCGTCCACGACCTCAGCGCATCGTCCCGATCCTGGTCGCGACCGGGCTTGCAGTCCTCGTCGCGTACCTGGTCACGCTCTTCGCGGCGGCGCCGAGGATCGCCGACACAGCGCGCTACCTGCCACCGGCCGCCTTTGTGGTCGTGGCCGTCGGACTGGTCTCGATGGTCGCCTCCGTCTGGCTCGGGCTTGCCGTCGGACGTCTGGTACCGGCGCTCGCCACCGGACCCGCGCTGGCCGTCCTCGGCTTCGCGCTGCTGCTCTTCGCACCCCACGCCCTTCCGGACGAAGGAGTCTCGGCGGCGTTCTCCCCGGGCATGGGGATGAGCATGTTCAGCGACTACGCCACCGTAGGCGGCCAGGTCAGCGCCGCCCAGGCACTCTGGATGGTCGCGGTCGCCGTGGCCGGCGTCGTGCTCTTCGCAGTCCAGAACCGCAAGTTCGCGTTCACCGCGCTGGTGCCACTGGCAATCGGGGCGACGGCCACGGCTCTGGTCGTGCCGACCGGCGATGCCTACGATCACGCAACGCTCGACCCCGTCGCCCAGCAACTGGTGTGCACCGACAGGGCTCCGCGGGTCTGCGTCAGCCGGGCGCACGAAGGGCTGCTGCCCGAGGTGATCCCCAAGGCCCGGCACGCGTTGAAACTCCTGTCGATCACGACGACCACGACGACCACGACGACCACGACGACCACGACGACCACGACGACCACGACGATCACTCCGGTCGCCGAGGCACACGAGGACACCACCACGATCTTTCCTCCCACCTCACCGAGGTCGCGGCCCGACACCGCGCCGATGAGGATCGCGGTCGACAAGCACGGTCGCCTCGCCGACCCGGGCCGGCTCGAACCGACGATGCTCACCGAGGTGTTCACCGGCCCTCTCAACTGTGGCGACACCCGCAACTTCCAGGTCGCCACAGCTGCCGCCTACTGGCTGCTCGACCGGGAGCCGACCGTCGGTCCCGATGGCCTCGAATACAAGGACGCCGAGGCCGTCAAACTCTGGAAAGGGCTGAAAGCACTGCCGCGGGCCGAGGCCGGCGCCCGGGTGACCGCCGTCTACCAGGCCGGGCAGAAGTGCCAGGACACCACCGGCCTCCTGACCCGGAGCGCCCGGTGAGAGGGCTGACGCTCTACGTCCGCTCGCGCCGGATGCCGGCGGCGCTCGGAGCAGCGGTCGCGGGCACTGCCGTCGCGTGGCTGCCGGCGACGGTTTTCGGCGACAAGGGAGAGGTGAGCAGCACCGTCCTCGTCCTGACGGTGCTCCTCTTGGTGTCCGTCGTCACCGCCACGCTCGGCGGCCCCGACGACACCTTGGACCGTACGGCGGCGAGGCCGTGGCCGTGGCTGCGGATGGTGCACCTGGCCACAGTCCTGGGATGCACGCTCATACTCCTGCTGGCCACACTGCTCACCGACACGCGGTTCGGGCCGTTCGGATACGTCGTCCGCGACACCGCCGGCCTGCTCGGCTTGACCGCCCTGGGGGTGGTCACGGTCGGTACGGCCCGGTCGTGGTTCCTGCCTCTCGGGTGGACGCTCGGCGCGGCGGCGTTCCCGGGCACGGGCTCTGCGGGGGAGGCACTCACCTGGCAAACACAGGCACCCGACAGTGGTCCCGCGGCCGCGGTCGCAGCAGTGCTGGCTACCGCGGGAATCGCCGCCTACGTAAGCCGAGGCCCACGCCCACGTACATCGCCGGAGAACGTCTGAGCGGAAGGCGGAGCCGTGGTCGGCGTAGTACGGCAGGTGAGAAGGCCGCAGCGGCTCTGGGTGCTCGATTCGTACAGCTGGACGTGACCGACGACACCTCGGTGAGCGACGCGCTGGCGACAATCGACTCGGCCGAAGGCCGGCTCGATGTGCTGGTGAACAACGCGGGAGTTCTGGGAAACGGCATGCCCGACGGCCCACGGCCTTGCAGGCCTTCGCCACCAACGCAGTGGGTATGGTGCGCGTCACGGAGGCGGCTCTGCCCCCTGACCGCGGCATTTGGAATCGGAAGGGCTCGCGCACACTTGACGGTCGACACTGTTGTTGCTGGTCCGGCAACTTTATGTGCTGTTCGGCGCAGGTCCGGGCATCATCGGCCGTGCGCCCTGCGGGCCGGGGCGATCCAGATGACAAGCGGTGCGGCAGAGCACCGACAGCAACGGGAGGCATCCGATGGCGGAACACCACGAAGCCGGCCGAGGCGGCACGCACGACGAGCAGGCGGCCGCCGCGATGTTCGAACCGGCGGGTTGGGACGAGCGGTACGCGGGACAGGAACGGTTCTGGAGCGGCGAGGCCAACCCGCAACTGGTCGCCGCCGCCGGTGAACTCACCCCCGGGACCGCGCTCGACGTCGGATGCGGGGAAGGCGGTGACGTCATCTGGCTGGCCGGGCAGGGCTGGCACGTGACGGGCGCCGACTTCTCGGCGGAGGGCCTCGCCCGCGCCGCCCGTCACACCGAGGAGGCGGGGGTTGCCGACCGCGTCGACTGGTGGCAGGTCGACGCCCGCACCTTTGACGCCGGTGACCGCTCGTACGACCTGGTCACGAGCCATTACTTGCACGCTCCTGACGGCGGCATGGTCGAGGTGACCCGCCGCCTTGCCACGGCCGTCGCTCCCGGCGGGCTGCTTCTTGTTGTCGGCCATGCGCCGTCCCACGAGTTCACGCAGCTGTCCGAGAGTCACCGCAAGGCGATGTTCCTGGCCGCGGAACTCCTCCCCGGCCTGCCGGACGACTTCGAGCCCGTGGTCGTGGAACAGCACTCCCGTACGCTGAAGCGGGACAGCGGGCCGGTCGAAGCCGAGGACTCAGTCCTGCTGGCCCGCCGCGCAGCACGCTGAACCCCACCTGAGGGCGGTCGTGGCCGCCACACCGGCCCGCGCCGTCGGGCACGACGGGAGCAGGCGCACATCGAAGACGCCAGCCCCGGTGCCGCAGTTCGTGGACCCCGGTGAGAACAGCCGACTGTCAGAGACGGCGCCTTCGAAGACGTCAGCCGGAAGCTAGGAAGCTAGGAAGAGCCAGTGTCCGCCTGCAGCCAGGCGCGTGCGGCCGCCAGTCGGCGCCGGGCGCCCGCTCGCATGTGCTGCGCGGACAGACAGGACGTTCTCGCAAGCTCACGCATGGTCGAGGCGCGCAGTGCGGCCGCCCGCGCTTCCAGACACATCTTTTCAGTCTGCCGCCGCATGAGAGCCGCAGCAGTAACTTTTCCGGCCCGGGCGTCGCGACGCAGCACCGGACATGCATCGCCCTCGATGTTCACCACCATCGCCCCTCACAGCGGGTACTTCGATGCTCCCGCCCCTGAGTCCGCGGAATCGCCGGAGTGCGGATGCACCGGCGCGGGAGTGTGGCGGGGCGGACGGCCACTGGACTCCACCAAGCAGGTGCCGTCCGCCCGGGCCACTGGCAGGCCCGGGGGACGGGGGCGTTGCGGGCCTGCGCATTGTTCGGGTTCCCCTCGTTTCGCTCCGCACACATGCCAACTCGCCATGCTGCGGCTGCTTATGGCATGCCGGAAGGCGCTCTCACGCGTCAACAGCCGGGGCACGCGCCGTGGTTGTGATCTGCATAGGCGCCCGGGGGCAGAGTGGCCTGATGGACTGGCGTGCCGTTTCCCAGTTACCGGGCCTCTTCGCGAGCGCCTGCACCTGGTCGCTCCCGCCGAGCACGTCTGAGGCATCACCGAACTGCCGCCGCTGGAGGAGCTTGAACCTCGGCGCCGGGCGGCCCAGTTGTCGGGAAACGCTGCGAGGCCCAGGCTCCCGCGCAGCCACCTACGCCGACCTGCTGCTCGCCCGCAGCGAAGAGTTCCGACAGGTATGGAACGACCACGAAGTCGGCGTCCGTCCCCACGCCGTGAAGCGCTTCGTCCACCCCGAGCTCGGCGCGCTGGAGCTGACCTGCCAGGCACTGGTGGACCCGGGCCAGGCCCACTTCCTGCTTGTCTACGCCGCCGTTCCAGGCAGCGACAGCTACGAAAAGCTGCAGCCCATAACTGCCACAGGAACGCGGGCGCTCCGCTGACGCCACGTCGTATGCCGCGCTCGGACGTACTGCCGCCCCAGAAGATGCGTCCAGCGTGCGACCGTGTCGGTCGCCCTTCGCGCGGTCGCTGCCCGGATGGAGGGGTTCTCTCATGCTGACCAGCGCCGTCTTCGTTGCGGCCGCCTTGCCTGCGGCAGAGCGGCCCTCGCTGACGCGGAGCGAACTGCGCCTCGCGCGAACAAGGCATTTTCCGCCTGGAGTTGCTCTGTGGATATGTCAAGCTTCCGCCTGGCTGTTCACCCCAACGGGGGCATCTGCGGCTCAGGAACCGTTTCTGCGCTCCCGGTGCGGCCGGTCATCCCTCTACGCTCATTGCCATCGTCACCCCTGACCCCGGTGGTCTTCGACCAGCTGCCCCGGAGCGGGTAGCCCTTCGTCGCAGAGGTGATGCCGCTGTGATTGTCAGCGCCCCAGTCGTGACCGAGCACCTGCGTATCTACCAGCACCGCGGCTGTACCGTCCTCGAATTGCACGGGGCAATCGACCTGGCTGCCGCCCTCGCGATCGGACCGCTCCTGGCGGCCATGCCCTCCTCGCCGGAGTCTCTGGTCGTCATCGATCTGACCCCGACGGCGTTCTTCGACTGTGCCGGTGTCACCCTCCTCTGCACTGCCCGGCGGCGGATCCACGCCCGCGGTGGGAGCCTCCAGCTTGTGTGCCCCCATCCGTTCACCCTGCGGATCTTGCGCTTGCTCCGGCTCGGCGACCTGTTCCAGCCGATGCGCACCCTGGAAGAGGCCCTTGCCTGCGCCCCGCCACGGCCCTAGGTGTATACGGCGCCGCTACTGAGCCTCTTCGAGGCCGCCGAACACCGACGGGCGGCCCTCGTCCTTCCCCTAGTACGACACCGGTTACCTCACCATCAGACTCGTCAAAATCTGTGCTGACGAGAGTAGACATCAGGCGGCAGTGTGGTTATGGTTTCTCTCGTAACCCGAAGAGATCGAACGGTCTGGCAGAGACGAACTGCCGGGCAGTAGTACGGAAGTTGCAGTACGCAGGGCGGTGCGGCGGTGGAGTTTCGAAGCCAGGGCAGTTGCAGGACGGCGACGGGGCTGGCGGCCGGACCGGGTGGCCCGCAGTGTTCAGGGGCCGCCGTGAGCAGAATCGCGGGTACGCAGTGGCGGTACCTGTGCAGGCAGTTCGCATTACCGGCATCACGCAGTACGCAGCACCAGCACAGTAGTTGATCACTGAGGGAAGTTCGGAGGAACGCAGCGTCATCAGGATCGCCCGGGCGGATGTGTTGAGTCCGGGTACCGCAGGACATCGATAGTGAGGTGGTCTCCGGTCAAGCAACCGCGATCCCCGTACCCCCGTCAGCAGCTTGCTCGGGTGGGCGGACACAGAAGGCCGGCGCAGTTCAAGGGCCGGCAGTTGGTGTAGCAGTTCCTTCGGGGCCCGGGTGCCACTGGCACCCGGGCCCCTCCACGCGTTTGTGCAGAGAGGTGCAGATGACAGCAGACGACTCGTTCAACCGGCTTGATGACGACGACTATCCCGCCTACACGATGGGGCGGGCCGCCGACATGCTCGGCACTACGCAGGGCTTCCTGCGCGCCATCGGTGAGGCCCGCCTGATCACCCCGCTGCGTTCGGACGGCGGTCATCGGCGCTACTCCCGCTACCAGTTGCGCATCGCTGCCCGCGCCCGGGAACTGGTCGACCAAGGCACGCCCATCGAGGCTGCCTGCCGCATCATCATCCTCGAAGACCAGCTCGTAGAAGCCCAACGCATCAACGCCGCGTACCGCCGCGCCGCCGAACCGGTGAACTCGACCGCCGCGCCCTGAAACGACCCGGACCTGCAGCTCCCGCCTCACCTGCGGCGCCGACCGGCGCCTGCTGCGAGTAACGACACGGCGACGGCCCTGCCACGGGAGCACCGCGCCGAACGAGGGCCGACAGTGCCGGCATCCGGATCAGGGAGCTCGCGGAGGAATCCGTTTGGCGGACCATAGTGGCCACTGCTACTTTTCTGGAGGCCGTGCGAGAGAACGAGGAGGTGGAACCCATGAACGTATTCACATGGGTGCTCTCCTCCAGGGTCACGGTCGGGCGATAGGTCGTCCGGGAGCGCCGTTCAAGGGCAGCTCCCGAAAGGCATGACCATGCACGTCACTTCTGAACAGCGTCTCGACGACGGCGTCATCGAGCGCGAATTCACCCTCGGCGACGCCCCCGGCATCCTGTGGATGCCGGCATCCGCATCTGCATCCGCGCCGGTGCCGCTGATCCTGCTCGGCCACCCCCCCGCTCGGACTGCACAAGATGTACCCCCGGCTGGTGGGCCGGGCCCGGCACGCCGCGGCGGATGGCTTCGCCGCGGCCACCATCGAACTCCCCGGAAGTGGTGACCGGCCCCGCCTGGCCGCCGTCGAGCAGGCCCGCGCCGACCTGCGCAGGACCATGCAGGCCGGAGAACCGGTCGGCGACGAAATCATCGACGCCCTCATTCTCCCGCTCGTCGAACAGTCCGTCCCGGAATGGCGGACTGCCCTGGACGCCCTCCTGTCGCTGCCCGAGATCGGCGGACCGGTCGGGTACTCGGGGGGAGTGATCTCCATCGGGACCCGACTGGCGTTGGTCGAGCCGCGCATCTCGGCCGCCGTTCTCTTTTCCGGGAGTTTCGTCCCTCGCGCCATGCTCGAGGAGGCCCGCCACGTCACCATTCCGCTGCACGTCCTGCTGCAGTGGGACGACGAAGGCAACGACCGGCAGGCGGCCCTGGACCTGTTCGACGCCTTCGGCTCCAAGGAGAAGACGTTGCACGCCAACATGGGCGGGCACACTGGCGTCCCGCAGTTCGCGGGGGACGCGGCGGCCCAGTTCCTGGTCCGACACCTGAAGTGAGGCAGGGCCGTCAGGCGGATCGGTAGCCTCTCCGCTCGCCGCCTCGACGTCATACGCCCTGGTCTAGGGCCTAGCCCGGCGGGGAGAGCATCTTGTGTCCGACCAGATGCCTTTTACTGCCACACGAGGCTGGTTAGCCGGCCGCAGTGTGCATAAAACCTGTGTTGGCCGGAGTAGACATTGGGTTTCGGTGTGGCTATGGTTTCTCTCGTAACCCGAGACCGAAGGGGCCCGGCAGGGATGAACTGTCGGCCAGTAGCAGGGAAGTTGCAGTGCGCAAGGCGGTGCGGCGGTCGAGTTTCGAAGCCAGGGCAGTTGCAGGACGGCGACGGGGCTGGCAGTCGGACCGGGTGGCCCGCAGTGATCAGGGGCTGCCGTGCGCGTTATCGCGGTGCGCAGTGGCGGTATAGCACGGAGGGACGAGGCGTCATCAGGATCGCCCGGGCGGATGTGTTGAGTCCGGGTACCGCAGGACATCGATAGTGAGGTGGTCTCCGGTCAAGCAGCCGCGATCCCCGTACCCCCGGCGGCAGTTCGCTCGGGTGGGCGGACACAGAAGGCCGGCGCAGTTCAAGGGCCGGCAGTTGGTGTAGCAGTTCCTTCGGGGCCCTGGTGCCACTGGCGTCAGGGCCCCTGCTGCCGCCCGTTCGGGGGCGGGGACGGCCATTGGCCGAGCCGGTATATGCGCAACGGGGCAGCACGGTGGCGGGCGCGCTCGTCCAAGCGCGCCATGCGCACCCTCTGCACCGGCAATGGCAGGCCCGATTTTCCATCACCACCGCACCGCCCTGACGAGGCAAGACATCCCTCCTCGGCGTCGTCTGCCACGCGGTGCACGGCCGTAGGGACGCTTGGATGCGTGGCTACTTCATCGACGATCTCCTGCTGATAACTCCGCTCCACCACACCGACGGGGTGCGCCTGTTCGGCGAGGTCGTCGGCGCCCACAAAGCCCCTCTCGCGCTCGCCGTGACCGCATACGCGCGCACCGCGGGTGAGATCACCATCGACCTCACCCGCGTGCGATACCTCTCCAACAGCGCTGTAGAGACCCTCGTCGTCCTGGCGCGCAGACTCAGTCCACCTCAATCCCTCAGCGTGCTGGCCGGACCCGAACTCCGCCTCGACGAACGGCTCGAGCGCCACGGCTGGGGCCAGATCGGCACGCTGCGCCTGCGCGCTGCTTGAGGACATCTTCCAGCCCGCTGCGGCAGGGAACCGGGGGCATTTCCCAGCGGGTGTCCTGCGTCAGCAGGCTTTTCAGGGCGACCATGTCGGCCCCCTGCAGGGCGGTGGCGTACTGGTCGGGCAGTGGAACGTCGGATCATCTACCAATCGACCACGGAGGCGTCATTCATGAGACCGACGCGTATCGCCCTGCTCATCGTGACCGGCAGCCTGGCCTCGTCCCCTCTGTTCACCGCCCCAGCGTTCGCCGACGGTTCGACAGCCTCGTCCACGACCACCGTGGCGGCCACGTCCGACACACCGGTGGACGCCATGTCGGAGGCCGAACTGCGTGCCGCCATCGCAGCCATGCTGGCGGACGAGGCCAGCGGCCGCGGAGTCGTCCGAGAGGCCAGTGAGGCACTCAACGGCACCGTGGACGGCATGAGGGCCTTCTTGAAGACCGGCTACCGGCTGGCACAGGCGGAGGACGATCAGGTCGCCATCGCCCGCCTCCTCGCGAACCCGAACATCAGCGATGCCCTCCGCGCCGCTGCCAACGAGGCTCTCGACGACGGATCCCCAGAGACTCTGCGCTACTTCCGTGAGGTGGGGCAGTACGAGGTGGACGGCTAGTGTCCCGCGTCGGAGATCCGTCGTTAGTTTGTGTATGACTGCTTCTGCGGATGTGCCGGTGCCTCGTCGTGGTCCGAAGTTGGAACCGTT
>NZ_JBIWKA010000029.1:0-63531 GCF_044765445.1 Streptomyces sp. NPDC102467 | reverse complement strand
CGGTGCCGCGGACGGTGGCCAGGATGCGGTGGTGGTTGCGGCGGGCGTCGGAGAGGCGTTCCACGAGGAGGAGACCGGCCCCCTCCGCCCAGCCGACGCCGTCCGCCGCAGCGCCGAATGCCTTGGCCCGCCCGTCCGGGGCCAGCCCGCGCTGCCTGCTGAACTCGACGAACACCGCGGGACTCGCCATCACCGTCGCCCCGCCCGCGAGCGCCAGGTCGCACTCGCCCCTGCGCAGTGCCTGTACGGCGAGGTGCAGCGCGACCAGTGACGACGAGCACGCCGTGTCGACGGTCAGCGCCGGACCCTCGAGGCCGAACGTGTAGGCGATACGACCGGAGGCCACACTGCCCGCGCTGCCGCTGACGAGGTAGCCCTCGTACGCGGACGGTGCGGCGGTCTGGTGCAGTCGCGCACCGTAATCGTTGTACATCACCCCGGCGAACACACCGGTGCGGCTGCCCCGCAGGTCCGCCGGGTCGACCCCGGCCCGCTCGAACGCCTCCCACGCCGTCTCCAGCAGCAGGCGCTGCTGCGGATCGGTGGTCATCGCCTCACGGGGGCTCATCCCGAAGAACTCCGGGTCGAACTCGGCCGCGTCGTACAGGAACCCGCCCTGGCGGGTGTACGAGGTGCCGGGGGTCCGCGGATCGGGATCGTAGAGCGCGTCGAGGTCCCAGCCCCGGTCGCCGGGGAAGTCGCCGATGGCGTCGGTCCCTTCGGCGACCAGCCGCCACAGGTCCTCGGGGGAGCGGACGCCGCCCGGATAGCGGCAGGCCATGGAGACGATCACGATCGGCTCGTCGTCGGTGGCCGGCGCGCCGGCCACGGCCGGCGCACGCCGCTCGCCCGTGAGGTGCTCGGCGAGCGCGCGCGGCGTGGGGTGGTCGAAGACGACGGTGCTGGACAGCCTCCGGCCGAGCACCGCGCCGAGCCTGTTGCGCAATTCCACCGCCAGCAGCGAGTCGAAGCCCAGCTCGGCGAAGGCCCGGTCCAGGTGCACCGCGTCGGGGCCGTCATGCCCGAGTACCTCCGCCACGGCCGTGCTCACCAGCTCCAGCGGGTCGGCGGCGGTGGGCCTGCTCCGCCGCGCGACGGCTACACGCCGGGTCGGCGGGGCGAGCCGGGCAGGGACGACGACGGCGTCGGTCCGGCCCAGCGCCTCGTCGAACAGGCGCAACCCGTCCTCGGCCGCCAGCGGGAGAATGCCGCCCGCCGCCAGCCGGCGCCGGTCCACGTCGGACAGATGGCCGGTCATGCCGCTGTCGGTCTCCCACGGGCCCCAGGCCAGGGCGGTGACGGGCAGCCCTTCGGCGCGCCACTGAGCGGCGAGGGCGTCGAGCGCCGCGTTGGCCGCGGCGTAGTTGCCCTGGCCCGGCGTGCCCACACTGCCCGCGATCGAGGAGAACAGTACGAACCGGACCAGCTCGCGCGGGTCGACGACGGACCGCAGCGCCAAAGCCGCGTCGACCTTCGGGCGCAGCACCCGGTCGAACCGCTCGGCGGTCAGCGAGTCGAGCACGCCGTCGTCGAGCACGCCCGCCGCGTGCACCACACCGGTCAGCCGCAGACCGGCCACGGCGTCGGCGAGCGCGTCGCGGTCGGCGGCGTCACAGGCCGCGGTCCTGACCCGTACGCCCTCGCCCGCCAGTTCCGCGGCCAGCTTCGCGAAGTCCCCGGTGCGGGAGATCAGCAGCAGGTCCCGCACGCCGTACTCGGCGACCAGCCTGCGCGTCACCAGGCCGCCCAGCAGCCCGGACGCGCCGGTCACCAGCACGGTCCCGGTGCCGAAGCCGACCGGCCCGGCCGTGACGGGCGGGGCGGCCTCGTGCACCGGCGCGCTCACGGCCGTGCCGCGCACCAGCAGCCGGGCATCGGCCGTGACCGGCACACCGGCGGGGTCGGTGTCGTCGGCCACGTCCAGCAGCGCGAAGCGCCCGGGGTTCTCCGCCTGCGCGCTGCCGACCAGGCCCCAGACGGCGGCGTGCCCGACGTCGCGCACGTCCGGTCCGACGGCGTGCCCGGTGACGACGGCAAGCGTGCCGGGCCGGTCCTCGGCCAGCCACCCGGTGAGCCTGGGCAACACCCAGGCCAGGGCCGCGCGTACCTGGTCGGGCGCGGGCGCGCCGGGATCCGAGGGCGGGCACCGCAGGACGGCCGACGCTGCCTCGCCGGCCGCCTCGACCGGCTTCCAGGCAGTCGTGAACAGCGCCGCGTCCGTGGAGCGCACCGGCTTCGCGGTGCGCAGCCGTACCTGCTCGACGGCTCCGATGACGGCCCCGTCCGCGTCGGCGAGGGTGAGCGTCGCCGCGCCGTCCCCGGCGGGCCGCGCCCAGACCCGGGCCGCCACCGCTCCCGGCCGCCACACGCGGACGCCGCTGAAGGAGAACGGCAGCATCCCGTCCCAGACCCCCTCCACGGGGCCGAGTCCGACGGCGTGCAGCGCGGAGTCCAGGAGCGCCGGGTGCAGTACGAACGACTCCGCGCCGCCGTCGGACCCGTCGAGGCCGACCTCGGCGAACACCTGGGCGCCCGCGCGGCGGGCCGAGGCCACGCCCTGGAAAGCGGGCCCGTAGCCGTAGCCGCGGTCGGCCAGGTCCTCGTAGAGGCCGCTGACATCGATCTCCGGGGCGTCGTCCCACCGCCATGCGGCCGTGTCGTCGTCGTCCCGCGACAGGGCCCCCGCGGCGTGCTCGGTCCAGCCGTCGGCGTCCTCGGCGCGGGAGTGGACGGTGAACGCCCGCACGCCCGCCGGATCCGGGGCCGCGACGGTGACGCGCAGCCGTGCCGAGCCGTGCTCCGGCACTGCCAGCGGGGTGCTCAGCACCAGGTCGTCCAGGCGTGGGGCCCCGAGGTAGCGGCCCGCGGCGAGCCCCAGCTCGACGAAGGCCGCGCCGGGCAGCAGCACGGTTCCGAACATCGCGTGGTCGGCCGTCCACGGGTGGCTCGTACGGGACATCCGTCCGGTGAACGCGGTGTCGCCCTCGCCGACCGACTCCACGGCCATCGCCAGCAGCGGGTGCGCGGGTGCGTCGAGGCCCAGTTCGGCGGCCGACCCGGTGCGGGGGGCCGGGCCGAGCCAGTGCCGCCGACGGCGGAACGGATGGCCGGGCAGATCGACGTGCCGGTGGCGTTCGATCACGCCGGTCCAGTCGACGGGGAGGCCATGGACGTGTGCGGCGGCCAGGGCGGCCGTGAACAGGGCGGGACCGTCACCGTCGCGGCGCAGCGTCTGCAGCACAGCGGCGGACGGCGCGGTGTCGCCGACCGCGCCGGTCAGCACGGGGTGCGGGCTGACCTCCAGGAACACCTCGTGTCCCGCATCGACGAGAGCCCGGGTGGCGTCCTCGAAACGCATGGTCTCGCGCAGGTTGCGATACCAGTAGCCCGCATCGAGAACCGTCGGATCGAGGCTGCCCCCGGTGACAGCCGAGTAGAACGGCACCGCGGTGTCCGCGGGAGTCAGCCCGTCGAACGCGGCGAGCAACTCGTCGCGGACCAGCTCCACCTGGGAGGAGTGCGAGGCGTAGGCGATGGGGACGCGCCGCGCCCGCAGACCGAGCCGGTCGCACTCGGCGCGCAGCAGGGCCAGCGGCTCCGCGGCCCCCGAGACCACGGTGGTCGACGGGCCGTTGACCGCGCCGATGCCGAGATCGGGCCAGGGCGCGATGAGTTCGCGGACCCGGGCCGCCGGTGCGGCGACCGACAGCATCCCGCCGATACCGGCGATCCCCACGACCACCTTGGCCCGCAGCGCGCTCACCCGCGCGGCGTCGTCCAGCGACAGCGCCCCCGCGACGCAAGCGGCCGCGATCTCGCCCTGCGAGTGTCCGACCACCGCGGCGGGAACGACCCCGTGCGCGGCCCAGAGCGCGGCCAGCGACACCATCACCGCGAAGGTCACGGGCTGCACGACGTCGTCGCCGTCGAGCGGCGCACCGGAGCGCAGCACTTCGGTGGGGGACCAGTCCAGGTACGGGGCCAGCGCGGCCTCGCACTCGGCGAACCGCTCGGCGAAGGCCGGAGCCGTGTCGAGCAGGTCGCGTGCCATCCCCGCCCACTGCGTGCCCTGCCCCGGGAACACCATGACCGGCCCGGTCCTCTTCGCCGCCCCGTACACCGCGTCGGGCGCGTGCCCGTGCTCGGCGAACGCGCGCAGCGTCGCGACCGGGTCCGCGCCCAGGACCGCTAGCCGGTGCTCGAAGGCTTCTCGGCCGTGCAGCAGCGCCGACGCGACGACGGGGAGGGCGGCGGCGCCGCCGGTGGCCGCTTCGAGGTGGCCGGCCAGCGCGGCCGCCACTTCGCCGAGCGCCTCCTGGTCGGGCGCGGACAGCAGAAGGGGCGGAGCCGCGTCGGGCGGGGCGGTGCCGGGCGTGCTGCTCTCGGGCATCACGGGCGGCTGTTCGAGGATGACGTGGGCGTTGGTGCCGCTGATGCCGAAGGAGGAGATGCCGGCTCGGCGGGTGGGGCTGGTCCAGGGTTGGGCTTGGGTGAGGAGGCGGATGTCGGCGTCTGCCCAGTCGACGTGGGGGGTGGGGTGGTCGGCGTGGAGGGTGGGGGGGAGGGTGGCGTGGTGCATGGCCTGGATCATTTTGATGATGCCGGCGACTCCGGCGGCGGCTTGGGTGTGGCCGATGTTTGATTTGAGGGAGCCGAGCCAGAGGGGGTGGGTGCGGGCTTGTCCGTAGGTGGCGATGAGGGCGGTGGCTTCGATGGGGTCGCCGAGGGTGGTGCCGGTGCCGTGGGCTTCGACGGCGTCGATGTCGGCGGGGGTGAGGCGGGCGTCGGTGAGTGCGGCGTGGATGACGCGTTCCTGGGAGGGGCCGTTGGGTGCGGTGAGGCCGTTGGAGGCGCCGTCGGAGTTGATGGCGGTGCCGCGGACGGTGGCCAGGATGCGGTGGTGGTTGCGGCGGGCGTCGGAGAGGCGTTCCACGAGGAGGAGACCGGCCCCCTCCGCCCAGCCGGTCCCGTCGGCGGACGCGGCGAACGACTTGCAGCGCCCGTCCGCCGAAAGCCCCCTCTGCCTGCTGAACTCGATGAAGGTACTCGGCGTGGCCATCACGGTCACCCCGCCCGCGAGCGCCAGGTCGCACTCGCCCCTGCGTAGTGCCTGTACGGCGAGGTGCAGCGCGACCAGTGACGACGAGCACGCCGTGTCGACGGTCAGCGCCGGACCCTCGAGGCCGTAGGTGAACGCCACCCGGCCGGACAGGACGCTGCCCGCCGTACCGGTGAGCAGATGTCCTTCGAACCCCTCCGGAGCGCTCCCGCCCGCCGCGTAGTCGTGGTACATCACCCCCGCGTACACGCCGGTGCGGCTGCCCCGCAGGTCGCTCGGCCTGAGCCCCGCCGACTCGAAGGTCTCCCACGCGGTCTCCAGCAGCAGGCGCTGCTGCGGATCGGCGGCGGTCGCTTCGCGGGGGCTGATGCCGAAGAAGTCCGCGTCGAACTGGTCGGCGTCGTACAGGAACCCGCCCTGGCGGGTGTACGAGGTGCCGGGGGTCCGCGGATCGGGATCGTAGAGCGCGTCGAGGTCCCAGCCCCGGTTGTCCGGGAAGTCGCCGATGGCGTCCGTCCCTTCGGACACGAGCCGCCACAGGTCCTCCGGCGACCGGACACCGCCGGGATAGCGGCAGGCCATGCCCACGACGACGATCGGGTCGCTCGCGGCGACGGTGACCTCGCCGCGCGGAGGAGCGGCGGCGGGTTCGCCCGCGACCTTGGTCAGCAGCAGCTCGGTCAGCGCGGCCGGGGTCGGGTGGTCGAAGACGGCCGTGGTCGGCAGGCGTATCCCGGTGTCGGCCATGAGCCGGTTGCGCAGCTCCACCCCGGCGAGCGAGTCGACGCCCAGGTCGCGAAAGCCCCGGTCGGCCGGGACGGCGGTGCCCTCCGGGGCACCCAGCACGCCGGCCACCGCCTGGGCGACCAGCTCGCTCAGCGCGGCCCTGCGCTGCGGCTCGGCGAGCGCCGCGAACCGGTCGGCGCCCGGCGTGCGCGGCGTCCGGTCGGCCACCAACTCGCGCAGGAGCACGGGAGGTTCCGCAGCGGCGCGGACGGCAGCCCGATCGATCAGCGCGGGCACCACCGGGCCCGGCTCGGCATGCA
Source organism: Streptomyces sp. NPDC102467 (assembly GCF_044765445.1). Classification (NCBI taxonomy): domain Bacteria; kingdom Bacillati; phylum Actinomycetota; class Actinomycetes; order Kitasatosporales; family Streptomycetaceae; genus Streptomyces; species Streptomyces sp. NPDC102467. The sequence continues at coordinate 57,426 of NZ_JBIWKA010000029.1, read as the reverse complement.
ACGCGGCATCGAACAGGCTCAGCCCGGCCGATGCGGGCAGCGCCGTGACGCCGAGCCTGTGCCACCGGCGCCGGTCGGTCTCGGACAGCCGCTCGCCCATGCCCTCCTCCCACAGCCCCCAGGCCAGTGAGCCGGCGGGCAGCCCCCGCGCGCCGCGCAGCTCGGCGAGCGCGTCGAGGAACGTGTTCGCGGCGGCGTAGTTGGCCTGCCCCGGGGTGCCGAGCAGCCCGGACACGGAGGAGAAGGTGACGAACGCGCTCAGCCCGTCGGTCAGCTCGTGCAGGTTCCACGCGCCGTCGACCTTCGGCCGCAGAACGGCCGCCAACTGCTCCTCCGTCAGCAGGTCCACGGTGGCGTCGTCGAGGACGCCGGCGGCATGGACGACCGCGCACAGCGGCGCTTCGGCGGGCACCTGTGCCAGCAGCTCCGCGAGCGCCTCGCGGTCGGCGACGTCGCAGGCGCCGACGCGCACGGACGCGCCCATGCCCGTCAGCTCGGCCGCCAGTTCGGGAGCGTGGCCGCCGCGGCTGACCAGCAGCAAATGGCGGACACCGTACGCGGTGACCAGGTGCCGGGCGATCAGCGCGCCGAGGCCGCTGGTCCCGCCGGTGACGAGCACGGTGCCGTCCAGGGCGGGCGCACCGCCCGGTGTCGCCGCGCGGGTCAGCCGGGGGACCGACACGACCCCCGCGCGGATGGCCAGCTGCGGTTCACCGGTCGCCACCGCAGCGGCGAGCGCGGCGGCAGACTCCTCGGTCCCGTCGGTGTCGACGAGGACCAGACGGCTGGGGTCCTCCGACTGCGCGCTGCGCATCAGACCCCAGACGACGCTCTGCGCCGGGTCGGGTTCCTCGTCGTCGACCCGGACCGCGCGCGTGGTCAGCACGACGGTCGTGGACGTCGCTTCCTGCGCCGTGGCCAGCGCCCAGCGGGCCGCGGCGTGGGCCGACGCGGGCACGTCGCCGTCGGTCGCGGGGGGCGAGACGACGGTGAACTCCGGCGTACCCCCCGTGGTACGGACCGGCCGCCACGCGAGCCGGTACAGGTCGGTGGCCTGCCGGGCGAGCGGGCGCAGCACGAGAGTGTCGGCCGACAGGACGGGCTCGCCCTGCTCGTCCCAGGCCAGCAGTGCGGCGGTGTCCTCCCCGGTGCGCGTCCAGCGGACCCGCAGCACTGTCGTACCGGCCGTTCCTTGCCACACGCCCCGCCATTCGAACGGTACGACCAGCCCGGACGAGACCAGCACCAGCGGATGCAGCGCCGCGTCCAGCAGAGCGGGGTGGAGGGGGAATCCGGTGGCATCGACCTCTGCGGGGAGCGCCACCTCGGCATACAGCTCGGTCCCCGAGGACCAGGCGGCCCGCAGTCCCCGGAAGGCCGGGCCGTAGTCGTATCCCCGGTCGGCGAGCCGGGCGTAGACCTCGGTGAGGTCCATCGGTTCGGCGTCGGGCGGCCAGGCCGCGGGCTCCGCCGGGGCGGGGCGGGGTGCGACGGTGCCGCTCGCATGCTCGGTCCACTCGTCGCCGTGCCGCGCGTGCACGGTGACGTGGGTGCCGTCGGTACGCACCTGAACGTCGACGGGGGCGCCCGCGGGCAGCGGCGTGGTGAGCACCAGGTCGGCGAGGCCGTGCCCGTCGGCCGCGGTGCGGACCAGTTCGAGCAGCGCGGTGCCCGGCACGACCGGTGCGCCCGCGACGGTGTGCTCGCCGAGCCAGGGCGCGGCCGCCGGGTCCAGCCGCCCGCCGCGCACCGTGGTGCCGTCGGCCAGCCGCAGCGGCGGGTCCAGCAGAGGGTGGGTGCCGGTGCGGGCGGACGTGGCCGGAATCCAGTGCCTGGTCCGCTGGAACGGGTAGGGCGGCAGCGACGCGGAGCCCGCCCCCGGCCACAGCGCCTCCGGGTCGGGGTCGGCCCCCGCGAGGAACGCGGCGGCCACCGCGCGGGCCAGCGTCGACCTGTGCGGGCGTTCCCGGTGCAGCGCGGCGGTTCCGCCGAGCAGCGTGGCGAGCACGGGGTGCGGGCCCAGCTCCAGGGCGGTGTCCGAGGCCAGCCGGGTGGCCGCCCCGGCGAAGTCGACGGTCGCCCGGATCTGGTGCGTCCAGTACTCGGGGGTGGCCGGGTCGCCGTCGACGGTGGTCACCATCGGGACCGTCGGCCGCCGGTAGGTCAGGGTCGACGCGACGGCGTGGAACGCGTCGAGGACCGGCTCCATGTGACGGGAGTGGAAGGCGTGGCTGACGTGGAGCAGCCTGCTGTCGGGGAAGCGGGCGGCGAGGGCCCGCACGGCCTCGCCGTCGCCCGAGACGACGACGTTCCGCGGTGAGTTGACGGCGGCGATGTCGACACCGGGCGGCAGGTGCCCGCGCACCTCGTCCGCGCTCGCCCGTAGCCCCGCCATGGCACCACGCCGGGGGAGCGACGCCATCAGGCGGGCCCGCGCGGCGACGAGCGTGCAGGCGTCGTCGAGATCGAGGATGCCGGCCACGTGCGCGGCGGCGGCCTCACCGATCGAATGGCCGCACACCACCTCCGGGGTCACACCCCAGTGCGCGAACAGGCGCGCGAGACCGACCTCCAGAGCGAACAGCGCCGGCTGGGCGGCCCCGGTGTCGTGCAGGTCCTCCGCGAAGATCGTCTCTCCGAGCCGGGCGCCCACCTCGTCGACGGCGGCGGCGAACACGGGCTCCGCCGCGTACAGTTCGCGGCCCATCCCGGCGTACTGCGCGCCCTGGCCGGTGAAGAGGAACGCCAGCCGCCCGCCCGTCGACGGGGTCAGCAGTGCGCCGTCGACCAGCGCCCCGCGGTGCTGGAACTGCTCGCGCCGCGCCACGGTGGCCGCGAGGGCCGCACCGCCCGGTACACCGCGCAGCCGCTCGCCGTACTCGCGCACGGCCTGCTCGGTGTGCGCGGAGAACAGCAGCGGCTCGCCCTGTGCCGGCTCCTGCGGCTCGCCCTCCGCCGCCAGGTGCTCGATGACCACATGCGCGTTGGTGCCGCTGATGCCGAACGACGACACCGCGGCCCGCCGTACCGCGCCGGGCCACTCCCGCGCCGCCGTGGGCAGCTCGACCCGGCCGGCCGTCCAGTCGACGTGCGGGCTGAGGGCATCCAGGTGCAACGTCGCAGGCACCGTGCCGTGGCGCATCGCCTCGACGACCTTGATGACGCCGGCGACGCCCGCGGCCGCCTGCGTGTGGCCGATGTTCGACTTGAGCGAGCCGATCAGCAGGGGAGACGTGCGGTGCCGGCCGTACGTCGAGAGGAGCGCCTCGGCCTCGATCGGATCGCCCAGCGTGGTTCCGGTGCCGTGCGCCTCGACGACGTCCACGTCCGACGGGGCGAGCCCGGCGTCGGCCAGCGCCTGCCTGATCACCCGTTGCTGGGCGCCGCCGCTCGGCGCGGTCAGCCCGTTGGACGCGCCGTCGGAGTTGATCGCTGAGCCGCGCACCACGCCGAGCACCCGGTGCCCCTTGCGCCGGGCGTCCGACAGCCGCTCCAGCACCAGCATGCCCGCGCCCTCGGCCCACGCTGTGCCGTCGGCCGCCGCCGAGAACGGTTTGCACCGCCCGTCCGGGGCCAGCCCACGCTGCCTGCTGAACTCGATGAACATGCCCGGCGTCGCCAGCACGGCCACGCCGCCCGCCAGCGCCAGATCGCACTCGCCCGAGCGCAGCGACCGGCCCGCCAGATGCAGCGCGACCAGCGACGAGGAGCACGCCGTGTCGACGGTGACCGCGGGGCCCTCGGTGCCCAGCACATAGGCGATCCGCCCGGACGCGACGCTCGCTGTGCCGCCGGTCAGCCGGTAGCCGTCACCGGCCCCCGACTCGTGCAGCCGCGCCCCGTACTCCTGCGCGGTCGCGCCCAGGAAGACCCCCGCCTGCGCCCTGCGCAGCGACCTCGGGTCGACGCCCGCATGGTCCAGGGCCTCCCAGGACACCTCCAGCGCCAGCCGGTGCTGCGGGTCCATGGCGGCCGCCTCGCGGGGGCCGATGCCGAAGAACGCCGGGTCAAATCCGGCCGCGTCGTCGAGGAACCCCCCGCCACGCGCCGTCGACAGTCCGGCCAGCGCGTCCAGGTCCCAGCCCCGGTCGGTGGGGAACGGGCCGGTCGCGTCGCGGCCGTCGAGCACCAGCCGCCACAGTTCGTCGGGGGACGCCACCCCGCCGGGGTAGCGGCAGGCCATGCCGACGATCGCGATGGGCTCGTCCGCCGCCACGCCCGGCTCCTCGGTCGGGGCCTGCGCCCGCTCGCCCAGCAGCTGTTCCCGCAGGTGGGCCGCGAGTTCGCGTGGTGTCGGGTGGTTGAAGAGCAGGCTGGACGGCAGCCGCAGCCCGGTGGCGACGCCCAGGAGGTTGCCGCACTCGACCGCCGTCAACGAGTCGAAGCCCTGCTCCCGGAAGGCCCGGTCGGCCTCCACCATGTCCGGGCCCAGGTGCCCGAGCACCCGCGCGGTCGTGGTGCGGACCAGGTCGAGCAGCAGGTCGTCCCGGTCGACCGGGTCGGCGGCGGCCAGCCGTGCCGCGAACCCGGTCTCGGCGGCCTCGGCGGCCTCGCCCGGCTCGCCGATACTGACGCCGGTGCCGGTGCCGACCCAGTGCCGCTCGCGCTGGAACGCGTACGTGGGCAGCGGGACCCGCACGCCGCCCTCGAAGACGGTCTCCCAGTCGACGGGCACCCCCGCGGCGAACGCCCGCCCCAGCGCGACGTCCAACGCCGCGGGCTCCGACTCCTCGCGCCGCAGCGTCGGTACGACATGCGCGTCCGTCGCCGCCCGTGCCATGGCGCTCAGTACGGCATCCGGGCCGACCTCGACGAAAGCGGTGACGCCGGAGTCGGTCAACGCCGTGAGGCAGTCACCGAAACGCACGGTCGCCCGCGCCTGCCGGACCCAGTAGTCGGCGGTGGCGAGCTCGTCGCCGGCGAGAGCACCGGTCACGTTCGACAGCACCGGGATATCCGGCGCGCGGAACGACACGGAGTGCGCGACCTCCCGGAACGCGTCCAGCATCGGCTCCAGCAGCGCGGAGTGGAACGCGTGGCCGACCCGCAGCGGCGTCGTGCGCCTGCCGCGCGCGGCGAACTCCGCTGCCACCTTCGCGACCTGGGGCTCCGGACCCGACACGACCGCGCTCAGAGGGCCGTTCACCGCGGCGAGATCGACCGCGGGATGTTCCGCGAGCACCTGGAGGAGTTCGCTCTCCGACGCCTCCACCGCCGTCATCCCCCCGCCGGCGGGGAGGGCCTGCATCAGCCGGCCGCGCGCGGCGACCAGCGCGGCGGCGTCCGGCAGGTCGAGCACGCCCGCCACGTGTGCGGCGGCCAGCTCACCGATCGAGTGCCCGCACACGTAGTCGGGCCGCACACCCCAGTGCGTGAGCAGCCCGTGCAACGCGACTTCGAGGGCGAACAGCGCCGGCTGCGCCCACCCCGTACCGGTGAGCGCCTCCGCATCCTCCATCGCCTCGGGCAGCGGCCGGGACAGGTGCGGACGGAACGCCGCGCAGATCTCGTCGAAGGCGGCGGCGAACACCGGCTCGGCCCGGCGCAGTTCCAGCCCCATGCCGACGCGCTGGCTGCCCTGACCGGTGAAGAGGAACGCCGTCCGGCCGTCCTCGGCACGCCCGGTCGTCACACCGGGGCGCCCGACGCCGTCGCGCACGGCGGCCAGGCCCTCGGCGAGATCGCCGGTGACCGCCGCGCGGTGCTCCAGCGACGCCCTCGTCGTGGCCAGCGAGAAGGCCAGGTCACCGGGGTGGTGCTCGGCCGCGTCGAGCAGCTTCGCCGCCTGGGCGCGCAGAGCCATCGGGGACCGGGCGGACAGCAGCCACGGCCCGGTGGGGCGCGCCGTGCCCTGTCCACGAGGTCCGGTGTCCTCGCCGGACAGGATCAGGTGGCAGTTCGTCCCGCCCATGCCGAACGAGCTGACCCCGCCGATGCGTTCCGTGTCCCACGGGGTCGGCTCGGTGACGACGGACAGGCCCAGTTCGTCCAGCGGGATCGAGGGGTTGGCCTCGCGGAAGTTCAGGCTCGCGGGCAGGCGCCCGTACCGTACGGTCATGACCGCTTTGAGGAGACCGACGATGCCGGCGGCCCCCTCCAGGTGGCCGATGTTGGTCTTCACGGACCCGACCCGCAGCACCCGCCCCGGCGTTCCCAGCGCGGCCCCGAGCGCGGCGGCCTCCACGGGGTCGCCCACCGGTGTCCCGGTGCCGTGCAGCTCGACGTACCCGACCTCCGCAGCCGCGATCCCGGCGTCGCGCAGAGCCGCTTCGATCACCGCCTGCTGCGCCGCCGCGTCGGGCACGGTCAGTCCGGCCCCGCCGCCGTCGTTGTTGACCGCGCTGCCGCGGATGACGCCCAGCACGTCGTCCCCGTCGCGGCGGGCGTCCTCGAGCGGTTTCAGGACGACCGCCCCGCCGCCCTCACCGCGCACATATCCGTTGGCCCGTGCGTCGAACGTGTAGCACCGTCCGTCGGGGGACAGGCCACCGAAACGCTCGGCCAACAGCGCGCTCTCCGCCAGCAGGTTCAGGCTGACGCCGCCCGCCACGGCGATGTCACAGTCCCCGCGCCGCAGGCTCGACACGGCGAGGTGCACCGCGACCAGCGACGACGACTGCCCGGTGTCGACGGTCAGGCTCGGCCCCTGCAGCCCCAGGGTGTAGGAGACCCGATTCGCGATCATGCCGCGGTGCACGCCGGTGATCGCCTGGTGCGAGTATTCCCCGGCGTCCCGCACGATCGAGGCGTAGTCGTCCCACATCGCCCCGAGGAACATTCCGGTGCGGCTGCCCCGGAGCCGGTCGGGCGCGATCCCCGCCCCCTCGACGGCCTCCCACGCCAGTTCGAGCGCCAGGCGTTGCTGAGGGTCGACGACGGCCGCTTCACGCGGCGAGATCCCGAAGAACGCGGCGTCGAACCGGTCCACCCCGGTGAGGAACCCGCCGAACCGCGTCGTCGGCGTCGGCGACCAGCGGTCGGCGGGCACCTCGCCGACGGACTGCTCCCCAGCCATGAGCAACTGCCAGAACGCCGCGGGGTCCGAGGCCCCCGGTACCCGGCACGCCATGCCGACGACTGCAATCGCCCCACGCATCCAGCACCCACTTCCGCTCACCGATACTCCCGGTGAGCATCGGCGCCGGTCCTTGCCACGGCCTTGGCAAGCCCTAGTCCGCAGCTAAAGGAGACGGTCCCGCGGCGGCACATGCCCTGACCGCGCCGGAAGTGCAGCACACCTGACCTGGGGCGTCGGGCCGGGCGTGACCGAACGGGCCGGATCGGTCAGAGCCGGTCCCGAACCATCCGTTGCAGCAGTCCGACCTTCCACAGCCCGACGGCCTTCTCGGCCTCCCGGGCCATGGCCCGCGTGTACTGCGCGTCCGCGAAGCCGGTCTGTGCCAGCCGCCGGACCACGTCCTCCAGATGCCGTCCCGCCCGTGCGATCCGCTCGGCGTGCGCCGCCGCCAGCTGTGGGGCGAGCTCCGCTTCCCTGTCGGCCATGGCGAGGTGGTCGTCGTACTCCCCGTCGCCGTACGAGGACGGAGGCTCGGGTAGGTCGGCAGCGGTGAGCCGCGGGACGGGCCCGTAGGAGTGAGTCTCGCTCTCGGGCCGGCCGAGCACCCGGTTCATCAACCGACGAGGCTCGTCGAAACGACGCACCTCCGCCATCAGTTCATCGAGCGCCGACATCTCCGCGGACACCGCGTTCATGTCCTCGGCGGCGAGCGCCGCCCGCAGCCGGAACGTAATGTGAAGAACGGCGACGTCCAGCCCCGTAGCGAACGAGGAGAGCAATGCCCGGCGACTACCCCGCATTCCGTCTGCGTCTCCCCAACGACGGGCCCACCGCAAGCGGCCGCCTCCTGAAGGAGAAGGGGACGAACGGAAGCCAGAAGTTCGTCGTGTCGGCCGGGTCGCCGGTCAGGCCCGAGGTGGTGCCCTCGTTCGCGGTGCGGGTCCCGTCCTCGCACAGGCTGCGGGAACAGAAGAACGCCGAGGGCGTGGTCCGGGGGTCGGCGGCGGCGTAGCGGCGAACTTCCCAAGTTTTCTGCAGGAAACAGAGATAAGCTGGATGGCTTAGTGCAGGACCAACAGCTTCCAGCGGAATCCGGTGGTCGGGGCCCGGGAGCATGCTGGTCGGGCGGCACGAAGTCGCGGTGGTGGCGCGCATACGGGGCATCACGGGGGCATCATGAGTGAACCGACACCGCGGGGCAGTCTCATCGGAGAGCGGACCGCGGACGACCGCGGGGCGCGGGCGCAGATCCCGATCGGTCGTGACAGGGAGTGCGCCCTGTTGGCGGGCCTACTGCAGTCACTGTCCGACCGAGGAGCCGCGTTGCTGGTGCGTGGTGACCCCGGTATCGGGAAAAGCACACTGCTCGACTATGTCGCCGGGCGCTCCCAGCACAAGGTCCTTCGGGCGCGCGGCGTCGAGTCCGAAGCCGTGCTTCCGTACATGGTGCTCGCCGACCTGCTCCTGCCCCTGCGGTCGCACTTCGCCGAACTGCCGCCCATGCAGCGCCGGGCACTGGAAACGTGCTTCGCGCTGGTGGAGGCTGATGAACCGAATCCGTACGCCGTGTGCGCAGGAGCTCTTGGCCTCCTGTCGGCTGCCGGTGATGCCTACCCCCTCGTCCTGCTGGTGGACGACCTGCACTGGTCGGACCCTTCGTCACGGCGTGCCCTGCAGTTCGTTGCCCGCCGCCTGGCCACCGAGCGCGTGGCCCTGGTGCTGGCCGCGCGTGTGGCACCGGACGACGATGTCACTTGGGAGGGCGTGCCTCAGCTGACCCTTGCCCCGCTGGACGAGAACGACTGCCTTCGGCTGCTGAAAAGAGACGGCGTGGACCCCGCCGAGCCGGCAGCGAGGCGCCTGGTGCGGCTCAGCTTGGGAAATCCGCTGGTCCTCGTGGAGTACGCGAAGGTGCTCGCGGCCGCCGGAAGGCGCGGTGACGAAATGCCGGAGACGGCCTGGGAGACGCCGGGGCCGCTCGTCGAACGAGCATGGTGCGGCCGGCTGCGGACCCTGCCGCGCGAGGAACGCACGGCACTCCTGTACGTCGCCGCCTGTCATGCACCGGAACTCAACCTTCTGGAGCGGGCGTTGGCCGCCGACGGGCTGCCGCTCGCCGCTCTCGATGAGGCCGCGGGGGCCGGGCTGATCCATGTCCGGGGCGACGGCTACGAGCTGCGGCACCCGGTGCTGCGGCCCTTGGTGTTCAGGCACTGCTCGATCGCTCAGCGGCTGCACGTGTACAGGGTGTTGGCAGATCTGTCGTCCGGGGAATTACGGGCGTGGTATCTCTCCTCCGCTGCCACGGGTCCGGACGAGAAGGTGGCCCAGGCGCTGGCGGCCGCGGCCGGCCGCTCTAGTCGTCGCGGAGCCCTCGGTGCGGCCGCCCATGCCTGGCATCGCGCGGCCGAACTATCGCCGTCGGCCGGATCCAGGGCAGAGCGGCTGCTCAACGCGGCGCGGGACGCGTTCTACAGCGGCGCGTCGCGCGACGCCGTCGACTGGTGCGAACAGGCGTTGCGGTGGAGCGAGGACGCGCGACTGACCGCAGACATCGAACTGCTGCGCGGGCAGGCGTGCGGCTGGCTCGGTGACCCGGCCCGTGCCCATCGGTTCCTGGTTGCGGCCGCCGAGGCGGTGGAGCCCGTGGACCGCGCGCGGGCTTGCGCGCTGTATGGCACGGCCACTCTGCCTGCGACGATGGCCGGTCGGATCTCGGTGGCGGTCGACACTGCTGCCCGGTCCGCGGCCCTGGCCGACCTGATCGAAAAGGAGGTGGGGGGAGGTCCCGGCACCCGTTCGTCGCGGCACCTGGCGAATGTGATGTACGGCTGTGCGCAGGCACTGGCCGGTGGTGTTCAGGAGGGTCGCAGGCTGCTCCTGGCCGGACAGGCGGCGCTGCACGGTGACTGGCCCCTGCAGGAACAGCAGTTGGCCGTACAGATAGGACAGGCCCTCTCCTGGGTCGGCGAGAAGGACGCCGCCACAGGCGTGCTGGATGCCGTCATCGACCGCGCTCGCCGCGAGGGGGTCCCGGCCCTGCTGCCGTACGCCCTCATCGGGAGGTGCGAGGTGACCTCGTGGAGCCGCTGGCCGCTGGCCAGGGCCGCCGGCACCGAGGCTTTGCACTGGGCCCAGGAACTCGGGCACCGGGCGATGACCGGCTACGCGCAGTTGCTGATGGCACGCCTTGACGGGCTGCGCGGCGACCGGGCGGGCTGCGAGGATCGCATAGCCGACTATGAGCGTCACTGTGGCCACAACCTGCGCGGTCTGGAGCTGTACGCCCAGACGGCGCTCGGTTCGGCGGCCCTCACCGCCGGAGCCCCGGATGCGGCCCGCACGCACCTGGTACGAGCTCTGGCCGTCGCGGACGAGATCGGCCTCGGCAACCCCAGCCTCATGCCCTTTTTGACGGAACTCGCCGAGGCACACGTGCGCGTAGGGGAGCGTGACGCGGCGGCCGCACTCGCCGACCGGCTCGAGGAATGGGCCCGTACCACCGCCCTCGCCTGGCCGGCGGCCGCTCACGCGCACTGCCGCATCATGCTGGCCGAGTCCGCCGATCAAGCGCACGCCTGGTTCCGGATCGCCGAACGCGTCCACGCACGCGAGGAGATGACGTTCGAACTCGCACGGACCAGATTGGTGTGCGGCGAACTGCTGCGCCGCTTCCGGAGGCCCGCGGCCGCCCGCGCGTTGCTCCTCAACGCCGAGTTGGCCTTTGCCGGCCTCGGCGCGGGACCCTGGCAAGCCCGGGCGGCCACGGAGCTCGCCGCAGCGGGCCACCGGACTGCCGACACCCGGTCCACGGTGCCCCCGATCGACCGGCTCACGGCCCAGGAACTGCAGGTGGCACTGGCCATCGGCGACGGGCTGAGCAACGTCGAGGCCGCCGCCGCCCTGTTCGTTTCCCACAAGACGGTGGAGGCACATCTGACTCGCGTCTACCGGAAACTTGGGGTGCGTTCGAGGTCGGAGTTGGCCGGATATCTGGTGCGGGCCGACATGGTGCGCTGAGGGATGCCGCACGCCGGGGATGCGCGGCTCCTGGGATCGCACACACACCTTCAGCAGCTAGTGCACCGAGTCGAGGCCGAGTGAGTGAATCGCCCCGGGACTTGACTACGCGGTGTGATCCGGGCCAAGGGGCCACGCACGACCCGGCCCGCCCCGGAGACCGACCGTCCGGCCGACCTGGTCGAGCGGCAGTCTGCCGCAACTACCCCCAACTACTTGTGGGTTGCGGACGTCACCTGCATCCGGACGTTTGCCGGGCGGGTCTACGCGGCCTTCGTCATCGACGCTTCTCCCGCATGGGCGTCGACTGGCAGGTCGCCACCAGCCTCTACACCGACCTCGCGCTCGACGCCCTGAAGATGGCGATCTGGCGCCGCCGACACACCGGCTCCGGCCTCGCCGGCCTCACACATCACTCCGACCGCGGAGTCCAATATCGTGCCATCCGTTACACCGAACGCCTCGCCGACGAGGCAGCCGTGGCCTCCGTCGGCTTCAAGGTCGACTCGTACGACAATGCCCTCGCCGAGGCGTTCAACAGCCTGTTCAGGGCCGAGCTGATCCGCAACAAGGGCCCGTGGACGTCCATCAACGACGTCGAGATCGCGGTCGCCGAGTACGTCGACTGGTTCAACCAGCGCCGCCTGCACGGCGAGCTGGGACACGTCACACCCGCCGAGCACGGGGCCGCCCACTACGCGGCCAAACCCCCTGCGATCACTCCAGAAAACCAGCTAACTCACTCTCCACAAAACCCGGTGCTTGACACCGTGTCGGCAGCACGGGAGGCAGGCGATGGCGCTTCGGCGCTCGGACGCGGATTACCCGCGGGACGCCAGCGAAGCGCTGGGGTTGCTGGAACTCAGCCTTGGGCAGTAAGAAGACACCCTCAGCGTGTTCTATGAGGGAGCCTGGTCACCACCGCCGGACCGTCCGGACGCGCTGGTGGACAGCCATTTCGGCTACATCGAGGCGCACGTACACAGCGGCCGCCGGCCAACCGGCCGCATGCTGCGAGTTCTTGACGATCACGCCCAGAATTCCGCCTTCCCCGAGCAGGCCGCCATCGCCTGGCGGCTCCGTGGTCTCGTGGTCGACGACGCGAGTGCCACCGCGTGCTTCGAGGCGGCTCTGCGCCTGCACGCCCAGCTCGAGTGCCCCTGGAAGCCGCGCGCACCAGGCTGGCCTTCGGTGAATGGCTCCGTCGGGCCGGTCAACGGGTCAAGGCCCGGGAGCAGTTACGCGCGGCAGTGGATGCCTTCGACCGGCTCGATGCCGGAGTTTGGGCGGAACGGGCACGCAAAGAGCTTGCCGCGACGGGGGAAACCGTCCGCAGGCCGAGGACGGCCGGCACGCTCGCATACCTCACGCCGCAGGAATACCAAGTGGCTCAGACCCTTGTCCGCGGATCCACCAACCGGGAGACTGCTTCGTCGCTCTTCCTCAGCACGAAGGCCGTGGAGTTCCATTTCGGCAACGTCTATCGGAAGTTGGGTGTCCGCAACCGGACCGAACTCGCCCACTCCCACCCTTCTCTCGGAAATTGACGCTGCTTGAACCGCGAGTTGGCCACCGCTTCGGAGAACACCCCTGAACCGAGCCACACGCAGCAGCGCAGGCCGGGAAGCGGGAAGGCCAGGGATGTTCCCGAAGCCGCACAGAACCCGCTGTCACACGTGATGCCATGGCGCGCCACGGTCGAATCACACCCCCTGCCAGTACCGGCACATTGGCCCTAGCGCGTCGCGCGAGCAAAGAGTAGTACCTGATAGCGGATCAGAAACGCTACACAACTACTGCCACATGGACGGCACTTCACATGTGCAGCTAGTTGTGGCCACAAAGATGATCGCGGCGAGGGTCGGGTGGTCACTAAGGCAGTGGGGGAGTGCGTGCCAGGGCCCGTGACGCCGGGGTGACCCGAAAGACAGACATAGGGAAAACCCCGTGAAAGGCACGGTACGGCGGTGGCTGAGGGCGACGCGGGAGAACCGTGTTGAACCCCAATTCTCCGGAACATCGAAGCGCGAAACACCGGCGGTGCCCCTGCCCGACAGCTCCTTGCACCCGCTCCCATCCGGAGCCGTCCCCGGATCGAGGGATTTCACGGTCGCCGTGTGCCCGGCGACGGACCACTGTTGGTTCATGCGTAGACCGACCCGTCCACCGACCCGGGGTGGGTCGACCCGACCCCGACAGGGCCCGGAGACACCGACCCGTGCGCGTTCCCGGGTGACCCGCTCTGCCCCACCGGGACGATCACCATCCCCGCCCCGAACCTCAGCTCCTGGTAATTGCCGACACGTGACCTCCGGACAGGGGGCGAAGTCCACCATGCGCCACACGATCGATCTGCTGACGACTGCAAGGGCTGAGGCGTTGTTCTGCAGCGACCTGCCGACCGGCTCCTACCTGACAAGGCCCGGCATCGCGGCTGCCGTTCGGCAGGAAATTCGTACTCATGCCGGTACCCGCGGCTGCCTCCTTGTCCTCGCCGCTGCTTACGGCGATCGTCCTGAAACTGCCGTGCCCCGGATGCGCTGGGCCCTGGACCAGGTCCGCACCCTCTACCCCCGCGCCTGAATCCGCGTGCTGGCCCCGAGAGAAGTTCCGCCATGCCTGACGTAACAGCATCCCTGAGGCGTCGCTCGTGAATGACACATGCGGTGCTTCTCAGCCGAACACTGACCACGTGCGTCTGGAGGTATGCCGATGTTCGCCGCACGTCTACTACCCATCAGCAAAGCCGAGCGAACTCACCGCGCTTTAGGAGGCGGTGTCCCGGCCAGAAGGCCCGAGCGTTCCCGGACGTCCCGGATTCCGGGTATCGATGTGGCCCGGGGAGTCGCCGTTCTCGGTATGTGCTCGGTGCATGTCTTCGATTCTTTCGACAGCGACGATTCGCCGTCGGTTGCCTGGATGGTCGCGGGCGGACGGTCCGCGGCGACGTTCGCCGTGGCCGCCGGAATCGGACTGGCCTTCACCACCGGGGGGCGGCGCCCCGCCACCGGGCGGGGCGCCGCTGTTTCGGTCGCTGTCCGCGCGCTGCTCATTACATTGGTCGGCCTTGCGCTGAGCTGTGTGACGGTGCCGACGGGCCTGGACGAGGTGGGCGTGGTGCTGCCGTACTACGGTCTGCTCTTCCTGCTGGCGATCCCGCTCGTGAGCCGGCGCCCGAGGGCACTGGCCTGCATCGCCGCGGGCACCGCCATCCTGGCTCCGCTGCTGATCCGCGCGCTGGCCCGGGTGTTGACGGACCCGGGCTTCGCCACCGACCCGACGTTCGCGGACGTGGTCCGTCGCCCCGGCGGCCTCATGGTGGAGCTGCTCGTCTTCGGCGAGTATCCGGCGCTGGCCTGGCTGGCCTATGTATGCGCAGGAGTTGCCATCGGACGGCTGAAACTGACCTCCGCCCGGGTGGCCGTGTGGCTGCTGGGCGGCGGTCTCGCCTTGGCGGCCGCGGCGTGGGGCGCCTCATCGCTCGTACTGTTCCGGCTGGGCGGGCTGCGGCACTTGTGGCAGGCCGAGTTCTCGGACGACTACTCCTGGGCGGAGGCGCACGACACCGTTCTGTGGGAACCTCCCGGCGGGCATTCCTGGTGGTCGCTGCTCTCGCGGGCGCCGCACAGCACCAGCCCGTTCGACATGGTGCACACGCTCGGCTCGGCCGTGGCCCTGCTCGGCGCACTTCTGCTCCTCACACGGAGCAGCGCGATCACACGCCTACTGGCGCCATTGGCAACGGCGGGCAGCATGCCGCTGACCTTCTACACCCTGCATGTGCTCTTCCTGGCAACGGGCGTGCTCAGCGATCTCCCGTACGTGCAGTACGTCGTGATGGTCGCGAGCGCGTTGGCGTTCACGGTGGTGTGGAGCCACACCAGGGGCCGGGGACCGCTCGAATCAATGATCACCAGCGCGGCGAAGCGGGCCCGCCGGGCGGCTGAAACCCCCGCAGGGGACCGGCCAGAACCCTGAGCCCGCGGGTCTCTGCCCTTTCCATCCCCGTGCGCTGCATCAATTCACGCATGCATCAACACCTTCAAGGAGCTGACATGGCGCGAGAGCGCGTCGAGGACCTGCCCCCTTCCTCTCTCACCGACGCCGACACCGACCGGGCCGTCCCGCTGTCCCGCGTCACCCCGCCGTCCGGCAGCGAGACGGCCCTCGCCGAGGTGCTGGCCGACGTCCTGCGCGTGGAGCGGGTGTCGGTGGACGATCACTTCTTCGATGACCTGGGAAGCAACTCGCTGACCATGGCCCACTTCTGCGCGCGCGTCAGAAAGCTTGGGGGCCTGCCGGCGGTGTCGATGAAGGACGTCTACCGGCATCCGACGATCCGCAGACTGGCGTCGGCGCTGGCTGACGTCGTGCCCGCAACCGCCGAACCGCAGGTGCCGGCGCCGGTGGCACAACCGGTCGGCACGCCGACGTACCTGTTCTGCGGAACGCTGCAGTTGCTGGTGTTCCTGAGCGGCATCTGTCTGACCGCACTTCTCATGGCCGCGGGCTACACCTGGATGAAGGCCGACTCAGGTGTGCTGGACACATATGTGCGCTCGGTCCTCTTCGGCACTGTGACCTACCTCGGGCTGTGCGCGCTTCCGATCGCCGCGAAATGGATGCTCATCGGCCGGTGGAAGCCACAGGAGTTCCGCATCTGGAGCCTGGCGTATGTCCGCTTCTGGTGCGTGAGGACACTGGTGCGATCGAATCCGCTGGCTTTGTTCGCCGGCTCGCCGCTGTACGTGTTGTATCTGCGGGCGCTGGGCGCGAAGGTCGGGGCGGGTGTGACCATCCTTTCCCGGCAGGTGCCCGTCTGCACGGACCTGCTCACCATCGGCGACGGCACAGTCATCGGCAAGGACTCCTCGTTCACCTGTTACCGGGCCCACGGCGGCCTGATCCAGACCGGGACGGTCACCTTCGGCAAGGACGTGTTCGTCAGCGAGGGGACGGTGCTCGACATTGAGACCGCGCTGGGGGACGGGGCCCAACTCGGTCACGCCTCCTCGCTGCATCCTGGGCAGTCCGTGCCCGCCGGTGAACACTGGCACGGGTCACCGGCGCAGCGCACCGAGGTGAACCACCGGATGGTCGCCCCAGCCGACTGCGGCACGACGCGAAGGGCCACCTATGCGACCCTGCAGTTGCTGAGCGTACTGGTGGTCTACCTGCCGCTGGCGATCGGCAGCGCCGACCTACTGCTCTCCGAGGTGCCGCAACTGAGCGGCCTTCTGACGTCGGGAAGGCACGCTTTCGGCAGCTGGACCTTCTACCGCGACGTCCTGGCCGTCTCCTTCGTGCTCTTTTTCGGCTCGGTGCTCGTCGGCCTCGCCATCGTGACCGCTGTTCCCCGTGTGCTCGACCGCGTCATCGAGCCGGACAAGGTCTACCGCTTGTACGGCGTCCATCACTGGGTTCACCGGACGATCGCGGCCATGACCAACAACAAGTTCTTCACCGGACTCTTCGGCGACAGCTCGTATATCGTCCACTACTTGCGCGCTCTGGGATACGACCTGTGCCGAGTCGAGCAGACGGGGTCGAACTTCGGCACGGGCATCAAGCACGAGAGCCCGTACCTGAGCATCATTGGCAGCGGAACGATGGTCGCCGACGGACTGTCGATCATGAACGCCGACTACTCCAGCACATCGTTCCGCCTCTCCCATGTGTCGATCGGGGCACACAACTTCCTCGGCAACTCCGTCCTCTACCCCGCGCAGGGGAAGACGGGCGTCAACTGTCTCCTCGCGACGAAGGTCATGGTTCCCATCAATGGCGACGTGCGGGAAGGCGTCGGACTCCTGGGCTCGCCCAGCTTCGAGATCCCGCGATCCGTGGAGCGCGATGCCCGGTTCGACCACCTGCGGAGCGGGGACATGCTGCACCGCAAGCTTGCCACCAAAAACAGGTACAACCTGCGCACCATGGGCTTGTACCTGCTCGTGCGGTGGATCCGTCTCTTCGTCGACACCCTGATCGCCTGCGGTGCCGTGACCTTCTATCCTTCGTCCGGAGTGGCGGCGCTCGGTCTGGCCACGATCCTTGCCCTGCTCTTCGGCCTCGCCTACTCGGTACTGCTCGAACGAGCCGTCAACCGGTTCCGGCGGCAGAGCCCGCAGTTCTGCTCCATCTACCAGCCGTACTTCTGGCGGCACGAACGCTTCTGGAAGCTCCACGCGACGCCGCTGCCCTTCATGGACGGCACCCCGTTCAAGAGCCTCTTCTGGCGCGCTCTGGGGATGCGGCTGGGGCGGCGCCTCTTCGACGACGGATGCGACATTCCGGAGCGTTCCCTCGTCACGATCGGCGACGACTGCACGCTCAACGCGGGCAGCGGAATCCAGTGTCACTCGCAGGAGGACGGCACCTTCAAGTCCGACCGCACCACGATCGGCGCGGGCAGCACCCTCGGAGTCGGGGCCCTCGTCCACTACGGCGTGACGATGCAGGACGGCGCCGTGCTCGCACCCGACTCCTTCCTCATGAAGGGCGAGGACGTCCCGCAACAGGCCCGGTGGGGTGGAAACCCGGCCAGGGAGATGCGGGAGCACCGCACCCAGCCGGCCTGTGCCGCCACGCAAAAGAAGCCGTGAGTGGCTCAGCCCCCGTACCGCTATGCGCACAACTGACACCTAGCGAAAAGAGCATGTGCCATGACGTCCGTACCTTTCCCCACCCAGCTCGACGTGAGCCTGCACCCACGAAAGCCCGCCGTGCTGCGTGTTGCGTCCGTCGGCGACGCGCTCAGCTGGGCAGCCTGGCACCGGGACGCATTGCGCGCCCTCGTCATGGAGCACGGCGCCATCCTCCTCCGCGGCCTCGAACTGTGCGACGCAGCTCAGGCCGGCGCCGTGTTCCAGCAGCTGACCACCGGACTGATGGCCGAGACGGAGGCCTTCGCGCCTCGGAAGACCTACTCCGACCGCGTGTACTCGTCATCGACCTGGCCGCCCTTCCAGCCGATGTGTCTGCACCATGAACTGAGTTACACACTCCGATTCCCCGGCCTCATGCTCTTCGCCTGTCTCAGCGCGCCCGCCGTCGGCGGTGCGACCGTGCTCGCCGACGCGACGGCCGTGCTCGACGCACTGCCCACCGAGCTCGTCGAGCGGTTCGAGCAAGAGGGCTGGCTGCTCACCCGCCACTACAACGACGAGATCGGAGCGCCCTACCGCGAGGCCTTCGGAACCGACGACCGCGGAGCCGTTGAACGATACTGTCGCGCCAACGCCATCGACTTCGCGTGGCAGAACGACGGTGGGCTGAGCACCCGACAGCGCCGCAGCGCCGTGGTACGGCACCCGGTCACCGGCCGGCGCTGCTGGTTCAACCAGATCGCGTTCCTCAGCGAATGGGCGATCGACCCCGAGGTGCGCGATTACCTCGTGCACGTCTACGGCGCGGACGGCCTGCCCTTCAACACCCGCTTCGGCAACGGCGACCCGGTGGGCGAAGACGTCGTACACCTGCTCAACGAGGTCTACGCGGCCCACACCGTACGAGAACCATGGCAGGCCGGAGACCTGATGCTCGTCGACAACGTGCGCACCGCGCACGGCAGGGAAGCCTTCGAAGGACCGCGCGAAGTAATCGTCGCGCTGGCCGACACCGTGCATTCGGCGGACTGCGCTACGACCATCGAGGCCGCCGTCCGATGACCAGCACATGTCCCACCGCACAGCTGCCCCCGAGCGCGGGAGGTTCTCCGGGACAAGCCCACGCGACCGGCTTCGCACATCCGCGATCAGTAGGAGACCCCTGTGCCCGTCATACGTATCCCCCAGGAGTACAACGAGGAGGAACTATATGTCGCCCTTGAGCCGATCTTCGGGCGCTCGCTCTATCTGAAGTGCGAGGGCTTCAACTTCGCCGGTTCGATCAAGCTGAAGGCCGCGTCTGAGATGGTGCGGGCCGCCGAGCGGGATGGAGTCCTGACACGGTCGTCGGTCCTGGTCGAATCGACCTCCGGAAACCTCGGCGTGGCCCTGAGCATGATCGCGGCGAGCAAGGGTTACCGGCTTCTGTGTGTGACCGACGCCCACTGCAACCGGTCGACCAGACGGCTGATGGAGGCGCTGGGCAGCAGGGTGCACGTCGTCGCCGCTCCGGACGCCAAAGGCGGCCTCCTCGGCGCGCGACTGAACTACGTCCGCGCACTGTGCGCTGCAGACGACCGTTGTGTGTGGCTCAACCAGCACGCCAATCCGCACAATTGGAAGGCGCACTACCGCTCCACGGCTCCGGCGATCGCCCGCCAGTTCCCGCAACTGGACGTGCTGTTCGTCGGGGCCGGCACCACCGGAACCCTCATGGGCTGCGCGCGCTATTTCAGGGAGCGGCATCGCCGGGTGCGGATCGTCGCGGTGGACAGCGTCGGTTCCGTGACCTTCGGCGGCGCCCCGGGCCGCCGCATGATCCCAGGTCTGGGCACGAGCGTCCGTCCGCAGCTGCTTGACGAGTCCTATGTGGATGAGGTGGTACACGTCGAAGAGAGGGACGCTGTGCGTACCTGCCATCGTCTGGCCAGGTACGGATTCCTCTTCGGTGGTTCCACCGGCACCGTGGTCAGCGGCGCGATGGGCTGGTTGACGCGGCACGGTGAGGAAGGACTCACTGCGGTGACCATCGCCCCGGACCTCGGTGAGCGTTACCTCGACACCATCTACCAGACCAACTGGCTGCAGGATTTGTACGGTGAGGACCTGCTCAACGCTGACCAGCCGACCGCCGATCTGCGGTCTGCGTGATTCAACCGCTCCGGAACCGATTGCAAGTCGATCCTTCAGAGGAACAACTTCACCTCCGCTGTCCTGACGCCCAATCAACTGTTACTGGACTGTCGGGAGAACGTCACGACCTGGCAGGTCGTGTGCAGGCAGGCAGGAGGGCGGCTACGTCTTTGGTGCGTGCGGGACTGCGTGCCAAAACCCTGTGGGTGCCCGAAACCCGGCCGGCCTACGCGACCTGCAGGTATTCGTGAATGCACCGCCGAGTAGAGCGCGGGGGATGACTTTGGCCTCTGGTACTGAGGGGTCGGGGAGTAGGGTGCGGTCGAGGAGTTCGTGTCGCCATCCGCCGATTCAGCGTTCGATATACGCGTTCGCCCGCGGGGCCCGGATGGGGAGTTCGCAGGACCTGGATGCCTCGGATGTGAAGACGGCGTCGAAGGCGTCGGTGGCGCCGCAAGGACACGTTCTTGGAAGCCTCCGATCGTGCCAGCAACGCTATCCATCCCAAGATTTTCAGGAAGACCAAGTACAGCAGTCGCAGAGCCATGCCTCAGGATTTCGTAATGCCCGAGCCTCGACCGCAAGACCCAGGTCAGCAGGGATAGCCGCGTTTCGGGCGCCAACAGGCTCTACGTTGAGCTGTATGCCCTGCAGGCCGCCGCGTACGGACGCTGACCCGGCACACAGGCTGTGTGCACCCACGGATCGTTCGGCGGAGCGACGACGGAGTATCGCCGTCGTACGGTCAGAAGAGTTCCAGGAGTTCGGTCAGGGACGTGATGGACGGGACCTGCTCCGTCGGCGCTGTCCGGTACAGCGCCCGACCCTCGTATCCCAGCGCCATTGCCGCGGAGACGAGATCCGGGAGGTCGTCGACGAAGAGACACTCGGACGGCTGGAGACCGAGTTCGGTGCTCGCGTGGTGGTACATGCGCGGATCAGGCTTCTCGCAGCCGAGCTCCGCGGAGATCGCGTACACCTCGAAGTAGTCGCGGATCCCCAGCCCCTCGTGTAGATCGGGCAGGTTCGGCCAGGCATCCGACACCACGGCCATCCGCACGCCGCGCCGCTTCAGCTCGGTGAGTGTGTTGAAGACGTCCGGGAACAGTTCGAGCACCACCGAGGGATGAACGTCATGGCGCAGCTGAGCGAGGAGTTCGGGCGTCGGCAGAAGCCCGAGGCGGCCGAGCAGTACACGGTGGTAGTCGTCGTAGTCGGGAGTGCCGGCGGAGTGGGACATGAATCGATCTCCGGCGGCTATGGCGTCGGCGAAGCGGTCGGGGGTGATCGACGGATCGCACGCCAAAACGTTTTCCTCGAAATCCGCGCGCGGATTCCATCGGCCGCCGATGGGCCGCATCAGCACGCCACCCGAGTCGAACAGCACCGCTCGAAGGTGCGAAGAGAGGGATGAGGAAGTCGTCATCGGCACAGTCTGGTCACGCTGCGGGCCACATTCAACGCGTGCGCACCGGACCGTGCGCCTGTCGAGGATTCCATCCGCGCAGTCCAGGCGACATGTTGGTATTCGTGGAGTATTCCGCCGAGGCGGTCCCCCCTTGCCGAAGGCCGGCCGCCGGTCAGCTCAGGCCGCGGGTGAACGTGCCGGTTCCTTCGGTGACCACCCCGTGGACGTCGTCGGTGGTGAGTTTCCCCTGAGTGCGGTCTCCCTCGAAGAACACGACCCGGCGTTTGAGCGGGAAGCCGCTGAAGCGCTCCATGACCTCCTCGGCGATGTCGGGCAGCATCTCCTCTGGGGCCGCTACCGCGCCGATGCCACCGTCGGGTGTGCGGCCGGTGTGCGGGTCACGGACGGTGCTCCAGACTCCGTTCTTCGCGAGGACCTGCAGAAGGAAGGTGTACGTGCGCATGCCGGGAACGCCACCCGGCTCCGTGTCGGCCGCCCCCTGCTTCCTCGTCACGACGGTGACCAGATAGTCGGTGTCGTTCGCTGCGCCCGCCAGGACGAACATGCGCCGTGACCGCACCCAGGCGCCGGGGGCGAGGGTGCCCTCCAGCTCCAGCTCCAGCAGGAGGGACTGGGCGAGCTGGTCCCGGGTGGCCTCGTCGCCCATCATTCCTGGCGTGCCCCGTCCGACATGGAGGAGGGGAGCGTCGTCGGCGACGAGGGGGAGGAACTTCATCACGACCGGGAGCACTTCGTCCATGGCCGGGCGGATGAGCCCGTCCCGTACGACGACCACGCCTTCGATCGTGTCGGGGTGAATCGGCTGTACGTCGTGCCGACCGGTGGAGAGCACCGGAGTGGTCAGCTGTTGCCGGCAGTTTTCGCAGTAGCCCCTGACGGTGTGCGGTGTGTCGACGTCCTCGGTGTACGACCCGGTGTCGGAGGTGGACAGGCAGTTGCGGCACAGGGTGTACCGGCACGTCCCGCACTGCAGACCGATGGGGTTGGAGACGTTGATCTCCGTACTCCCGTGGGAGACAAGGACGGTGTGCTGCGAGTACCACATGGCGTGGCAGGCGGAGCACTCCGTGGCGAGCGGGGCCAGCAGCGCGCTGGCTCGTTGACCGTCGGTCGGCGGTTCCGGGCATTCGAGGAGCGCGGTGCGGCTCCCTTCCAGGGCCACCAGAGCGACGAACAACCCGTCCGTGCTCTCAGGGTCCTGGCGAAGATGGCGCAGCACGACATCGAGAGCGGTGCGTCGGCGGCCGGCCTTCACCAGGGCCATCACGCTTTCTCGCAGATCCGAGAGCTGGGGTCCGCGGCGCCATTGCGCCAGTTCGAATCGTTGCACGGGCTTACCGTCCTTCATCAAGGGCCGCCGCCTCGGCGTGACGTCCGGCACCGGTCAGTGCTTGTCGTGCGGTCTGAATCGCGTCCGAGGAGAGTTCGGCGGGCAGGGGCCGCGCGAGCAGCCGGTTGAGCCGGCTGACGGCCTCGTCGAACCTTCCGAGCCGGACGAGCACCTGGGCCAGGACGATCACCCTGCGCTGTTGCTCGACGGAGGGCAGGGGCAGCTCCGCCGAGGTGACCGGCGGGCGCCGCAGGCCGCGTGCGAGCAGGGTCGAGAGCCTCTCGAACGACTGCGGACGGTCCTCGTGGAAGACTCCCAGGCAGTTCGACACCACGAGGCTGATGCCTTCGGTGGGCGGTGTCACCGGCACCTCGGTCGGCCCGCTCTGGCCCCAGTAGTACAGCTCCTTGGCGCGGTCGCGCGGGCTCGACGAGGCGTAGTAGTCGAGGAGTTGGACG
Source organism: Streptomyces sp. NPDC102467 (assembly GCF_044765445.1). Lineage (NCBI taxonomy): Bacteria > Bacillati > Actinomycetota > Actinomycetes > Kitasatosporales > Streptomycetaceae > Streptomyces > Streptomyces sp. NPDC102467. The sequence goes on along the minus strand of NZ_JBIWKA010000029.1, from coordinate 34,433 downwards.
TGCTGGGCCGCCGGTTCGTGGGCGAGCGCGAACGGATAGGGGAGCCGCCCGGTGCACGCCTCGTACAGGAGGATCCCGAACGAGAAGATGTCGGCGCGGGCATCGCAGGTCTCCTGGCGCAGCACTTCGGGGGCGGCGTAGGCCCAGGTGCCGCCGCGCGCAACGGAGAAACGCCCGTCCCGTGTCCGGACCTGCTGGGCCAGGCCGAAGTCCGCGATCTTGGCAGTGCCCGCGCTGTCGATCAGTACGTTCGACGGCTTGAGATCGAGGTGGGCGACCTCGGTGGTCCTGGAGAGGTGCCCCATGCCCGCGCAGATCTGCTGAAGGATCGTTGCCAGCCGGTCCGGGACCGGTGGACCGTCCGCGCGGAGTTCGGGGAGGAGTTCGGCCAGCGTCCGGGGAACGTACTCGAGGACGATTCCCGACCTGTCGCGCACCCGGGTCACGTCCAGCGCGGTGACGGTGTGCGGGTGCGGTGCGAGATCCAGCAGCATGGCGAGTTCGGCATCACCGGTGAGGGCACCGGTGAGCGGGATCTTGAGTGCGCGGCGCCCGCCCTGCTCGAGGTCGTCGACGATCAGCACCCAGGCCTGGCCGCCGCGTCTCAGTTCCGCCACGGACCAGCGGCCGTCCAGCACGTCACCGATAGCTACGGGTGCCCCTGGGAGCATCTCCGCAGGCTCGAACGGTCCGTCTGCCGTCAGGCTGGTGTCCATGGCGAGGGCTCCTCCTCTTGAGGTGGCGGGGCCGTCGGCCCGGCGTTCGGGTCGAAGAGATCGGGGGCGGAGAACTCCACCAGCACGGTTCCGCTCGAGAGGTGGAGTCGGTCCTTGTCACCCACCGTGCACGTCTCGCCCTTGGTGAGCCGCAGTTGGCGGGTGGGCCCGGCCAGGAAAGCGGGGTGCGAACCCAGGTGGTGATAGACAAGTGACGCACCGGCCAGGGTCAGTTGACCGTGGAAGCGGCTGTCGCGAGTGTCCGGCAGGTATACGCGGCTGGTCGAGCTGCGGCCCAGGGACACATGGAAGTCGTCGGACTCCAGGATGAGTTCGGCCGCGCCGTCGCGCACCCATGACAGACGCAGCGTGCCGTCTGTGAACCGGTGCACCGGCGCGGTGAGGCGGAGCCGGTCGGCGGCGAGCGCCACCAGGTCCGCGCTGGGCGCGAGCAGGACCGTGTCCCGGTTCCAGTGCGCCGAGTTGAGGCGTGCGGAGACGACACCGATGACCGCACCCGTGCCGGTGAGCAGCACTGGTGCGCCGCTCATGCCGGGCTGCGCGTGCCGACAGCTGACCTTCACCCATGTGCGGCCGTCACGCCCGGTGGTACCGACGTAGGCGCCGACACCGGAGTCGTGGTCCTGGGATCGGGCGAAGCCGCGCAGATGCACCGGGTCCCCGGGCGTCGCGACGGTGTGGGACACGAGCGTCGCCGACGGCCAGTCGACGGCGGAGTGCACCTGGATCAGGGCCACGTCGGCGGCCGGGTCCGCAACCAGCGCGGTGTCGACCGGAAGGGACTTGCCGGGTGCGGTGAGCGGCTCGAACGTCCAGTTGCCGCCCGGGGCGTCGGCGAGCACGTGCGCGGCGGTGGCGGCGAGTCCGTCGACCGTGAGGACGAACGCGGTCCCGACGGCCGTGCCGTCGAGCACCAGTCTTCCGATGGTGTCCACGTCGGCTCCTCAGCGCGGGAAGAGCCGGTCGGCCAGGTCGACGAGGTGATCGCTGCCGGGTCGGGGCACCGCCGACAGTCGCTCCGGGTCCGTGCCGGAGCCGCTCACGGCGCCGGCGGCGTGGCTCGCCCGGACGGCCTCGGCCAGCCGCTGACCGTTGACGGCCGCCGTCTGGTGCGCGTCCGCGCGTGACTCGGCGGCGTCCGCCCGAACCCGGAGGTCCTCCACGCGTTGCCGCTGCACCGTCGAGCCGAACAGGACGCCGACGGCTGCGAAGGCGACGGCCTCCACGGACCCCAGGACGACCAGGAGGCGTGACCAGGTGACGTCGCCGGCATCAGCGTGGAACGCCAGCCAGGCGAGCAACGTGAGCCAGATGGCGATGACCGCCACCGCCACGACGAGCCCCGGACGGGTGAGCACCGACTCGGCCCCGGCATCTCCCGGGACGACTGCGTCGGCCGCGACTTCGGACACTGTGCCTGCCTCTCTCCATGACGACACCTCGCACTTGCGTCCACGCGTGCGGCGCGGCCACGGTTGCTTCCGCGAGCGGGAGGGGGCTGCGAAGCCCTCTGGCGCCGTACAACTCGCCTGCTACCAAAGTAAGTTACTGGGCCTGGTGGTCGCCTCCCCCTGTCCCTACACTTCTTCGATGAGTTCTTCGCCGACGCAGCCGCCCGGCGCACCGGACGGCTCGCCCGTCCAGTACGTGGGAACCGAACAGCAGCCCAGAGCGATTTACCACATCTACCGCGGCCCGGACCGGGAACAGGCTCTGGCCTTTCTGCGGAGCACACCGGTGGCCGAGCCCCTCATTTACCTCGTCGTCGAAACGCCACAGGGGAACGTCGGCCGAGACCTGGTCTGCCTCTTCGACGAACGCAGCGGGGCCGTCATCGAGTTCGGCCCCCGGACGCCCTCGCAGCATCCCCGCCAGTCACCTACACACTGCGCATGGTGCGGGGTATACGTGGTCCCGTTCGACGTGCCGGAGTACGCCGTTCGGAACGCGTCGACGCTGAGCGTGTACCTCGCCATCGACGAGGCCCGTGACAGAGGGCACGGCTGGCACTGCCGGGCCTGCGCCCTCCTCCAGTGCGTGTTCTGCTGCGATCCCACGGACATGCGGTGCCGCGGTTGCGGTTCCCAACTCACCGAGGTGGTCAAGGAGATCACGCAGACGTAGAGGCGTCAGCTGTGCGGCGCACCGAACTTCGACCGCGCCACTCAGGGGGGTGGTGGCACCCGGTCAACCTTGCGGATGTCCCATGGTTCGGGGAGCGATCGGCTCAGCGTGCCGTGCTGAGGGCGCGATACCGGCGGCGCGGGTCATCGAGGAGAACCGCGCTGTCGTCGAGCAGCGCGAGCAAGGTCAGCCAGCCGTTCATGTTCATCTCGCCGCCCCTGGCCGCAGGCATGGGGGAGTCGTACGACTCTGTGCCTGGCGGAAACTCCATCCGCGCAGTTCAGGCGGCATGTTGGTATTTGTGCAGGACTCCGCCGAGGCGATCTCTGCGACGTACCTTCAGCCTGGCGATCTGTGCGTGGGGGAGTGGTTCGGGGGTGGCGCGTAGGGGTGCTGTCTGGTCTATTGCTTGGTGGACTACCTCGGCATCCTCGATGTCCTGCACACCCTGGACACCGACCACGCCGCCGCTCACGCTGTCGCCGATCTGTACCGCCAGGGAGTGCCGTTCGGCGTGGGAGCCGCCGTCCATGGCGCCCGCCCCACCCTGGAGTGGCCCGACGGCGCCCTCATCGCCACCACCGACCCGCGCGCCTACGACGGACTGCCCGCGGCAGTGATGGACCTCAACCAGTAGAGCCTGCACGCTTGATAGCGAAGGACCCCAGGCCGTCGAACGCGGGACTCAGTGGGTGAAATGGTGCGGCACCCGGCAAGCGATCCGATCTCGAGTAGTGAAGCGCCCCGCATCATGGGACAGATCAGGCCGCAGTGGCAGAGCAAGCATTGATCCACCGGGTTCGTCGTCTGCTCTCCGGAACCATTTGTCTGCCACGCCCACAGCTAGAACGCGTCTTGGTGCACGCAGAACGACATAGAACCTAGCCTCGAACCCCGACCGTCCTGGACGATGCAGTTCACCCGTCGGCGCGCACGAAAAAGGCCCGGTCCTCCCGAATTCCCGGCATGAGCCGCGGACACGTGTCCCGTCTTCCGACCTTAGGACTGGCCGCCGCTGATGTTCAGGGAAGAGGTCGCGTCGGCGTTACCCCCGCCTCTCAGGGGTACGCGCAGGGCACTGTCCGTGCGTGGAGGAGGCGTTGATGCCGAGAGGACCCGGCGACGAGGAAGCAGCCGCGTCTGAACGGCAGCCCCTACTGGTCGGCGGCCGGTACCGGATGCGGCACCGGCTGGGGTCGGGCGGTACGGCCGACGTGTTCGCCGCTGACGATACGGTTCTGGGCCGTGAGGTGGCGGTGAAGGTCTTTCGTCCTGCCGCGGAGACGGTCACCGCGGACCGCTTCTGCGATGAGGCGCCGACGCTGGCCCGTCTCTCGCATCCGGCCCTCGTCACCGTCTACGACGCCGGCCGGCACGGCGACGATGCCTACATGGTGACCGAGCTAGTGCGCGGCACGACGTTGCGAAACCGTCTCACCGCCGGACCCCTGACCACTGCGCAGACCATCCGCCTGGGGAGGGCCCTGACCTCAGCGCTCGACCATGTGCACGGCTGCGGCATCATCCACCGTGACATCAAGCCGTCCAACATCCTGCTCGACGAACTCGGTGCGCCCCGCCTGGCGGACTTCGGACTCTCCCGCTCTGTCGACGAGCGGACCCGCAGCGAACCGGGGACCCTGGTCGGCTCCCTCGCCTACATGGCTCCCGAACAGCTGCTCGGGGGCGGTGCGAGCAAGGCCAGCGACGTCTACGCCCTGGGCCTGGTCCTCCTTGAGGCACTCACCGGCGACACCTCACGTCGCACCACACCGCTTGAAGCCGGCATCGGCCACCTTCTGCAGGCACCCCGCATCCCCGACCAGGTCCCCGACAGCCTGGCCCGCCTGCTCTCCCTGATCACCGCGCAGGAACCGCAGGAACGCCCCGACACTGCCCGCATGCTCCGCCTGCTCGAAGAAGCTGCGTCCTCGCCCGCGCTCACCTCGCACCCAGCGATCCACACCTCGCGAACGTCCACGACGACGGCCACGCACCGGGCCCCCACTCTCCGAGCGGCCAACTCTGCGGCGGCGCCGGTGGATGCCGCAGCAACACCAGTACGTTCTGCCGAGTCCGCTGCTCCCGAACCCGGCAGACAAACCCGTCGGGCATGGCTACGGCCGATGACCCTCGCAGCGGCGGGAGCGCTGGCACTCGCCGTCACCGGAACCGTCCTGAACGACGTCACCTCACCTCCCGACGCCGATATGGGCAACCGCCCGCGCCCTTCCCTGTCAACACCCGCCAAGACGACCGGCCAGACCCAGCCGGATCCGGCGGCCACCGCCTTCAGGACCCCACCGCCACCCACCCCGGCCACAACCGGCCAACCCGTTCACGCGCCCGACCGGACCGCCGGCGCCCCACCCGGCTCCACCCCGGCCCACGACACTGCCCTCCCCGCCACCGCACCGCGGGAGAGCGCCACCGCCACACCTACGCGCAGTGGGCCGGCCCAGCAGACCACCCAGAAGCAAAAATCGAAGGACCCCAAGAACCCCCACGAGAAACCGGAGAAAACAAAGGACACAAAGAGGAAGAAATGACGTGTCTGCTCAGACGACGTGGACACAGCCCCAGCAGGCACGGGGCAGTCGGCCGCCACTGGCTTGGGCTGCGGGAGCCGGCGCCGCACCCCGTGCGGCGCGGGGGCCTGACGGCACGCGCTCGGCTGCGGCCGCCGCCGGAGCCTGACACACCTCGAGGCCCTCCCCGTAGAGCTGTGGGCCCGTCTGGTCCCGGGCAGACTTCCGCTGGTGCTCGCGGGGAAGAGCGGAAATCCGGAAAAGGTACTTGCCCGGCAGTCGTTGGACGACCTGAAATCCTGCGTCTTCATGCACCGCCGCATCGCACCGAGCGGGCCTTCGCCCGAAAGGCCACCATTGTCTGCGGATCGGAGCAGCCGGTCGTCTGCCGTGCTCTCATCTCCATGCGCGGAGCATCCCAGGCAGGTCTGACAGACGATCCACTTTCGCAAAAGCCCCTGCATCGATCAGAAACTCATGGGGTTCTCGTCCAGGACGTAGCGGACGTGTGGGCCACCGAAGTAGCGGCGGACGATGGGCGGTTGGCGCTGGCGTCTGCGGAAGAAGCGACGGGTCTCCGCGGCGAGTTCGGTCCGACCGCGGGCCCGGTGCTGCTTGGGGAGGCTGTGCTTGAGGTCGGCGTTGACCAACTCATCCGGGTTCAGCTCGGGCGAGTAGGCGGGGAGGAAGTGCAGCTCGATGGCGTCGGGGTGGGCGGCGAGCCAGTCGCGGACCTTCTTCGAGCGGCGGGCGGAGTGCCCGTCGACCACGAGGTGGATCTCGTGGTCGAAGTGGCCGGTGAGCCGGTCCAGGAAGCGACACATCACCTCGGCGGTGAAGCTCTTGGTGAAGACCATGAAGTGCATCCGGCCCTTGGTACTGATCGCGGACATCGCGTTCACGGAGAACCGGTCGCCGCTCCGCCGCACGATCGGGGTTCGGCCCTTCTCTCCCCAGGTCCGGCCGGTGACCTGGTCGGAGCGGATCCCGACCTGGTCGGCGAAGAGGACCTCACCGCCGTCAGCCCTCGCCCTCGCCCTCGCACGGATCTTTGGCCAGGTCTCGGCGTGCCACTGCGCGACGGCCTCGGGGTCCTGCTCTACGTACGGCCCGCTTGTCCGGGCGCGGGAACGAGAGCTCCCGGCGCTTGAGGTACTTGCCCACTCCAGGCTCGGTCAGCCTCACCCGGTACAGCTCCGCGATCAGCTCACCGATCAGCCGACACGTCCACAGCTGCCCGCCCAGGCCCACCTCGCCGGGCCGGTGGTCGAGGACGGCCTGCCGCACGGCGGCCCGTTCAGCCTCCCCGAGTATTTGATGCACCCCGGCCGGCTTGCCGCGAGGGCGCATCAGCAGCGCTTCCCGGCCGCCTGCTTGCCACTTCGCCCACCACGTGTCGACGGCCTTCAGCGACACCCCGAAGACTGCGCCCCGTCCTCACGGTCCCGGCTCGCCACCCACGCGGCCACCGCCCGCAACCGCAGGGCTCCTGCGCCGACGGCGACAGATGTCGCGCGTCCCCCACCAGATCGCTCACACACGTCCAACAGCCCCAGAACACAAACCGTTTCGGATCAAATAGGGTGCCGCAATGAGGTTGCGCGGAGTGATCATCGCATTTTTCGTGGTCCCGCTGGCGTGGGGGGTGATCACCCTGCTGAGGGCGGCCGGGGCGACCCACGGCGGCCCGGACTGCCCGTGGCTCCAGCTGGGCGAGGACGGCGAGGAGAACCCCAGGAAGATGCGGCAGGGTTATACCTGCGTGCTCGACTACAACGACCACGGCGGCGATTCGACCGGCACGGCCACGTACCGCCAGCGCAAGTACGCTCAGGAGGTCAAGCGCGGCGAGCTCCTGGGCCAGGGCTTGCTGTACACGTTGTACGGGGCGGCGGGCACAGCCACCACCGTGATCGCCACCCGGTCGCGACGCTAGCCGCGCCCTTATTGTGCGGATGTGGTGCCCACCTCACCAGTCACTCTTGGAGAACAACATGGCCATGGGGACCGTGAAGTAGGGGGGCGGTGGTCGTGGCCGCGCTGGACGAGGAACTCAAGGCCCGGGAAGCGACGGCCCCCGCCCACCGTCCTGGACGAGAACCCCATGAGTTTCTGATCAATAGGACGGAGCCACGTATCCGCCCAGGTGCGGAACCGGACGTGCACGTCGCCGCCGTCCTTGGCAGGCTGCTGAGCAGCCGGGAGTTCCCGGCCACCGCGGTCGGTTACTACCACCTTCTCGACTGGGCACGCCAGTGCGGGACGGTGCTGCGGGCTGGGGTGGAGTGCACCGGCTCCTACGGTGCGGGCCTGGCCCGCTACCTCGCGACCCAGCAGGTTTCGGTGGCGGAGGTTAACCAGCCCGACCGATCCACCCGGCGCCGCCGCGGCAAGACCGACGCCGTCGACGCCGAGGCGGCCGGAGGATGTGCACCTCGATGCCGCGCCGGTCGGCTTCGGCCCGGATCAGGTCGAGTTGATGGCGGGCACCGTCGACGAGCACGGCCCAGTTCCGGGCGTGATCGCGATCGCGGGCTTCGGCCTGGTCGAAGACTGCCGCGAAAATATGTTCCGGTGGCTCGATCACCGAGCCCGTCAGCCACTTCGCCCTTGCCCTTGGGCCAGGTCGCACCGGCCTGGTGCCGGTGCGGCCTTCGGGCGGGGCGATGGTGTCGTGCGGGGGCCTGGGGGCCGGATTGGCGTCGAAGAGGCAGGCCAACCTGGCCAACCTCTTGCGGTGCGGCTTCTCCCCCGGAGCGAGTCGTGCGCGCATCGCCCGCGTTTGGTTCAAGTGCGCTTTCAGCGTCGCGGGCCGAAGAGCCTCGGGCCTCATCGCAATGCCCTTGCCGTCTACTTGGACGACGAGCGTGGTGGTGGCGGTCGCCGGCAAGGGGATCCGGCGCTGGTTGAAACTGTCGATGTCACAGGCCGGGGCGACGGCGAGCTGTTCAGCACGGAGGCTGGTGAGAAGGCGGGCACGAGCAGCGGCGAGCGCTGGTTCTTCACCGGCGCGATGGGGGCGGTGGCCCAGAAAACGCCGTACACACCCGAAGATCCCGAGGACGACCTGCTCGATCCTCTCGGTCCCTACAGTGCTCACGTCTACCCCGAGCAGCCGCTCGGCGGCGATATCGCGGGCACCGTCAGCGACAACGGGGTGACCGTCCATCTGCCCTGCGCCAAGGGCAGGTTGGGCGGGCAGCCGGTGGGGACACTGTGGGCGTGGGCCGGCCTCGAGGGGTCCGACTCGCCGTTCACCGAGCAGGGCCAGCTGTCCGACCATGACCGGGATGTCCTCGCGGACACCGCCGTCATCACCGCCAACCGCCTCGCCGATCGCGCGGGCTGCGCCGACCGGCTGCCGGACGCGCCGGACGACGTCCCCGCGCTCACCGAGGGCCCGACACCCGCCGCCGAGGCCGGCGGGACCTGCGCCTGGTACCGAAGCTCGGGTCTGGCACAGCGGGGCAAGTACGCGGACGGAGCGAGCTTCACCCGTTCTGCTCCGAGTTGCCGCTCGAGGACGGTGAGTTGGTGGCGCAGGGCGAGGATCTCTGCGTCCTTGCCGTGGTCGCTCATCGGCAACATTCGCAGTGCGGCGAACAGGTTGGTGAGGGTCAGGTACGTGAGGCGAAGCAGCACGAGTGCTCATCCTGCCGCACACCGGCCAGGCTCCTGATCTGCATGGACGACATTCTCGGCAGGTGCACAGCCCCGAGCCTCCGACGGGGGAGGCCTGGGAAATGTTGATGACCTTCGCGCCGTTGTCAGTTGCATATCGGATTCCCGATGCCATCGCCTTGGCGAAGACCTTGTCCGCCACCGCTGGATCGAGCTTCTCGACACGCGGGAGGCGGACGGGAGGATCTTGGTCCCAGGTGCGAGGCCGAACGCTGCCGATCCTGATCCTTCGCGCGTTCGGCCGCCGACAGTTGCTCAGCTGCCTGACGGCCGGGTTGAGCAAGTGTCCGGTGGGGGGTGGGGCGAGAATTCCTATTCCTGGACCTGCCTCGGATCGATCGGAATCTCGCGTGCCGTATTCTCGGCGCGCTCCTCGGCGCTCAACTTTCGCGCCCCGGTCCCACAGCAGCGGTCGTACTGGTTCTGCCAGTCCGTGATGAACATGTCGTAGCTGGACTGGCCGACCAGCTTCAGGTCCGACTCGTCGTTGTGCCAGATGCCGTTGCTCGTCCAGTTCGAGGAGCCGACGAACACAAGTCTGGAGTTGGCCGCACCCGCGTAACCGCCGCTGACCATCATGTACTTGTCGTGCGTGTAGTGCAGAGCGTTGCCGTTCGCGTCGGTGCCGCGGGTGGTGTCGTGCACGTCGATATTCGGCCGGTCCTTCAGGTAGCTCTGCACGCTGCCATCAACCTGGCCGGCGGTGAAGAGTATGTGGATCTTGACGCCGGTCTGTGCCAGGCTCACCAGCTTCTTCGGCAGTTCCAGATAGTTCCGGTCGCCCGGCTGCCCGTGAGAGGTCCACTCGAACATGGCGATGTTGATCGTGGCCGGCGCCTTGATGTTGTTCAGGAAGTCGACCCAGGTGTCGCTTCTGGTGCGCGCCTTGGGCCACTGGTAGGAGGGTGGGGACAGTGTCGTCCTGGCGGCTGTGCCGCTGGTGGAGTTGTAGTAGTCGGGCACCAGCGGTCCCGGGCCGTTGAGCGCCCCCTTGGCCATGGCTGTGAAGTAGCGGAGGTAGGAGTTGTACAGGTCGACGTTGCCCTTGACGGTGGCGGCACTGTTCCACGCGGTCTTGGCCTGGGAGGAGGTGGGGTTGGCGCTGCTGACGGTCACCGTTCTGTTCGCGTCGCTTCCGCCGCTGAGCATGTAGTACTTCGCGTGCAGGGCGGAGCCGGAGTAGTGGGTCAGGCAGCCGCCCGGGCACAGCGCGGCGAAGCTGGAGGCTTGCGGGTCGTTGCCCAACTCGGTGACCATCGACTGCCAGGTCGCATTGTCGCTGTGAGAGTCCATCAGCGCCTTGACGATGACGCCGCGCTGGTGCGCGGCGATCAGGGCGTTGGCGAAGTCCGGGCCCGGCTGCGTGCTGCCGATCGAGTACATGGCGACGCGTATGGTCTGCCCGCAACTGGCGCTGTTGATCGATTCGATGATCGGGCCCATGACGTTCATCTGGGAGTCGGCGTCCTCCGGGTCGCTGAAGCTCGGGCCCGGTCTTGAGGTGAACGTCCGAGACTCACAACTGAGCGGAGTCTTGGCCTTCTTGACCGCCGCGTACGCCGTTGTCGGCGACAGTGCGGTGACGACCAGCGCGGTGATCAACGTGAGCGTTCTTTTCATGGATGGGCCTTTCGCTGGGCTGTTGACGATGACGAGTCGGGTGTTGCTGTGCTGATCGACCAATGAGTGGTCGCCGAGGTGGGCCTGGCTGCCGACGTCGCAGTACCGGCCTGTCCGGCAGTTCGGTGTGACGGGCTCGCTCGTCGCCCGACCGGGTGAACTGCCTATGGTTCGCGATCAGTTGGCGGCGCTCGCTTCGAACATCGGGCAGCCGTCGTCGTTGGTGTCGCTCGCGGTGAGGGCGGCGCCCCAGCGGACGTGCGAGGAGGCCGCGGGGTCGGCGATGGTGGTGCCACCGGGCAGGCCGCAGGCCGAGCCCTTGAGGATCGCGAGGGTGCCGCCGTCGACGTCGGTACTGACCTTCTCGTGCTCGGCGCCAACCGCCAGGTCGTCGAAGCCGTCGTGGTTGAAGTCCCCGTAGGCGCTGACCCGGCCGAAGCCGTCACCTGCCTCGGAGGAGCCGGGCGCGCGGGCCGTGCCTGCCGACGCGGCGAGGAGGCCGCCGGTCAGGGGCGCCGCCGACGTGTTCGCTGTGGCGATGCGGATGCGTGTCGGAGGCGAGGCGGGAAGGCGTCCGTGCTTGGCCATGCGTTGAGCTCCTGCAGGGGACAGGGAGATCCGGCGGACATCCCGCGTCGATGAGGTACCGGTCCGTTGGTGTTTGCCCGAAGTTGTTCCAGGTGTGACCCACAGTTCGGCAAACAGGAGACTCGCAAAGGCGTCCAAGGGTTGCACGAGGAAGCGAGGGAGTAGGGAAGCAGAGAGGCAGGCAAGGGAAGTTGGAAGCGGGTGCGCCTGCCGAAAGCCTCATCCGTGCAGTCAGGCGGCGTGTCGCTATTCGTGCAGGATTTCCGCCGAGGCGGTCTCTTCGGTGTACGTCGGTGTACGTCAGGCGGTCGATCTGTGCACGGGTGAGCGGTGCGGGGACGGCGCGCAGCGGGGCTGCCTGATCAATCGTCTGGTGGGGGCGATGGAGGTTGTAGTGCAGCTTGAACTGGCGCAGCGCGTAGCGCAGATGATGTTCGTTCCAGATGCAGCAGCGGTAGCCGAGATTCGGGCACCCGCAGGCTTTCGCCGGGATGCTACGTAGCCATCCTTCAGCCCGCGTCGGCAATCGGGGCCCCGTGGCCGGTGGATACCAGGCGAAGGGTGACGATCTGGAAAGGACGCAGGGACAGCGTCACTCCGGATTCGTGGACGGCCGGAGCGGGCTCACCCCCCAGGTCCCGTTCCAGTAGATCCGTGATCCGTGCGGCGAGTACGGGGAAACCGGCCGTGAGGGTGGCCTGCGCGCGTCCGCCCTTGGACTCGTAGAGGCGGACGATCACGTCGCCCGAACGGTCGTCCGCGAGCTTGACCGCCTCGATGACGACATCGTCCTCATCGATCCGCACCAGAGGCTCCACGGCTGCGCGGCCGGGGACGGAACGTTCGGGCAGGTTGAAGTGGTACCCCTCGCGGATCGCGTCGTGGATCTCCGCGCCGAGGACCAGCGCGTAGCGCAGACGGTGTTCTCCCCGGTCACAGTCGGGGTCGGGGAAGAGCGGCGCGCGCAGGAGCGAGATCCGCGCCGTTGTGGTGGTTCCGCCGTCGGGGCGCACGTCCCTGGTCACGTCGTGGCCGTAGCTGGAGTCGTTGACCAGGGCCGCGCCCCAGCCGGGCTCCGCGAGGCGCAGGTAGCGGTGGGCACAGATCTCGAACCGGGCGTTGTCCCATGAGGTGTTGGTGTGCGTGGGGCGCCGGACATGACCGAAGGGGATCTCCGCGCTGGACTCCGCCGCGCGTACGTCGAGCGGGAAGGCGGCCTTGAGGATCTTCTCGCACTCCTGCCAGTCGATGTCCGTTTCGATGTCGAGGCGGCGGCTGCCCTCGTCGAGACGCAGCACCTGGGTGATGCGGGAGGCGTTGACGCTCCGTACGACCCGGACACCGCCGGGGACCGCGCAGACCTCGTCCGCCTCGGTCAGGTCGCGCACGGTGTTGCGGTAGAACGAGTCGACGTCCCAGGCGTCCCACTGGTTCGGGAAATCCTGGTGCAGCTGGAGGAGGTTGCCGACCGTACCGGGCGCGAGAGCCTCGCGTCCGGCCGTCAGGTCCAGGGCGGAGGTGACCAGGCCCCGGGCATCCACCGTGATGCGCACGAGGCCGTTGTCCAGGACGAACCCACCGCTCTCGACGGGCAGGGCGGCGACCGGACCGGCGGCCTGGAGACGGGGTGCGGCGCCGAGCGCGGGGACGCCGTCGCGCGTGTGCGGTGCGGCATTGAACACGGTTACGCCGCCTGCTGCTTCCCCGTCGGCATTCCCGTTCCCGCTCCCCACGAGGCTGCGCTGAGCGCTCTCGATGACCTCGCCGAGTTCCTGGGCCACCTCCGCGTACGCCTTTTCGGCCTCGCGGTGCACCCAGGCGATCGACGTGCCGGGCAGGATGTCGTGGAACTGATGGAGCAGCACGGTCTTCCACACCCGGTCGAGGAGTTCGTACGGGTACGGCCGGCCGGTGCGCAAAGCCGCGGTCGCGGCCCACAGTTCGGCCTCCCGAAGCAGGTGCTCACTGCGCCGGTTGCCCTGTTTGGTGGCGAGCTGGCTGGTGAGCGTGCCGCGGTGCAGTTCGAGGTAGAGCTCGCCGACCCAGACGGGCGCGTCCGTGTACTCCTCCTGGGCCTTGGTGAAGAACTCCGCGGGACCTTCCATCTCCAGCCGGGCCGAGCCCTCCAGGTCCTCCAGCCTTCGCGCCCGCGCCAGCATTTCGCGGGTGGGGCCACCGCCGCCGTCGCCGTAACCGAACGGGACGAGGGAACGGTTGGCCGCGCCCTTGTCCCGGAAGTTTCGCTCGGTGTGTGCGATGTCCGCGCCGGACAGATCGCCGTTGTAGGAGTCGACGGGAGGGAAGTGGCTGAAGATGCGGGTGCCGTCGATGCCCTCCCACCAGAACGTGTGATGGGGGAAGGCGTTGGTGGTGTTCCAGGAGATCTTCTGGGTGAGGAACCAGTCGATGCCGGCCAGCTTCATGAGCTGGGGCAGAGCCGCGTTGTACCCGAAGGTGTCCGGCAGCCACATGTCCTTCGTCTCGACCCCGAACTCCTCCAGATAGAAACGCTTTCCGTGCACGAACTGCCGGACCAGCGACTCCCCGCCGGAGAGATTGGTGTCGGGCTCCACCCAGAGGCTGCCGGTCGGAAGGAACTGCCCGGTGCGCACCTTCTCGACCACGCGCGCGAACACCTCGGGCCGCTGCTCCTTCAACCAGGCGAGTTGCTGTGCCTGAGACATGACGAAGCGGAAGCCGGGGTGGTCGTCCATCAGGGCGGTGACGTTCGACACGGTCCTGGCCGCCTTGCGGACCGTCTCGCGTACGGGCCAGAGCCAGGCGGTGTCGATGTGCGCGTGGCCCACGGCGGAGACACGGTGGGCGCCCGCGTGTGCGGGGGAGGCCAGCGTCGGAGCGAGGATCTCACGGGCGCGCGCGGCACTTCCGCCGATCTCCTGCAGATCGATGACGTCCAGGGCGCGGTCCACGGCGTGCGTCAGCTGCCAGCGGCGGGTGGAATCCTCGGGCAGTTGGTGCATCAGCCCGCCGAGGACGTCCAGATCCTGCACGAGCTCCCAGACGACGGAGTCGAACAGGGCGAAGTCCATCCGGTTCAGCCGGTAGAGCGGCTGGTCCGATGCCTTGTCGCCGTGCAGCCAGGGGGCGACACCACCGGCCCGGGTGGGGACGAAGGGGTCGCCCCCGGCGCCGGAGTCAAAGATCACCGGGTTGGCGGCCGCCTCGACGTAATAGACGAACTCCTCGCCTCCGCGGGCGGATTCGGCGATCGGGAGCCAGGCGTTGCGGGGATTGAGGGCCTTGACCGGTGTTCCGTCGGCCCGGTACACGAGGCCCTCGGCGGAGAAGCCCGGTTGAGTGGTGCCGAAACCGAGGTCGAGAACCGCCTCCACCCGCTGTCCGGCCCAGGCGGCGGGAACGGTGCCGCTGACGCGGAACCAGCTGGTGGACCAGGCGGGTCCCCACATCGCGCCGGTGCGGACCGGTTCGTACGGTGCCGCGATTCCTTCCGACACGGGCACCGGCTCACCGGTGACATTCCATATCGCGACGTCCAGCGGAAGGCTTTCGCGGTACACCGCGGGGCGCAGGCGCTGGTCCAGCACGCGGGCGAGTCGGCGTTCGGTGACCGTTCGGTCGTTGTGCATGGGATCTCCGTGAGGGAGTACGGGGAGGCAGAAGGACAAGCCGGTGCCGTGGAAGGCATGGCAGTGGCCGGGTCAGCGCGTCCCGTAGCGGATGACGTGGGTGGGCACGACGGTTCTGCGCGCCGGGATCGGCTCGGCGGACGAGCCGTTGATCCGGTCGATGAGCATCTGGCCCGCCCGCCGGCCGATCTCGTCGGCGTCGTACGAGACGATGGTCAGCGGCAGGCCGAGCACGTCCGCCAGATCGAAGTCGTCGAAGCCGGCGAGCGCGACCGGCCTGTCGAGCGCCCGTACGGCGCGGATGGCTCCCTGCGTCAGGCGGTTGTTGGTGCAGAAGAGAGCCGTCGGCGCGTCGGGTGCGTCAAGGAGCGCGTGCGCGGCGGCCTCGGCGGTGGGCACATCGGTCAGGCCGCGCCGCACCTGGCTCTCGTCGGGCTCGATCCCGGCGCTCTCGTGGGCGGCCCAGTATCCGCGGAAGCGTTCCGCGCCGGTGTACAGGGCGGGCGGATTGCCCAGGAAACCGATGCGGCGGTGACCGTCCGCGATGAGTTGTCCCGTGGCCTGTTCGGCGCCGCCGAAGTCGTCGACCAGAACGCAGTCCGCGTCCATCCCGGCGGGCGGCCGGGATGCCAGGACGATCGGGATGCCGCGCAGCGCCGCGGGGGCGAGATGACGGTGGCTGCTGCCCGCCGGGACGACGATCATGCCGTCGACCTGACGGGACGCCAGGTCCTCGACGAGCCCGCGCTCCTTGTCCACCTGCTCCGCGGTGTTGCTGAGCAGCACCCGCAGGCCGTGCTCGGACGCCACCTCCTGCACACCGAGAGCCAGCCGCGAGTAGAACGGGTTGGCAAGGTTGGTGACGACCAGTCCGATCATCTCGCTGCCGCCCAGACGGAGACTGCGCGCCGTCTCGTTGCGCCGGTAGCCGAGTGTTTCGACGGCGGCGAGCACGCGCTCTCGTGCGGCCTCGCTGACTCGGGAGTCGTTCTTGAGTACCCGGGAGACGGTCATGGCGCTGACACCGGCGCCGGCGGCCACGTCGCGCATCGTCGGGGCGCCACCGTCACCCGATCGGTGCTGTGCCATGGGCGGTTCTCCTGCGGGGTCGTCGTCTGGCCGGTGGGTGGCGAACGCCGTCATTCTAGGTCCGCACCGGGGGAGTTCCGGCGGACCTGTGCAGCGCCCAGTGGGCGGCGCCGATGAGTGGTGCGTCGGCATTGCGCAGGGCCGTGACGGTCAGGGGCGCGGTCCCCGGTGCCCACGACTCGAATCCTTCGCGGATGGCGGGCCCCACGAGGTCCCACGAGCCGGTCATCGATCCTCCGACGACCAGGAGGTCGGGCCGGAACCGCGCGCACCACGGTGCGAGCGCCCGCCCGAGCGCACCGAAACAGTGCCGGACCGTACGCACGGCGTGTGCGTCGCCCGCGCGGGCCGAGCCCGCGATGTCGTGCACGTCCGGGAGGCGTTGCGTATCAGGCACCGCGGCGGCCTGGGCGTAGAACCCGCGGATCGCCCGTCGTGAGACCACCTCCTCCAGCGGGAGCCCGTCGACGGCCAGCCGGTGCGCCCTGCCGCCGGGCGGCACGTCGGGGCCCTCCACGACCGGGTGCCCGCCGTCCAGGAAGGAGGAGCCGATGCCGGTCCCGAGCGTGATGCACACGGCCCGGCGCCGCCCGGCGGCCGCACCCGCCCGGTACTCGCCGATGGCGAACGCGTCGGCGTCGTTGACGAAGCTGATGCCGCTCGGGGCGCCCGGGAGCCGTCTCAGCAGTTCCGTACCCACGTCCACACC
Organism: Streptomyces sp. NPDC102467; assembly: GCF_044765445.1. Lineage (NCBI taxonomy): Bacteria > Bacillati > Actinomycetota > Actinomycetes > Kitasatosporales > Streptomycetaceae > Streptomyces > Streptomyces sp. NPDC102467. Next base: position 17,749 of record NZ_JBIWKA010000029.1, on the reverse strand, counting down.
GTGCAGCGACTCGAACTTGCCGATTCCCCGGAAGCGCCCGATACCGGCGGCGTAGTCGAAGGGGCCCGGTATCGCCACGCCCCAGTGAGCGGCCGCCGGGACGTCCACGCGGTCGGCGACGGCGGCGATCACGTCGAGGAGCTCACCGGCCGGCGCGTCGGCGGGGACCGGATGGCGTACGACCGAGAAGGGGACGGGCAGTCCGCCTTCGGTGTCGATGACGGCCGCTGTCACATGAGTGCCGCCGATCTCCAGCACGGGAACGCGGCTCATACCTGCGTCACCAGGGACTTCACCACGTGCACCGGACGGCTGCCGACGGGGTGCAGCCGGTAGGGGCCGACGGACGCCGGCACCGTGAGGGTCTCGGCGAACGCGAGCTCGTGACGGAGCCCGTCGGCGGTCTCCACCACGATTCCGTCACCGGCCGAGACGTTGAGGATGTGAAAGCGGCCCGCGGTGTCGTCCTCGGCGGCCTCCGGCCCCTCGATCACGAAGCGGTGCACCGCATAGAACATGTCGGGCAGCGCACCGATGAGTTCCTCGCGCCAGCCACGGCCCTCGCGCAGGGTCCGCGGCTGCTGGACGAGGTCCTTCAGGACGTCGTCACCGCGCCGCGCAGCGTCAAGGTTGGCGAATCCGTGCGCGTACGAGAGCGGCCGCGGCGCCCCGGAGGTGCCCTTGCGCAGCCAGTCGTAGAAGCGCAGGGAGTAGAGGTAGGGCGTGGCGCTGATCTCCAGGACCACGTTGCCCTCGCCGGACGCGTGCGGGGTGCCGGCCGGGATCATGAAGAGCTGGCCGGCGTCCGCCGGGTGCCTCATGACGTGGTCCTCGACGCGCAGCGGGAGCCCGTCCGCCGCGGCCGCCTCGACCTCCTTGCGCATGACGTCCACGTCCGTACTGTTCCGCAGGCCCAGATAGACCTGTGCGCCGGGTTCGCTCGCGGTCACGTAGTAGGTCTCGTGCTGGGTGTACGGCCAGCCGAACGTCTCCCGCATGTACTGCTCCTGCGGATGCAGGTGCAGGGAGAGGTTGCCGCCGCCGACCGTGTCGAGGTAGTCGAACCGGATCGGGAAGGACGTGCCGTAGCGGCGGTGGACGTCCACGCCGAGGAACTCCTCGGGGTGGAGTTCGCAGAGCAGTTGGAAGGGGATCTCCACCTGGGCCGCTTCGTCCTGACCGACCAGGATTCCGGCTTCGGGGGCGATGAGCTCGTAGCCGAGGGCCGTGTTCCCGCCCCGGGGTTCGAAGCCCAGCTCCCGCGCGCCCCACTGCCCGCCCCACGGTGTGGAGTTGAAGAAGGGGCGGGTGCGGACGGGGCCGGTCGCCAGGGTTGCGAGAGTGGCCCGCAGGGCGGCGCCGTCCAATGAGGCGGGGCCCTGCTCGCCCTGCAGGTCCACCCAGCGGTCGACCCGGTGGGCGAAGGCGTCGCGGTGGCGGTCGCCGACGGGCCAGTCGGTGTAGAAGAGGCTGCGCAGCTCACCGCGGGTGTGGGGGCGGCCGAGGTTGGCGCCGAGCGGCAACTTCCCTTGGGTGACGGCCTCCTCCGCGTACCGCTTGGGCAGGTCGGCCCACCACAGCAGGTCGGGCTCGGCGAGGGCAGCTCCCGGGCCGAAGACCAGAAGCACGCCGGCGCGCGGGCGCTGCTGAACGGGGGGCGTCTCGAAGAGGTCGCTCATGGAGAACTCGGCGAGGGGCAGGAAGAACGGGTCCGCGTCCACGTCCGGGACGCAGAGCCGTTCGACGGCCTCCGCGGACCAGAGGTCCCGCACGTCGCACAGGGTGACGTCGGCACCTCGGGCGCGCAGCGCGGCGGCGAGGGAACCCGCGGCCTCCTCCCAGTCCAGTGCGGCGGGCCCGTCGAGGGCCAGGACGGTGGAGGTCGTCGGCAGGTCCGCCACAGCGGCCGCCCATCCGGAGACGACGGTGCCGCCGGTGGCGGCGTACCGCGGGTTGCGTTCGTAGGGACGGGGCTTGTGCACAGATGCTCCTGAGGACGGGGACCGGAAGGCGACTAAATGGTATCGATAACATTCCACGCGAACAAGGTGGCCGGGTTGACAGCTTCAGAACACCGTACTGAAGTGCAGATTTATCGGATTCGCAGGAAAACCCTTGTCTCGGACATGTGGTGTCGTTAACATTCCGGCAATCCGGAGCGTGAAGACGCCTGACGTACGCGCATCCGGTGGATCTCCGCACCGCACCCCAGAGCCACGGATCCCCGCCGGGATCCAGAGGGAAGTGAACCCATGAGATCAACCGGCGCGACGACAGAGCAGTCGTCTCACCCGCTTCGCCGGCGCACCGTGCTGGCGGGCCTCGGAGCAGGCGCGGTGGCCGCGCTGGCCGGGGGTTGCGCACGGGGCGACAGCACAGCCTCGATGCCAGGCACCACGTCATTGGCCAACGACAACGCGACCTGGGACGCGGGATACGTGTCGGCCGGGCGTGAGCTCAAGAAGCTCACCGGCTACGCGCTGCGCCCGCTGTCCAACCCGAACCCCACCGCCTACACCCAGGTCACTCAGATCTCGCTGCAGACGACCAAGGCGACCGACCTGATCAAGTGGCAGTCGGGCTACAACCTCAAGCAGCTCGCCCGCACCGGCGGCCTCAGCGACCTGACACAGATGTGGGACGCGTACGAGCGCAAGGGCTGGGTGACCAAGTCACTCCGTGACGCCATGTCCTACCGGGGCGCCGTGTATGGAATGCCCCTCTATCAGTCGTACTACGTGCTGTTCTACAACACAGAGGTCTTCGACCGGCACGGGCTGCGGGCGCCGGACACGTGGGAGGAACTGCTCCACACCGCGGAGGTGCTCAAGAAGGCCGACATCACCCCCTTCGTCGCCACCCAGAGCGGTAACTGGCCCGCGTACGAATGGTTCGAGGAGCTGATCAGCAAGGTCGATCCGGTCTTCTACGCCGACCTGATCGCGGGCCGTGCCCGGTACACCGATCCGCAGGCGCGCAAGGCCATGCAGATCTGGCAGGACTTCATGAAGAAGGGCTGGACGACCCCCGCCGACTTCGACCAGAACAACGGTCCGGCCGCGCTGAAGACCGGCAAGGTCGGCATGTTCCTGCACGGTTCCTGGCAGTCGCAGGGCCTGGCCGCCGCGGGGATGAAGCCGGGCGAGGACTTCGACGCCTTTGTCCTGCCTCCGGTCGACGCCTCCACCGAACGGTCCGTGATCACTGAAGCCGGCGTGCTCGCGGTGCCGGAGAAGGCGGTGTCGCACGACGCAGCCATGGCCAACGCGGCCCACTGGCTGAACCCCTCGGTCCAGCGTGTGTGGACGGACTTCCTCCAGGACGGCTCGGCCAATCCGAAGGCGGTCACCGCCAACCCGGTGCTCGCCCGCATCAAGGAGCGGGCTCTGCGCGAGCACTGGACCGAGCTCCCCCGGTACGGACAGTCCGGGCCCCCCAACCTCATCCAGGGAAACACCGACGACCTGGGCGCCTTCATGACGCAGGCCATGTCCCCCGAGGCGACTCTGCGCAGTATGGCGAGCCGGGCCTCCAAGGAGTGGGCCGCCTGGAACAAGGACGAATCATGACATCGGCAGTCGACAGGCGTCCCACGGAGACCACTTCACCCGTGCCGCCGTCCGTGGGCCCCGTCCGTACACCCTCGCGCAGGCTGAAGGACAGGGCCGCCGGAGCAGGCTTCCTGGCACCCGCCGTCCTGCTCGTGGCGACCCTGCTCCTCATCCCTTTCGCGGTGACCCTCTACCGCGGCTTCTTCAGCGACGGCCGCGTCTCCTCCTTCACCTGGTTCACCAACTACGGGTTGTTCCTCAGCGATCCGGTCCTCGCGAAGTCCATAGAGAACACGCTGATGTGGGTGGTCGGCACGGTCGCCCTGCCCCTGGTCCTGGGCCTGGGCATCGCGGTGCTGACCAGCCGGTCAGGGTGGTCCCGGGTGGCGCGCCTGCTCGTGGTCCTGCCGTACGCGATCTCCGGATCCGCCGTGGCCGTCGTGTGGAACTTCATCCTCACCACGGACGGCGCGGCGAACCAGGCACTCAAGGCGCTCGGTCTCGGCTCCTTCGCCCAGGGCTGGCTACTGGAATGGCCGGGCAACACCCTGGTCATGATCGTCGCCAACACCTGGCAGTCCACCGGTGTGGCAGTGATCCTCTTCCTGGTCGGTCTGCAGACCATCCCCCCGGAGACCCTGGAAGCGGCGTCGCTCGACGGCGCCGACGGCCTCCGGAAGTTCTGGTACGTGGTCGTGCCGCAGCTGCGCACCGTGTCCGTGATCGTCGTCGGCAGCAGCCTGGTCAACGGGCTGAAGTCGTTCGACCTGATCTGGGTGCTGACCCAGGGCGGTCCAGGGCGCAACTCCGAGACGCTCGCCGTCTCGATGTACCAGGAGACATTCCTCGCGCTGCGTCCCGGCGCCGGAGCGGCGGTCGCCGTCGTCCTCACCGTCATCGTGCTGCTGGCCTCCTGGCTGTATCTGCGGCGCCAGCTGACCCCGAAAGGCGCATGACCATGCCCACCCGCCGCATCTCCGCCGGAACCGCCGTCCGCAACACGGTCTTGGTCCTCGTCTCCCTCCTCTGGGCCGTGCCGACCTGGCTGCTGGTGGTCAACGCACTGGTGCCGGCCGCCGAGTACGGCGGCAGCCCGCACTGGCTGCCGCACGGGGGCTTCGGCCTGTTCGACAACATGTCGCAGGCGTGGACCCGGGCCCGGCTGGGCCCCGCGATGGGCAACAGCCTGCTGTACGCGGTGACCAGCGCGGCCGCGGCCATCGTGGTGGCCACGACCGCGGCGTTCGCCACCGTGATCATGCCCGTGAAGCGCAAGACCCTGTGGTTCTGGCTGATCTACTCGGGCACGCTGCTGCCCCTCCAGGTCTTCCTGCGGCCGCTGTTCCTCGCCTACGCGCGCACCGGCCTCTACGACGCGCAGCTCGGCCTTTTCCTGGTCTACGTCGCGGTGGCGATCCCGTTCGCGTACTTCATCATGCGCAACTTCGCCCAGACGCTGCCCGGTGAGGTGATCGAGGCGGCGAGGCTGGACGGCGCGTCCTGGTGGCGGGTCTTCTGGCAGATCCACGTACCGCTGTCCAGGTCCGCGATGGTCGCCGCGTTCGTCTTCCAGTTCGTCGCCGTCTGGAACGACCTGCTCTTCGGGATCACTCTGTCCACCAGCCGCAACATCCGGCCGGTGATGGCCGCGCTGGCCGAGCTCCAGGGCAACTACTCCAATGTCGGACCCCCGGTCGTCCTCGGTGGGGCCCTGCTCGTCTCGTTGCCGACGGTCGTTCTGTTCTTCTCCGCGCAGCGGTTCTTCGTCAGCAGCCTCAAGCTCGGCTGATCCCTTGATCTGCTGATCCCTCGATCCCCGTGTGAAAGCCCTGAGCCGCCCCCCCCGAAAGGCAGGCACCCCCGTGAAGATCCCCGCCCGTACCGCCCTCGCGCTGGCCGCCGCCCCGCTGCTGTGCGCCGCCCTGTGCCCCACGCCCGCCGCCGCACAGCCGGCAGCGGACCCTTGGAAAGACCGCGCGGCCCACACGTACGACGCACTGCAGGAGCACCTGTACCAAGGGGCGGAGGAGCACGGCCTCTACCAGGAGACGACCCCCCGACGCAGCACGGACAACGCTCACTCCTACCTCTGGCCGATGCGCGAGGCGGCCGCCGCGACGGTCGACATGGCCGGGCTCCCGGGCACCGGCAGAAACTACACCGCGGACGCGGCCGAACGCTTTGCCACGCTGGAGCTCTACTTCGAGCCCCGCGACGGACGGCCGGGCTACGACTCGTACCTCCCCGCACCGCTCGGCCAGGGTGGCGACGTCTTCTACGACGACAACTCCGTGGTCGGACTGTCGCTGCTGGACCAGTACCGCTCCACCGGCAACACCACCTACCTCCACCGGGCTGAACTGACCTTCGACATCGTCAGCCGCGGCTGGGACAACGACGCGGCCAAAGAGTGCCCCGGCGGAATGGACTGGGTCGATTCTCCGGCCAACACCATGCGTGCCGCCAATGTGACGGGACTCGCCGCCGAGCTGGCCGCACAGCTCTATCAAGAGACGCACCAGGGCCGCTATCTGACGAGTGCTCAGAAATGGTACGAGTGGAACTGGTCCTGTCTGCGCCAGTCACCGGGGCTCTACCGCAACAGCCGCGGCGACGACGGAACGATCGACAACACCCTGTGGAGCTACAACTCCGGGGCCATGATCGGGACCGCGACGACGCTCTACCAGGTGACCGGTGACCGCTCCTACCTCAAGCGCGCCGTACAGGACGCGGACGGCTCGCTCGCGTACTGGAAGCAGGGCGAGCGCCTGCACGACCAGCCGGCGATCTTCAACGCGATCTACTTCGACAACCTCCGGATCCTGACCGCAGCGCACCCCGGCCAGGACTACCGACCGGTGGAGAAGGCCTACGCGGAGCGTGCCTGGGCGGAGAACCGGGACCCGTCGAACGGTCTCTTCCGCTTCCAGCCCTCGGGTGGCGGCGACTACGACGCGTCCGCCCCCGCGGAGACGCTCGAACAGTCCGCGATGGTCCAGATCTTCGCGGGCCTCGCAACCGACGCCACCTGACCCGCACCCCTGCGGCCGCCCCACGAGCCCAACCACCACCGCCCTCCGAACGCACCGAACCGGCACCATGCCAGAGCGGAGAACACTCTCCATGTCCCGCCCCGACCTGTCCCGCCCCTCCTGGTGGGACTCCGACATCGCCCGTGACATCCTGCGCGAGCGTGGCGTGAGCGCCACCGGCGTCCTCGGCGGACACGCCGTCCGGCTCTCCTGCGAGCCACTGCTGCGTCATGACGGCGACGGCGGACTCCTGCAGTCCGTACGGGTACGGGCCGGCCGTCCCCTCACGAAGGCCCACGTCACCACCTTGTCCGGCACCTCCGTGCGCTGCGAGCTGATACCCGGGCCGGAGGGCGACACCCGACTGCTGGTCCCCGAGGTGGCTTCGCCCCTTCCGGTCCTGGTGGAGCTGCCCGAACTGGCGCCGGGAGAGAACATCGAAGTGCGGCTGACCCCCCAGCGGCACTGGACGCTGCACCTGGTGCAGCACGCCCATCTCGACATCGGCTACACGGACCCGCAGGGAACGGTGCTCGCCGAGGGCCGCAAGTACCTCGACTCCCTTCTCGAACTGTGCCGCGCGACGGACGACCGGCCCGACGCGTCGAAGTTCCGATGGGTGGTCGAGGGCTTCCTCAGCTTCGAGGACTGGTCGGCGAACCGTCCGCCGGAGCAGGTCACCCGGTTCCTGGAGCGGGTGCGCGAGGGCCGCATCGAGCTGACCGCGATGCCGTTCAACCTGCACACGGAGACCTGTTCCACCGACGAGCTGCACGAACTCCTGCGCCCTGTACGCGAGTTGCGAGAACGCCACGGCGTCGACATCAACACGGCGATGCAGACGGACGTCCCCGGACAGGTCGTCGGACTGCCCGACGTACTCGCGGACAGCGGCATCCGCTATCTCTCGGTGGCTCACAACTGGGCCGGGCGCGCGGTGCCGCACCACACCGGTGGCGGGGCGCTGCCCCGGCTGTTCAGGTGGCAGGCGCCGAGCGGCCGCAGCGTGCTGGTGTGGCGCACGGACACCCCGCACGGGCTCGCGTACATGGAAGGCTCGATCCTCGGGTTCGACGAGTCCTTCGACCGGGTGGACGACCTCCTCCCGCACTACCTGTCGGCGCTGGCCGGCCATCAGTACCCGCACGAAGGGCGCGGCATTCCCGGGTTCCCGGTCCTGGACGAGGAGTTCAAGGGCGATCCGTACCCCTGGGACATCCTGCACCTGCGGGTGCTGGGCAAGTTCGCCGACAACGGCCCGCCGCGGCGGGTCATCGCGGACACCGTGCGCCGGTGGAACGAGGAGTGGGCCTTCCCCGCCCTGCGCACCTCACGCAACGAGGACTTCTTCGCCGACGCAGAGGCCCGCCTCGGCGACAAGCTGGAGACCTTCGAGGGCGACTGGAGCGACTGGTGGGTGGACGGCATCGGCGCCGGTGCCGTCCCGCTGGCGGCCACCCGCGACGGCCAGGCGGCGCTGGCCGACGCCCAGACCGTGGCCGGGCACGCGGAGATCCTCGGTGCGACGGCCTCAGGAATCACCGCGTCGGCTCCCGAGGTCTACCGGGCGGCTTCCCTGTTCAACGAGCACACCTGGGGCGGCGGCGACCCCTGGACGCACGGCGACCACGGCCATGCGTCCGGCGAACGGCAGTGGCACTGGAAGTACGCGCAGGCACTGCGCGCACACGACGACGCGAAGACGCTCCTCGACGGCGCGGTCGCGGCACTCGGCGGCCGGCTCGCACCGCGCGCGGGCACCCTCGCCGGCTACTACGTCACCAACACGTGCAGCTGGCAGCGTTCGGAGACGGTCCGGCTGTTCCTTCCCGAGAGCACGGTCCCGCTGGAGGACGCCGTCCTGGTGCTCGACGCACGCGACGGCTCACCGCTGGAGCACACCGAGGAGGCGCAGACCAACCAGCTGCACCGGGCCGCGGGCCGTTTCCTGCTGTTCCGCCTGGCGGATGTGCCCGCGCACGGGGCGGTACGCGTGGACATCGTCGCGGGGGAGGGGACGACCTCCTCGGCCGCGACTGCCGCGGAGCCGACCGTGCTGGAGAACGAGTTCCTGCGGGTGAGCGTGGACCTGCGTGCCGCGTGGATCAGCTCCGTCACCGACAAGCGGACCGGCCGCGAACTGGTGCGGCAGGACGCGACGCTGGGGCTCAACGGCTACATGTACGACGAGTACGCCACGGCCGGCGGCTTCAACCACCAGTCCAGCAAGACCACGGCGAACGGGTCGATGCACCTCCTCGCCTCCCGGACGTCAGCCCCTCCGGCCGCGCTGGTGGACCGCTTCCGTGACGCCACCGGCGAGACGCTGATCTACGAGTGCGCGCCGGCAGGTACGGAGCTGCTGCGGGTGCGGGTACACCTGCCGCACGGGCAGGCCCGAATCGATCTGGAGAACCGGATCGTGAAGCGGGCGACCCTGACCAAGGAGAGCGCGTTCTTCGCCTTCCCCTTCGCCATGTCACAGCCGGTCGTCCGTATGGAGGCCACCGGAGGCATGACGGGCACCGGCCTTCCCACGGTGCCGGGTTCGGCGCAGCACATGCGTGCGGTGCGGCGCTGGGTGAGCTTCGAGGAGGAGGCCGTGGTCGCCGCCGTAGCCACCCAGGACGCCCCGCTGGTCCAGGTGGGCGGGATCGCGATTCCGTACGCGCCCTATCCGCAGTCGCTGGCCCAGGACGAGCCGGGCACCCTCTTCTCCTGGGTGCACAACAACATCTGGGACACCAACTTCCCCTCCGAACAGGCCTTCGATCACGTGTTCCGTTACAGCGTGGCCGTGGGACACACCCCGCACACCACCGGGCCCGAACTGGGGATGCGCACGGCCGCTGTCGGCAGCCGCCCGCTGCTGGCAGTGCGCGCGCTTGGCGAGGAGTGCGAGGAGAGGGGCGCTTCCTACGAACTGCTGAGGGTCGGCGATGCACGCGTGCGGGTCGTGGGGCTCACCGTTCCCACCCCCGGACAGGTGCTGGTCCGGCTCCAGTCCTATGCGCAGGAGCCGGTCGCCTGCCCGGTCACCCCTGGTTTTCCCGTTACGGAAATAGTGGCGGCCGACTACCTCGGCGCACCCGGTGAGCTCCTGACACCAGATACCGGCGGCACGACGATCATCGACGTGCCGACGCTGGGAACCCGGGCGGTGCTGCTGCGCCTCTGACCCCCCGAGTGGCCGACCAGTGGGTCAGTGGGGGCAGTTCACGACCGGCTCGAAGACCTGCCGCCACTGGAGTCCGCGCGGCCCGCCGAGTATTGGGAGGGCGCCGAACAGGTTGATGGCGGTCAGGTAGGCGAGCCGAAGCAGCACGAGTGCTCATCCTGCCTGCCGCACACCGGCCATGCCCCTGATCTGCGTGGACGACATTCTCGGCAGGCGCGCTGCCGCGACGTGTGCACCCAGGCGCTCCGGCCGGCCGCGGACCCTGTGGCAGGTTTGCGAGTTCGATCTCTCGCGTGGCGATCACGGTGAGCCTGTCCGAGTGTCCTCCAGGGTTGCCCTGGACGGTGTTGCCGGCGATTTCACCGGCGGGACGTTCTTCCTCTGCGGTGATCGCGGCGCGGCTCGGCCCGTGCTGTATGCCGACTCCGAGGGGCAGGCTGGGCTGATCGGCCAGAGCCTGGCCGAAGGACTGGAGATCATGATTGGACTGCCGTCTTGGCGCGACTGCCTGACGTTCTTTGGGTCCGGCGATCTGGAGGTCATGTGGACGACAGCAGCCCATCTTGGCCGCGACGAGCTCAGGGACGAACCGGGAATCGGCGCTGACCGAATGCGCCTGGCGGCGGCGCTGGACCTGAAGCTCGGGTCCGTCCCGGTCTTGCCGTCTGCATGCTGCGGTTTCCACCACCGCGCCTGATTTTGTACTCACCGTCGAGGCCGGCGACGAGTTCGCTGCCGAGGCGTCGGGTCAGTGGAGTCGGCGCCTCGTTTCTTGCACCTCGTCGATGCCACGTGTCCTGGGTGCGGGGTCCGGGCACCCGGGACGACGGCCGCAGGTGCACCGAGCGGCATTCCGACGGCCGGTACTGCGGGAGGGCAGCTGCCCAGGTGCAACGTTAGGCACCGAGCCGTGCGGACATGGTCCGGTCAACGCATGCGGTGATCCCTTAAGCGCAGCAGATTGATCACTGCCGTACGAGTTGAGCGCGAGCTCAGACGTCGGGACGGCAGGCTTGTATGAGTGCCGAACTATTCTGTGACCGATGTTCCGCAGGAACGTGTGACTCCATCCCCTTGTCCATGGCCCGCCGACTCGACGCCGGCCCGCGAGCGCGCTGCCGGTGGAGGGCCGGGCTCTCCGGACCGGAACGGTCATCCACCAGCCCCATCCAGGTCCCATACGGAGTCACGGCATTGCGCCTAGATGTTGAGACAGAGCAGCGCCACACGCCGACCGGCGGGCATGAGGCGGGCAGGCCGCCGGCCTGCACCGGCGCCGAAACGGTTCCGGCTCTCCGCGCCGAAGACAACCGTCCGGTCCGCGTCCGCACCGGTGACCTGGACGAGGCCCGGCAGATCATCGGGCGGAACTTCTACAGCAACGCCGTCGACCTGCTTCAGCCATCAGCCGTTCTCTCCGGATGTTTCGCGGTCAGCAGACTCCGCAGTGTGACACTTGGCATGTTGCAGTTCGGTGCAGATCTGCGGATGGGTTTCGGCGAGCTTGGTGCCTATCACGTCGACATACCGTTGTCCGGATCCATGGCGTGGCATCAGGGACGGCTCGATCCTCTCCAGGCAACCGTGGGCGAAGCCGCCGTCTTCCAGCCCGACCGCAGCACGGTGCTGGACCAGTGGAGCGGTGACTGCCTGATTCTGGCCGTCAAGATCGAACGCCGCGTACTGGAGCTCCAGCTGGAGCGTCTGCTCGACGCCCCGCTCCGATTGCCTCTCCGGCTGCGGCCCTCCATGGACGTGTCCCGCGGCCCTGGGCGCAGTTGGGCGCGACTGACCCGGACGGCGGCGGAGGATGCTCAGATACCCCAGGGGCTTCTCGGGCAGGAACTGCTGGCTGATCACCTGCACGAGGCGCTGGTGATCGGCCTGCTGCTGGCGGCGGATCACCCTTACCGTGAAGAACTGGCGCGGCCGGTCCCACCCAGCCGTCCCGCCCCGGTCAAACGCGCCATCGATGCCATGGAGGCGCACCCGGAGCATCCGTTCACCGTGACAGCCCTCGCGGAGATTTCCGGCGTGGGCATTCGACGGCTGCAGCAGGGGTTTCGCGAGTACGTGGGTGTGTCCCCGATGGATTATCTGCGCCGGACGCGGCTGGCCCGCGCCCATGATGAGCTGCGCTCGAAGGAGCCGGGTCAGGTGACCGTCACCGACGTCGCCTACCGCTGGGGCTTCACCCACCTCGGCCGGTTCGCCGCCGCCTATCGTCAGCAGTATGGCGTGACTCCTTCTGCGACTCTGCTCAAGAGGCGCCGCTAGGAGCCGGATGGCCAAGCGGCCTCCTTCATGGACGGATTCGCGGCCGGGCAGACACCGCGGGGCATAAAGCGAGGTACGGCTCCGCGGCGAAGTCCAGAACGCCGGCGGGGAGAAGAATTGGAGTCGTGGGGGGGGGCAACGAATGCGGTGAGCAGCAAGAGTTGCTGTCGGCGGTGCGGTCAAGCGGGTGGCCTGGTACAGGAGCACCAGGCGGTGACGCCGATGTGGCACCAGGTGTAGGCGAGAGCGTGTCAGCGCAGATCGAAGCTACCGGCGGAGCATCATGTCGGCACGAGTGCTCCAGCAGCAGCCGACATGAGGGGTGCGGTCATTCGGGTGTCGTCTTCGAAAGTTGCGGTCGCTCTCCTGGCGGATCCGGACGCGCCGACGGAGGTCGCCCAGCGCATGGCTCGCGTGCTTCCGGCCCGGCTTGCCGCCAAGTTCGGCCAAGGGCGACGGTTCGATGTCGACGTGGTGAGTGAGCCCTTCACGTCGGGCAGTAAGGACCCGTTCGAGTTGGTGCGCCGGATCAGGGACCGAGCGAGCGCGGAGAACTGGGACGTGGTCGTGGCTCTCACCGACCTTCCCCTGCACGCCGATGGACACACTTTGGTCATCGACCTGCATCACGCGTACGGCCTGGCACTGTTGTCCCTGCCTCCGCTGGGTGGCTTCCGGCTCCAGACGAGAGCCAGGCGGGCCGTAGAAGAAGCCGTGCTGGGTCTGGTGAACCCGCAGCCCAGAGGGGCTGAACGGGGACCGCGACGCCAACGGCTGCCTGCTCCTTTCGCCGGGCGTTTCACATCTATCCACCCGGACCCGGCCGGTGGCGAGGATGCGGCCGACCTTCGGTATGTCGTCAGCGGCCGACGGGGAAGTCTACGGGTGTTGGCGGGGATGGTCCGCGCCAATCGGCCGTGGCGACTGGTGCCGGGTCTGTCGAAAGCACTGGCGGCCGCGCTGGCAACCGGTGCCGTCGCCACCGTGAACTCGACCGTCTGGAGCCTGGCCCAATCTCTGAGTACGCACCGCCTCGTCATCGCCACGATCGGATCTCTCGCGACCATGATCGGATGGCTGATCGTGGACGCGCAGCTATGGCACCGCTCGTCGAAGAGTTCCCCGGAAGCGAGACAGAGGGCGAGGCTCTACAACACCTCGACGATCGTGACCGTCGGAATCGGAGTGGTTGTCTGCTACTTCGGCTTGATGGTCATCAACTTCGTGTGGGCGCTGTTCATTCTCAACGACCGCGTATTCGCGTCCCTGACGCGGTCCCCGTTGGACGCGGCGGATTACGTGACACTGGCATGGTTCGTTGCTTCGGTCGCCACCGTGGGCGGTGCGCTGGGTTCGGGTCTGGAGAGTGACGAGGCGATCCGGGCGGCCGCCTACTCCAAGCGCGAACAGGAACGCCGTCGTTCGCTGGAGAGCGACCACGACGATGAGCGGGCGATTTGAGCCGAACGCACGTCCGGCCCCGGCCGTCGGACCTCAGAAGACCGGCTGAGCGATCGGTGAAGGGTCGTCTTGCCAGAAATTGACGAGGCCCCAAGACACACGTCCATCAAAGCGATGAAGTTCCCTCGGCTTGTCGACGCCTGCCCGTATACACGGCCCTCTAAGTCTCCTGGTTCGGGGAGTAAGCATCGAGCGCTGGATGGTTGGGTGGGCGGTGACGGCCATGAGGTGCACCCGGCGGGTAGAAACGTGCATGGCCACCATGTAGTACAGGCGTCGCAGTAACACGGTGTCGACGTGGAAGAAGTTCACCGCGAGGATCGTGGAAGCTTGATGGTGCAGGAACTGGGCGCAGGTCGGTCCCGAGTGGCGGGGCGCCGGGTCGATCCCAGGTCTCTTCAGGTTTGCCCCAGCCGTCGAGGAGCCAACTAGGCGGCCAGGCGGGCGAGTTCACAGGCGATCCTGCGGTATCCCAGGGCGGGTTCTCCGCGGCCATCCGCAGCACCAGCTCCCGTATGGACGGCCAGGTCGGTGGACGGCAGGGGCCTCGGCGTTTGTAGGTCCAGCGGCGTTTGACCAGGTCGGAGTGCCGGCGCAGCGGCGTGCCCGGGGTGAGGAACAGGTGCCCTCGCACGGCCTTGGGCAGCAGCCGGGCCAGTGCCGTTATCCCTGCTCGGTCCGCCCCCGAGGGTTGTGGCCGGGCGACCTGACGGCCGCGACCGGATTGGGGGTCTCGGCCGGGAAGTTGAACGCCGCCTGCTCGGCCCTGGCCGCGTACGTGAGGGGAGACGCTGTTCTGGCGGACTTGACCTTGCCACCCCTTGCGCCGTGTGAAGCTATGCCCATGGATGACGTGAACGCTGATGCGAAGAGCAGGCTGCAGACGGACCGCCCGCACTCGGCCCGTGTCTGGAACTACCTGCTGGGTGGCAAGGACAACTACCCCGTCGACAGCGAGGTGGGCGATGTCATTCTGTCGACCTTCCCGGAATTCGCGGCCGTTGCCCGACTGCAGCGAGCCTTCCTCGCGCGCGCCGTGCGCTTCCTGGCGGCCGAGGCGGGCATCAAGCAGTTTCTCGACATCGGTACCGGGCTGCCCAGCGCCGACAACACTCACGAGGTGGCCCAGCGCATCGCACCGGACAGCAGGATCGTCTACGTCGACAACGACCCGCTGGTTCTCGCCCACGCCCGAGCCCTGTTGACGAGCAGTCCAGAGGGTGCGTGCGCGTACATATCGGAGGACGTGCGCAACCCGGAACGCATCCTCGCCGAGGCGGCGAACACCCTGGACTTCAGCCGCCCCGTCGCCCTGACCCTTCTCGGCATCATGGGGCAATTGTCGGACGCCGACCGTCCCGGCGAACTGGTCGCCACACTCCTGGAGGCGTTGCCCGCCGGGAGTTACCTGGCCCTGAGCGACGGGATCAACAGCAACGACGCCCTGAACGCGGCCGTCACCGCCTACAACGCCCAGTCGGCCAACACCTATCACCTGCGCTCACCGCAGGAGATCGCCGGCTACTTCACGGACCTGGACGTCGTGAACCCCGGCATCGTCACCACGTCGGCCTGGCGCCCGGACGACATGCAGCCCGCCGAGGAGGCCGTGGACGTCGCGTACTGCGGTGTGGCCCGCAAGGCGTGACCTCGGCGGCTGCGCGTCCAGGTCGGCCTCAGTCGCCGTGGTGCGCGCAGCCGGAGCACATTGTGGGTGCCGATTATCCGTCCGTCCAGGTCTGCGGCCTGATGGCCTTTCGAGCCTGCCCGCTGGAATGGCTCGGTTCGGAGCCGGTCCGATCGCCGGGTCGTGGCCCGTGGGCGGCATGATTGTCCTGTGCTGCGACTGGCTTGCCTTGCGATGACGAACGCCTTCGCCCTCATACGCCTGTTGTCGGTGAGCGACCGCGACAAGGACGTGGAAATCCTGGCACTGCGGCACCAGCTCGCTGTCCTGAACCGTCAGGTAGGCAAGCCGGTGTTCACTCCGGGCGACCGCACGCTGCTGGCTACGTTCCTGCACCATCTGACGATGGCGAAGCTGCGTCAACTCCAGTTGTGGGTACGCCCGGACAGGATTCTGCGCTGGCACCTTGATCTGCTCAACTCAACCGTCGGCATGCCGCGACGTGTGGACCCAAGCGCCCCGGTCGGCCGCGGACCCTGCGCTCGGTCCGGGCCCTGGTGTTGCGGTTGGCTCGGGAGAAACAGCTCGTGGGGCTGCCGCAGAATTTACGGGGAACTCGCAGCCCGGGGCATCAGGATCGTTGCTTCCACGGTGTGGGAGATCTTGAGTGAGCACGGCATCGCCCCCGCGCCGCAGCGAGACCGCGTCCCTCGGATGGACCGGCTCGGGGGAGTGCTCCACGAGTACCAACACACCGCCTGACCAGGTCGGATGAGAAATCGGCACCCACATGATCGGCGGCGCCGGCAGAGCGGCCAGGAACGCCCCATCTTCCCGAGCGAGCTTCACCTGTTCTTCTCCGAATTGCCGTTCGAGGACGGTGAGTTGGTGCCGCAGGCGAGGATCTCTGCGTCCTTGTCGCGGTCGCTCATCGGCAGCATTCGCCTTGTGGCGGACAGGTTGGTGACGGTCAGATAGGCGAGACGAAGCAGCACGAGTGCCATCCCGCCGTATACAACAGTCAGGCTCGTGATCTGCATGGACGACACTTTCGGCAGGCGCAGAACGCGGGTGACGCTGACCGATGTCTCGTCAGCGGGCAGGTCGAGTAGCGCATGGAGCTCACGGGCTCAGAATTCCCGGTCGGGGAGCTGGTTGAAGGCGTTCACGATGGCCTGGTAGACGCTGTTCGTCTCGGGCGGTTGGAAGCTCGGACTTAACGTCCTCTCAAACTTGAACAGCGCGAACGTCGTACCCATCTGATGGGTTGTCACAACCACGCTTACCATGACGAGTTGACGCCATTTCGGATGCAAGGTACACGGCAAATGCTAGCCTCCTCCCCGTATCTACAAAGGAGAGACACCGAGTGAAGAAACTACTGAGTTTCGCGTCCGTACTGGCACTCTTGACCGGAATCGCCATTGCCTCGACAACGTCCGCGCATGCCGCTACGGACAGGAGTGGGGCGGAACGGCTGAACATCCCGAACGGCAGTGCATGCAGGGCGGGCCGCACCGTCATGCAAGGCATGGTCGCGGGGCCGGGGGGCCAGCTCTACATCATTTTCACCAAGGCGGGCGGGGAGGAGCCGGTCCTGTCCAGATGGTTGCGCGACGGCTCGACCTGGGACGGTGCCAGTTGGACCTGCGCCGGGGCGCCGACCTCCATACCCGCACTCGGTCACGGCAATGACCTCGCCTACCATCCGGACTATCAGGGCCAGGGTCCTGCCTTGATTGCCACCCAAGGAAGTCAATCGGCCTACCCGAGCGCCGATGTGACGACCATTCACCTGAACTCATCAGGATCTGTTGGCGCAAGCGAGGTAGTCCATCTGCCCATCGGCAATATCAGCGGCCTCTGCTACAGCGCGACGGCGGCCGACGGAGCCGGCAAATATGCTGCCCGCCGCTTGGGTAACCTGTGGACCCATCCCGGCGCCGGTTCGCTGACGAGCGGATGGACGCTGGTGAAGAGCAACCTGACGAGTCACGACAATCGTTCCGACCAAGGCATTGACTGCTCCGAGAACTACATTTGGAACACCAAGTCCATCAACAGTTCAACGCCCGAAACCGGGTGGAACTGGGTGTACCAGTACAACTGGTCCGGAGGTGACGTGGAGAGCGATATCGGAATTCCGGGGAACAACCTGACCGACGAGCTCGAAGATGTTACCCACGTTGGGAGCGACTTCTTCGTCGGCGTCAACCGAAACGGCGGGAGCGCCGACTCCGTGAAGGTCTTCATCGAGTGAAGTCCCTCCGCAGCTGAGAACGCGGCACCGTCCAGCGATCCGCACGCGCGCGCCTCATGCGCTGTTCCCAGGTCGTACTCGCGCGTTCCGGTGAGGGCGGGATGCCGTGCTCACGAAGGATTTCCCAGACGGTGGAGGCGGCAATCTTGATGCCCAATGCTGTGACTTGGGGGCGGCCGTCGGATGCGCTGCCCGTTCCGCCAGCGCCTCACTGCAGTCGAACTTTCCGCAGCTCCCCATGCGCGCAAAACAGGCACGAGACGGTTACTGACCTTCAAAGCGTGGTGTCGGTAGGACTGACGGTTCATGATCCCTGCGGTATGCCGAGTGCATGAGGTACGCGCAAGGCGGTGGGCTGAC
>NZ_JBIWKA010000028.1:0-64225 GCF_044765445.1 Streptomyces sp. NPDC102467 | reverse complement strand
GTGGGTGGTCTTGTGGATGTGCCTCGCTTCGGAGTCGACAGTGGAGATGGCGCGGTCTGGGGCGGTGCGGTGGGCGATGCGCCAGCGGCCGTTACCGCCGTCGGAGCCCTCGGCAGGCTCGACGTCCTGACCGGCGACCAGAGCCAGGATGCCGACCGCGTCCGCGGCCTTCTCGCCCAGGTTCTGGTCGGGCAGGTGGGCCAGGACCTGCAGGGCGTCGGTGACCAGGGCGTCGACGAGTTCGGCCCGTGCCTTCTCGTCGTCCCAGGCAATCTTCGGTTTGCCGGGCCCGGCGAGGTAGTCGTGCCTGGTGCACCGGGCCGTCACGGTCTCGGTGCCGCCCGGGACTTCGCGGGCGATGCGGCGGATCGCGGAGACCAGCTGGGTGACGGTGTCCTGGGTGGCCACCGCGTCCTGGAAGACGGTGGAATCCAGCGCCCGCCGATGTCGGCCGCGCAGGATTCCGGTGGCCTCGACAATCTCCCTGACGGCGGTGAACACGCGGTGCGGATCGCGCGAGTGCTGCAGCCGGCGCCGGAAGTAGGTCAGCAGCGAGGAGTCGAACCCGCCGTCCAGCAGCCCGAGTCCGCACGCGGCCTTCCATCGCAGGTCGCAGCGGAGTTCCTGGACGGCCTCCATGTCCGACATGCCGTTCAAGACCTGCAGCACCACCACCGTGGACAGCACCTGCGGCGGATAGCTCGGCCGCCCGTTGGACGACGGGTACATGTCCGCGAACACCCCCGCCGGGAACAGCGCCTCCCGGTGCTCGGCCAGGAACGCGAACACACTCCGCTCCGGGATCAACTCCCGGCAGGTTTCCCACACATCAGGCCCGACCGGCACCCCGGCCCACTCACCCTGCATACCCACCAGACTGGCCCCGGACCGCATGATCCAGGGCCAGAACAGCCGAACATTTTCAGTGATCTTCTAGCCATGTTCGACGATGTCGTCGGGCTGCGGCCTGAGCAAGCGGCACGATGGACTGCGCTCGTCGAGCAATGCCGGCCCGTCCTCGCGGATGAGGGGATGGAAGCCGCTCAGGTTCTGCTTGCTGAACGCGGCATGAGTATCATCCAGTCGATCGCGATCACCCCCGCGTTGCTCGGCTGGCAAGAGGCGTCTCTGCGCATCGCCACCGACATCGTGGCCACGAGCTCCGCCCGGACAACCGTCAGCGACGCGCTCTGACCACAACGAGAGTCATGCCCGAATCCCCCTACGACGGCTTCCGCGGTGCCCTGGATGATGTCGCCCGGCGCTGCGTCTCCGGCGTGTTCCGGCTGACCGGGCAGTCCTATGAGGTGCAGATGCTCCTGCTCACCCTGCTCCAGGCCGAGCGCCTCCTCGAGACCAGCGAGGCCGAAGCTGTCGTGCGCTGCGCGGACGAGATCGAACGGAACCTATCCGCGCGGTGATAGCCGAGGTTGCACGCGCTCTGCCAGTGGGCGGCGCTGCAGTGGGCGTGCCGCCGCCAGCTGCTCCTGGCTCTTCTAGCGGAGTTCGCGAGCGAGGTGGCGCGCCGCCTCGGCGCGTTCGCGTATCAGTCGCATCTGGACCTGGTCCACCCCGCTCACCTCGCCCTTCGTGCACACAACGCCGCTGCCACCTGAGCGTGGCCACACCGTGGACGGGTCGCAACGCCGACGAGGAACGGGCGCAGCCGGCCGCCATCCGGGAACCGAAGGGCTGCCGGCCGCTGGCTGTATCCGCATGCTGCGGCACTCTGCATGAAGCTGTGCAGTGCTCAGCGCGAGCGGTACCGGGCGCCCAGGCGCTCCATCCACGGAGTGGAGGCGAGCAGTACCAGGCTGTAGTACTGCAGAGCGGGTATGGCGAGGGCGATCACGAGAGCCATCACCAGTGCCACGATGTTGCGCACGGCCTCGCCGTAGGACTGGGCAACCAGGCCGCGAGACTTCTCCCCGTCGTCGGCGAGCAGTTCGGAGTGCGCCTTCAGTACCCTCAGCATCGCCATGTGGCACACCATGCTCGCCAGGAGCGTGAGGTAGTAGAACGTGGCCGCGAACCGATCGCCCCCGAAGGACCCGATCATCTCGGTCGGCAGGGGCAGGACCACGATGCACAGCAGCCAGCCCATGTTCCAAACCGACAGGGACCGGTTGAGCGAACCGACCGCGGAGAAAGCCCGGTGGTGGGCGAACCAGAACCTGGCCACCACGGCGAAGCTCAGCAGGAAGCTCCAGATCTGGTCGAGGTGGTCGAAGATGACGTCCCGGGCGTGCTCGTGCGCGGACGCGGCCTCGGGAACGAGGTCGACCAACGGCAGGACCAGCAGAGTGAGCGAGATGGCCGTCACCGCGTCGGTGAACAGCAGCAGCCGTTCGCTCGGCAGGTCCGCCGTCTCCTTCCCGGTGGGTGCGGGCGAAGCGGGCCGTGTCGGGGAGGCCCCTGCCGCCCGGGTCTCGCCGGTATCGTCACCGAAATCGCTGGTGTTCATGAACGCACGTCTCCTTGGCAGTTGTGCTGTACATGGAGGAACTGTCCGCCAGAGATCATGCCTTAGATGAGCGTCGTCGTGATCGCGGTGGGCTCGGACGGGGGCGCTGGTCTCCTACGGCGAGATCTCCCCGGGCTCCGGCAACCGGGGCGCGATCCTGGCCGTCGAGTAGGACGAGGCACCGCCGGCCCGACCCCGGCTGGTCGTGACCGGCGAGGTCACCGGTGGCGCGACGTCAACGACGTCGTCGAGCTGGACGTCGTGCGCGTCGAGCCGAGCCAACCGGCTAGCCCCGAGCGACCTCAGCGGTGTGGGAGCGGCAAGAGCTGGGTGACATCGTGGCGGTGGCCGCCGGTCATCGTGACGGCGAGCGGGGTGCCGTGCCGCTCGACGATCAGGTGGTGCTTGCTGCCCGGCCGGCCCCGGTCGACCGGTGGAGGTCCAGTGTGAGCCCCCCTAGTGCTGGATTCCTCTTTCGTTGGGTGGATACCTTGGGGGCGGGGTAGTTGACGCTGCTCGGGGGCGGGTGTTGGACGATGGTTCTATGGGCACGGTCGGGGCGTGATGAGGGCGAACGGAGTGCGGTTCGCCGGTTGGCGCGGGCGCGGAAGGCCCCACGTGATGCGGTGATGCGGGCCCGGATGATCGAGCTGAGCTGGTCGGGGCTGCGGGTGCCGGCGATCGCCGTTGAGCTGGGCTGCAGTCAGAAGACGGTGCGCTGCTGGCTGCACCGGTTCAACCGGTCAGGGCTGCAAGGACTGGATGATCTGGGTGGGCAGGGCCGCAAGCGGCGGGTCACCGAGGAGGAACGCTCCAGAATCATCGCCCTGGTCAAGTCCGTGCCGCCGGGGCGGTTGCGCTGGGAGCCCGTCGGAGAGTTATGGGCCTTCGACGAGTCCGGTCCGGCGGAGTGGACTCTGGATTCGCTGGCCGCGGCAGCGCGGGCGGCGGGGATCGAGGTGGGGCGTTCACAGGTCCGTCGCATCCTGCTCGCCGAGGGCGTGCGCTGGCGCCGCACCCGGTCCTGGACGCGGTCCAAGGACCCGGACTTCGTCCCAAAAGGACACGGATCATCGGCCTCTACACCCAGCCGCCCGACGGTGCGACGGTGATCTGCGCCGACGAGCTGGGGCCGGTGATCCCACGGGCGTTCCCGCCCGCACCCGCCTGGTCGCCGGACGGGCACCGCATCAAAGCGGAACTCGACTACAGCCGCGGACCGGAGAAAACCTGGGTCTACGGAGGCTTACGGGTCCGGGACGGACAACAGATCACCATGACCGCATCCTCCCGCAACAGCGCCTTCTACCAGCAATTTCTCCAGCACGTCGAAACCTCCAACCCCGACGGGGAGATCTGGATCGTTACCGACAATTTGTCCTCCCACAACAGCCTGTCCACTCGCACCTGGCTGGAGGACCACCCCCGCATCCAACACGCCTTCATCCCGGTCGGGGCGTGCTGGCTCAACTTGCAGGAGGGCTGGTGGCGGCTGTTCCGCAAGACCGCTCTGGCCGGTCGTTCCTTCTGCAATCCCAGCGACATCGCCTACGCCACCAAACTGGCCACGACCCAGCTCAACGCCTCTGCAAAGCCGTGGATTTGGGGTCGCCCGCCTCCTCCCACCCGCACACGCAGGCGTCGCTATGTGTACATCCTTTGAGGAATCCAGCCGGTAGTCCGTTGAATCAAGGAATGAGCGGGTAGGCGCTTTGGTCTCCGGAGTCGGGAAGGGGGCCGGTGATGACCAGGGTGAAGCCGGTCGAGCCGGCGCCGGGCCCGCTGGAGGGGTTCGCGGCCCGGTTCGATGACTTGTTCACGCATCTCGCACAACGGCGGGGCTTTCGGGAGTATCTGACGGGGCTGTTGACGCCGCGGGACCGGAACAAGACCCTGACCTGCCTGGCCGGGGCCGAGCCGGTGGTGGGCAGCAAGGATCCGGCGGTGCAGCGGCTGCAGTTCTTCCTCTCCGAGTCGTGCTGGGATCCGGACGAGGTCAACGGGCGGCGGCTGGAGCTGCTGGCCGCGGATGCGGCGACCGCCCCGCACCCCGGCGGAGTATTGGTGATCGACGATTCCGGGGACCGCAAGGACGGCCAGGTCACCGCGTTCACCGGACGGCAGTACCTCGGGCGCCTGGGCAAGACCGACAACGGGATCGTCACCGTCACCGCGGTCTGGGCGGACGAGCGCGTCTACTACCCGGTGCACGCCGAACCGTACTGCCCGGTCGGCCGGCTGGAGGGCGGCAAGAGGGATCGGGGCTTTCGCACCAAGTGGTGGCTCGCGGCCGACCTGGCGGGCCGGGCCGCCGAGGACGGATTCGCCTTCCGCGCGGTGACCGGCGACTGCGCCTACGGCGACATCGACAACTTCCGCGCCGCACTGCGCACGGCGGGCCTGCCGTTCGTGCTGGCCGTGCGGGCGAGGCGGGGCACCTGGGCCCGTGAGCGGTCCGCCCACACTCCGCAGGACGCCGCCCGCGCCCTGGTCTGGCACGGTCCCGACGCAGCTGGGGACTGGCAGCGCATCGAGCGGCGCCGCCGCGACGGAACGTGTCACACCTGGTGGGCCGCCGAGGCACGTCTCGGCGGCTGGGGCCCGCAGGGCCCGACCCGCCTGGTGGTGGCCACCAGTGACCCGGCCACGCTGCCCGACAAGACCACCTGGTACCTGGTCACCGACCTGCCCGCGCCCGGCCACGCCGAGGGCCCGCACCCGCCGGCCGGCCTGCCCGAACTGGTCCGCATCTACGGGCTGCGCAACTGGGTGGAACAGTCCTACAAGCAGGTCAAGGACGAACTCGGCTGGGCCGACTTCCAGGTCCGATCCTCTCTCGCGATCCGCCGCCACCAGGCCCTGGTGCACTGCGCGTTCACCTTCTGCTGGACCGACTACCTCACTCAGCCACCCGCCATGGACGCGTCCGCTCTAGAGAGGGGGCACTTCCGCCCTGCCCCATCCATCGCAGCCGACCCGCTACCAGCCACCTGCCCCGAGTTGGCCACACGCACTGCGCGCCGTGCGCTCCTGGCTGACCCCGGCCACCACGCTCAGACGCTGGTGGCACACCTGGTCCACCGCGCCCCCGCCCCCTGACCTGCAAGCCCTTATCGACGCCGTCACCAGCGGCCAGGGCCTCTACCTCTACACCCCACCTTGATTCAACGGACTACCGGTAGGTTCAGCGCCAGCCTCGGTGGCGAGGCTCCACGTGCTCGCCGAACGGTGGGTCGAATGCCTGTCCGTCGTCGTCGGTCACGATGTAGTCCGGTTCGGTCTTCGAGGCGGCTGTGTGCAACCGGATGACGAGGTCAGCGGCAGGCATGATCCGCAGTGACAGGGCTGCGGCCACCTGGGCGGCTTTGTTGTCGATGTCCGGTTTGTGCTTGGCGCGGGAGCGTTCGAGGTGTTGGGCGGAGATCTACATGATCTCCACATCGCCACCGCCCGAGAATGTCAGGCAGTCCCGCCACTCCAGCCCGATGATGATCTCCAGTGCGTCCGCGAGGTCATCGGCGAGCAGGCCACCTTCCCCTTCGGAACTCGCGAACACCACTGGCCGACGACCGTTCTGCTCAGCGCACAGGAAGTACGTCCCACCTGCGGATTCCCCGGCGATCACCTCCAGTGGCGCACGCGAGGCAAGCCTGAAGTCCTCGCCATAGTGCTTCCGGTGGATATCGAAGCCGAACGATGACCGCAGCAGCAGATCGATCTCCGCGGTGGTCTGGATCAGGTCAAGCAGATGATCACTTGAGGTCATGGCACGGACGTTGGCGACTACCGCTGACATGCCATCTGTGGTGGCCGCCGCGCGCACGACAATCGACGCGCCCCGGTTCCGTCGTGGGATGAGTCGTCTGGCGGGAGCCGTGCTGGTCAGTTTGGGGATTCGAACCGCAACGGCGAGGTAAGCGCCCGCATCCCTTGGCTGCCCAGTAGCTGCTGGTCACGGAGAGATGATCTTCGTGTGACTGGTGTGATCACGGCTTCAGAGCCGTCATGGATAGCCCCGTTCACTGGGCTGAGCCCTCGCTGTTTCGGGAAGCTGGTAACCGCGCTGCGCCGTGAAGGTGCGGACGACGCCCGGCGGGGCCGTCCGTGGCGCCTGTCTCTCCCGGACCGCGTGTTGCTGGTCACCGCGTGCTGGCGGACGAACCTGACGTTGCGCCAGCTCGCTCCACTGTTCGGCGTCTCGAAGTCGTCAGCCGACCGGATCATCGACCAGCTCGGGCCGCTTCTCGCGCTCCAGCCCCGACGCCGGTTCGCGAAGGGCACCGTGCTGATCGTGGACGGCACCCTGGTCCCCACCCGTGACCACAGCACCAGCGAGCAGTCTAAGAACTATCGCTACTCCACCAACCATCAGGTCGTCATCGACGCCGACACCCGCCTGGTCGTCGTGGTCGGCCAGCCCCTGTCGGGCAACAGAAACGACTGCAAGGCGTGGAAGGAATCCGGCATGAAGTCAGCCGTCGGCAAAACGCTGACGATGGCCGACGGCGGCTATCCCGGCACCGGACTCCTCATGCCCCACCGCCGCACCCCGGGCGACGAGTTGCCCCAGTGGAAGCAGGAGCATAACCTCTACCACAAACAAGTACGCGCCCGAGTCGAGCACGTCTTCGCCCGCATGAAGACCTGGAAAACCCTCCGCGACTGCCGCCTCAAAGGCGACGGCGTCCACCACGCCGTGCTCGGCATCGCCCGCATGCACAACCTTGCCCTCGCCGGATAGACGAACGGCCCGCACGACGGACAAGCACACCCGAGGCAGCTCGGAGATCATTTACGGGACAAGCCTTAAAGCGTGTTGCACAAGGCCGTGTTCGGGCAGGTCGGAGCCTGTGAAGACGGTTCTTACTGAGCTGCCCCGAGTTTCGTAGCGGCCGGTTTGCGTGGTTTCAGGCGGCGTTCAGTGCTGCCTGGGATCGATAGTGGTGGGTCTCGAATTCCTCGGGTGGGTGGCGAGCTACCATCCGACGATCATCCGTGAGTACACGTCCAGGACGAAGGCGACGTAGGCCCAGCCTGACCAGGTGCGGATATAGGTGAGGTCGGCGACCCGCAGCTGGTTCGGCCGACTCGCGGTGAAGTGCCGGTTGACCAGATCGGGTGGCCGGGGTGCGGACGGCTCAGGGATCGTGGTGCGGCGCCGCTGCCCGCGGATCACGCCTTCCAGGCCGTCCTCGCGCATGAGGCGCTCAATGGTGCAGCGGGCCGTAATGATGCCCTCGCGCCTCAGCTGGCGGTGGATACGCCGGGCCCCATAGGTCTCGCCGGACGCGTCATGGATGCGGCGGATGTACTCGATGAGCTGTTCGTCGCGCTGTCGCCGGGTGAACTTCGGGCGCCGACGACGGGCGTTGAATGCCGAGACTGGCAGGTCCAGTTCCCGTCATACGGGCTCGACTCCGAAGTCGTCGCGGAGGTGGCTGATCACCGCGTCAGCCTCGTGCGGGGCTGGTCGAGCTCCTTCGCGAAAAACACCGAGGCGGCTTTCAGGATTTCGTTCGCCCGACGCAACTCGGCGATTTCCTTGCGGAGTGGACCCAGCTCGGCTCGCTCGGCAGTGGTCAGCAGGTCCGGCCGGTCACCTTTGTCGGCCTCGGCCTGGCGGACCCATCCGCGCAGGGCCTCCTTGTGGATGCCCAAGTCCTTCGCGACATGAGCGACCGGACGGCCGGAGGTCTGGACTTCACGGACGGCTCGCTCACGCAGCTCGTCGCGGTACTTCCGTGGTGCAGGCATCGGACCTGTGATCTCCCATCTGCCGAGGCGATCATGCCTGGCTTCAGGGCCGCTACAAAATCCGGTTCAGCTCAATCAGGCCCCCCAGCCCGCCCGCCGACCAGTTCCAGCCCGGGACATGACCCATCGATTACGGCCCAGCCTGTCATGACAGCTTCAGCAGCTGGTTCGCAGATCCTCAGGATCCAGTGCCTCGTGTGAGCAACATCAGGCGTCAAGGCCCGCGACCCGGAGTCCTCCCGCTTTGTTCACGGCACCGGACTACGTCTCCTTCTCGCGCGTTACTGCGGCACGTCTCGAAGCGGGCCGGCCGCACTGGCGGTCACGCATCTCCGCAGCGCCGGCCCCAACCCGGAGCCGGTCGGCCCCGGGTTGGGACCAGTTCGGCACTCCTCGAGTCCCTGGAAGGGAGCAAGACTTGAGGGCGTAGACAGAAACGCTGCTAGGGGGAGAACGAGATGAGCGGAATGATCGAACGGTTGCCTGGCTGGCCCGTATCGGTGCCCGAGCTGTTCGGCTGGGTCGAGACCGGCACCCCCGGCCTGCACAACATTCGCATCGAGGAATCCTTCACGGAAGGGGCCTACACCCTCCGTGCTGAGCTCCCGGGAATCGATCCGGCCAACGATGTCGAACTGACCGTGACGGAAGGTGTCCTGACGCTGCGCGCCGAGCGCCGGACGCAGACCACCGACAAACGCCACACCGAGTTCCACTACGGAACCTTCGCCCGCGCGGTCCGGCTTCCCGCCGGAGCCCACGGCGACGAGGCCAGCGCCGCATACAAGGACGGCATCCTGACCGTCACGGTCCCGGTGCCCGAGCCGAAGACGAGCACCCGGACCATCACGGTGCAGCACAGCTGACCGGGGTCCAAGTGCCGCAAGACGTCTGCGTGACCGGCCGGTCACGGTCGCGCAGACGCCTGCACCCAAGCGAATGAGGGGCCGGCGTGCAGGCCATGAACGATTCGTACGGGCATCCCGGGCACGCAGCCGAATACGTGGTCCGAGCGGCCATCACGGCGCCGTCCGTGCACAACACCCAACCTTGGCGGTTCAGCTCGCTGCGCACCGCGAGGGATGAGATCGCCCTGTTCGCGGACGTCACGCGCCGTCTGCGGCTCGCCGACCCCGACGGGCGCGAGATGATGATCAGCTGCGGTGCGGCACTGTTCAACCTGCGGCTCGCCATGCGCCACCTCGGCTTCCGGCCCGTAGTAAGGGTCTTCCCCGACCCGGCGCTCCCCGCCCTCCTTGCCCGCATCCGCTGGGGGCCGTATGCCCCGCCGACTCCCGACGAGGAACGGATGCACCGGGCTCTGCGCCGACGCAGCACACATCGGGGCCCTTTCCGGGACGACCCCCTGCCGCACCCGCTGACCGAGATGCTGCGCCGGCAGGCCAGGGTCGAGGGCGCCGCACTGCAGACCACGGACGGTGGCACCGGCTACCGGCGGCTCGTGGAGTTGGGCACCAAGGCAGCCGCCACACAGCGGCACGCCCCCGCTCAGGCGGCCGAACTGGCCACCTGGGCAACACCGCCAGGCTCCCGGCGGGATGACGGTGTGCCGGCCGAGGTCCGTCCGTACCATCCTGACGCCACAGTGTTCGCCGGGCGCGACTACACCCGCATCGCACCCCACGGCCCCTGCCCTGACGCCTTGCGCGACTGGCACTGCCCGCCCGGCGCCGGACGGGCCGCCGTGCTCACCACCCGGCGCGACACACCACAGGACTGGCTGCGCGCCGGACAGGCCCTGCAGCGCGTCCTGCTGTACGCGGCCCACGGGGCGTCGGCCGCCTTCCACACCCAGCCCCTGGAACTCGCCTCGGCGCGCGCTCAGGTTCGTTTGACCGTCACGGCCGGGCAGGCGCCACAGATGGTGATGCGCCTGGGCGACGCCGAAACCGCCCGGGCCTGCCCCGCGCCGCCCGGTCGCTCAGGTCCTTGCGGCCGGGGACGAGGGAGGCAACGCGGTGTCGGTGTCGGTGTCCCACCGTGCGTGACAGCCCAGGCGCAGGTGTCCGTCAGGGGTACGACGGAGCTGGAGCCCGTCATCGCAGCGCCGGCTGTGCAGCGGTTCGAAGGCGGGCCGGCCGGTGGCCGGCTGGAGGGTGCCGGCGCCGGTCACCTCCAGCCAGGCGGGCGGCCCGCAGACGCTCCCGGCGATGTAGTCGGTGACCGCCACGGTGATACCCGTCTCATCGGAGTCGATCACGAGCCGGTATACGGGGACTTCACTGCGCCCGTACACGTACTGGGCCGAGACACGGACAGCGTCACTCAACCTGTGCACCAGCCGGGTGGGCACCGACGCGGCGACCAGAGCGGCAGTGGCGAGGTCGGCCAGCGTCGCGGAACTCCCCGGAAGGCGCTGCGTCTCGAAGGAGAGCGACATGTAGCGCACGGTGTGCCCGCAGGTGTGCAAGGAGCGGGACATCCTGGACGTGCTGACGGTGCGTCCCATCGACGCCTTCCTTCGGGGCACTGGTACCGGAGCTGCGGCACGGCGCCAGGGGCCGGGGCGGCGAGGGGACGGAGGCTACGCCTGTCTCGCGGCGAGAGCGAGAGCGCAACCCTGCGCACGGCGCCGGCCGGGCCCCGGCAGGCGGGGCAACCGGGGAATCTAGTACCCAGCTACGCCGGGCGGCTGGGTTCGAACTCATCGCGGAGAGGGCACCGAACTACGAGAGGCAGGGCCTCCACGGCTCTCGCCTCCCTCCGCCGCACGGCGTCGCCCCGGCCCCCGGTGATCCCGGATGCTTACTCCGCACGCCCGCCGCCCGGACGGCAGCAGGCCACCGTACCGAGGTGATGCCTCATGCCCCAGGGGCCGCCCTTCACCGGGCACTTGCGCACCTATCGCACCCAGAGCCACACGGTGCTGGAGTTCCACGGCGAGATCGACATCGCCTCGGCCATCGAGATCACTCCCCGGCTCGATGAAGCCACCGGCCCGCCCGAGTGCCTGGTCGTCATCGACCTGAGCCACATCACCTTCCTCGACTGCTCCGGCCTGCGTCTGCTCTGCCGCGCACAGGTCCGCATCACGGTCGGCAACGGTGAACTGCATCTGGTCTGCCCCCACCGCCCGACCCTGCGACTGCTGCGCATGGCACGCCTCACCGACACCTTCCACCCGGTGCCCACCCTGGCCGAAGCACTTGCCCTGCACCTCCACCAGAGCCCCGAAGACCCAGCTCCTGCACGGGGGTAGCACCTTGCCACCGGCCGTCTGCGGGTGAGATCGAGGCCGGCTCGTCGAGGCTGCACGAAGATTTCCGGGCCAAGGGCAAGGGGGCACTCCGCACGGCAGTTGCGTCACCGGCAGAGTCAGCTGCGACAACGGCACCCCCGCCACGACCGGCCGTGCCGGACCGCGGCGGCACGGTGCCGTTCGGCCCCTACCGGACGTCGGCGCACAGGGGCGATCCTGAGTACGGAGTCCGAAACCCCGCGTCCCTTGACGATCCTGCACACTCTGACCGCTGACGGGCCGCGCGCGTGTTCCGCCAGCGAAGAGGCGCAGGAGCCTTGGACTGTGCGGGAGCAGCGCGTTGATCCTCGCTGAGGAGCCGCATCGTGAGAGTTCTGATCCTTCTTCTGGCCGTCGCCGGGACCCTTGTTCTCGTTGCGCCGGCTATGGCCGTGAAGGGCGCTACGCGGGATGAGATGGGGGTGCTGTTCCGGTTGGGCCGACTGGTCGGAACACGTTCGCCGGGGCTGCGCGTCATCATTGCGATCGTCGACGTACTGCGCCGGGTATCGCTGCGGATCGTCACGATGCCAATTCAGTCCCAGGGCATCATCACCCGGGACAACGTGAGCGTCGATGGGTCCGCGGTCGGCTACTTCCGTGCGGTCGACGCGGTGAATTCGGTCATCGCCATCGAGAACGTGCATGCGGCGATCGACCAGATCACCCAGACCACGCTGCGCAAGGCCGTCGGCCGGCACACGCCCGATGAGACGCTGTCGGAGACCGGCCGCATCAACCTGGGCATCCGGAATATCCTCGATGTCACCACAGCCGGGTGGGGCGTTGAGGTCACGCTGGTCGAACTGAAGGACATTCAGCTGCCCGACAGCATGCAGCGGGCGGTGGCCAAGCAGGCCGTGGCCGAGCGGGAGAAGAGGGCAGGAATCATCAACGCTGAGGGCGAGTCCCTCGCCGCTTTCGGCCCTCGGCGATGCCTCGGACGCCATGATGGCCCACCCTGAGGCGCTGCAACTGCGCAACCTCCAGGACCTGGTGGAGAGCGGTGTCGACAAGAACACCACGGTCGTCTTCCCTGCCCCTCTCATAAGCACCATCGGTGAACCCGGCTCCTTCCTCGCGCGTAAGGCATTCGCCGCTGCGCTTCCGGTCACGTCCGCGGGCATGCGCAAGAGCGGCCCCCGGCCACGTGCCGCACAGGGCAACTGAACGTGGGACCACTCCATCGAAAGCCAGACCCTTACGCCCGGTCGGTCCGCTCCCCGCACTGATCTCCACCGGCCGCTCCACGCCTCGGCCGGAGACAGGTTCGCGATATGTCCACAACGAATGATCGTCCCGTGATCCAGCCGGGACACAGTGATGAGCTCCCCGCCCGCCTCAGGCTGAAGGACGCCGGCGCCCCACGCGGGTTGCTGGACGGGGCGTGGTGGCCGCGCTCCCGGGACCTGTCGCGGGAGCTTCCTTGCCTGGCCGTGACGCTGGACCGGGTGTGGGCCCGGATCACCCACGTCGCAGTCAACCCTTTGTACTGGCCGGTCATCCCACGCAAAGTGCCGGTACCAGGCCATGTCATCAAAGTCGGCTGGTTCACACCAGAACTCGATCCCCAGGTTGATCTGAAGGGTCGGTGGCGATGGGGCTGCTGTCGAGCGAGGACGTGCCCAGGCGCCGGCGCGGAGGTCGGATGCTGCTGTAGCCCCCGGACCGTGGGCGGTCAGTGGCGGCTCCGTCGGGTCAGGTGGCCGGTCGGGGCTGCGCGACCAGCCGGCTGAACGCGACGGCCAGCTGCCGGCGGCAGGGCCGGGTGGCAGCGATCCGCAGCCGTAGGCGGCGGGCTCTGCGGGTACTGCGTGTCGCCGGTGGAGAGGTCGGTAGCGGAGCTTCCCGGGCTTCTGGTGGCCGGTTCGCCGTAACGGAGCAGGCGGCGTGTCCAGGCGAGCAAGTTGATGGCAGCCAGGGACGGTTCCAGCAGGGGGAGCGTTGATGGCGAAGCGGCCGAAGCCGGTGGTCTGCCGCAGTGGATGTTGTCCTCGACGCTGGCGTGGGCTCGGCAGCGGATCTCCAGGTGCTGGAGCGAGCCGCCGCCGAGGACGGGCGTGTCGGTGAGGAAGACCTTGAGGCATACCTCCGCCCTGGTCGAACAGGGACGGCCGGGCGCCTGAGTGGGGCGGTTCGCGGCGGACGATGATGCGGGTGCCGTTCGGATGCCCTACCGGGTCTACCAGACCGGTCAGCTCGGCGATTTCGGCACCGGCGCGGAGGCAGCCGTCCTGTTCCGGCGCAGCGGGACGGGCCTGTTCCAGGGCGCGGAAGGCTGTGCGGATCTTGGTGGTGACGGCGTGTGCGACGGAGAACGTGGTCTGGATCCCGCCCTGGCGCAGCCCTCGCAGCGAGGTAGGGAAAACCCTGGCACTGCCCGCGCGCTGGCGCGAATGAGGATCGGGGTGCCGTTGCGGTGGATGGCGGGGGCCTGGTCGATGACGGTGATGTGACCGGCCGCGGTGTTCCTTCCGGCGTTGCCCGGTCGCAGCAGGCCGACGAGAGCCTCGCCGGGGCGGTCGAGGAAGCACAGCATCGAGTGGTGGCCGAAGCCGCGTGTGGAGGTGGAAGCGGCCTGTTCCTCCTTTGAGCGGCAGGTGACGAGGGCGGCGTCGATGTGTGTCGTGCTGCTCGCGGAGCACGGTCAGGTCCCGTGCCGACGCGTGCTGCCGGCCGGCCGGCAGCAGCGCCAGGCCCACCGCGACACAGCCGGGATCGTGCCCGGTCGCGCAGCCGACGCAAGGCATCGGAGAAAGACCGGGTCAGGGTGGTGGAGTCGGTCAGGACCGCGAGCAGACGCGAGCCTGTGTGGTTGACAACTTCGTGCCCAACGACGCCGACGAAGGGATTCGGGCGGGACCGGGTAGTGGGCACGGAAAATGCCGTCCTGCTGGAACAGCGGAGACCGTGGACGAGTCTCATCGTCCCAGTCCAGAAGGCACTTTTCGCCGGCGGCCATTGGCTCCCGTCACATACCCGTCCGGCAAGCCCCGGGCGGCGGGCCGCCCTTCATGCGGCGCGGCGCGCCTCTCGAGGGGGTCGAACGAAGGCGGGATGCGCCACCGGCTTCGTGGGCGGCGTCAGGCGTGGAGTTCGTAGAGGTGGAAGTCCATGTTGGCGCCGTAGGGCAGGCAGGGGCCGGGAGTGATCTGGCGCAGGTGCCGGGCGCACGCGAACGAGCGGGCGAGGGAGTCGTGGGCGATCTGGTCGTTGGTCTTGATGGCGATGTGGCAGGACAAGCCGTCGCGGGAGCGGCGGATGTCGTCGAGGATCTCGGGCACCGGGGGCGAGGTGCGGGTGAGGTCGAGGCCGTCGGCGGTGAAGGCGGCGCCCCAGGGCGGTTCGACGACGTATGTGTCGTGGGTGCTGCGGGCGGGGAGTTGGCCGAGCAGGTGTCGGTAGTCGGTCAACTGCAAGGTGATCGCCGAGCCGATGCGGTCGAGGTTGCTGCGGGTGGTGCCGTAGACGGCGGGGTCGAGTTCGGAGGCGTGAACGGGGCGGCCGAGGCGTTGTCCGAGGTGATAGCCGAAGTTCCCGGAGCCGCAGAACAGGTCCACGATCAGCGGGTTGTCCGGGTCGGGACCCTCGGGCGCGGTGCCGGCCTGGAGTCGGGCGAGGGCGTCGGCGACCGGTGCGGAGTAGGCATCGACGGAGCATTCGATGACGGTGCGGCCCAGCAGGGTGACCCGCTTGGCCGCCATGTCGGGGGCGGCGATGCCGTACAGGGACAGTCCGTTCGGATCGCCGTAGATGAGCCGTCCGGCCTCGCACAGTTGCTCGCCGGTCAGGATCACGGTGCGCAGGTCACCCAGGAGCCGGTCGCGGAAGGCGAAGTACGCGGCGTGGCCGACGTCGGTGGTGCTCGTCATGCGGGGTGCAACTCCCGGAAAGAGAAGGTTTACCTACGGTCAGGCACACGTCGTGATCGACCAAATGCGGAGTGTAATGTCCCGCTGGGGTTGTTCATCACCACCCCGAACCCTGAAGTCACGAGGAGCGTCCACGCGATGTCCGTCGAATCCGCCAACGCCGTCACCGCCCAGCCGCACGGAACGGCGGAAACGGCCGCCCGCCCCTTCGACGTGCTCGGCAAGGTGTACGAGGACACCTACGCTCACCTGCCCGAGCAACTGGCGGCGATCGACTGGCTGTTGGCCCGACTCCCCGAACGGGCGAAGGTGATGGACATCGGCTCGGGCACCGGGCGCCCCACCGCCGAACGGATCGTCGCCGCCGGGCACGAGGTGACCGGCTACGACGTCTCCGCCACCATGGCCGACCTCGCCCGTGCCCAGGTGCCCGCAGCGCACTTCGAACTGGCCGACGTGCGCTCCCTTCCCGATACACCGAACCAGTGGGACGCGATCACGGCCTTCTTCCCGCTGCTCCAGATGCCCCGCGCGGACCTGGACAGCACCCTCGCCCGGATCGCCGACTGGCTCGCGCCTGGCGGGATCTTCATGTTCTCCACGGTGCCCTTCGACGCCGAGGATGAGGAGCTTCAGTGGATGGGCCAGACCATCCGTGCCACCAGCTACCCGGCCGAAACCTACGGGCGGCTGCTGCGCAAGGCCGGCCTCGACGTCGTCCACGAGCAACTCAGCCTCTTCCACCCCGACTTCCCCGGCATGGGCGCCGAGGAGCACCTGTTCCTGTATGCGATCAAGCCCGGCGGCCCGGCGGTGCCCGCCCACGCGCTCGCCGGCCCGCACCCGCTGCCCGAGACCTACCGCGGGCCCCACGAGCTGAACCAGCACGGCTGGCTGGGTATGGAAGCCCGCTTCGAACGACACGACATCACCCCGGTCGTCGACGCGCTCGCCGTCAACCGCAAGGTCCTCGATGTCGGCGGCGGCACCGGCGCGGTCGTCCGCGAGATCGCCGCGCGCACGGGAGCTGTGACCACAGTCGAACCGCACGCGGCGCGCGAGGAAAGCATGCACCCGCTGGCCGCCCGAGGCGTCACCGTGCTGTCCGGCCGCGCGGAGGAACTACCAGTGGGTGAGGCCGAGTTCGACGCCGCCGTGGCCACCTGGGTGCTGCACTACACAGACGACCCCGGCCAGGCCGTCGAGGAGATGGCCCGCGCCGTCGACCGCACCCGCCCCGAGGCCAAGGTGATCATCGTTCAGGGCGCCCCCGACAACGAGCTCATCGGCCTGTGGAACCGCACCTGCGCCGAACTCATCGGCGAAGCCCGCGACCACCAGGGCTTTCTCCTCACCCGGGCCGCCCGGGTACTCGTCGAACGCGGCTTCAAGGACATCGCCTTCACCCGCGCCCGCGTCGACGTTGTCTTCCCCGAACCCGGCCCTGAGGCCAAGGCCCAGGCCGCCGCCACCGCACTGGCCGATTTCTGGAACACCGGCCACCCCCGGCTCGCGGAGCTCCGCGAGGTCCTGCTGCCCACCCTGCGCACCCACTTCGCCACCGGCACCGACCGTTTCAACGACGACGCCGTGCTGCTCATCGCCCGCCCCGCACCCTTCGCCGACCGCTGATCACGGTTCATCCGAACGACGGAAAGACCTGACGCCGTGACCATCACCGAGCCGACCACCTCTCGCACCTGCGCGGCCCTGCCCCACTGTCCGGCCGTGACGCCCGGCGCCATCACCACCCACGGTGCCGGCGAGCCCGGCCCTCTGTACGCCCACCTGCGCGCCGAGCATCCCGTCTACCTCGACCCGCAGCTCGACGTATGGGTCATCTCCCGCCACAGCGACATTGACGCCGTCCTGCGCGACGCCGACGGCACCTTCTCCACCACCCTCGGCTACCTCCCCCTGTACCCCGTCTGCTCCCGCGCCCAGACGATCCTGGAACACAGTGACGCCCTACCGGTCCTGTCCTCCCTGGACCCACCGCACCACACCCGGTTCCGCCGACAGATGACCGCCGCCTTTCCCGCCACCGTTCGCCGCGTGCAGCAACTCGATGCCCTCGTGCGAGCCGAATCGCACCGTGCGGCCCAGCAGTTCGCCGACCGCACCACCCGCACCGGCGACCTCGTCAACGACTGGGCCCGCCCCCTCGCCACTGCCCTCCTCGGCCGCCTGGCCGACATCCCGCCCCAGGACCAGCCGGCCATCACCCACCAGGCCGCCGCCCTGTCAGGTCTCGTCTGGGGCCGCCTCGACGACGCCGGGCAGATCGCCGCAGCCCACACCCTGAACAGTCTGTTCACCTACTGCCACACCCTCACCGAGCAACGCTCCCACGCCCCGGGCGATGACCTCCTCTCCGCGTGGCTCACCCACCGCGACAACGACGGCCATCAATTCACCACCCACGAGGTCGCCTCCACCCTGATGGAAGTCCTCATCACCAACGCCGAAATCGTCCCCCGCCTCCTCACCAACACCCTCTACCGCCTCCTCGCCTCCGACGCCTTCCAACGCCTCCACCAGGCGGACCGCCTCCACCAGGCCCTCGACGAAACCCTCCGCCACGACCCGCCCCTGGCCGGCTGGCTGCGCAACACCACCCGTGACACCCAACTGTCCGGAACACCCATCCCCGCAGGAGCCCGCCTCCTGCTCCTGCTCGCCTCGGCCGGACGCGACGAACACCACGACCTGACCGACGCCGACACCTACGATCCCCAACGTCCGGATCAGCCACCCTCCGTCGCCTTCGGCGCCGGCATCCACTACTGCCCCGGAGCCCCCTACACCCGCCACCTCGCCCGGCGCGCCCTTACCGCCCTGGCCGACGCGTGCCCCAGCCTCACCCTCAGCGCCCCGGATACCGCACACCCCGGCACCTGGCCCCGCAATGCCGCCCTACGGGCCCCCCTGCACCTCAACGCCAACTGGTAGCCGCAGCGGCACAGCCATCCAACCGTTCGGCCCCCGCCGCCCCGCACGGTGAGAGAAGCTGCCCTGTCCTCCGGTCGCGATCAGCGCGGCTGCGGGCGCAGCCGCGGGAACGTCTTCCTCAAGCAGGCGAAGGAACGAGGTGCGTACGAGGCCCGCAAGAGGGGAGGGGAACGTGCGGCCCGCGCGGTGCTCGGTGCACACCTGGTCGACGAGGGATGCCCCGGCCGGCCCCAACGACCACGAGATCCCTTTGAGTTCACACACGCATCTCGTCGCTCAACGTGGTAGCGATCTGCTGAGCCCAGGCCGAGATCTGTTTGATGTCGCGGAAGTCCCCGCCTTTTCCGGACTTCACGAGCGCTTGGGCGACCCAGCCCTTGTATCGTCCCGCAGGCAGCCACCGAAGGTGACATGCTCGCGGGCGTTGATCCGGATGAGGGCATGGTGCACGGCTGGGACCGGCGGGACATCCCCTTGGCTGGCCGAGTCGTCGAGGGGGCCACTGCTGAAGAGCCACACCGGTCGTTTGGACAGTGCGGCACTTTCGCGCCGGAGGAACCGGTGGGCCTCCTTGCGCCATCGCCCCTCGTAGAGCGGGCTGCCGAGGATAACGGCGTCGTAGGCCTGGACACCGACGACATCGCCTACCAGCAGCATCTCGGGCCGGTGGCCCTCGTCGCGCAGCACCTGGGTGATGGTGCGGGCGATCTCTGCAGTGGACCAATTCTTCGTCGCGTAGGCGGCGAGCACCTTGGTGGTCATTGTGGCGGCCCCTCCCCGTGCTGACGCAGTCTGTCGCCCCGTACGGCGCAGGGACTGGCTCGTTGATCCGATGCATCACGTTTACCGCGTTGGCTGTCGCGCTGCGGATCTGCGGTCGGCCTGTGCGCGTCACCCGCAAGGGTGTCAACGACTCACTGCTGGTCGTCGTGACGGAGCACGCAGCTGGCGCGCACGCCGGGCAGAGGGCTCGCAACCTTACGAGGATGCGGGCCCGGTTCTTCCTTGCAGAGTCCTCCTCGTATCGGTGTCGGCGCAGGGGCATTCCAGCCAGGATCGATCGGGACCTGAGCCTCGGCGGGAACTGCTGCGGGAGAGGGGCCACTGCGCACGTGCCGTGCCCCAACGCTCAGTCCGGCAACATCAGTTCGCGGGACTGGCCTGGCCGCACCATGACCGCGCGGCCGGGAAGCTGCACCGTGATGGCGGCGCGGTCCGACGCGGGCACCGTGATGCTCACGCGCCCTCGACGCATGCGTAGCCCCACCCCCCACCCCCCCCAGTGCCCCCGGTAGCGCAGAGCGAAGCCGTACGAGGCCCCGGTCAGTTCCGGCAGCGGGGCGGGGTCCAGCCACAGGGCGCCGTCCCGTGTCTGCAGACCGGTCAGGCCGCGCTGTACCAGGTCGAGGGTAATGGCCATGGCGCCGAGGTGGATGCCCTCGCCGGTCGTGCCGCCCAGGACGTCCGCGATGTCGCCGAGCAGTGCCTCGTGGACGAATTTCCAGGCCTCGGCCCGGCGGGCTCGCGTCAGTACCCAGCCGTGCACGAGCCCGCTCAGCGTGGACCCGTGGCTGGTGCGCTGCAGATAGTGATCCACGGTGCGCTGCCAGGTCGCGTCGTCCAGGGTGTGGCCCAGCTGTGCGAAGAGAGCTGTCAGATCGGCCGGAGAGAAGAGGTAGCCGAGCATGAGCACGTCCGCCTGTTTGGACGCCTGGAAGCGGTTGACGCTGTCGCCCTCGGCCTCCAGGATCCGGTCCAGGCGCCGGATGTCGTCGCAGCGTGTCCTGTACGCGTCCCAGTCCAGTTCGGCGAGGGTCTCGTACCCGTCGAACTGGCTGATGACGCCCTTGTGGAACGGCACGTACAGCCTGTGCGCGATGTCCCGCCACAACTCCGCCTCGCCGCCGTCGAATGCGATGCGCTCGGTCAGCTCACGGCGGCGCGGCTCGGGCAGGGCGCCGAGGAGTTCCCGAGCGCGGGTGAGCACCCAGGCTGCGGTGACGCTGGTGTAGGCGTTGTCGTCGATGCCCGGCGTCTCGGCGTCCGGGTAGGCGTCGTGGTACTCGTCGGGACCGACCACCCCGCGGATCCGGTACCGGCCGAGCCCGTCGTCGTAGGCGGCCCTGTCCGCCCAGAACCGGGCGATCTGCAGCAGCCTCTCCGCGCCCTTGGCGTGGAGGAACCCGACGTCACCGGTGGCCTCCCAGTATTGCCAGATGTTGTACGCGACGGCCGAGCCGACATGCTGCTGGAGATGGGTGTGATCGGGCAGCCAGCGTCCCGAACGCGGGTTGAGGTGCAGGCGCTGGGTCTCCTCACGGCCGTCACTGCCGCTCTGCCACGGATACATCGCGCCGCGGTGGCCGGCGTCCCGCGCGGCGAGGCGGGCCCGTTCCAGGCGGCGGTGGCGATAGTCGAGCAGGGGCCGGGAAACCTCCGGGAAGTGCAGGTTGAGGTAGGGCAGGACGAACAGTTCGTCCCAGAAGACGTGACCGCGGTAGGCCTCGCCGTGCAGTCCGCGGGCCGGGACCCCGACGTCCAGCTCGGCCGTGTGCGGGGAGAGCGTCTGCAGGACGTGGAAGAGGTGCAGGCGCAGGATGAGGCCGGCTTCGCCGGGGACGTCCAGTTCGGCACGGCGCCACAACTGGTCCCAGGCGTACCTGTGGGATGCAAGGAGTCCGTCGAAGCCCGGTGCGTGGCGGACCCGGTCGACAGCGGCGTGCAGAGGGTCGCTGATGGCGGGATCGTGCGAGGTGTGCAGAGCCACGGTTTTGTCGACGGTCACCGTGCGGCCGGGCTGGGTCGGAAACTGGAGCAACTGCACCGCGCGGGTGCGGGTGTTGAGGCACCGGACCGGCGTGGCATCCGTTGCGGACGTGTGGAACGCCAGGGCGAGGCGCACATCGGAGGTGCGGGTGCGGCAGCACAGCCAGGCGATGTCCGGGCTTTCGGTGCCGGCGAGGTCGTGGACGAGGTGACGGCCGTCCAGGCCGCGATAGCGCGGTACCCCAACGTTGCGGACCGTTGCGTCGATCGAGGATTCCACCTCCACCTCCCCGGCCCAGTCCGGCGTGGTGAACTCCGTGCGCAAAGAAGCGAGGTGAGGGTCTGCCATATGTACGAGCCGCAGCTGTCGTATGTCCAGGAGGCGGCCCCCCGGGTCGGCGTAGCGCGACCGCCGCTCCAGCAGACCGCTGCCGAGGTGCAGGACCTGCCGGTGTTCCAGGATCCGCGTTGTGTCCGGATGCAGCCACGGCCCCCAAGCGCTCTCGCCGGGACCCGTGCCGTCCCTGCACCTGAAGCGCAAGGGAAGCCAGTTCGGAACGTTGACCATGTCCTCGTTCTCGATCCGGCGCCCCGCTACCGTCGAGGCGACCCGGTCATAACACCCCGCTACATAGGTGCCCGGGTAGTGGATCTGGTCGGCTGAACACTCAGCAAGAGCGCCCCGCGTGGCAAAACGCCCGTTGCCGAGCGCGCACAGCGACTCCCGGAGGCGCTCCTGGGAGGGATCGTAGCCCTCGTACTCCCACGCCCATTCGGTCATCGCTTGTTCCCGTCGGTCAGCAGGTCCGCGAGATTCGCGATCACCAGATCCGCACCGTGGCGGCGCAGTTCGGCCGCAGGTGTGTGCGCTCCGGCGCGGGCCACGCCGACGACCAGCCCGAAGCCGCCGTTGCGGCCCGCTTCTACACCGGCCAGCGCGTCCTCGACCACGGCGGCCTGCCCGACGGGCGCCCCTGCCGAGGAACTGCCGGGTCCCGGCCCCGGCTCGCATCCGAGGAAGCGGTCCAGACAGTGGACGAGTTGCCGCTTGCCGCGGTGCTCCTGGCCGCCGTCCTGTTCTTCGCATTCCACACCGCTGTAGTGGGTCTGGTGCTGATGGTCGGCGGCGTCCTGGGGCGCACTCTGGATGTGAGGGTGAGGCGTCTGCCCGGTGAACGTGAGGCCGTCGTGGAGGAAGGCCACGAGCGACGACCGGCACCGTGATCGCCGAGACCAATCTTCTCGCACACAGCCAGGTCCACCCGCGAGTGTGGCTGAGGTCTGCGCAGCGCGCTGTCTTCTGCGATCCGCGCTGTGCGTGGGCGCTGCGCTCTGGCACTTCGTCAGCGGCCCTCTTGCAGGACCACGGAGAACATCACGGGGACTGCGGGCACGGCTATCCAAGACTGGTCCACTGCTGCAGTTCGGCGCGGCCGTCGTCGGCCCCTGCCGGAAGGACCATCTTGTTCACTCGGTGGATTACGGCCGGTGGGCTTCCCAGCGGAGCCGTCCTCGTCGCGGCAATGGCCAGTCGGCCGGCCTTGCTGCACTGACCCTTCGCCGCATTCTTGGCACAGTGCGTGAAGCGTATGGTTCTGCAGGCGCTGCCAGCCCTACCGTGGGCGCCAGGGGAGTCTTACGGACGCAACCTGACGGGGTGGGCGCATGGGCGGGGACCGCGGATCGGGCGAGCAAACGACGCAGCAGCTACGTCTTGACGTCCTCCTGGAGGAGTTGCAGGGACGCATCGATGTCCTGCGGGTGACGAGGGACCGGATCCACGCGCTCCTGGAGGCGGTGATGTCCGTCGGGCGCGGCCTGGATCTGTCCCAGGCCCTGCGGCGCATCGTAGAGGCGGCCGTGGTCCTGGTGGACGCGGAGTACGGCGCGCTCGGCGTGGTGGAACAGAGTCGGCTGTCCGAGTTCGTTCCGGTGGGCATCGATGAGGAACTCTGGCAGCAGATAGGGGAGTTGCCGCAGGGCCACGGGATTCTCGGAGAGCTGATCCGCCACCCTGAACCGTTGCGCCTGGCGGAGCTCGCCGAGCACCCGGCTTCGTACGGCTTCCCGGAGCACCATCCGCCGATGCACGCCTTCCTCGGGGTACCGATCCGAGTGCGGGACGAAGTCTTCGGAAACCTCTATCTGACCGAGAAACGGGGCGCGAAGGAGTTCGACACGGAGGACGAGTCCGTCCTGTCGACTCTCGCGGTGGCAGCAGGGGTGGCCATAGAGAACGCCCGCCTGTACGAGGAGGGGCAGCGCAAGGAGCGATGGCTGGCGGCCGGCGCCGAGGTCACCGAGCGCCTGCTGTCGGGGCGGGCGCGGGCGGATGTGCTGCGGCTGATCGTGGAACGGGCGCGGGAGATCGTCAACGCGGACGTCGGCATTGTGGTGGTGCCGGTCGAGGGAGCACAGGGGCTGCGCACGGCGCTCGCGGTCGGGGTGGACGCGCAGCGCTATGAAGGACTGCAGCTGCCCGGCGACGATGGGTTCGTCAAGGCGGCTTTCGCCGGGGTCGAGCCGGTGGTCAGCGACGACATCGGGCACGATCCGAGGTCCGGTGACAACGCGGGGCACTGGGCGGATTGTGGCCCTGCTGTAGCGGTGCCGATCGAGGGCGGCGAAGCGGCGCGAGGGGTGTTGTTGCTTGTGCGGCGCAGCGGACGCGTGCTGTTCACCGGTGCGGACACCGAGCCACTGCAGGCGTTTTGTGGTCAGGCAGCGCTCGTGATGGAGTTGGCGGACCGACGCCGGGACGCTGAGCAGGTCGTCCTGGTCGAGGACCGTGACCGGATCGCCCGCGATCTGCACGACCTCGCCATCCAGCGCCTTTTCGCGACGGGGATGACGCTGCAGAGCGCGCAGCGCGTCGCCCGGCAGCCGGAGGTCGAGGAGCGCCTGGAGCGGGCTGTGCACGACCTGGACACCACCATCAAGATCATCCGATCCACGATCTTCGGTCTGCGGGTTCATGAAGGCGGACCGGGAGCATCCGGTCTGCGGGCCCGGCTCGCGTCGGCGGTGGCAGCAGTGTCCGCGACGCTCGGGTTCCCGCCCGCGCTGAGGATGGAGGGCCTGGTCGACACCGAAGTGTCCGACACGGTGGCCGATCACGCCGCGGCCGTGGTCGCCGAGGCCTTGAGCAACGTGGCCCGGCACGCCCGGGCGACGAGCGTGGACGTTCATGTCATCGTCCGGACAGGGGAGTTGATACTGACCGTCACGGACGACGGAGAGGGTGTGGCGAAGGGAGCGGCGCGCAGCGGCCTGGCCAACCTGGAGGAACGGGCTCGCGCGCTCGGCGGCAGCATGATCGTGGAGCGTGGGCCCGGGGGTGGCACCAGGTTGCGGTGGAGGGTGCGGCTCGTTCGG
This sequence comes from Streptomyces sp. NPDC102467, assembly GCF_044765445.1. Taxonomy (NCBI): domain Bacteria; kingdom Bacillati; phylum Actinomycetota; class Actinomycetes; order Kitasatosporales; family Streptomycetaceae; genus Streptomyces; species Streptomyces sp. NPDC102467. The sequence goes on along the minus strand of NZ_JBIWKA010000028.1, from coordinate 39,783 downwards.
GAGGAGTCGTCGGGGTAGGGGGGAGTGAGAGCTCGGCTCGGGGCTCAGCACCTGATCGGTACGGGGGACACGTCGCTGCTCAGCAGGTCGCGCGCCGGGTGGCGTGGTGTGGCGGGCCCTTCGGGGCCGTAACCGAGACGGATCAGCATCTGGGCCTGGCCGTGTGGCGAGTGGCGCGTGCGCAGGCGCTGGCGCAGATCGGGCCATTCCATCGCCTGATGAAGGACGGAGCTACGCAGCCGGTGGGCGGTCGCGACGAGCAGGACGTGTTCCAAAGCCTGTCCGGCGCGGAGCCAGTCGACCCGCCGGTCGTGTTCCGTGGCGAGCAGGGCGAGGGCGGGGGCGTGCTCGAAGGCGCGGGACGGGAGACACTCCTGGTGACGCCGGGCGCCGAAGTCACGCATGGGGAGCGACTCGAAGGAGTCCTGTGGGCCGCGCGCCTCGAGGGGAATGCCCTGGTGGGCGCCTTCGCCGTCCGGGCCTGTGTTTCGGAAGGTGGCTTCACTCGTCCAATGGCGGCTCTCGGAGCTGCGGCCGGGGTCCTGGCGGTTGCGTCGCTCGGCCTCGGTGGTGATGTCGAGCAGATGATCCGTCTCGTGGGGCTGAGGTGCGATGAGCCGGGCGCCCTCGGAGCGGGCGGCATCGACGAGTTCGAGGACTACCGAGGCGGAGATCGGCCGGTCGGTGAAAGGGAAGCGACTGGAGTGCCGGCGCCAGATTGCGTCATACAGATCGCGGCGGTGCCCGGTGGGGCCGGCACCCCCGGTGACCCGGACGGTGGCGAGCAGGTCGGGGTGGCCGGGGTCGGGCAGCAGCCGTGGGACCGCGCCCCAGCCGAGGTGTGTCACGGCGACGCGCAGGTTGAACAGGGCCGCGCCCGCGGACAGATGGAGAGCCCGGCCGTGCGGATCCTCGTGCGGCAGACTGCGCTCGACGGCGGCACGTAGTTCCACTGTCTGGGAGTCCGGGTCCAGGCGGAAGCGCCAGGGCTGGGTGTTGTGCATCGATGGGGCGGCGATGGCGGCTGAGACCAGTGTCTCCACTGCTGCCGCGTCGAAGGCTGACATTGTGGGGCACATGGGACCGGGCCTCCTCGGGTGCGGGCCGGGCGCGCTGTGCGCGTGCTGATGTCACCAGACTGCCCCTGCGGGTGGGGGAGCGTCAGAGGCCGCCCGGCCCCCGAGCGGGGCCGGGCGGGGCGGACTGCTGGGCTAGCCCGGGCGGCGTTCCTGCCCCGGCGAGGCGGCAGGCAGGCTCCAACTGGGTGGCCAGAACGGCGGCTTGGACGCGGCGGCGCACGCCCAGCTTGGCGAGAAGACTGGAGATGTGGTTCTTGACCGTCTTCTCGGACAGATACAGGCGTTTGCCGATCTCGCCGTTGGTGAGTCCGTCGCCGATCAGACGCAGTATGTCCCGTTCACGGGCGGTGAGGTCCCGAAAGAGCGGCGATTTTGCGGAGGTGTCCTCGCCGGGAGCCGCGCGGAGCTTGTCGAGCAGGTGGGTGGTGGTCGCCGGGTCGAGCAGCGACTGGCCGGCGGCGACGGTACGGACCGCCGAGACGAGGTCCGAGCCCTCGATCTGCTTGAGCACGTATCCGGACGCCCCCGCCATGATCGCGTCCAGGAGCGCGTCGTCGTCATCGAACGACGTGAGCATCAGGCAGGCCAGTCCGTCGACGCGGTCGCGTAGTTCACGGCAGACAGAGATGCCGTCCCCGTCGGGCAGCCGTACGTCGAGGACGGCGACATCCGGACGCAGGGCCGTGCCACGGTCCAGGGCCTGCCGGACCGTGCCCGCCTCGCCCACGACCTCGATGTCCGGTTCGGATTCCAGCAGGTCGGTGAGGCCGCGCCGGACGATCTCGTGATCGTCGAGCAGAAGGACCCTGATGGGCACCTGGGCCGAGAACGCCCGTACTTCGGTGGACATACGCCTGTCCCCTCCCGTCGGACCCACCGGGCTGCCGCCCGATCTGCGCGTCGCACGGTTTCCTGCCCAGCGACGACGGCCCCTTGGGCCATCGTCGGTCGGCATCGTCTGCGGCGACAGTGCCGAACGGCCCCGATACCTAGCGTGGTTGAGCCCGTTGGCCGCTCACGCGGGCCTGTCTGGCCCCTGCCGTGCCCGCGCGGGGGCCGGGGCATTGCGCATGACCGATCCGTACGGGCAGGCGTACGCGGCGCACGGTTCGCGAGAAGGGGCAGGCTGATGCTCTGGACACGGCGTACGACGGTAGGGCGGGTGTGGTGGTGGCGGGTGCGGCGCAGTCCACTGCGCCGTCGCCACGACGTGGTGGAAGCGTGGGTCATGCTGGCCCTCTGGTGCCTCGGTGGCCTGCTCGGTACGGTCGCGGGACTGAGAACGGCCGATGCCCTGGAGCACGGCGTGGCCCGCGCGCGGGCCACGCGGCGCCCCGTCACCGCCGTGCTGACCGGGAACGCACCCCGCCAGGCTCCGGCCGGGGCGCGCGGATCCGAGCAGGACCAGGTGTGGGCGATGGTGCGCTGGCGCGATACCGACGGCAGGACGCACCGGGGTGCGGCGCGGGTCGAGCCGGGCCGCGAGGCGGGTGCACCCGTGCGCGTGTGGACGACCCTCGACGGTGGCCGCAAGATATCCGAGCCCGTGACGGTTTCGGACGCGCGGTTGCAGGTGGCACTGGTCGCCGCGCCCGCGGGGATGTCGGCCGCAGCGGCCCTCCTGGGAGCAGGGCGGCTGGTCGGCATGCTGCTGGACCGGCGGCGGATGGATGCGTGGGGCGCCCAGTGGGAGCGGATCGGCCCCCTGTGGGCGCGGCGGGCGGGATGACGCCCGCGCGTCGCGTGAAGTGCGGTGCAACAGCATGGAGTTCGGCCCGCGGCGCAGCGACGAGCACGGGGAGGTCACGCACTGCGCGAGGAGTTCCGGCGCCGCAGCCCGTAAACGGCCGCTCCGACGGCCAGCACGGCGAGCCCGGATGCGACCGAGGCCACCGGCAGGGCGAAGGCCAGGGTGAGACAGCCGGCCAGGCCGACGGCGGGCACCAGGCGGTGGGGCCGTCCCTCCTCGGGCGCGAGTGTCCACGCGGAGGCATTGGCGATGGCGTAGTACGTCAGCACGCCGAAGGACGAGAACCCGATCGCGCCGCGCACGTCCACGGCCGCGGCGATCACGGCAACGAGCGCCCCGACCGTGAGTTCGGCGCGATGGGGCACTTGGAACCGCGGGTGGACCGCGGCCAGCCGGTGAGGCAGATGCCGGTCACGGGCCATCGCCAGCGTGGTGCGCGAGACACCCAGCACGAGCGCGAGCAGTGACCCGAGCGCGGCGACGGCGGCGCCGACGCGAACGACCGGCGCCAGCCACCCGACGCCCGCCGCGCGGACGGCGCCGGACAGCGGGGCCCTGGTGTCCGCCAGATTCCCGGGGCCCAGCACCGCCAGGGCGGCCACGGCGACGGCGGCGTAGACGAGCAGCGTGACGGTGAGCGCGAGAGGGATCGCCCGGGGGATGGTGCGGGCGGGGTCCCGGACCTCCTCGCCCAGCGTGGCGATGCGCGCGTAGCCGGCAAAGGCGAAGAACAGCAGCCCCGCCGCCTGGAGCACCCCTCCGACGGAGGTGTCCGTGCCGATGCCGATGCCGAGGCGGCCGGCGTTCGCGGCGCCGGAGGCAAGGCAGGCCACGACCACGGCGGCGAGCACGCAGAGCACCACCGTGACGATCGCGCGGGTCACCAGGACGGACTTCTGCACGCCGGTGCAGTTGCTGGCCGTGAGTGTCACCACCGCGGCCACGGCGATCGTGTGTGCGTGATCGGGCCAGACATAGGTTCCGACAGTCAGGGCCATGACGGCGCAGGAGGCCGTCTTGCCGACCACGAAGGCCCAGCCCGCGAGGTATCCCCAGAAGGGGCCGAGGCGTTCGCGGCCGTAGACGTAGGTGCCACCGGAGGCCGGATAGCGGGCGGCGAGCCGGGCGGAGGACGTCGCGTTGCAGTAGGCGGCCACGGCGGCGAGAGCCAGTCCGAGCAGCAGCCCGGAACCCGCCGCTCGGGAGGCCGGAGCGAGCGCCGCGAAGATGCCCGCACCGATCATGGAGCCGAGGCCGATCACCACCGCATCGGGCACACCGAGCCTGCGCCGCAACTCGTCCGGGACACCGTCCGCCGACCCCTCGCCCATGGGCACACTCTTCCACGGCCGGACCAGCCGTCCCGGCGCAGGGCGCAGGCCGTTCCTCTCACCCATGCGTGGCCGGGATGTCAGCAGATCCGCGGAAGCTGTTCACCCAGCGGCATGTCCACGATGCGACGGGCACCCACCAGGGTGCGCAGGGACACGCGGCCGGGCGGCCCGTCCGCTGCGACGTCGCCGATACGGACGGCTCCCGCCCCCTCCGGGAGCGAACGCAGTGCGGCGAGTGCGGCGTCGGCCGCTCCAGGGGAGAGGAAGGCGACGAAACAGCCCTCGTTGGCGATGGTGAGCGGATCGAGGCCGAGCAGGTCGCAGGCGGCGGCGACGGCAGCCGGGACGGGCAGGGCACACTCGTCGATCTCAATGGCGACGGACGCGTCGCGGGCGATCTCGTTGAGGGCGGCGGCCAGGCCTCCGCGGGTGGGGTCGCGCAGGGTGTGCACGGCCCTCCGCAGCGGGGCGAGTTGACGCACCAGGCGGTGCAGCGGCCGGGAATCGGAGGCGATGTCGCTCTCGAAGCCGAGACCCTCGCGGGTGGAGAGCACGGTGATGCCGTGCAGACCGATCGGACCGGAGAGCAGGATGGCGTCGCCGGGACGGGCGAGTGCGGCGGACGGCCGCATCGAACCGTGCAGGCGGCCGATGCCGGTGGTGGTGACGAAGATTTTGTCGACGGCGCCGCGGCCGACGACCTTGGTGTCACCGGTGATGACCGGGACTCCGGCGGCGTGAGCGGCCTTGCCCAGCGAGGCGACCACGTTGCGGAGTTCGTGCATCGGCAGGCCCTCTTCGATGATCAGGCAGAGGGAGAGTGCGAGCGGTTCGGCACCGCGCATGGCGAGGTCGTTGACGGTGCCGTGCACGGCGAGCGAGCCGATGTCGCCGCCGGGGAAGAACAGCGGGCTGACGACGAAACTGTCCGTGCTCATCACCAGGTCCGGGTGGGCGGGCAGCAGCGCGGCGTCCTCCAGTGGGCCGTACTGTGTGCCGAGAGCCGGCAGCACGAGGGAGTCGAGGAGTTCGGCGGTGAGCCGCCCGCCGGCGCCGTGCGCGAGCAGGACGACCTCGTCCTCGTGGTGCGGGCTCGGACAGTCGATGCTCGTCATCGGGCCTCCCTGGTCTCGCCGGGCTGCCTGGTGCGTCCGGCGGCGTGGAAGGCGGCGCAGGTGCCCTCGGTCGAGACCATGGGCGCGCCCAGCGGGTGCCGGGGCGTGCACCGGGTACCGTACGCCGTGCAGTCGGTGGGCAGCCGGGCACCGGTCAGGATGGCGCCGGCGATGCACTCCGCGTCTTCCGCCGGGTGCAGGTCCGCGACCTCGAAGCGGCGGGCCGCGTCGAACCGGGCGTACTCCTCGGCGAGTTCGAGTCCGCTGCGCGGCAGCCGTCCGATACCGCGCCAGGCCCGGTCGACGACGCGGAAGACGCGCCGGACGGCGTCCTGGGCGGCGGTGTTGCCGGAGCGCTGGACGGCCCGCACGTACTGGTTCTCCACCGTGTGCCGGCCGTCCTCCAGCTGGTGTACGGCCATCAGCACACCCTCCAGGAGGTCGAGGGGCTCGAAACCGGTGACGACGATCGGCACCCGGTAGCCGGCCGCGATCGGTTCGTACTCCTGCCAGCCCATCACCGCGCACACATGCCCGGCGGCCAGGAATGCCTGCACCTCGCAGTCCGGATCGTCGAGCAGGGCCGTCATCGCGGGCGGTACGAGGACATGGCTTGCCAGCACCGTGAAATTGGTGAGGCCGAGGCGGGCGGCGTGCAGGACGGCCATCGCGTTCGCCGGTGCCGTCGTCTCGAATCCGACGGCGAGGAAGACGACGTGATGCTCGGGGTGGACGGTGGCGAGGCGGACCGCGTCCATGGGTGAGTAGACGACGCGGACGTCCGCTCCGCGCGCCCGCAGGGACAGCAGATCTGTCTGCGAACCCGGTACGCGCAGCATGTCGCCGAAGCTGGTGAAGACCACCTCCGGCCGGACCGCGATCGCCATGGCCCGGTCGAGGGTCTCCAACGGGGTCACGCACACGGGGCAGCCGGGGCCGTGGATCATGCGGATGCCGGCCGGCAGCAGTTCGTCGATGCCCTGGCGGAGCAGGGTGTGGGTCTGGCCGCCGCACACCTCCATGATCCGCCAGGGCCGGGTGGCGGCGGCCCGCAGTTCGTTCAGGAGCCTGCGCGCGAGCTGCGGGTCGCGGTACTCGTCGAGATACTTCACCGGCGGCCTGTCTCCGACTCCGTCGCCGCCTGCGTTTTCGTTGCCGCTCCGGCGAGGTCCACCTCCACGTCCACGACGCCCTCGATGGCGCGTACCAGCCGGGCGGCGACCGGTACCAGGCCCTTGTCGCGGATCCGGCCGGTGAGCGTCACCATGCCCTCCGAGACGTGGACGAGTACCGGCTCGACGGGGGACGGGAAAAGGTACGCGACGACCTCGCGGCGCACCTCCTCGGCGAGCTCCTCGTCCGTCCGCAGGAACACCTTGAGCAGGTCCGACCGGGAGACGACGCCCTCGAGGATGCCCTCGTCGTTGACGACCGGGAGCCGTTTGACGTTGCGCTGCGCCATGATGCGGGCGGTCTGCGTGAGTGTGGCGTTCGCCTGGACGGTGATCGCCGGGGAGGTCATCAGTTCGGCGGCGTTCACGGCACCCGCCTTGGCCAGATCGCTCATGCGGCGGATTTGCGTGTACCGGTCGGGATCGCTGTCGCGGAACTCCTCCTTGGGCAGCAGATCGGCCTCGGAGACGACGCCGAGCACCCGGCCCTCGCCCGCCAGGACGGGCAGCGCACTGACCTTCCACTGCTCCAGTGTCTTGACGATCTCCTTGAACGTGGCCTCGCGGCCGATGGCGACGACGGTGTGCGTCATCACGTCGCTGACGATGTGCGGGCTGCCGTGCACGGTCTCCTCCAGCTTGTCGGTCATCACGGATCGCGGTTCACGGTGAGGTCCAGGAAGTGCGCGGAGCAGGAAATGCACGGATCGTGATTGCGGATGGCCCGCTCGCACAGACGCGTCAACTCGGCGTCATCCACATCCCCTTGATCGAGGGCGTCCTGCGCGATGCGACGCAGGTCCTCCTCGATCGCGCCCTGGTTCTGGGCGGTCGGCGGCACCAAGGCCGCGTCGGCGACCGTCCCGTCGGCGGCCAGCCGGTAGCGGTGGTAGAGCAGCCCGCGCGGCGCCTCGGTGGCGCCATGACCCGTGCCCGCGCGGGGCGGCACCTCGACGCACGGGGGCGTCGGAGGCGCGTAGCCGTCGATGATGCGCAGCGCCTCGCCGACCGCGTACACCACCTCCACGGCCCGCACGAGCACGGACCGGAACGGATTGCGGCATGCCTGCGCCCCGAGCCCGGCGGCCGTCACCGCCTCCTGTGCAACGGGCGACAGCAGGTGCCGGCTCAGTGCGAAGCGGGCCAGGGAGCCGGTGAGATGGCGGCGGCCGTCGAGCCGCGAATGCAGAGCCGTGGAGCGTGCGACGTGTTCCTCGCGGACGTGCTCGTCGAACGACGCGACGGGAAAGGAGCGCAGGACCCCGTCGCTACGCAGCACGGTCGGCGTGCCGCTCTCGATCGCGTAGGTGTCGGGGAGGGCCAGCGCGAACAGGTCGGCGTCGACGGCCGCCTCCGGGAAGTCGAAGCCCGCCGCCCAGCGCACGGTCTCCCACGCGTCGTCGGCTGCCCGCCCCAACAGGGCGGCCAGCGGGCGCAGCTCCGCTCGTGTCGGTGCCCGGTGGAAGCCGCCGACCCGCACGTTCACGGGGTGGATGGCACGGCCGCCGAGCAGCTCCAGGATCGCGTTGCCGGCCTGCTTGAGCCGCAGGCCCCGCTCGACATGGACGCGCCCGGTGCGCGCGAGCTCGATCGCGCTGTCGCAGCCGAGGAAGTCCGGAGCGTGCAGCAGATAGATGTGCAGGGTCTGGCTCTCGATCCACTCGCCGCAGTACAACAGCCTGCGCAACTGCCGTATTGCATAGGGGATATCGACACCGCAGGCGTCCTCGATCGCCGCGCACGCGCTCAGCTGGTAAGCCACCGGGCAGATCCCGCACACCCGCGCGGTGATGTCCGGCGGCTCGGTGTGGGCGCGGCCCCGCAGGAACGCCTCGAAGAACCTGGGCGGTTCATAGATCCGCAGCTGCGCGTCGGTGACCGTCGTGCCGCGCACGTCGAGGCTCAGAGCGCCCTCGCCTTCGACCCTGGCCAGCGAGGCGACCCGCAGGACGCGTGTGCCGCGGTGGCTCATGGTGTCGGCTTCTCGTCGAACGCGGCGGTGTTGAAGGTGTGCAGGAACCGGTCGACGTCCCGTTCGTCCATCCCGTCGTGGCGCAGCAGCCGGATCTGTGCGGGCAGGTTCACGGAGTCGGACGGGCCGAAGCAGCCGTAGCAGCCGCGCCCGTACGCCGGGCAGATCGCGCCGCAGCCCGCATGGGTGACCGGGCCCAGGCAGGGCGTGCCGTGCGCGACGGTGACGCAGACCATGCCGCGTCGCTTGCACTCGAAACACACACTGTGGCTCGGGATACCGGGCTTACGGCCGGCCAGGTGGGCGGTGATGACTTCGAGGAGCTGGCCGCGGTCGATGGGGCAGCCGCGCAGCTCGAAGTCGACGTCCACGTGGGCCGACACGGGGGTGGAGGTGGCGAGCGTGTCGATGTAGTCGGGGCGTGCATAGACGGTGCGGCGGAATTCCTCCACGTCGCCGAAGTTGCGCAGCGCCTGGATGCCGCCGGCGGTCGCGCACGCGCCGATCGTGACCAGGAACCGGGACTCCTGGCGGATGGCGCGGATGCGTTCCGCGTCGGCGGACGTCGTGACCGATCCCTCGACGAGGGTCAGGTCGTAGGGGCCGGGCTCGACCGCGCTCGACGCCTCCAGGAAGTGGGCGAACCGGACCCGGCCCGCCAGCGCGAGGAGTTCGTCCTCGCAGTCGAGGAGGGTGAGCTGGCAGCCGTCGCACGAGGCGAGCTTGAAGACGGCCACGGTGGGGGTGCGCTCCTGCGGGACGGGCATGTCACAGCTCCCTTACCAGCATCAGGGGTTCGGCCCGGTCCCAGCCGATCACCGGACCGTCCCGGCACAGCAGGACGCCGCCGAGCTGGCAGTGCCCGCAGGTAGCGGTCGCGCAGCGCATGTTGCGCTCCAGGGACACCCGGACGCGGTCCGACGGGACCCCACGCTGCACCAGGTCGCGGGCGGTCACCCGGATCATCACCTCGGGACCGCAGACATAGGCCGTGGTGTTCGCCGGGTCGAAGGGGGCACCGTTCAGGAGGGTAGTGACGACGCCGACGTGGCGCAGCGAGCCGGGCCGGGGCCGATCGACGGTGACCGCGCAGTACAGCTGTCCGGAGGTGGCCCAGGAGTCCAACTGCCGTGGATACAGCACATCCTCGGGGGAGCGCGCGCCGACGAGCAGCGACACCCGGCCGTACGTCGCCGGGGCGGCCAAGGTCCGTACGACGAGCGGCCGCAAGGGCGCGAGCCCGATGCCGCCCGCGACGATCAGCACGTCCCGGCCCGCCGCCCGGCCCGGCTCCCAACCCGTGCCGAAGGGGCCGCGCACCCCCACCCGGTCGCCGGGGCGCAGTGCGCACAGGGCGGCGGACACCGCGCCGACCGACCGCACCGTGTGAACCGGCCCGTGCCGGGCGATCCGGGACACCGACACCGGAATCTCGCCGACCCCGAAGGCGTACACCATCGCGAACTGGCCCGGGGCGAACGGCGCGAGCCGCGCCCGGCCCGCGGGCACGAGCGCGAAGGTGACGGTGTCCGCCGTCTCGCGATGGACGGAGGCCACCCGATACGGCAGCGGCGGCTCTGTCATCGTGGATCGCCGCTGCCGTAGGGGGCGTACAGGTCGAGAAGCCGGGTGCGGGCCGAGCGCAGGCGGTGGGCGAGCACCTGCCCCACCCATTGGGCGATGGCCTGGCCGAAGGCCGGGTCGCAGTCGCACATCGCGCGTACTGCCACGGCGTCGAACTCCCAGGCGCGCACCGGGCTCATCGCCTCCGCGCCCAAGTGCCACACGTACGGCCGGAAGATCCAGGACCAGCCGATGAGTTCACCGAAGGACAGCGACTCGATGACCGGGGCGCGGCGGCCGGGGACGTGCATGTCCAGGGTGACGGCTCCGGTGCGCACGATCCAGAACCGGTCGGCGTGCCCGCCCTCCTCGAACAGCCGGGTGCCCGCGGGGAAGTTGACCTCGTGCGCGATGCGCATCAGCCGTTCACGGTGCACGACCGGCAGGGCCATGGCCAGGGTGGTGTCGGTCATCGCGGTGCCCCTTCCGGTTCGGTGTCCCGCGCGCTGCGTTCCATCTGCAGTGCGGCGGCCTCTTCGGTGATGTCGATGCCGACCGGGCACCAGGTGATGCAGCGCCCACACCCCACACAACCGCTCGATCCGAACTGGTCGTACCAGGTGGACAGTTTGTGGGTGAGCCACTGCCGGTACCGGCTGCGGGACGAGGCGCGCACCGGGCCGCCGTGCAGATACGAGAAGTCGAGGTCGAAACAGGAGCCCCACACGCTCCAGCGTTCGGCGTGGTCGCCGGTCAGGTCGGTGGTGTCCTCGGTGGTCGTGCAGAAGCAGGTGGGGCACACCATGGTGCAGTTGCCGCAGGTCAGGCAGCGTGCCGCGACATCGTCCCAGCGGTCCGCGGCCAGGCTCTCGCCCATCAGCACCCGTAGGTCGACCGGGGGCATGGCCCGGCCCATGCGGTCGCGGGCCGCGTCCACGGCGTCGCCCGCGGCCGTCCGTGTCGCCTCGTCGGCGGCCCGGTGCGCAATCCGGTGCAGCACGTCGGCTCCGGCCGCGCTGCCGACGCGTACGACGAAACGGTGGCCGGCCTCGTCGATCACTTCGGTGAGCGCGAGGTCGAACCCGGCGTCCGCCGCCGGCCCGCCGCCCATGGACACACAGAAGCAGGTGGCGCCCGGCTCGGTGCACTCGACGGCCACCAGGAACGCTCCCGTCCGGCGATCGCGGTAGCCGTCGTCCGGGTGGTGGCCGCCCGCCAGGACCCGGTCCTGGACGGCGATGGCCCGCAGGTCGCAGGGGCGCACGCCCAGGAAGGCGTACGAGGGCCGGGCGGCCGGCTCGGGGACCACGTTCAGGTCGCGGTCCGTGCTCCACAGCTTCTCCCGTTGCGGATGCAGGAACGCCTTCCAGGACTGCGGCCCGGAGGTGTGCGCGAACGCGGAGCCGTCCGCGCGCGGCACCAGCCGATAGCGGCCCGCCTCGACCTCACTGCCCCAGCCGAACGGCAGCTCGTCGGCACCGGCGAGCTCCGCGAGGACCACCGCACCGTCGCGCACCGTCGGACCGATGACCGTACGCCCCTGCCCGGCAAGGCACCTGACCAGCGCGTCGAGCCCGTCCCGGTCCAGGATGACGGCACTTGCGGGTGCGTAGCTGCTCATGGCGTCCATGACGCGACTCCGTTCGGTGCGACCTGTCGTCCGGGAGGAAGGGCTGCTACCTCAAGCGTCGCGGTCCGCCCGGGCGGGGGCCACGGGCCGCCCGGCCCGAAGCCGGGGGACGGTCGGCCCCGGACCGGGGCGCGGCCGTCGGGCGCACGAACCGCGGGCGGGCGGACGTCAGCCGGGGAGCGTCAGGCGAAAGACGGTGCGGCCCGGCCGGCTGGTGACGTCGACGGTCCCGCCGTGGGCCGTGACGACGGCGTGGACGATGGCCAGTCCGAGCCCGGTGCTTCCGCTGCTGCGGGAACGGGCGTGGTCGGCGCGGACGAAGCGACCGAAGACCTCGGGCCCGATCTCCTCGGGGATACCCGGGCCGTTGTCCGTCACGCTGACGCGGACGCAGTCCGGCTCAGGGGAGAGGGCGATGGTCACTTGCGTGCCGGGGGGTGTGTGGGTGCGGGCGTTGGCGAGGAGGTTCCCGAGGGCCTGCTGCAGGCGGTGCGCGTCGCCGGGGACGGTAACGGGTTCCTCGGGAAGGTCGAGGGCCCATCGGTGGGTGGGTCCCGCCGCGCGTGCGTCATCGGCGGTGTCGAGGATGAGCAGGGTCAGGTCGACGGTGCGGTGCTCGAGCGGGCGACCGGCATCGAGCCGGGCCAGGAGGAGCAGGTCGTCGACGAGACTGGTCATGCGCCGCGACTCGGCGCTGATGCGGTCCAGGGCGTGCCGGACCTCGCCGGACAGGGGGCCGTCGTGACGCAGGGCGAGTTCCGCGTGGCCGCGGATATTGGCGACGGGGGTGCGCAGTTCATGGCTGGCGTCGGCGGCGAAGTGCCGCAGCCGTTCCTCGCTCGCCTGCCGGCGGGTCAGGGCGTTCTCCACATGGCCGAGCATGTGGTTGAGGGCGCTGCCGACCTGACCGACCTCGGTGCGCGGGTCGGTGTCGGGCAGCGGATCGGGCATGGCGACATCACCGCTGGCCAGGGGAAGCCGGGCGACGCCGGCCGCCTGAGCGGTGACGCGCCGCAGGGGACGCAGCGACATACGCACCCACAGGGCGCCCGCCGTGCCGGTGGCGAGGAGGGCCGCGCCGAACACGACAGCTTCGACCGCTTCCAGGCGATGCACGGTCTCTTCCACCGGGTGCAGGGGCAGGCCGGTGACCAAGACGTCCCCGTCGTCGCCGTGCACCGCGGTGACACGGTAGGCGCCCAGGGAAGAGAGAGCGATGCTGTGCCCCTGCTCGTCGTCGGCGGGCACGGCGGCCAGCGCCCGGCGATCCTCCGCGGTGAGGTCCAGCGGGCGGTCTGCCGCGTCGTCGACGACCGCGGCCTGCGTCACCGTTGCGTCCAGGAGCCGGGCACCCATGGTCAACTCCGCCTGGCCACGGGTGTCGGGGTGGTTGTCGCTGTCGGGCTTGGCCTCATGCTCCAGGCTCGCGGCGAACCTGCCGCCCGAAGCGGTGAGTTGTTGGTCGAGCCGCCCCATGAGAAAGCCGCGCAGGGCGAGGGCCGTGGTGATGCCGACGGCCAGGCAGGCCACGGCCAGCAGTCCGACGAGTCCTGCCGTGAGCTGGCCCCGCAGGGTGCGGGGAAGCGGTCGCCTCATGCCGACTCCGCCTGTGCGGACTCCGGCTTGAGGACGTAGCCGACACCGCGCACCGTGTGGATCATCGGGGTGCGGCCGGCGTCGATCTTTTTGCGCAGGTAACTGATGTACAGCTCGACGATGTGGGCGTGGCCCCCGAAATCGTAGGCCCAGACCCGGTCGAGGATCTGGACCTTGGACAGCACGCGTCGGGGATTGCGCATCAGGAACCGCAACAGCTCGAACTCGGTACGCGAGAGGTCGACCAGGGCCCCGCCGCGCCGGACCTCCCTCGCCTCCTCGTCCATCGTGAGATCCCCGACGGTCAGCCGGTTCGCGCCGAGGCCCGCGGTCATGCCGGCCCGGCGCAGCAGCCCACGCAGCCGGGCCAGTACCTCCTCCAGGCTGTACGGCTTGGTGACGTAGTCGTCGCCTCCGGCGGTGATCCCCGCGATACGGTCCTCGACCGCGTCGCGCGCGGTCAGGAACAGGACGCACACCTCGGGGGCCTCCCGCCGCAGTGCCCGCAGCACCTGCAGACCGTCGAGATCCGGGAGCATCCAGTCAAGGACCACCGCGTCGGGCCGGAACGCGCGGGCGAGAGCGAGCGCCGAGGCGCCGTCGGCCGCCGTACGGGCCTGCCAGCCCTCTCCGCTCACGGCTGCGGACAGGACGTCGGTGACGTCGGGCTCGTCGTCGACGACCAGGACCCGCACGGGATCCCCGTCGGGACGGTGCAGAGGCGTAGCGGTGCGTGGTGCGTTCATGGTCGCTCCAGCATCTCGCGGCCAGCCGGGTTTCCGGAGGGCGCCGCTCCTCTGAGTTTCCTCTGAACCGGCACCGGCGGGCCGGAGCAGGGGGCGTTTCAGAGGGAACACAGAAGTCGGGCTGTGAGGGTGGCGGCTCCAGCGCCCGAGCGAGAGCCGCCGGAGGAGTCTCATGACCGCCACCTGTCCCACGACCCGCGCGAGCGGCAAAACGCGTCACAACCGCCCCCGTCGCACCGTCGTGCCCGTGCTCGCCTCGCTGGCGATCTGGGGCGGCGCCGCGGGCGTACTGGCCCTGTGGTGGAGCGACACGAACGCCGTCGTCGGCCCGGCAGGATGGCTCACCGGGGCGGGACGCATCACCGGACTTCTCGCCGGATACGCCTGCGCCGTGCTGCTGGCCCTGATGGCCCGCGTCCCGCTCCTCGACCACTCCATCGGCACCGATCGCCTGGCACGCTGGCACGCCCGCGGCGGCCGGTGCACGATCTCGCTGGCACTCGCCCACACCCTGCTGATCATCTGGGGCTACTCCCTGACCTCGCACACCGGCGTGGTCGCCCAGACCTCCACGCTGGTGCTGCACTATCCGGACCTCCTCAAAGGCACCGCGGGCTTCCTGCTGTTCGTCGCCACCGGCGCCCTCTCCGCGCGCGCGGCCCGCCGAAAGCTGAGCTACGAGACCTGGCACTACCTGCACTTCGCCACCTACCTGGCGGTCTTCCTCACCTTCGGACACCAGCTCTCCAACGGTGCCGACTTCGGCGGCAACCGCACGGCCCAGGCCGCCTGGTACGCCCTCTTCCTCGGTGTCTCCGCCCTGCTGTTCTGGTACCGGTTCGCGGTCCCCCTGCGCCGCGGCCTGCGCCACCGGCTGCGCGTGACCGGCGTCCATGAGGAGGCACCGGGCGTGGTCTCCGTCCACCTCACCGGCGAGCACCTGGACGAGCTGGGTGGCGTGCCCGGGCAGTTCCTGCGCTGGCGGTTTCTTGCCCGGGGACTGTGGTGGACGGCCAACCCCTACTCCCTCTCCGCTCCCGCACACCCCCAGAACCTGCGCATCACCGTAAAGGCGTCCGGTGGCCACAGCGCCGCGCTCGCCCATCTCGCACCGGGAACCCGGGTGTGGGCCGAGGGACCGTACGGCGGTCTCACTGAACGGCGCCGCACCGCAGCAAAGGTCCTGCTCCTCGCCGGCGGCGTCGGTATCACCCCGCTGCGTGCGCTGTTCGAGACGCTGCCAGGACAGGTGACGCTGATCTACCGGGCACGGACCGCCGCCGACCTTGCCCTGCGCCGCGAGCTCGACGCGATCGCGACCCGCCGGCACGCCGTCGTCCACTACTTCGTGGACGAGCCGGCCCACTGTTCGGCGCCGCTCACCCCGCAGGCGCTGGCGGCCCTCGTGCCGGATCTCGCGGCGCACGACGTGTTCCTGTGCGGGCCGCCCGGGATGACCCGGGCCGCGATCCAGGCCCTGCGAGAGGCCGGCGTGCCGGAGCGGCGTATCCACCACGAGTCGTTCGCGTTCTGAGGAGATCCGATGCGCCGAGCCGTCCTGTCTACCGCCGGGATCAGCGCCGTTGTCGTCGCGCTGCTGGCCCTCAAACCCCACCACCTGCCCACCCTGGCAGGGCCCGCACCACGCACGCCGACCACCTCCTCGTCCGGCCCCACCCCGTCCAGCACCACGACGGGCGGAGCGGCCAGGACGGGCACGTTCACCGGCGACCCCATCGCGACCCGGTACGGCACCGTGCAGGTCGCCGCCACCCTCGACAACGGGAAGATCACCAGGGTGCGCGTGCTGCAGGCCCCGGACGGCAGCGGCCGCGACCAGCAGATCGCGGCCTACGCCCTGCCCCGCCTCACCCAGGAGGCGGTCGGTGCCCAGAGCGCGCACATCGACGCGGTCTCCGGCGCCAGTTACACCAGCCAGGGCTACATCCAGTCCCTGCAGAGCGCCCTGGACCAGGCCCATGCCTGACACCGTCCACGGACTGCGCCATGTCGAGCACGTCATGGGCACGGTCTTCTCCTTCGACATCCGCGACCACCCCACCCCTGCCATTCACCGGGCCCTCGCCGCGGCCGTACGCCGGCTCCATGGCGTGGACGCCGTGTTCTCCACCTACCGTCCCGACAGCCACATACGGCGCCTGGACCGCGGGGAACTCCGCCTCGCGGACTGCCCGCCCGAGGTCCGCGACGTACTGTCACTCTGCGCCCGGGCGACCCAGCTGACCGACGGCTGGTTCGACACCTTCGCCAACGGCTCCCTCGACCCGTCCGGCCTGGTCAAGGGCTGGGCCACGGAGACCGCTTCCCGACTCCTGCACGAGGCCGGCGCCTACAACACCTGTATCAACGGCGGTGGCGACATCCAAGTGAGAGGACACGCGGGGCCCGGCCGTCCCTGGCGCATCGGCATCGCCCACCCGCTGCACCCGGGCGAACTGATCACCGTGGTGACCGCCGCCCGCGACCTGGCCATCGCCACCTCGGGCACCGCCGAGCGCGGCGCCCACATCCTCGACCCGCATCGCAGGGTCCCCGCCACCGGGCTCGCCTCCGTCACGGTCGTCGGGCCCGGCCTCACCATGACCGACGTCCACGCCACGGCCGCGTTCGCCCGCGGTGAGGCCGCATATGCCTGGCTGGACGCACTGGACGGATACGAGGCGCTGGTCATTCGCCCCGATGGGGGGACCTGGCGAACCCGGGGGTTCAGCCGGTACGGATCGTGAGGAGGCGGGCTCCACACTCCTTCAGCCTCGCTGCCAGGGTGGCTGGGGCGGATGCCCCGACACGAGTTCATGCCCGCAGAAGGGCAGTTCGCCCGGCAGGGCACCGAAGACAAGAGGTATCTCCCTGGCGGCCATGCGCATCCCGGGCGGTGACGTCGCTGCCCGCACCGAACGCCATCCGCACCGCGCCGGTGACGCTCCGGGTGGCGCGTCGGGGGCGAGGCCGCCCGGTGGCGGTTCCCGGGCGAGGACCGCGGCCACGTGGGGGCCCAGGGCGGACGGCTGCCGGGCGGCCCGGCGCAGGGCGGTCACTGAGACCTCGGAGCTGTCGACACCCACCACGATGTGCCGCGTGGTGTACGGAGGCTGGACAGCCGCGCTCACCGGCGGATCGCTCCCTGCTTGGGCCCGAACGGGTGCTGGCTTCGGTCCGGATCAGAGCTTGCGCAGCCAGTCGTCGGCGATGCCGTGCAGGGCCTGTTCGCCGGGGCGTTGGTGGGAGTCGTCGATGCGGTGCGTCAGCTCGTCGACGACGCCGACGACTCCGTCCATGCGACGCGTCATGGCCAGCGCGATGTCGCGCTCGCTGCGCCGCTCCAGTTGCCCGTTGAGGGTGACCACGCCCTCGTGGACGTCGATCGTGATGCTGCGCGGAGCCAGCCACAGGACACGGACCAGGACCTCCTCGATGACGGCGCGCCGGATCTCGGCGTCGGGGACCAGGAAGACCTGGAGCAGGTCGCGGCGGGTGACGATGCCGACGAGCCGGTCCTCCTCGTCGACGACGGGCAGCCGTTCGACGTTGTGCTCGGTCATGGTGCGGGCGGCTTCGGCGACGGTCGCGTCGGCCCGTACGGTGCGGGCGGGCGCCGACATCAGGCCGCCCGCCGTGCGCGCGACGGCCTTGGCCGCCGACTGCCGGTTGCGCGAGAGCAGATGACGCAACCGGGTGCGCGCGGGACCGGGCCTCTCGTCCGGTTCCCGCTGCTCGGCCTGGTGACGCAGCAGGTCGGTCTCGGAGATCACTCCGGCGACGTGGTCGTCCTCGTCGAGGACGGGCAGGCCGCTGATGTGATGCTCGGCGAGGAGCTGG
Organism: Streptomyces sp. NPDC102467; assembly: GCF_044765445.1. Lineage (NCBI taxonomy): Bacteria > Bacillati > Actinomycetota > Actinomycetes > Kitasatosporales > Streptomycetaceae > Streptomyces > Streptomyces sp. NPDC102467. The sequence continues at coordinate 21,986 of NZ_JBIWKA010000028.1, read as the reverse complement.
GTGACCTCCTTGAACGGGGTGCCGCGGCGGGCGGTCACGACGTCGGTGACCATGACCGCGCCGGTCGTGGTGTGTTTCACGGGAACCTCCGGTGCGGTCGTCGGGATCAGCGCAGGCGGCGAAGGTAGGGGTCGTGGGCCTGGCGCGGTGTGAGCCGGATGCGGACGTCGAGGGCGGTGATGCCGTGCGGTCCGGACAGAACCGGGTTCAGGTCCGCCTCCGCGAGCTGAGGCAGGTCACACGCCATCCGGGACAGCCGGTGCAGCAACTGCTCCAGGGCGTCCAGGTCGGCGGCGGGCCGGCCCGCGTAGCCGAACAGGAGCGGGGCGCAGAGCGGCGCGGTGAGCAGCTCGCGCACGTCGCGGTCGGTGAGCGGGGCGAGCCGGCCGGTCCGGTCGGCGAGCAGGTCGGTGGCTGTGCCGCCGAGCCCGAAGACCACGAGCGGGCCGAACACGTCGTCCTGGACCAGTCCGGCGAACAGTTCGGTGCCGCGTTCGGCGAGCGGCTGCACGACCACTCCGGTCATCAGGCCGCCGAACCGGGTGACCAAGTCCCGGTGTGCGGCCCGCACTTGCGAGGATCCCCGCAGATCGAGGTGGAGGGCGCGCTGCTCGCTCTTGTGCAGCAGGCCGGGCCAGTACGCCTTCATCACGACCTGTCCACCGGGGCCCGCGAGGCGCTCTGCGGCGAGGACTGCTTCGTCCTCGTCGCGGGCCCACGCCCACGGCAGTTGCGGGATCCGGTAGGCGGCCAGAAGCGCGGCGGTGGTCTGGGGGTCGAGCCAGCCGCCGTCGGGGTGCCCGGTCAGGTAGGCGTCGGCCACGGCCCGCGCCGCCGCCGTCTCCACCTCCTTCGACTCCGGTACGGTCCCGGGTTCCTGGGCCAGCCACCGGGCCCGGGCGCAGGCGTGGCCGAGGGCCCGCGCCGCGTCCTGCGCATCGCTGTACGCGGGCACCCCGGCGTGGGGGTTCGACGGCACGCGCAGTACCTCGACGCGTGCCGCCTGCGCGGGCAGCACGGCGATTACCGGGCGCGGCAGCGCGGCCGGTATCCCGGTGAGCGCCCGGGTCAGGTCGTCGCCGGTCGCGGTGGCCACTGCCGTCGGCACCAGCGCCACCAGCACCGCGTCGACCGCACCGTGCGACGCCAACAGGGCGACACAGTCGCGCAGCTGCTCCTCCGCGACGGCCGCCGTCACATCGACGGGGTTGTACGCGCGGGCGTTTTGGGGGAGCACGGCCAGCAGCTCGTCCACGAGGGCGGAAGGAAGCGGTGGCACGCTGAGCCCCGCCTCGGCGCAGGCGTCCGCCGCCAGCACACCGATGCCGCCCGCGTTGCTGACCACGGCAACCCGGGTACCCGCCGGCAGCGGCTGCGCGTGCAGCAGCGCAGCAGTGTCCAGGAGTTCACCGACGGTGCGGGTCGCGGTGACGCCGGCCTGCGCGAACAGTGCCTGCCGGGTCATGGTGCGCGTGGCAGCGGCGGCGGTGTGCGAGGCGGCGGCACGCCGCCCGGCCTCGGACCGGCCCGCGTCCACGGTCAGCACCGGCATGGCGCGGGCCACGCGCCGCGCGGTGCGCGAGAAGGCGCGCGGATTGCCGAACGACTCCAGGTGCAGCAACGCCAGGTCGGTGCGGCCGTCGTTCTCCCACCACTGGAGCAGGTCGTTGCCGCTGACGTCGTACTTGTCGCCGAGCGACACGAACGACGACACCCCGATGCCGAGTCGGGCAAGGCCGTCGAGCAGCGCGATGCCGACCCCGCCGGACTGCACCGCCACGCCCGCTGTGCCCGGGCCCGGGTGCCGGGCGGCGAAGGTCGCGTCGAGCCGGACGCTGTCGTCGGTGTTGGCCAGGCCCAGACAGTTGGGACCGGCCAGGCGCATGCCGAACCGGCGGCAGACGGAGGTGAGTTCGGCGGCCTGTGCGGCGTCGAACCCGGCGGACACGACCAGCAGGGCGCGTACCCCGGCGCGGCCGCACTCTCCGGCGACCTGGGCCACCGACGCCGCCGGCACGGCGATCACCGCGAGATCGGGTACCTGAGGGAGCGCCGCCACGGACGGATGGGTGGGCACGCCGAGCAGGTTGGCCGCCTTGGGGTGCACGGCGAACAGGCGCCCGGTGAAGCATTCGGTGCGCAGATTGTGCAGGATGGCCCGGCCGACCGAGCCGGGGCTGCGGCCGACACCGATAACGGCGACGGCGCGCGGGCGCAGCAGCGGCTCCAGACTGGCGATGTCGGCGACGCTGCCGCGTGCTTCGACGGCCCTCAAGTAGTCCTCGCCCTCTGCGAGTCGGATGGTGCAGTGGATCTCAGGCCCGTCGAAGGCGCGCTCGGTGTGCAGGCCCAGGTCGGCGAAGACCTTGAGGACCTCGTGGTTCTCGGCGAGCGCGTCCGCGGCGAATGCGGTGATGCCGGCGGTGCGGGCGGCGTCCGCGAGGTGTTCCAGGAGCAGCGTGCCGACGCCCTTGTGATGCCAGTGGTCGTCGACGGCGAGGGAGATCTCGGCATTGCCCTCACGGTCCGGGATGCGTTCGTACTCGGCCAGGCCGACGAGCCCGCCGTCGTGCTCGGCGGCAAGGGCCAGATATTCGGGACGCGGCGCACGGGCGATGCGATCGGCGGCCTGGCCGGCGGAGGCGCGGCTGAGTGAGAAGAACCGCAGCCGCAAGTGCTCCGGCGACATGGTCTCGTACAGGCGCAACACGGCTGCCCGGTCCGGCGGGCCCGCGCGCCGGATGCGCACGGTGGTGCCGTCCGCGAGGAGCGCGTGCACCGGTGTGGCAGCGCTTTGTGCCGATCCCTGTTCGTGGCTCTCGGTCATCGTCGTCCCTTCCTCCATGCGGGCACTGCCAGCGTTCACCGTGCGCCCGCACCGCCCGAGGGGCCGGGTGGGCAGCGGTCCGGGCCAACGGGCCCTCAGAAAGCCGCCGCTCGGCCGCCCGGCAGCGGTTCGCCGAGTTCGCCCTCGACCTGATCGGCCATCGCCCGCAGCACGTCGAGAGTCCGCTCGGCCTCGGCCTCATCGACGTAGGCGATGGCGAAGCCGACGTGGACGACGACATACGTCCCGACGACGGCCTCCGGGGTGTAGGCGAGGCAGACCTCCCGCCGTACACCGCCGAAGTCGACGCTGCCCATGCGCACTCCGGCGTCGTCGTGGACGCCGAGCACCCGGCCGGGGATACCGAGACACATCACGTACGTCCTTCGCTCGTGAGGGCTGCGGCGACGGCCGCCTGCCCGAAACTGATGCCGCCGTCGTTCACCGGGACGGCGCCGCCGGTGAGCACCCGCAAGCCCTGCGCGCGCAGCAGTCGCGAAGTGGCGCTCAGCAGGCGGCGGTTGACGAAGCAGCCGCCTCCCAGGCAGACGGTGCGCGGTCCGCCGTCGGCCACCACCCGTTCCACGAGTGCCGCGGTCACCTCCGCGACGGTGGTGTGGAACGCGGCCGCCGTGCAGGACACGTCATTGCCCTCGGCGTGACGTTCCAGGACCGCGGTCAGGGTCGGTGCCGGGTTGTACACCCACAGCCCGTCCACCCGGGCAAGGCGCCACGGCAGTGCGCGAACAGGCCGTCGTACCCCGTCCGCCGCGTTCTCCAGGGCGACGGCGGCCTCGCCCTCGTACGACACCACACCTGGGCTCAGACCGAGCAGGCTCGCCACCGTGTCGAAGAGCCGGCCGGCGCTGGAGGCGGGCGGGCAGTTCACGCCGCGGCGGATGATCGTGGCCACGCGGTCGGCCCGCCCCGGGTCGAGCTGCCGCGTGAAGGTGTGGGTCAGCCACGGCGGGGGCGGCGGCGTGCCCAGTGGCTCGCCGCCGTACAGGTGTCCCAGGGCCGTGCGCCAGGGGTGGCGGACGGCGGATTCGCCGCCGGGCAGCGGTGCGCGGGCGAAGCGGCCCACGCGCTGGTAGCCGGTGAGCGTGGCGAGCAGGATCTCGCCGCCCCACAGCATTCCGTCGTCGCCCAGGCCGAGGCCGTCGTAGGCGACGCCGAGGAACGGGGTGTGCAGCCCGTGCTCGGCGGCCACCGCGGCGACGTGCGCGTGATGGTGCTGCACCGGGATGCATGTGGTTCCCGGAAGGGCGCGTGCCCATTGGGTGGACAGGTAGCCGGGGTGCAGGTCGTGGGCGACGGCGCGGGGCGCGATGCCGGTGAGCCGGGCCAGGTCCGCGTACGAGGACCGGAAGGCGTCGTATGTCGCCCCGTCCGCCAGGTCGCCGGTGTGCGGGCCGAGGTGAGCCCGGTGCTGCTCGACGAGGGTGAAGGTGTGCTTGAGCTGGGCCCCGGCCGCCACCAGGGGGTGCGCGGCGGAGACCGGGAGCGCGAGGGGCGCGGGTGCCAGACCGCGAGCCCTGCGCACGGTGCGCACACGGCGGCCGACGCGCTGGACGACGGAGTCGTCGTAGCGGGCGGTGATGGGCCGGTCGTGGGTGAGGAAACCGTCCGCGAGCCCGGCGAGCGTGCGGCGTGCCTCACCGTCGTCGATCGTGATCGGGCCGCCGGCGTGGTTGCCGCTGGTGACAACGAGGGGCCGGTTGAGGGCGCGCAGGAGGAGGTGGTGCAGGCCGGTGGTGGGAAGGAACAGACCGACGCGCCGCTGCCCGGGGGCGACCCCGGGCAGGACGGCCTGGGCGTCCAGGAGCACGATCGGCCGCTGCGGGCCACAGAGGGCGGCCTGCTCGGTCGTCCCGATCCTGGCCAGCCGGCGGGCGGCGGCGACATCGCTGACCATGACCGCGAACGGCTTCGACGGCCGGTGCTTACGGCGCCGCAGCTCGGTGACGGCCGCCGACTGCGTCGCGTCGCAGATGATTTGATAGCCGCCCAGGCCCTTCATCGCGACGATGCCGCCGTCCTCGATGGCCCGCACCGCCGACTTGAGGGCGGTGTCGCCGGTCAACTCGTCCCAGGCCAGACGGGGCCCGCAGGCGGCGCAGGCCAGCGGCTCGGCATGGAAGCGGCGGTCGGCAGGATCGGTGTACTCGGCGGTGCAGGCCGCACACAGCGGGAAGTCCCGCATGGCGGTGCGGGCGCGGTCGTAGGGCAGCGCCTCGATGACCGTGGCGCGGGGGCCGCAGTCGGAGCAGGTGATGAAGGGGTAGCGGAAGCGGCGGTCGGCCGGGTCGAACAGTTCACTCAGGCACGCCTCGCACAGGGCGGCGTCCGGGGGGACCTCGCGTGCGCCGCCCCCGCCCGACGGCTCGTTTCGGGGACTGGGGAGAACCACGAACCCGCCCGAGGGGTACGGCCCGTGGTCCGACATGCGCGTTACCTCGATGTTGCGCACGGCGGCACGGGGCGGCGCCTGCTCCCGGAGGTGTCCGACCAGGTGGCGCAGGGCAGGGACACTCGCGCGGGCGGTGACCTCCACGTGGCCGTCGCGGTTGCGGACCCAGCCCGTGACGCCCAGCGCATGGGCCGTGCGATGCACGAACGGCCGGAAACCGACGCCCTGTACCCGCCCGAACACGGCGATGTGCCAGGTCTGCACGGCCTGAGCGGTCTCTGCCATGTCGGCTTCCCCTCTCTCTCGAAGCCGTGGGGTCATCATCGGCGCGCCCAGCGGGCCTCGGCAGGGGGCCGAACGTCCCCGATCGGGGACGAAGAGCCCTCTCGCAGTGGAGGGATTCGGTGCGAGGCTCCCGGCGGATGCCCGTGCGCCGCAGGCCGCACCGATCAGCGCACGCCGCAACGAAGGCGGCGCGGACGGTGGGACCACACCTTGGCAAGCGAGCGTCGACGGCGCGAGATCCGGCCGGACGGTGGGAGGAACAGTGGTCCAGAACAGGGGTGCGGCGCGGGGCGGGTCGTCACGACTGTCCCGCGCGGTGTATGAGCGGGAACTACTGCGCCTACAAGTCGAATTGGCGGCAGGGCAGCCGGCACGCGGAAGGGGGCGGGGGAGACGTAGCCCGGAGGTGGGGCTGTGGAAGAATCGGACCAGATCCTTTGAGTTCCGGGCCGGGTTCGCGGCACACCGCCCGACCGGCTGGGGCGGCCTCGACGTCCATTCCCGGGACCGGCAGCGGGAGAGGCCGAACGACCCGCAGGTGAACCCCACTTGGCTCATGGCGGCTCCGACGTCCGCGCGGAGACTGGCGGTGCACCCGGAGGCGGTGCGGTCTGGAGGGCAGGGGACGTGAGCGTGCGCGTGGGAATCAATGGGTTCGGGCGTATCGGACGTGACTATCTGCGGTGTGTGCTGGACCGTGCGCAGCATCCTTCCGGTACACCGGTTCAGGTCGTGGCAGTCAACGACATTGCCGCGCCCACGGTGCTGGCCCATCTGCTCCGGTTCGACTCGACATATGGTCGGCTGGGGGTGCCCGTGGAGCAGGACGACCAGTCCCTGATGGTCGCGGGACATCGAATCGCGGTGACGTCGGAGCGTGATCCGGCCGATGTGCCCTGGGAGCGCTTCGGGGTGGACGTGGTGATCGAGTCGACCGGGCGGTTCCGTACGCGTCATGACGCGGGAGCCCATCTCAAGTCGGGAGTCCGAACGGTGCTGTTGTCGGTGCCGGGCAGGGACGTCGACGCCACCCTGGTCATGGGGGTCAACGAGGGTACGTACGACCCGGAGCACCACCATGTGGTCTCCAATGCCTCGTGCACCACCAACTGCGTGGCGCCGATGATGAAGGTGCTGCACGAGGCATTCGGCGTCGCCAGGGGGCTGATGACGACCATCCACGGCTACACCAACGACCAAGTGGTTCTGGATGGCCCGCACAAGGATCTGCGCCGAGGACGCTCCGCCGCGGTGAACATCATCCCGACGAGCACCGGCGCGGCCCGGGCCGTGGGTCTGGTGCTGCCGGAGCTGGCCGGCACTCTGGACGGTGTCGCCGTCCGTGTGCCCGTCGAGGACGGCTCGCTCACGGACCTGACCGTGGTGCTCGACCGTCCCGCTGACGCCGATGCCGTCAATGGCGCGTTCCGGGAGGCAGCGGACGGCTCGCTGAAGGGGATCCTGCGCGTATCGGACGCGCCGATCGTCTCGCGCGACGTGGTGGGTGACCCGGCTTCGTGCGTGCTCGATGCTCCGCTCACGCAGGTGCACGGCGACCTGGTCAAGGTGTTCGGCTGGTACGACAACGAGTGGGGCTACACCAACCGGCTCCTCGATCTCACCGGATACGTCGCAACTCGCTAACCGCGCGAGAAAGTGAGGGCGCCTCCCCGATACGGGGCCCGCGGCCGGGACCGCGCCGTGGCCGAACCGAGGTGGCTATGTCCGGCGAGCGGCGGCCGCGCTGCGATGTCGCCCGATGTCCGCTTCCACGGAGTCGGCCAGAGTGTCCACTTGTCGCGCGACCGCCTCGGACAGCCCGGTTCCGACAGTCCGGTCGACGCCCTCTACCGCGTACACCACCAGGTGTGCCGGCAGGCGGCCCAGGACGCGGGAGAGCTCGACGGCCTCGCCCAGGCCGAGACCGTGTGAACTCGTCGCGCTCACACGGCCCAGCTCGGCGCTGTCCAGGTCCAGCCGGTGCACCCGGCCGGGGTGCGGCGGCGCGGAGTGAGCGGCGTCGACGACGACTGCCAGCTCGGCGTTCTCCCACAGGCCGAGCAGCCGCCCTGGCTCGCCGTCACAGGTGGTCAGAGCGGTGCCGACCGGCAAAGGACGGGCCACGGCGCGCTCACCGAGCCGCGTGATCACCGCCGGCCCGAGCCCGTCGTCGTGCCGGAACTCGTTGCCGACGCCGATGACCACGATGCGTGCACCTGCGGACATGCCGGCTCCTTCCCCTGGGACAGTGCCGTGAGGCCATCGTTGACACACCCGGTGGTCCGGGCAGGGGGCCGAACGTCCCCGATGAGGGCCGAAGCGACCCCCTCACACCGGGTGGGTTCAGTGCAAGGCTCGCCCTGAAGGCCACACGGCTCGGACCATGCGACTCCCGAGGGGGCGACCCGCCATGTTCCGCAACGACAACTACGGCCACATGAACGGCTGGGGATGGGCGACGACAGTGAGCGTGCTGCTGCTCGTCCTGCTGATCATCGTTGTGGCGGTGATGGTGCTGCGCGCCACGGCTCTGTTGTCCCAAGGCCCCATGAAGCATGAACGCCCCTCGCCCGATCGGATGCTGGCGGAACGCTTCGCCCGAGGCGAGATCGACGAGGACGAGTACCACCGACGCCTGGCGGCACTGCACGCACCAGGCCGGATGGAGAAGGACGGGCCGTCCACCGGGAAGTAGCCGACGTTGAGAAGGAAGGCGGTGGGCACGATGGAACTGCCCCTGGTCGTGGGCGTGGACGGATCGGACTCCAGCCTGGCCGCGGTGGACTGGGCCATGGACGAGGCTGCCCGGCACGGGCTGCCCGTGAGGCTTGTGTACGCGTCGATGTGGGAGCGCTACGAAGGTGTCGCGCTCACCGGCAGCCTCGCCCGCCCCTCCGAGCAGATCTTCGCAGAGAACACGGTCGGCTCCGCGGCCCACCGTGCCCAGCTGCGGCGCCCCGACGTCCGGGTGAGCACCGGCGTCCTCCCTGACGAGGCGGCCTCCGCCCTGCTGCACGAAAGCGCCAACGCCTGGGCCGTGGTGACCGGGTGCCGCGGCCGAGGTGAGGTCGCCGGTCTGCTCCTGGGATCGGTCGGCCTCACGGTGGCGGGCCGCGCCCAATGCCCCGTGATCGTCGTACGTGGTGACAAGGAGGGCATCGAAGGTACCCACGGTCGGATCCTGCTGGGAGTGGGCGAGGCCGACCAGTCATCGGCGGCCGTGGACTTCGCCCTCCGCGAGGCGACGGCACGGCACTGCACCGTTGATGCTGTACGAGCCTGGCGCTGCCCCGCGCACGAGAGCGACGACAACCCCCTGAACAGCGCGGAACCCGGACACGAGCACCAGCGGCGGGCCGGCGAAGTACTTGACGCGGCCCTGTCCGACGCACCGACCGGACACCCCCGTGCGAAGGTGCGCCACAGCGTCGTCGAGGGCCCGGCCAGCGCGGTGCTGCTGCACCGCACGGCCGCCGCCGACCTCGTGGTGGTGGGCGCGCGCCGCCGCCACGGCCACTTCGGGCTTCAACTGGGCCGCGTGGGACATGTGTTACTGCACCACGCCCAGTGCCCGGTGGCGATCGTCCCGCAGCGCAGCTGACTTCTCGACGGCACCCGTGGAGGCCTCATGCACAAGACGAAACAGCACGGCCGCGTACCCCTGACCGATGCCGACCTGCATGCTCTGAACGCACACTGGCGTGCCGCGAACTACCTGACGGTCGGGCAGATCTACCTGCTCGGCAATCCGCTGCTCACCGAACCGCTGACCCCCGAGCACATCAAGCCGCGCCTGCTCGGTCACTGGGGTACGTCCCCCGGCCTCAATCTCGTGCACACGCATCTCAACCGGATCATCAAGGAACGGGACAGGGAGGCCCTGTGCATCTGGGGTCCGGGCCACGGCGGCCCCGCCGTGCTGGCCAACTCCTGGCTGGAGGGCAGCTATTCAGCGACGTACCCCGACGTCCCCCGCGATGCGGCCGGCATGGCGCGCCTGTTCCGGCAGTTCTCCTTCCCCGGCGGCGTACCGAGCCACGTCGCCCCCGAGACACCCGGTTCGATCCACGAGGGCGGCGAACTCGGCTACTCGCTCGCGCACGCATACGGAGCCGCCCTCGACAACCCGGACCTGCTGGTCGCCTGCGTGATCGGCGACGGCGAGGCGGAGACCGGACCACTCGCGGCATCCTGGCATTCCAACAAGTTCCTCGACCCGGTCCATGACGGCGCGGTCCTGCCGGTCCTCCACCTCAACGGCTACAAGATCGCCAATCCGACCGTCCTGTCCCGGCTGCCCGAGGCCGAACTGGACCACCTTCTGCGGGGATACGGCCACGAACCGCTCCACGTCACCGGCACAGACCCCCTCCACGTGCACCGGGAGCTGGCCGCCGCCCTGGACCAGGCCCTCGACCGGATCACGGCCATCCAGCACGAGGCCCGCGCCGCACGACAGGCCGAGGACCACGGCCGCGCCCGCTGGCCCGTCATCGTGCTGCGCACCCCGAAGGGCTGGACGGGCCCGCGCACAGTCGACAACGAGCCGGTCGAGGGGACCTGGCGCGCACATCAGGTGCCGCTCGCGCACGTCCGCGAAAACCCCGATCACCTGCATCAGTTGGAGGCATGGCTGCGCTCCTACCGTCCGCAGGAGCTGTTCGATGCCGCGGGACACCCGACGCCGCTGGTCCTGCGGTACGTCCCCGAGGGCGACCGCCGCCTCGGCGCCACCCGACACGCCAACGGCGGCCTGCTGACCCGGGACCTGCCCACCGCCCCGCTGGAGCACTTCGCCGTCCCCGTCGAAAAGCCGGGCACCACGCTCCACGAACCCACCCGAGTCCTGGGCGGTCTGCTCGCCCAGGTCATGCGGGACACCGCCGAGCGTCGCGACTTCCGTGTCGTCGGCCCCGATGAGACCGCCTCGAACCGCCTGGAGGCTCTCTTCGACGTCACCGGCAAGGCCTGGCAGGCACAGACGGTAGCGACCGACGAACACCTGGCCCGCGACGGCCGCGTCATGGAAATCCTCTCCGAACACGTCTGCCAGGGCTGGCTGGAGGGCTACAACCTCACCGGCCGCCACGGCCTGTTCTCCTGCTACGAGGCCTTCGTCCACATCGTCGACTCCATGGTCATCCAGCACATCAAATGGCTCAGGACCGCGCGCCGGCTGGCATGGCGTGCCCCGATCCCCTCCCTCAACTACCTGCTCACCTCACACGTGTGGCGCCAGGACCACAACGGCTTCTCGCACCAGGACCCCGGCTTCATCGACCACGTCCTCAACAAAAGCCCCGATGTCGTACGGGTCTATCTGCCGCCGGACGCCAACACGCTGCTCTCCGTCGCCGAACACGTCCTGCACAGCCGCGACTACGTCAACGTCGTCGTCGCGGGCAAACAGCCCTGCTTCGACTGGCTCTCCCTCGACGAGGCCCGCGCCCACTGCGCGCGCGGGGCCGGAGTGTGGGAGTGGGCCGGCACCGACGACGGCAGCCGCGAGCCCGACGTGGTCCTGGCCTGCGCGGGCGATGTCCCCACACAGGAGGTCCTTGCCACGGCGATGCTGTTGCGCGAGCACCTGCCCGAACTCGCCGTTCGTGTCGTCAACGTCGTCGACATGGCACGCCTCATGCCGCGCGAGGAACACCCGCACGGTATGCCGGACTTCGAGTACGACGCGTTGTTCACCGCCGACAAACCGGTGATCTTCGCCTACCACGGCTACCCGTGGCTGATCCACCGCCTCGCCTACCGCCGCGCCGGCCACGCCCACCTCCACGTACGCGGTTACAAGGAGTCGGGCACGACGACGACACCGTTCGACATGGTGGTCCGCAACGACCTCGACCGGTACCGGCTCGTCATGGACGTCATCGATCGCGTACCGGGCCTGGCGGTACGCGCCGCCGCGCTCCGCCAGGCCATGGCCGACGCCCGCACCCGCCATCAGGCCTGGATCCGCGAGCACGGCACCGATCTGCCGGAGATCGCACACTGGTCCTGGACCGGCTGAGCCGCTCCTTGGGCCCTGCTGCGGGACATCCGCCCGGTGGCTGTGGCCCAAGGTCTAGGACGGAGCCACGACCACCGGGCAGCGGGCGTGCGGCAGCAGGCCGAGCACCACCGGTCCCAGACGCCCGGCCTCACACCGCCCCACCACCAGCACTTCGGCGGAGGCGGCCGCCCGGACCAGTGCGTGCCCGGGCTCGAACAGGACGACATCCTCCAGCACCCGCACCGAGGGATACTTCGCACGCCAAGGGCTGAGCGCGTCGGACAGTGACTGAACCTCCTGATCCTCCCAGGAGGCCCGGTCCTTGGCCGGAAGCCACCAATGCCCGCGCCACTCGGGGGACGGCGGCAATGACCACGCGTGCACCGCGTGCAGTCGCAGCCCGCCCCGCCGGGCTGCGGTGAACGCGCAGTCGATCGCGCCGTCGAGCGGAGCGCGGGCGTCGATTCCCAGCATGACCTGGTCCGGGCGCACCGGCGGACGATGGCCGTCGAGCGGGCCGGGGACGAGCGCCACCGGCACCGAAGCCCGCGCCGCGGCACCGAGCGCCACCGAGCCCAGGGCGAGCCCGGCGAAACCGTCGGCGCCGCGCAGCCCGACCACCAAAAGGCCCGTGTGCTCGGCACATGCGAGCAACGACTCCAGGGGCTGCCCGGACAGCATCCGTGTCCCCACCGACAGCGCGGGATGCCTTACGGTCACCTCCTTCCGCACTTCGTCGAGCGCCGCGGAAGATGCGGGGAGACGAGGGCCGGTCGTGGCGTACGCGATGCACAGCGGCCCCCCGCGCAGTACAGCCTCCTGAGCGGCCCAACGCGCAGCGGCACGGGCACGGGCCGATCCGTCGATCCCGACCACGACGACCTGATTCATGGCCACCCCTTTTGCAGCAGCTCCGGGTCACTGGCCCCTGCGCCACTTCAAGAGTGCGGCCGAACAGGCCGACGCCGCATGGGCCGTATGGACCACAACCGGGGCCCGGCGGCCCCTCCAGGGCACTGCTCAACGGCGAAACGATGAGCATGACGAAGCCGCACCCCAGGGCGGATCGGTCACCCCGTGAGCCGTCCGCTCCAGTGCTTCGTCCGCTGCGAAAGCGGCCGATCCGGAGGTGAGATGCCATGACACGCCCCACGATCGAACACCCCGTCGTCGTCGGTGTCGACGAGTCGGCACAGAGCCGTGCCGCCGCGCTGTGGGCGGCCCGGGAGGCGCTGCTCCGAGACGTCCCGCTGCATCTGGTGCACGCCTGGAACTGGAGCCCTAACCCGCCGGCCAGTGAGGCGGATGCGACCGGACAGCGTCGTCGTGCACACGCCCTCGTACAGGCCACGGCGAGGCAGGTCACCTCCGTGATCCGGTCCACGCATGTGACGACCGAGACCGTCCCGGGCCCGGCGACCGCCGCGCTCCTGCGTATCGCCGAGCGAGCAGGGGCACTGGTCCTGGGCTCGCGCGGTCTGGGCGCCTTGTCGGGCCTGCTCGTCGGGTCGGTAGCGGGCGGTGTCGTAGGGCGGGCAGCGTGCCCGGTGGTGTTGGTGAGGGAGGCCGCCGTCGAGCGAGCCGACGAAGGCCGGGAGGTCGTCCTCGGCCTCGACCTCGACGACCCGTGCGACGACGTCATCGACTTCGCCTTCGCATCGGCGTGGAGGCACGGAGCCCGGCTTCACGTGGTGTCCGCCTGGCACGGCCCGCACCTGCTGAGCGTCGGCCCCGGCGAAGTCGCCCTGGCCGAAGGCCCACTGCGGGCCCAGGAATGGGAGGGCTTCCAGGAAGCGGTGCTGCGGACCTGGCAGGACAAGTACCTCGACGTCGAGGTGACCCGCACCGTTGCCGAAGGCCGTGCGCAGGCTCTGCTCCTCATGGCGGCCTCCGGCGCCGACCTCGTGGTGGTGGGGAGGCGCTGCTACCCCGAACCGCACCTTGGTGCCCACGCCGGGCCCGTCACCCACGCGGTGATCCACCACGCGGCGTGCCCCGTCGCCGTCGTCCCGCATGACTGACCCGACCGCTGCTCCTGAGAGGTCTGCGATGAACACGACGCAGCCGACCACGCGCTACGTGTACACCTTCGCCGACGGGAGCCGCGAGTTGAGCGACGTCCTCGGCGGCAAGGGCGCGGGCCTCGCCGAGATGAGCCGCCTTGGCCTGCCCGTGCCGCCCGGTTTCACCGTTACCACCGAGGCGTGCCGCCGCTACCTCGCCACCGGGACCGAACCGCCCGAACTCGGCGTCGAAGTCGCCCACGCCCTGGCCGACCTGGAACGGTCCATCGGCCGCGCCCTCGGCGCCGCAGACGACCCACTGCTCGTCTCCGTACGCTCCGGCGCCCGCTTCTCCATGCCCGGCATGATGGAGACGATCCTCGACATCGGTCTGAACGACACCTCCGTCATCGCGCTCGCCGCGGCGATGGGCAAGGAACAGCCCGCCTGGGACTCCTACCGACGTCTGCTCCAGATGTTCGGCCATACGGTCATGGGGGTGGACAGCGCCCTGTTCGAGACTGCTGCCGCCCGCCACCACAGCCGCAGCGTGCGGGGCGACGGCTCCGAACCCATGCGGCTCACACAGGAGTTCAAGGAGATCATCCGCCGCGAGAGCGGCAAGGACTTCCCGCAAGACCCCGCCGCGCAATTGCATCGCGCCCTGCGTGCCGTCTTCGCGTCCTGGAACGGCGAACGCGCCCGCCTCTACCGCGCCGACCACCACATCCCCGACGACCTCGGCACCGCCGTGACCATCCAGGCCATGGTCTTCGGCAACCTCGGTGAGGACTCCGGCACCGGCGTCGCCTTCACCCGCGACCCCGCCACCGGCGCCCACGGCCCGTACGGCGACTACCTGCCCAACGCCCAGGGCGAGGACGTGGTCGCCGGGGCCCGCGACACTCAGCCCCTGGACGCGCTGCACACCCTCAACCCCCGCGCATTCACGGAACTCGAATCTCACCTGCACACCCTGGAACACCACTACCGTGACCTCTGCGACGTCGAATTCACCATCGAGCGCGGGAAGCTGTGGATCCTGCAGACACGCGTCGGTCAGCGCACCGCCGAAGCCACGTTCCGCATCGCCTACGACCTCCACCACGAGAAGACCCTCACCGACGACGAGGCCCTGGCCCGCGTCGACGGCGCATCCCTGACCCGCCTGATGTTCCCCCGCTTCGCCACCCGGCCCACCGACGTACCCCTGGCCGTCGGCGTGCCCGCATCGCCGGGCGCGGCCGTAGGCGTCGTCGTCTTCGACTCGGCCGCCGCGATCCGCCGCGCCAAGGCCGGGCAGCACACCATCCTTGTCCGCCGCGAGACCAGCCCGGACGATCTGCCGGGCATGATCGCCGCTGGCGCCGTCGTCACCAGCCGCGGCGGCAAAACCAGCCACGCCGCTGTAGTAGCCCGCGGCATGGGAAAGGTGTGCGTGTGCGGAGCCGACATCCTCACCGTGGATCAGGCGGCCCGCCAGCTCACCACCAACAGCGGGACAGTTGTCTGCGAGGGCGACACGCTCTCCGTCGACGGCACCGCCGGCACCGTGTATTTCGGCGCGCTGCCCCTGACGGACTCCGACGTCCGCCAAACCCTGACGACCGGCCTGCGCACCAGCCCCCTCGCCGACGCCGTCCAGCACGCCCTCACCCACGCCGACTCCGTGCGCCACCTCGACGTACGCGCCAACGCCGACACGCCGCAGGACGCCGCCCTCGCCCGCCTCCTCGGCGCCCAGGGCATCGGCCTGTGCCGCACCGAGCACATGTTCCTCGGCGCCCGCAAGGAACTCGTCGAGGCCATGATTCTGGCCGGCGACGACACCGAACGCCGCAACGCCCTCGCCGCCCTGCTGCCCCTGCAGCGCAAGGACTTCATCGGCATCCTGAAAGCCATGGACGGCCTGCCGGTCACCATCCGCCTGCTCGACCCACCCCTGCACGAATTCCTGCCCGACCACACGGACCTCGCCACGCGCATCGCGACGACAGCCCACCCCACCGACCACGACCGCGAACTCCTCGCCGCAGTCGCCCGGTTGCACGAACACAACCCCATGCTCGGCCTGCGCGGCGTACGCCTCGGCCTCACCGTGCCCGGCCTCGTCACCACCCAGGTGCGCGCGATCGCCGAGGCAGTGGCACGCCGCCTGCACGACGGCGGCACACCCCGCGCCGAAATCATGATCCCGCTCGTCGCGACCGCCGAAGAGCTGCGACAGACCCGCGAACTGGTCGAGCACACACTCGCCGAGGTCAGCGCCGAGAACGGCCGCACCCTGCACCTGCCCATCGGAACAATGATCGAACTGCCCCGGGCCGCACTCACGGCGAACACCCTCGCGCGCTGCGCCGACTTCTTCTCCTTCGGCACCAACGACCTCACCCAGACCACCTGGGGCCTGTCCCGTGACGACGCGGAAGCCTCGTTCCTCCCGCACTACCTCGACCGCGGCATCGTCACCGCATCCCCCTTCGAGACACTGGACGAGGAAGGGGTCGGCGCGCTGATAGCCCTCGCCGTACGCGACGGCCGCGCCGCCAACTCCCATCTCCAGACCGGCGTTTGCGGCGAGCACGCCGGCGACCCCGACTCCATCCACTTCTTCCACCGGGCCGGCCTGGACTACGTCTCCTGCTCCCCATACCGCATCCCGGTCGCCCGCCTCGAAGCAGGCCGCGCCACTCTCACCGACTCACCGCACGCGCCCGAAAGCAGGTGACAACGATGCTGAAGCCGATCGTCGTCGGTCTCGACGGTTCACGCGAAAGCACCGCGGCAGCCCACTGGGCCGCCCGCGAAGCCCTGCGCCGGGGACTCCCGGTACGCCTGGTCCACGCCTGGGAGGGCCTGCCCCCGGACGGTACCGAGGCGGACCTGCCCGAACTGCGCGCTCCCCAGTACTGGGCCCGCCGCATCCTGCGCACCACCACCGAGCAACTAGCGGCCCAACAACCGAAGTTGTACATCGCCGCCGAACAGATCCGCCGACCGCCCACGCAGGCCCTGCTCGCCGAGACCGAGCACGCCGAACTGCTCGTCCTCGGCAGCCAGGGCTTCGGCGCGGTCAGCGGGGCGCTCGCCGGGTCCGTCGCCCTGGCCATCGCGGGCCGCGCACACTGCCCCGTCGTCCTCGTACGGGCAGGCATCGCGGCCACGGACGAACGGCTGCCCGCGCACGACTCCGTACCTGGCCGCTTCCGTGATGTAGCGCTCGCCGTCGACGTGTCGCCCCTCGCCGACCCGGTCATCGAATTCGCCTTCCAGGAGGCCACGTTGCGCGGCGCACCCCTGCGTGCGGTGCACGCCTGGCACCTCCCGTACACCGCTGTTCTGCCGGACCCCACCCATCGTGCGGCTGTTAAGGCCGAGGCCGAACGTGCCCTGACGACACTGCTGAGGCCCTGGGCCGAGAAGTTCCCCGAGGTCTGCGTCCAGGAGACTCTCGTCGAAGGGCGAGCGGCAGTTCATCAACTCGTACGTGCGTCCCGAGGCGCGTGCCTGCTCGTCATCGGCCGCCGCCTGCGCCGCCAGGCCGTCGGATCCCGCACCGGCCCGGTGGCCCATGCCCTCATCCACCACGTCGCCTGCCCCGTCGCGATCGTTCCGCACGGGTGACGCGTCAACGGCCGACCGCCCCTACGGACCGAGTGCGCGCCTTCCATCCTCATATTGACGCGGTGTGGGACTGCGTTGCCCGAGGACGTCTCGCGGGGGACGGACTCCGCTGATCTGTCGGTGATCGCGGTCACCGCGGAAGTCATGCGAACAGCACGGCCAAGTCGTCGGCCTCGTAGTTGCATGGCTGGGGATGCATCCTTCCCCGCGGTTGCGTCGTCCGTTCGTCTACCAGATCGGTTCATCCGGTTCCAGCGGGCTGAGCTCGGCCGCCCGTCCATCGGTGCCCAGCCGAACGGCAAGCACCATTGCCACCGCACCTTATGGTGCTGCGACCTGCGCAAAGAGATGGCGACACAGCGTCTCACTGTCGACCTCGCCAACGGACGATCCGACTTCCAACCGGCTCCGACTCCCCAACGCGGCGGTTGATCCCATCACCCGGCCGGGGTTCTCCATTGTTCAAGATCGACCTCACTAGTAAGGGCCGATCGGGTGGGCCGAACGGCCCTTGGACGGCCGCCGGCGCGATGGGAGGCTGGCATGCAGACGAGCGGGCAACCACTGCACGGCGGCCGCAGACGAGGATCGACCACAGAGGTGAGGACCATGATCAGCAGGCGTGCACATGCCGCCGCTGTCGCGGCCCTGGCCCTGGCGGGCACAGTGGCCATCGGTGCCTGCGGCGCGAATAGCGGTGCCTCCGGCAACGCCGGAACCTCCAGCCGCGCTCCCACCGCGTCGGTCAGCACTGCCCCGGGCAGCAGCCCCCCGACGTCGGGGGCGAACAGCGCTCCTGCCACGGGGCCGACCAGCGGGTGGGGGCCGGACACGTGGCGCGGCGACGGGGGCTCCAACATGATGGGCGGCGGCCAGGGCTCATGGGCGCCCGGCATGATGGGCAACAGCATGATGGGGAACTGGTGGCTGGCGGGCAACGGCAGCCAGGTGCAGACCCTCGGCCAGGCCCGCCAGCGGGCGATGGCGTTCGCCGACCGGCTCGGCCTGCGGGTCGGTGAGGTCATGCAGTTCTCGAAGAACTTCTACGCCGAGTTGGAAAACACCAGTGGCCGGCCGGCCACCGAGATCCTGGTCAACCCGGCCGGCGGCGCCGTGCAGATCGAGTACGGGCCCGCGATGATGTGGAACACCACTTACGGCATGCACTATGGCAGCCAGAGCCGGGCCCGGGTCTCGACCGCGCAAGCCCGGCGCATCGCCTCCCAGTGGCTCCGCGACCACGGCACCGCCCTGACCGCGGGCGACCCGGAGTCCTACCCTGGCTACTACACCCTGCACACCATGCAGTCCGGGAAGATCACCGGCATGCTGTCCGTCAACGCCTCCACAGGCCGGGTCTGGGAGCACACCTGGCATGGCACCTACATGGCCACCAGCCAGCGGTAACCTGCGGCCCTGGGGCCCCGGCGCATCTCGCGCCAGCTGCCCGAGAGCCCTCCGCCTGCCGTTCGATCGCCCGGCAAGCGCCAGCCTACTCACCCTGACGACATACAGCTCAGGAGCGTCTTCGCCGGTGCGGCAGGACAGGCGTTCTTGCTGCTTGGTCCGGGCTGTCTGGCCGTCACCAACCTGTTCGACGCACCGCGGTTGTTGCGGTGAGCGCCCGCGACAAAGACGCGGAGATCCTCGCCCTGCGCCACCAGCTCACTGCTCACGCTCCCGGGGAGGGCATGCGCGCGCAGGCCGTCACTCTGGCGGTGGCTGAGGCGGGCCGAGGATCGTGTCGGCCGTCGACGAACCGCGGCCGGGCGGTCACACGTAGATCTCGTCGGTGCAGTAGGTCTTCCACGTAGGCGGGGCCCAGCTGAGATACTTGGTGCCGCAGAAGCGGAAGGGTGCGGATCCTTTGAAGTGATGCTCGGCTCGATGTGACCTGCGGGTCAGTGCTGGTCGTCGAGCCGGGGTCGTCTACTCAGGAACTGGTTGGCAGCTTCGACTGCTTCCCGGTCGAGCTCTTCACGCGAGACCCCCCAGCTCTCTTCCCAGCCATCCAGATTGATTGCGCAGGAGACGAGAGGTTGCAGGTTCTCTGGATATCCAAGGTCATAAGCGATGTCTGCCCAGATGAGGTGTGTCCCGGTGGCCGGGTCGAGAGACCCATCCACGATCTGGCCGACGACCCAGTAGGCCATCGCCCATTTCGCGGCCCGGGGGTCGGTCGGTGGGTGAAAGGCCAGCCCCAGCTCCTCCAGCACCTGGTCGAAGAGCTCGGGTGCTTCGGGCTCCTCGCTGCGAAGGAGTCCCGCCAGCATGGCGAGTGAAGGACTCTCAACGCCCTCGATCAGAGCATCCAGCCCGATCTGAATGAGGCGGTCGGAGCCGACGTGCCTGCCGAATGCCCTCTCGCGCGCATGGTGGCTGAGCTGCTTGAGTGCCTCGGCGTGCGTCATCTGGGCCTTCTTCATCGGTGCCTTGGGACGGCAGCCTCGCATCCTCGTCGCATCAGCGCCAACAGATTCATGTGTGCTTCCTCTCGGGGGTGGATGACCTGGGAAGACGCTGATTGACAGTGCGGGAGACGGCGGCTTGCTCCTACCGTTGCAGAGTGGAGGTGGGGCGCCATGGTGTCTTTGCCGGAGGAACTGCAAGCGAGAGAGGCCACGGCTCGGCAGAAGGTGGAAAAACTCCAGGTCGAGGCAGCAGAGTTGGCCATCCGGCTGGAGAAGGCGCGGGAGGATCTGTCACGGCTGGAGATCACGCGGGATACCGTCGCGAAGGTGCTGGCGGAGCTGTCGGCCGCGAACACTGCGGCTGAGCCGGACGCTCCGGAGACGAACGAGACGTCGGCGCCTCATGGCGTTGGGGTGATGATGGTGCCGCCGTGGCGCGAGGGGCTGGTCGTGGCGGTGTTGCCGGATGTCTACCGGGACATCGTGGAGATCATCGCTGATGCGCCGGGACCGGTGCAGGCCAAGCAGATCGTGCCACGGATCGGGTTGCCGACGACGACCGGGAAGATCGAAGGCACCCTGGGAAAGCTGAAGCGTCTGGTCGAGCGCGGCTGGCTGGACGAGGACGCGCCGGGACAGTTCACCCTCGCCCGACAAGGTCCGGGACACGACCGCACCAACTCCCGGTGACCAAGGGGCTCTTCTCCGTAGATTCGAAGGTGCCAACCAAACGAATCACTCCCGAAGAAGAGCCCACGATGCAACCGTACGACCCCTTACCCGAGCCTGATCCGTACTCCGCCTCCCGTGATGCCTTCGAACGCCTCATCTCGACGCTGGCCGACGGCCCGGCAGCGAACATGCCGCATGACGAACTCGAAGCCCAGCTCGAACAACTGGGACGCGAACTGCTGCGGCAGCTGATGCAGAACCACCTCGATCAGCGAGCCAGGAAGGAGGAGGAAACAATGCGAGCGGACGGAGGGCAGCCGCTGGTACTCGGTCCGGAAGGACGGCCTCGGACCTGGCGGGAGCGGGGGCACCATCGTCTGCTGACCTGTGTGTTCGGGCCGGTTCGGGTGACCCGGATCGCCTATCGCGGCCGCAGCGTTGCCAACGTGCACCCGGCGGACGAAGCGTTGTCGCTGCCCGCCGGCCGGCACTCACGAGGACTGGTCCGGCTCGCCGTCCTCGAAGCCGTGAGAGGCTCGTTCGACCAGGCCGCCGCCGCGATCGATCGACGATGCGGCAAGGTGCTGGGCAAGCGCCGTCTCAAAGAACTGCTGATCGCCTCAGCGGTCGACATCGCCGTCTACTACACGGCGAAGATCCCCACCCCGTGCACCCGCGAGATGCCCCTGGTCATCCAAGTCGATGGGAAGGGAGTCGTGATGCGCCCCGAAGCCCTGCGCGAGGCCACCCGGCGGGCGGCGGCCACGAGCGCGGCGGCCGGCCGGCGCGGACGCCTCGCCCCCGGCGAGAAGCCCAACCGCAAGAGGATGGCGACGGTGGCCTGCGTCTTCGATACCGTTCCCGCCTCGCGTCGGCCGCACGACATCATTCATCCACCCGGCGGCCGCAGCGAAGCCCGGCCGGTGCGGCCAGGGCCGAAAGCTCAGCGGAAATGGTGTACCGCCTCGGTGATCCATCCCCCGGAGCAAGTCGTCACTGATGCCTTCGCCCAGGCCACATCCCGCGACCCGCAGCATTTGCGGGACTGGATCGTGCTCGTCGACGGCGCCCGCCACCAACTCGACCTGATTCACGAGGAAGCCGCCCGCCGTGGCATCCAAATTCATGTCCTGCTCGACTTCATGCACGTCGCCGAGTACACATGGACGGCCGCGCATGCCTTCCACCCGGTCGGCAGCCGCGAGGCCGAGACCTGGGCCGCGGACAAACTCACCGCTATCCTCGCCGGACAAGCTGGCCGCGCAGCCCAAGATATGACTGCTCAGGCCGCGGCCGAACAGCTTTCCCGCACCCGCCGCGACGCCGTCACCACCTGCGCCCGCTACCTCACCGGTCACCTCGACCAACTCCACTACGACACCGCCCTCGCGGCCGGCTGGCCGATCGCCACCGGAGCCGTCGAAGGCGCCTGCCGCCACCTGATCGCCGACCGCCTCGACATCACCGGCGCCCGCTGGGGACTCGACGGCGCCGAAACCGTACTCCAACTCCGCGCACTGATCACGAATGGAGACTTCGAGGACTACTGGATTTTCCACATGGCCCGCGAACACAAGCGCCTCTACCCCAGCCCTGACCAGCAGAACTACCGCCTCACCGCTTGATCCCGACCGCCACTCCAGAGGATCCACACCCGGCAACATCTGCGGGCGGCCGTCTGCCTTCTGGACTGGCTCGAGGACGAGAACCTCAGCCTTGCCACCTGCCGTCAGGCCGACCTTGAACGCTG
>NZ_JBIWKA010000027.1:0-64935 GCF_044765445.1 Streptomyces sp. NPDC102467 | reverse complement strand
CGCTACGCGGCGGTGTCCGGCTTCGCCCGCAAGAGCTCCCGACGAAGTCGGGAGCGGCATCACTCCGTGATGCCTGCCGGATCCGCTCCGCGGTTCCGGCGGCGCGGACCGCTTCGCGTTCCGGCCTGGCAGGGCCACGCTCCGCGCGGTCCTGCAAAACGCGGCTGGCTGGGGGAGGGTGACGGGCGGGTGGAGGCTCGTTGTAGAGGGAGGCTTGGGGTTTGAGCCTGCGAGGAAGCCGGTCCGGCTTCGCCCTCCCGGTGACCTCATCCCGGTCAGAATCGGTCACCTTCAGGCTTCGAAGGTACCAGTCTCGTACGGTTCGAGACAACCTCTCCCGATCGTGTGTGTCATCTTTCAAGGTCCACTAGGCTCTGTACTCAGGGTGCTTGCCCGATCGAGGTCAGGTGGCCCTTGCGTGAGGCACGAATGAGGGACGCAGGATGGTGTGTCATTTCCGGTCCCTGCTGAATACTGAACTCAGCTCCGATATCCAGGAGGAATGAATGCGTGATGTCGCTGAGGAATCTCGTCCCAAGAATGGTGATGCGGTGATTTCCGTTTCGGAGGTGGATTCTCTGGCCGCTGCTGCCCACGCGGGCCAGGTCGACAAGATCGGCGTTGCCTACATCGAGCATGTGCGGGCGGTGGCCGCCGGCCTCGTTCCGTTCGGCGACGAGTTGGTGATGGCGGGTCTGCTGCACGACGTCCTGGAGGACACCGACGTGAGCGCGGACCAGCTGCTTGAGCGGGGAGTGCCTGCGCGGGTGGTGGAGATTGTCCAGGCGGTGACGAACCAGGCGGATGTGGCGTATGAGGAGAAGATCCGCCGGATCACTGCTGATCCTCAGGCCACGCTGCTGAAGATCGCCGACAACGCGCACAACAGCCACCCCGACCGTGCCGCCCAGCTGCCTGCGCACAAGCGGGAGCGGCTGGCCGCGAAGTACCGGGCCGCGCGCGGGGAGCTGTGGCCGGCGGCCGGGCGGGCGGACATTGAGGCGGTCGTGTCCATCGTCAATCCGTCGCTGCTGGCCGAGCTGGGCCAGCGATGACCGGGCGGGCCCCTGAACGGGCTTCCGGGCAGGTGCTGCGGCCTCATCAGGTCGAGGCCGTAGACGCCGTCGTGCGGGCGCTTCAGGGGTCCGCAGACGGGCGCCTGCCGGAGGCGGGGCTGCGGTGCCAGTGCATCGCCGCGACCGGCTCCGGCAAGACCCTCATCGCCGCCGCGGCAGCTCAGCGCCTGGGGGCGCGGCGGGTGTTGGTGTTGGTGCCGACGCTGGATCTGCTGGTGCAGATGGCGAGTGCGTGGCGGCAGGATGGCGGCCGGTCGGGGGCGATGGTCGGCGTGTGCTCCCTGCCGGCCAAGGACTCCGGGGGCCTGCCGTGCACGACGGACGTGAGTGAACTCGTCGACTGGGTGCGGGACCTCGATACCGTCACGCTGTTCGGCACCTATCAGTCGGTGGACGTGGTGCGCAGGGCGCACGCGCTCGGCCTAGAAGCGTTCGACCTGGTGGTGGTCGACGAGGCCCACAGAACGAGTGGGGACGGGCTGAAGCCGTGGGCGGCCGTGCACGATCAGGACAAGCTGCGTGCGGTCCGGCGGTTGTATATGACGGCGACGCCGCGGGTGTGGGCTCCGGCAGGCGGCGGTGAGGGGCGGGAGGGTGGTCAGGCGCGGCTGGTGGCGAGCATGAGTGAGGACTCCCCCGTGTTCGGGCCCGTCGCCTACAAGCTGACGCTCTCGGAGGCGATCGAGCGCGGGCTGATCGCCCCGTACCAGGTCGTGTGCGTCGATATCCGCGATCCCGAGTACGGGCACCGGGCGCAGCTCGGGTCAGGAACGGAACGGGTGCGCGGGGCACGGTTGGCTGCCTTGCAGGCGGGGGTGCTGACGGCGGCCGCGCGGGAGAACCTGCGCAAGGTGCTGACCTTCCACTCCCGTGTCGCGGAGGCCGAAGCGATGGCGTCCGGTGTGGGCGACGTCGCCGCGCGGTTGTGGGAGGAGGACCCTGCGACGTATCCGGATCCGAAGCGGGTGTGGGCCTCCTGGCTGCACGGCGAGCATGCGCCGGCGCACCGGCGGGCCGTGCTCGCCGCGTTCGCCTCCGACGTCATCGAGCACCAGGAGCCCGGCGCTGTGCCCCGGCAAGACGGGCGGGGCGGTGGCGGGGTGGACATGCTGCCTGCCGCATTGCGGGTGCTTTCCTCCGTGAAGGTGCTGGGTGAAGGCGTCGATACAGCGAATTGTGATTCCGTCGCATTCTGTGATGTGCGTGGCTCGATGGTGGACATCGTGCAAATGGTCGGGCGGGCTCTGCGCATGAAGCCGGGGCAGGGAAAAATTGCGTCGTTGGTCGTGCCGGTATTCCTCGGACCCGATGAGGACACGGACAATCTTCTGACGTCACCGGCCTACGGAGCCCTGGCGAAGGTCCTTGAGGCGCTGCGGGCGCATGACACCGAGACCATCGAGGCTCTCGCTGACTCCCGTGCACGCAGCGGTAGTTGGGATGAAGACGGGGCTGACGGGACCGAGACGGACGATTCGCTGGATGACGTCGACGCGTTGGACGGTGTTGAGGCGGCCGAGCCGGTGAGTGCGGGGGCGCGGGAGCTGCTGAAGTTCTCCACGCCCCGGGATCCGGCGGAGCTCGCCCGGTTTTTGCGGCTGCGGGTCCTGGAGCCCGAAGGCGCGTACTGGCGGCGCGGGATCGAGGCCGCGGCCCGCTACGCCAAGGAACATGACGGCGGGCAGCTGAACGTGCCGTACGCCTTCGTGACGCCCGAGGACTGGTCGCCCGCGGGATTCCCGCTCGGAGTGTGGCTTACGCACCAGAGGCGCTCCTACAAGGCCGGACGGCTCGATCCTGAGCGGGTGGCGGAGCTGGACGGGCTGGGGATGGTGTGGGCGCCGCGCGAGGACGCCTTCAACGACGGCCTCGCCGCCGCGCAGGCGTGGGCCGAGGTGCACGGGCACTTCCTGCCGCCCGCGACCGCCGTATGGAACGACTACCCGGTGGGCAAGTGGGCGAAGAACATGCGGGACGCGGCCAAGCTCGCCGACCGGATCGCGGAGCGCCGGGAGGCCGGGGAACCGGTCGGATCGGAGGCCGGTGCGCTCACCGAGGAGCGGCGCCGACAGCTGGACGAGGTAGATCCTGGGTGGTGCCCGGCCTGGGATTCCGGCTGGCAGCGCTGCCTGCGTCTCGTGCAGGCGCATGTGGCCGGCGGCGGGGGCCCGCCCGTGGCAGTCGGGGACGTCGTGGTCCAGGGCGAGGACCTGGGGCGCTGGGTGAGTGCGCAGCGGTACGGCTTCGAGCAGCTGCAGCCTGCCCAGCAGTGGCTGTTGGGCGTGCTCGGGATTGAGGCGGCCGGGGAGGACGAGCGGCCCGTACGCCGCACGCAGGACCACAAGTGGGACCTCAACCTCGCTGCCGCCCGCCAGTTCCACGCCCGTGAAGGCCACCTCAACATCCCCCGCAAGCACGTCGAACCGGTGCCGGTCGACCTCGCCGGGCCCGCCGCCACCGGACGCGAGATCACCCCCGAGGACACCGTCCTGGTCGACCTGGGCATGTGGACCGCCAACACCCGCAGGCGCGCCGCCAAGCTCACCGACCAACGGCGTGCGGCGCTCGATCAGTTGGGCATGCGCTGGTGACGCCCAGCACGTGGTCGCGCGGACGTCGGGCCGTACGCGATTCGGTACGGGGGTAGACCGCAGGTCCGTGACAGGGGGCCCGGATCTGCAGGGTCTTGTTAAGGCTTCGACGGCGCGCAGGGCCTTGGAGGGCTGTGCCGCCGCGTAGGCGGCGCGTCGGAGGGCGCCGCCGTCCGTCCTGTTGCACGTTCGTCCTCACCAGTTATCGGGGTGGCTTCGTTCATCTTCAGCAGCAGCGATTGTTGACGAGTTTCAGCAGCATTTAATGATCAACTTGCTCGTGGATGCTCACGAGAAATGACGGCACTGCTGTGCAAGACCGTGTGTCGTCTCGCTCATGCCAAGACGACACATCCCCGTCGCTCAAGTTCGGTCAGCAACGGCAGAGAGGGATCGACGTCGTTCCATCGCAGATCCAGCTTCTCCAGCGATGGAAGCAGGCGGAGCCAGTCCGGTAACCGGGTGAGGCGGTTGCTCCGCAGGTCGATCTGACGCAGCCGCGGTAGGCCGGCCAATGACGGCGGCAGGTCCGTCACTGAGTTCTCGCGCAGGTCCAGGTGACGAAGTTCGTGCAGTTCAGCGGTCGATGGCGGCAAGCCCTCGATCGTGTTGCCTCGGAGCCAGAGCTCACGCAGGTTGCGGAGCCGGCCGATGGAGTCGGGCAACGTGGTCAGCTGGTTGTGCTGTGCCCTGAACTCGATGAGGCTGGTCATCCTTCCGATGGCCTCGGGGAGGGTCGTGAGGGAGTTCTCGCCGATGTTGAGGTATCGCAGCCTGGTCAGCTTTCCCACGGCGTCCGGAATCCGTGACAGCTGGTTGTCGTGCAGGTAGAGGCAGTCGCTGAGCTCCGTCAGCTTGCCCAGCTCGTCGGGAATCGACGTGAGCGCGTTGTGACCCAGGTCCAGGGTCGTCAGCCGGTGCAATCGTTCGATCCCTGGTGGGAGGGCCGTGAGTCCGTTGTTGGCAAGGATCAGCACGCGGAGTTCGGTCTGTTGCCAGACAGAGTCGGGCACCTCTCCGAGTTCCTGCCGCCATAGGTTCAGTGCGTGCCTCACGGCCTTCTCACCTTCGTCAGTGGTCTTGGGCCCCGATTCTCGCCCGGGGCTTCGAGACAGGCAGGCAGTTCGGAACGGGATCAGCCAGCCTCGGCATGTTCAGTTCGTGCGCGTGTGCTGGCGAGTCGGTAGGAGTCGGTGCCGGTCTCGATGATGGTGCCGTTGAAGGTGAGGCGATCCACGATGGCCGCGCAGAGGCGGGGGTCGGTGAAGGTCTTGGTCCAACCGCCGAACGACTCGTTGGAGGCGATGGCGACGCTGTTCTTCTCCTCGCGTTCCGTCAGGACCTGGAAGAGAAGTTCGGCGCCGCGGCGGTCCAGTTCCATGTAGCCGAGTTCGTCGATGCAGAGGAGGTCGACGCGGCCGTAGCGGGCAATGGTCTTGTTCAGCTGCTTCTCATCGGCCGCTTCAACCAGCTCGTTCACCAGTTTCGTGGCGAGCGTGTAGCGGACGCGGTAGCCCTTCATGGCCGCTTCGGTGCCCAGGGCGATGAGCATGTGGGACTTGCCAGTGCCGGAGTCCCCGATCAGGCAGAGCGGCTGGCTCTTCTTGATCCACTCACAGCTGGCGAGAGTGTGGATGGTGGCCGCGTCGATGTTGGGGTTCGCGTCGAAGTCGAACGCCCGCAGGGACTTCTCCCGCGGGAATCCGGCCGCTTTGATCCGCCTCTCCGAACGGCGACGGGACCGGTCGTCGCACTCGGTCATCAGCAGTTCGGCGAGGAAGCCGCGGTAGGTCATCTGGTCCTTCATCGCCCGGTCGGCGATGTCGGAGAACTCGTTGCGAATCGACGGCAACCGCAGAAGCCGGCAGGCGCTGTCGATGGCGGCGTCGGCGGCCTGCTCGGTCAAGCCTCGCTGGCGGGGCAGGGTCACTGTGCTTCTCCCTCACGGTGGTCGCCGCCGCTGGTGCGACGGCGTCGGAGCAATTGGTCGTAGGGGGCCACCGAGGGCAGCGGTCTGGTGTCCGCAGGAAGGTGAGCGAGCCGCCACTCGTGCAGGGACGTCACCGTCGCCGACGGCTCGCCGGAAACCAGCCGGTCCGCTGCGGGGGCGGGCTCGGTCTCCGCCTGGGCGGCCTTGCGGGCCTCAAGGGCGACCGCGTCAGCGGTCATCGCCCCGGCCCGCAGGGCCGCAGCCAGGCCGGCGACGACATGCTCATGGGGCAAGTGACGTCCCAGCAGGAGCACCTCGATCAGAGCCCGGGTGCCCTCCCGCTCACCATGCATCTTGCGGGCCTGATCCCACCAGGCGTCGTGGACCGGGGTGAACCTGCCTGCCGAGCGCGCCTGTTCGAGGGCTGTGGAGCCAGGGAAGGCGCCGGGCTTGCGGACCAGGACTTCCAGGTAGTGGTCCAGGTCCAAACGGACGGCGCCTTTCGCGATCAGCCGTTCGTGCCGGGCGACTTCCACGTTCTGGTCGTAAACCACCAGGTGAGAGGCGTGCAGCACGACGCGCACGCGTTTGCCGATCAGCCGGATCGGGACCGAGTAGCGGTTGGTGCGGACCGGGATCTGACCGTAACGGTCGACCCGCGGGGTGAAGAGCCGGCCCGTCTCGAACGGCTCCTCGGGCAGCGGCATCAGCAGCGGTTGTTCGAGTGCGAAGTACTCCGCGACCGTCTTGGGCCTGGAGCCGATGCGGCGGGCGTCGTCCTGCCGGTCCCACTGCTCGACCATCTCGTTCAGCTCGGCGAGCGAGGAGACCTCAGGGACAGGGACGAAGTGGTTGCGGCGGAAGTAGCCGATCATCCCTTCGACTCCGCCCTTCTCGTGGGCGCCTTCGATGCCGGGCCGGCAGTAGAAGCTCTCGATGCCGAAGTGCGAGCGGAAGGCGATCCACCGGTCGGCCTCGACTCTTCCCCGGCTCTGCCCCAGCACCCGGGCAACGGCGGCCTTCAGGTTGTCGTAGCGGACCTTGGTCCGCGGAACTCCGCCCAGGGTCCGCAGTGCGTGGACGTGGCCTTCGAAGAAGGCTTCCTGGCCGCAGGAGGCGAACACGCGATGCACGGCCTTACCCGAATACGACAGCCGGAAGGAGAACAGATAGCAGGTAACCAGCTCGCCACCCAGGCGCACGGTCACGTCACCGAAGTCGACCTCCGCTTCGTGACCGGGCAGGTGAGTCTGCGGGACGAACGCTTCCAGCGGCGCTTTGCCGGACTCGACCACGATCTCGGGCTTCCGGCCGGCGACGTAGTAGCGCACCACCCCGTAGGAGACTTCCGCCCCGTGCTCCTCAACCAGCCGGTGAAAGATCCGGGTGACCGTGTGCCGCTGCTTGCGCGGCGCGTCCAGATCCGCCCGCAGAATCTCGTCGATCACCGGCTTGTAGGGATCAAGCGTGGTGGCCCGAGGCGGCAGCTTCTTACGAGGCTCCGGCCAGGACGAGTCCAACGCCTTCCGTACCGTCCGCCACGTCACGCCGTGCTTGCGCTCAAGCTCCCGCATCGACATGCCGCCGCGATGGTCACGCCGGATCGCCGCGTACAGCTCGACCTTCGACATCTGCGGCATGACCAGGACCTTTCACCAGGAGCATCCCGATGCTGCCCTGGCAAGAACCCCAGTGCCTCCCGAACTCATCAACATCACCCGACCGTGGTTCTGGGCGCCTCCCAAACCCGTCGACAAGTGACGTCGCTACTGCTCGATAAAGCCATCGGGGCTCGGCGCCAGGTTTCAGTACCGACCCGGCACCCCCATCCAGCACGCCAGCCAAAACCTTGAATGACACAGGCCGGACCCTCACTGAAATCCCGATGCCGAACCACTGAAAAACCAACGCCGAGCATCACCGAGTGCCTCCTGGAGGCCGGCGAGGCCGAGGCGATCGTGCGCTACTCGGACGAGGCCGATAGGTACCTGTACCGCACGGTGGCGGCCGAACGGATGCTCTGCCGCCTGGTCCAGTCGGTACGTGACGTCATGAAGTCGAACGACACGACGCCCCAGTCCCCGGACCCCGAGAACGGCTGACGCCCGGCAGCGGTCATCCCGCAGGGCGGCCCCGCGCCTTGGCCGCGGGGCCGGCCCTTGCTCTTGGCTGGATTACGGGCTCATGGCCCATCCCCGGAAATGGTGGGAGTGGGGCGGTCGGAAACATGTCCCTGGCTTTCGGGAAAGCCGTTTGACCGGCATCGGATTTCCCTCAGTATGCGCTCGGTGTCGCGTCTCATACGCTGTGCTGCGGAGTAGGAGATTTTGGCAGTAGCCAGTACGACCAAGGACCGCGCGACGGCCGCGCGCGCGTATGCGCACATGTCCTCTGCCCGCTGCTGCATGGCTGCCTGGTCCCTCTCGACTGTCTTCATGAGGCACCGCCTTGCCTGTCTGATCGGGATTACGCGCTGAGGCGCATTGCCAGCACCGGGGGTGAGCGGGGTCCGCCCTGCCTCCAATGCCGCCGAGGAGCGGGGTCTGGGCCCCTCGGCGGCACGGATGTGCACGGCGCCATGACGGCCGCCGGACATCTGTACAGCACAGTAAGTCTCCTCTCCTGGAGACCGCTGCGCTCTGCCCTGTCGGGCCGCGTGCGCGAAGGCCCCGCCGACGCGCCGATCGCCTCTCAGGGGACAAGGGGCTTTGCGCTGCCGGAGGTCGTTTCCCGGCCTGGCTGGCGGGGATAGCTGGTGGGGATGCCGGACCGGCGGGCCCAACCACGGTGAGCCGGCCCGGCAGCCCAGGA
The DNA here is from genome assembly GCF_044765445.1 of Streptomyces sp. NPDC102467. Taxonomy (NCBI): domain Bacteria; kingdom Bacillati; phylum Actinomycetota; class Actinomycetes; order Kitasatosporales; family Streptomycetaceae; genus Streptomyces; species Streptomyces sp. NPDC102467. The sequence continues at coordinate 56,527 of NZ_JBIWKA010000027.1, read as the reverse complement.
GCGCGGTGCCGATGGCGCCTGCGAACTCCCCAGGACTGTGGCGCGGGGGTGGCGGCGCCGTACCCGCACCACCCGGTCAGCGGGGCCAGGGGTAACGACGGGCGAGGGCTGTCCATTCCTCATCCGCCCGGCCAGGCACCAGACGGCCGTCGCTCTCCCACTGCTCGGCGAGCGCGGTGAAGATCGGCTCCAGCCCGGGATGAGGAATCGATTCACTGCCGCTTCGCTGCACGCCGATCACAGGCGTGAGCCGCATCGTCGTGCTCACGCCTGGTTCAACGCCGCCTGGGCCGTCGGGTTACTTACGGCCGGGGCCGGAGTGACGCAGTGCGGTGCGGGCGGCGTTGATCACGAACAGGCCCCGCCCGGCTCCACCGGCCACACGGCAGAAGGCCGCCACCGCCGGCCCCCGACCAACGCCCTTCCCGGGACGCGAAGTACCGGCCGGTCACCCGCAAGGCTGCGCTCCCCCGGCACAGGTGAGCCCCACGAACGGCCCCGCCTGGGGCTCAGGCAGACGCCTCGCCCGCTTCTGCCCACGACTCCGCCCGGCACAGCTGCAGCCGACGGTAGAACTCCGTGCGCACCTCATCGGGCAGCACGCCGGTGTAGGCCCACTCGGTGAGCAGACCGGCGACCTGACGCACCCGCGTGTTGGTGCGCTGGGAGACCTCCCGCAGCACCTCCCACGCCCGGGCGGGCGGCACATGGGCGACGGTCACGATCACGCCGATCGCCTGACCGACGTCCCCGTGCGCATCGACCGCCTGGCGCAGCTGCGCGACTTCCCTCTCCAGGGCCGCCACCCTCGCCTCGACCTCGGTGTCGGTGCTGGTCTCGGCCGGTTTCTCGGCGGCAGTCTGCTGCGATACACGGGTCATCGACTCTCGCCTCCGGGTCTGGGGAGGACAGCGGTATCTGCTTCCTATCACCGTCCGCCTACCCAGGACGCCCGCACCTCCACGTCGACCGGCGCGCGGCGCAGCGTGGGGCGGCCCGGGGCGTATGGGGTGGTCGTCGACGGCGCGCGCCGTCTCGGCGCGGCTGTGGCCGGTGGCACAGGCAGGTCACCGCTCACTCCCGTCTGGGGGCGCGGGCGCCGCGACCGCCGGTTCCTGGCGGTTGGTTGGAGGGTGCCGGCGCAGATGCTCCCGAGGGGCGGTCCACCAGCCCTCATGTCTCGCCGGACCCCGCACGTGGCCCGGGTAGCTCAACCTGCCCGGCGCGCACGGCGGTTGTCCCCCGGGGGGGGCTGGTCTGGGGTGGCTCGATGCGCAGACACGTCGCCCTGGCAGTGGGACGCTGTGAGGGTTCCGGTTGCCGCCGCAGACACGGCGGCAACCGGGGCACGCGGACCCGAGCACCTTGGTTCGGGCGTCGCGTGCACTGCCCCTCCTGGCGTCGGTGAGCGGGACCGCGGAGTTGCCCCGCTCACCATCACGCCCAGAGGGCCAGGGCTGGAGCCGCGTAGTCGGCGATGCGGCTCCAGCCAGCCTTGGTAATGGCTCGGGGGCTGGGAGCCTGGGGCGCGGGCACAAGCCCTGCGCTTCCCTCATAAGCGTAGAGCGAATGCACACGCCGGCGGAAGAAGTTCAAAGGAGCCCACATGTTCCCCGAGAGGAAGTTCCGGCCGGTCGGCGGACAGCAGGCGTGAGCGGTCCGCCTGTGCCCCTGCCTGCCTGGCAGAGTCCCACTGCTTAAGATCCGCTCGTGGATCTCCCTGACAGCTTGATCGCATTGCAGCAGGCCGCCGACAACGAGGGCAGGAAGCTGGAACACCTCGACGACGACGAGCGCACGAAGCAGCGCGAAGCGTGGTTCGAAGCGGCCGCGACGGTGACCGCCGCGGTCACCGAATACGCGCGGGAGAACGAGCTGAACCGATACGCCGTCGAAAAGGAGCTCAGGCAGACGGTCCGGCATCCCCCGGCGGCGGCGCAGGAGTAGGCCACTCTCGCAACGGCCACTCGCGGCCGTCGTCCCACTCCGTGACCGTCACACGGGCACTCGGGTTCTCCGCGTGTTCGGCGATGAGCCGGTCCGCTTTCCAGTCGGCGGTGTCAGGGTTGTCCCACCATCCTTCCAGGGCCGGGCTGCCGTCGAAGCTGAGGGTCACGTGATAGCGGCCGGGTGTGGTCATGTCCATCAGGATCGTCCCGCAGCCGCGAGCAGGTGCGTGCGACACAGGTCCAGCCAGCGCGGCTGGTCGTCGAAGGTGACGATGCGGGTCGCGACCGCCCTCGTGCCGCACTTCGCGCAGGGCACCGGGTGCGGCGGCGCCAGGCGCGCGCGGCTGACCGAGGACGGCGGCCGGCCGGACGGTGCCGCGTCCAGTTCGGCCGGGTCGATGGTGAGGCGGGCGAGCGGGTCGTCCATTGCCGCCTCCTGAGGTTCGTGTGCTGGGTGTGCACTACCAGCATAGAATCGAACTTGTGCCCGATAAAGTGCTCACCCGTCTCGACCTGCTGCGCTTTCTGGAACGCGTCCAGGAGGGCGACCTCGCCCGCACGCGCAGGTGGCTCGCGGACGAGGAACGGCGCGAGACGGAACGGGCCCGCGCCGCGGCACACCGGCCGCCGGCCCCGGACTGGCTCATCGAGCAGGGCATCGGGCAGGGGCGGCGCCCGGTGAATGTGCACGCGGGGCACTGCGTCATGGCGCCGAAACCACCGCGCGTGCGGGCAGTCACGCAGGAGCAGGCCCGCCAGGCCCTGGGCGAACGCGTCGAAGCCTGCCCGCACTGCCGGCCGGACACCGAACTCGGCGTGCTGGACTGAACGCTGCCGAGGCGCTCACCACCCCGGCCCGCTCCTGTCGGGCCGCGAGCGCGGAGGCCCCCGCCGACGCGCCAGGAACAGCGCCCGCGGCCGTGTGAACCCCGAGCACGCGCGCGGCGGCCGGCCTGTCTTGTCCTGGTCCTGCTCTTTCTCTTCTTCTTCCTGGACTTGACGGTCGACGTGCGTGTGTGAGGGGTTGTCGAATCGAGTGGTACGCCCTCGGAAAGGGGTTTGAGCTGCGGTTTCACCCCTGTGTGGCCGCAGAGGGGTGGTAGTGCCTTTGGCAGTGCCTATGGGCCGGATCCTGGCCTGCGGGTGACTGCGGTGCGATGGGGGTGGGTGCCCGTACGCCGGGCCCAACATGGCGGCGTACGGGCACCCGGCGCCCGCCCAGGCGGTGGTTCAACGCGACAGCCGGGCCACGGTCACCACGTGCCGACGTCAGCGGGGTCCAGTGCGTCGCTGCCGGGTTGCACGGCGATGTCGAGGGAGCGGGGGCTGTCGCCGCGTTCGGCGTTCCACCACGTCTCGCCCCAGGGGCCGCGTTCTTCCAGGCGGAAGAGCGGCGTGCCGAGCACCGGGAAGGGCGTGCGGCGCTGCGAGATCAGGTTGAGGGTGTCGCGGGCGCGGTTCATGACGGTGGTCTGGCTGCGCGCGGTGAAGACGAACATGACGACCGGCTCGCCGTAGTTGACGTGCCAGCGCCGGCGCCACCACAGGTCGTGATGCTTGTCGGCGCGGTGGAAGTAGGCGGCGTAACGGTCGATCTTTTCCGCGACGCGCGCCGGGGTCATGGTGCCCCGGTCGACCTCCACGAACACGGCGGGCAGGTTGTGTTCCAGGGCGCACAGAACGAGGTCGGCCTGCGCGCTGCCGCGGCCGGGTGCGGACTCGGTGCCGGTGATCGGCAGCGGCGCCTCCGTGGTCATGTTCTCCAGGGCGCCCAGGCCTGGGGGGCGGGCCTCGATGACGGCCTGGTCGACGGCGGGCAGCAGGGCCGCCTGGTCCTCATCGGGGCGCGGACGGATGAGGGCGTGCACGGTGGCGTTGACGGCCATCGCATGGGCCGCGCCGTGGGAGGCGGCGCCGCGGGCCGTCGATCCCATCTCATGCAGCGGGCGCTCCAGGACCTGGGCGGCGGCCTGCAGGCCGGCCGGGGTCAGCCCCCACAGCTTGCGGCCCTCACGCGTCGATCCCTCCGAGAGCGTCAGGCCGTGCAGGGCGAGGTCGAGGGCGGCGTTGCGGTGCGGTTTTCAACACGCCCAGCACGCGCAGTACGTCCTCGCGCAGCAGGCCATGGCCACCCTGAAGTGTTGGCGACTACTCCGCAAGCTCTGCTGCAGCACCACTCGAATCACCGACATCGTGCAAGCCGTACTCATCCTTCACCACGCATCAGCCTGAGGTTGGAAAAACATCACTGTTCGCGAGCTTCATCGACCAGTCCAACCGCCTCTCGAGCGGCCCCGCAATGCATTACCGGATCATCTGGACTACTTCACCAACGACTGGATACAACGGGGCAACCGCAAAAAAAAGTCCCAGCGCTTTGACGACACGTAGAGTGCTACGCCCACCGTCTTTCACGAAGAAATCTGCCACTCCTCGAAAGTTAACAAATAGCGACAGGCCGAGCAGGATGAAAGGTACGGCAAAAATGACCGAGATAGCTAGCTGCATTTTGGGCCACGATCGCCCCGGGACCTTCCCGGGGCGATCCTCCTCTCAACTTTCGTTACGGTTTCAGTTCGTGAAAGGCGGAAACTGCCACCCCTGCCCGAAGGTGTAACTACCACCTAGCAATACTGGCCCCTGAATGGCAGTACCCTTTCCTCCGGCCCAGCCAATCTGATAGTAATTGCCGCCCGACGCTCTCTTCCCCCAAGCCACGGAGCCTCCTCGGTACCCCTCAGCGGACGTGATGTTGGCCAGCTGATATGCCTGGTCACTGGGTACGGCAGTGTTGACGCCCGCTGAGAGGCCAGCATAGTTCCCAGCTCGTCCACCGAGAATCCCCCTACTGCCACCGAAGGTGAGTCCTCCACTCAGACCGAACGAAAGCACACCTCGCTGAAAACCTAGATTTAGGCACACCTGCAGACAGGCAGAGCCGCTTACATATCCGTGATCCCACAGGTACCCAGGCGCCCTTTTTAGGACGTAAGCAAACATCCTCCCACCAGGAGAAAGGTGACTCCAAATGTTCCGCTTGACGGATGAGAAGATGCCATCCTTGCGACGACGATCTCTGTCGGCAGCCTTTTTCCTCGCATCTGCCTGGGCCTTTGCACGAGCATTGGCTTGCGCTGCGTCTCTCATCTGCTTTTTATAGTAGCTGCTGTTCGTGTACGTCACATAATTCTTGTGATCGTACGCCATTTTCTGCCGGTATTTCTTGGTGGTCTTTCCACTCTTAGTGGTGTAGCCCCACTTTTGGTAGGCGTGTTTCTGCGCAGTGACGTTGCCGAAGCCTTGGCCGGTGAAGTCGTCGTAGAACATCTGCCCGTCGGGGTCGGCAGCGGAGACGGGCCGGCTGTTGGCGTAGGCGTAGGCGTTCATCTGGAGGGGGTCGTTGAGGTCGAGCACGGGGTCGACGGACAGGAAGCGGCCGGTGGACGGATCGTACTCGCGGGCTCCGAGGTGGGTAAGACCGGTGGGGTCGTCCGTGCCGCCGACGAAGCCACGGGTGCCGGGCATGGACTCCGAGGTTTCGGAGCGCTGGCTACCGAAGGGCAGTTGCCGGCGTCGGGTGATGGCGAGGGTGGTCATGGCGACGGCGGTCATGGCCGTGCCCTGGTGGTCGGAGATGAGGTAGGAGACGCCCTGGGTAGTGCGGACGGCGACCGTGTCGTCTCCGTGGGTGTAGTAACGGGTGCCGGTCTTGGTGCCGTTGGCCGCGACCTTGAGCTCGTTGTCACCAGGCAGGGTCAGGGTCTGGCTGCCGTCGGCGTCCTTGGCTATCAGCCGGTTGCCGTCGGCGTCGTAGTGGTAGCTGGTGGTCTTGCGTTCTCGGTGAGGGTGGCGAGGTGGCCTTCGTCGTCCCAGGTGAGGTCCTGGGTCGTGGCGCCGATGGTGCGCGATGTGGTGTTGCCGGCGTCGTCGTACCAGGCGCCGACAGCCTGCTCGATGACCCGGCGTGGGTGACGTGGCGCGGCGGCCGGGCCCACCACTACGAAGCAGCGTGAAAGCATCCACCGCCCCGCCACCGCGTCTACGCTCGCTGCCACTCCGGTCGGCGTGGGCGCGATGCTGCACCACAGTGCCCGCGCCCGTGGGGCGCCGGCCGGAAGCCCACACCACGCAGAAACCACGCCTGAGGCACGTCACTTCGTTGACGGTCACAGGTTCGCTGATTACGCGAATATTCGGCACGGCCGGTTTTCCGGGACCGTCACCCGGATGTCGGCCCCGCTGCTCAGGCAGGCGTCTCGCCCACATCTGCCCGCAGCTCCGTCCGGCACAAGTGCAGCTGGCGGTCGAGCTCGGTACGCACCTCGTCGGCCAGGACATCGGTGTAGGCCCACTCGGTGAGCAGGTCGGCAACCTGGCGCAGCCGGGTGTTGGTGTGCTGGGAGATCTCCCGCAGCACCTCCCAGGCCCGGGCGGGCGGTACCTGGGCGACGGTGACGATGACGCCGATCGCCTGGCCGACGTCCCCGTGTGCGTCGACCGCCTGGCGCAGCTGCGCGACTTCCTTCTCCAGGGCCCCCACCCGCGCGTCGGCGCCGCTGTCGGTCCCGGCCGGCTTCTGGGCGGCAGTCTGCTGCGATACGTCGAACGTCAACTCTCGCCTCCTAGGTCCGGGGAGGACGGCGGTATCTGCTTCCTGTCACCGTTCGCCTACCCCAGAACGCCCGCGCACTCTCCACGTGGAATGCCCGGCCAGCGGCGCCCCGACCGCTGAGAGCCTGTTTCTCTACCGTGGCGTTGTCTGATGAGCTGGCGGCGCGCTGTACTGGTAGCCGCAGGAGACCAGAGCAAGTTGTGCCTGCACTTCTTGACTCCTGCCGCTCCCGCCTCCAGGGCCACGCTTCGCCGAACGGAGCGGAATCGAAGGGCTTTCTGCTGGCCGGTACCCTGTGCCACCCGCGTCGGCGGACTGAGGGGTGCCGGCCCATTTTGCGTGTGCGGCACGCAGAACCCGTCCCGGGACCCAAGCAGGTTCCGGGACGGGTCGCCCAGGAGCACGCGGACGCGTCGTCAGCCCTCCATTGAGAAGTCGTCGTTGCTGGGCCAAACCATGATGTCGAGGCCCTCCCAGGGGTTATCGTCCGACGGGGCGGCAAGGGCTGCGGTGGTGGGCGCGGTCGTGTGGGGTGCGGCGAGCGCCGCGGGGGCGGCAGAGATCAGGGCGGCGGCGGACAGGGCTGCCGCGACGATTGCGGTGCGTACCCGCATAGGGGACTCCCGGATTGGTAGGGACATGAGCGGTGAAGATCCCCGCCCGACGTGCTGACCATTCGCTACCTGGTGCGGGATCACCCGAATCGACCGCAGGAGCAGGGCGCAACGGCGACCACGAGCTGGCCGCGCGCTGCACTGAAAGTCGCAGGAGACCAGAGCAAGTTGTGCCTGCACTTCTTGACTCCTGCGGCTCCCGCCTCCAGGCACGCTCACCTCAGATCTTGCGTTCGCCCATGCGTCGATTCGATGCTTCGCCGAACAGAGCGGAATTCACCGGTGTCCTCGCTTCGGCCGCTGCCCTGCGACATCGAGGTAGAGAAACAGGCTCTGAGCTTGTTCTTTATCTACCCGCATGGCCTTGCAGCCGATCTAACGCTGATCGTGCGCTGGGTTGGGGAGCTTGGTGTAGGTGCGGGTGTCGTGCGTGTCGGTGACGACACCGGTTCAGTGCTCGGTGGGGATCTCGACGGTGCCCGTGGAGTAGGTGCTGTCTTCGAGCATGTTCGCGGTCAGGTGGACGCCGGTGAGCTCTTCCGCGAGTGCGACGTAATTCTCCAGGTCGTAGGCGCCGGTTTCGAGGTCGAACCCCGTCTGGCGCATGAGGTCGAGGAGGTGGTCCGGTGTGCTGCCTTCTCGATGGAGGGGACCTTCGAAGCGAGTGCGCAGCTCACCGTCCTCCCACCAGGAGAACAGGGACATGGCGTTCGGGCTGCGGAAGTGCGAGACGCCGCGGGTGCCGCGAGTGGCGTGCTTCATCGCATCGGTGTGGATCTCGATGCCGCCGTTGATCTCGAGGGCCAGGACCCAGTCGGCGTCTTCGTCGTGGACCAGAGCGGCGCCGACGAACATGCGGTCGCCCCAGTCGTCCTGATCGTCCTGGAATTCGCGGTCGCGGGCGATGAAGTCATCGAAGCCGTCGCAGTCTTCCTGCGGCTGGGCGCCGATGCGGTCGAGGTACTCACGCGGAGTGAGCCCGCGAATCAGCGTCAGGGTGTAGCCCTCAAGCAGGAAGCCGCGGTGGAAGTCGCGGAGCCAGGAGCGGCCGGACGATTCAGCGTTCATGGGTGGCCATGGTGCCAGGCGCCACTGACAGGCCAGCGGCCAGCCGCCGCAGCCCGTCACAGCCGACTATCGGCCCCGCTTGTTCTCCCATAGGCGCAGCGTGCTTGGGCGACGGAACGGACTTGGCTTGCTCTACATCTACCAAGATCGGCCGGGTCTGCCGATGGCCTTGAGGGTCTCGGGGCGTTTGACGGTTTTGCCGACGTCGTAGCGGGGTGCGGGGTGCCGGTTCTTGGTGCCGGGTGGGCGTCCGGGGCCGGTGCCGCGGGGTTGGGGAACACGGGCCGGACAGAGTAGGTGGGCGCGGATGTTCCTGAACCCCCGGCGGACTCGGGCGGGGGTGAGCCGGTCGAGTTCGATCGGTTTCTCCCAGGGCCGGCGGAGGTCGGCGGCCATCGGCCGGGCGAGGCGGAGTTGGGCGTGGGCCGCGACGACGAGCCATGTCCACCGGTCCGCGGCCTCGGGAGTACGGACCTTCGGAGCCGAGAGTCTGCTTTGTGAACCTGAAGGTGTGCTCAAGGTCGAATCTCCTGAGGAACACCTGCCACCACAGATCCACGTCTGTCGGGGCGGCGCCGGTCTTGGAGGACCACAGCCAGACCGGCGGTGCTTCCCGTTCCTTGGCGAGGTGCTCGACCTTCAGCCGGACCAAAGTGCCCTCAACGACGGGGAGTTCACCGTCGTGCTCCAGCCAGGCCGAGCGGTGGGTCAACCTCGGGTGGACACGGTCCCACGCCTGGGCCTGGCCTTGCCGTAGTTGGCGGTATCGGTGACGGTGGTGATCGCCGCTTCGGGCCATGTCTCGGGTTGGGCGAAGCGGAACTCCTTGCCGTGCTTCGGCGGCCGTCCGCCCTGGGGATAGGCCAGGGCGTATCCCTTGGCAGAGGGCTTCGGTAGCCGCATCACCCGGTCGCTGCGGACCCGCCCGACCAACTCGACAGGAAGATCCCGCAGGACCCAGGCCAGGCGGGTGACGTCGTAACCCGCGTCCATGACGATCGTGATGTCCGGATCACCGGGCACCCACTGGCCGGCTGAGATGAGCCGCTCGGCCACGGCGCGGAGCTGGGAGGCGGTGACTGCGGTCGCATCATCCTCGGGTCCGAGCCGGACCACGTCCAGGACCGACGTCCACGAGGTGGCTCCCGGTTCGAGGACGGCGACGAAGGAGTACGGCCACCCTGGGATGAACTGGGAGGCGGACTTCGCCCGGCCGTAGACGTGGCAGAACAGCCGGTCCGCCGAGCACGGTGCGTCCGAGCGAAGCCACGGTGACACGTCGACCGCCAGCACCAGGCGCCCGCCCTCGAACCGGGGCAACGGCAGCCCGGCGAGCAAGGTCCGCAGCCTTCCGACGTCGATCTGGCCCCGGTTGAGAGCTCCGTACAGCGCGCCGTGCCCACGCCGGTGCTCGGGCACCACCGTCAGGTCCACCGGCGAGGTGACCGGCCCGTCGACGCACAACAGCGCGTCGGTCAGTTCGAACAGTTCGTCACGCCGGGCGGTTAGACACGCGTAGAACTCTGCTCGGAAGCGTGACGCTTCCGCGAACGCTTCTCTCCGGACATCCGGGCACACCACACTCATGACAACGGCCTTCGACTGGTTCTCCTCGTGAGAACCCATCTTTGAACCTCCGTTGATCGCCTACACGCGTCACGGAGGAGGGTGCTGCTGTGCTCGGGGCCTGAAGTGGAAGCCCTGTACACGGGAGCTATGGCCAGTGGTTGCTGTCGATCTGAGCACGGGAAGAAGCTCGTTTACGGGGCCGGGGCTTGTCGCCGGCGAGGGAGTGCCGACGTCCCGTGCCGCAGGGGGTGGGCTTGATGCCCGCAGACACGAAGATCGGCAGCGTCACGCGCGAGCGCTACGAACAGCTCGTCGCACAGGACCGCAAGCTCGTGCTGGACGAGACGCGGATCCAGTTCAAAATCGGGGACGATGCCCTGGAAATCGAGCCACCACGGCCCCATGGCGGCTCCCGTCCGGCGATGGGCGAGGAGGGGCCAGGGGTGCGCGAGACACTGGAGCGGTTCGCCGAGGACATTGGTCTCTCCTACGACCAGATACGGATCGTGCGGCACACCGCGGGCCGGTGGCCGCGTCAACATCGGTCGGAGGGAGTCCCGTTCAACATTCACCGCATCCTGGAGAAGCTGGACGACCGGTTCGAGCTGATCCAGTCTCCGCCACCGCACGCGCGTACGGGTGGGCCGCAGTGGACCGGCGATGCGGCGAAGCGCCTGGCCGGCTGGCAGGTCGATACCCCGCGCACGGTCCAGGAGAAGGTGGAGGCGATCCACGACCTGGCGGGCGACGAGCAGGTCGCCGCGCGGGTAGCGACCGACTTCCTGCGCCGGCCGGACGTCGCCTTCCACGCCGCGAACGACGACACGGCCCGGCACTTGTTCAACAAGGCCCAGACTGCCAGGGCCCAGCAGTACGAGCAGGCCGCGGCGGATCCGCTCACCCCACAGGAGAATCCGATGGCCCCGGCGCTGCGGGCGGTCGACCGGAGCATGGAGTTCCTCGACCTGGTGGGCGCCTTCCACAAGTTCGTCGCCTCGATCAACCGGCTCGTGCCGCAGTTCCACAGCCAGCAGCTGACCGAGGGCGCACGGGAAACGGTTCGGCAGAACATCACCCGCGTGCGGGCCGCCTGCGACTGGGTGGAACACGCGGTCTCCACCGGGGAGACCGATATGGACGAGGAACTGGCTCGCCTGCTGCGTGGTGGTGAGTAGCCATGCCTCGCCGCAGGGGCGATGCGGCCCGACGGCACGCTGAGTGCATCTGCCGCATCTTGCTGGACGCCCGTCCGGCCGGACTGGAGTTCTCGCAGCTGCTTGCTGCCTGCGAACTCACCCGCAGTCAGGCCCGTGACGGGCTTGCGATGCTGCGCGACCTGATCACCGAGCGGGGGTGGCCTCCTCTCGTCTACGACCGTCGGGAGGGCTGGTACATCTTCACCGCCGACCCGGAGGACCTGGAGGTCTACGAGGTCAGCTGGGTGCGGGTGAAGCTGACTGAGGTGCGCCGGTTCGTTACCTCCACGCTCGCCCCGCACGCCCGCCTGACTCCCGACGACAAGCGGGTGCGGTTCATCGTCACCCAGATCAACGCGGTCGAGGCCACCCTCGACCTGATCGCCTGACGGGCCAGGAGATTCGGGCATGCGCCAACGCCGGTATCCCTCGGACACCACCGACCTCGAATGGGCCTTGGTCGAGCGGTTGTTGCCGGTGCCGGCCTGCCAGACCCCGCGAGGCGGGCGGCCGGAGGCCCATCCGCGGCGCGAGATTGTCGATGCACTGCGCTATCTCGTCGACACCGGCTGCAAATGGGCCGCTCTGCCCGACGACTACCCGCCCTTCCAGACGGTGTTCGGGTTCTTCACCCGCTGGTCCGCGCGCGGGGTCTTCAACCTCATCCGCGATCAGCTGCGGCGCCGGATCCGCCGCTCGACGGGCACGTCCCCTCACTCGGTGGCGGTGGTGATCGACTCGCAGTCCGTGAAGGTCGCCGCCACCGTCCCGCGCTCCACGTCGGGATACGACGCCGGGAAAAGACGCCGGGTCGGAAGAGGCACATCATCGTGGACCTTAAGGGGCTGCCACTGTTCGTGATGGTCACCCCGGCCGACACGCACGACAGTGTCGCTGCCCGCGAGGCCCTCTTCCGGCTACGGCTCATGCACCCCGAGATCGCCATTGTCTGGGCCGACCTGGCCTACGCGGGCACCCTCGTCGACTGGGCCAGGTCCTTCCTCCACCTGACGATCAAGACCGTGAGCAGGCCGAAGGGAGCAAAGGGGTTCGTGATCCTGCCGAGGCGCTGGGTCGTAGAGAGGTCGCTGGCGTGGCTGTCGCACGCGCGTCGGAACGTGCGGGACTACGAGACGCTGCCCGAGCACTCCGAGGCGATGCTCACCCTTGCAGCGACCACGCTCATGTCCCGCAGGCTCACCCGGGCCGCAGCACAGCCGAACGCAGCCGTTCCCCGCCCGCAGAGCGCGCTTGAAGCAATCTGACGACGAGCCTCCCAACAGCGCTGCCAGGTTCTGCCATGCCCACCTGCCCCTTCATGGATGAGTTCTCCGGAGCAGGAGCGTGCGCAGCCTCTTCCTCCATCGCCGGTTATGGGTCGTTGCCATAAGCGGGGGGAACTCCGGGAACACGGCTATCGCGTAGGACTCGCCCACGACAGCGTGGAGCGGGCCGTGGGCCGGGTGCTGGCGAGTGCTGCTGACGTAGGGATTCGGCATGGCTTCAGGCTGATCGACTGCCAGTGGATGCGTCCAACACTTGTTCCCGTGGAACTGACGCAACTTTGTTGTAAGACCACGTCAAATGGCGACAATGGGCCAGTGCAAGAAGACATCAAGCCCCGACTGCTGCGTGCGTTCCTGACTGTGGCCGAGGAACTGCACTTCACCCGGGCTGCCGCCCGGCTCTTCGTCTCCCAGCAGGCCTTGAGCCGCGACATCCGGAGCCTGGAACGAGCCTGGGGCAGGACCCTGTTCGACCGGGACACCCGGCGCGTGGGGCTGACGCCCGAGGGGCATCGCCTCCTGCCGGTCGTGCGCCAGGTCCTGGCCGCCCACGAACTGCTGGGAGAAGAGCTGCAACGGACGACCGGTCCGCTCGGTGATCGTCCCCTGATCGTGGATGTTGCGCTCCACGGCTCCACCGGACCTCACGTGCTGGCAACCGCTCGTGAAGCTGCTCCGCACCTGGAATTCGTTCCGCGGTTCCACAGCGGTCTCGCGCGTGCGGCGAGTGAGATCAGTGACGGACGGCTCGATGTTTCCTTCGGCCGGGTGGCGGGTCTGTCACCTGCTGTCCGCGCTGGACTGCACCATCATCTGATCCGCTACGACCGTCTCGCCGTGCACCTTGCCCCTGATCACCCGCTGGCCGCACTGCCGCAGGTGCCCCTCGCGGCGCTGGTCGGTGAGACTGTGTACGCAGCGGCCGGCAACGAGGACACCAGTGAGTGGACGGACTACGCCCGCAGCCTGTTCGCCGGCCGGGGTATCCACCTGGCGCCGCCCTTCCCGAAGATCGAGGGCGAGAGCGAGTTCAGGCGGGTTATGCGCAAGCATCACTGGTCGGTCCTGGCCAACGTCGATTTCCCCGATGTCCCGGAGATGGCACAGCGTCCACTGGTCAGCCCAGTGCCGCTAGCTCCCGTCTCCATGGTCTGGCGCCGTGGCCTGAGCCATCCAGGGGTGCAAACCCTGCTCGATGCAGCCCGAACTCTGGGTGCGGCCCAGGGCTGGCTCGAACGCCCACCAGGCACGTGGCTACCCGAGGCGGACCGCGCCCTTCATGGGGCCCAGTACCTCTGAGTCCTCCATTACTCCACCTCGCACGTGGACGGTCGGGCCAGATCTCGCTGCGGAAAGGCCCCGTTACAGGAGCCGAGCACACGACAGCCCTTCGGAGAACCGCAGGTGTGCAGAGGTTCGAAGATGGGTTCTTAGCGATTTCCCGAAGATCCTTAATCAAGAAGTTCGTCATGCCGTCGCATCTTGCCAGCGCCAACCGCTTCACGGGGAAGGGTTTTGTGAGCTGTTGCCCCGGCTACTTCCCCGACTCCGCCCACACCGGCCTCCTGGCCGACCGCCCCAAAAGGGCCGGTCGGCCCAACACCCTGTGGTGGAAACGCCGCACCATCCTCGACTGGGCCGCCCGACGCCCTGGCAAAGGCAACACCCGACGCAACACCCGCACCACACCCAAGATGCAGGCACGCGCACCGGCCGCCGGCCACGACGACGACCTCCTCACCGCCGCCCAAGCCGCCCCCTCCTCGGCTACTCCACCACCGCCAGCTTCACCAGCGCCCCCGCCCAAGGACGCATCCCCGAACTCGACCGCCCTGACACCCACCTGGCTGACGGCCACGGCCGGCCACGCCGCGCCTGGAAACGCCATCGCATCATCGCTGCTGCGGACCCACGTACATGAAGCTCCGGCTTCGCAGTGCCCCCGACCAGCTCTACCGGGACACCAAGAGCAACCTCACCGGGAACAACCTCGGGCTGGGATCTGGCTCCTGCCACCGATAGCCCTCCCTCCTTCCTCGCGAGCAACAGAAGCGGGTGTCTTGCTTGGCGAGCATCTCCAACTCCCCTTCTCTTATGAGGCGGTGCGTCATGGGACTGGTCGTTTAATGTGCCCACATGGCTGCTGATCGACCCACTGTTTCCCGTGCTACGCGCAACGCTCTTCGCCGGCTGATGAGCAGTTTGTACGTCGGAGCGATTGCGGAGTACTGGGAGAACGAGAACTTCGCGCGGAGTGAGATCGTCACGCCTCGTCCGGGCGGAGCCCGCCAGCAGACCTACGACGCTTACGAGGCCTCGGTCGACTGGAGCGACCAGGAACATACGCGCAGGGCGCTGCGCGTCTTTGAGAGCTTGCTGCGCCGCCTGGATCGCGACAGCAGGAAGTTCAGTTCCAGCGGGCTGGATCCCACTGAGCTTGAGGAGCTTCGCGAGGCGCTGGACCGCGACGGATACGGCCTGGATGACGAGCTACGTGTACGGCCGGCTCCCGTCGGCGGCAACCTTCGTCGGCAGCAACCGTCTGTGCCTGCTGGCGCGCACAACATCACCCAGGTCACGCGCAGGCGGCTTTTCAAGTTTCTGCAGAGCAGGGAAGTGCAGTGGTTCGGCGATCTAGACGAGATCGCCTTTCTCCGCCGGCTCTATGACCTCGACGAGCTCCCCAGCTCAGACGACAGGTTCGAGGACGCGGAAGGCGACATCACGCAGCACCGGTACAACAACTACGACTGGGAAGACGACTGGATCTACAGCGATGACAGGTTCGGACTGCGCGACGGTCCGGACGTTGTCCTCCTGCGGTTCCTGTCGGAGATGCTGCATCCCGAGGTTCGCTCCGATGATGCCGAGGCGGCCCGTTTGGCCGAGCTTGTGGAGAGCATGGTGCGCCGTGACGGCTACACCTTCGCACCCGTGGCTGACATCAGCGGCTACCCCATCTACGGTGCGCATTTCCTGGCCGGTACTACGTCCGATGCCACGCCTGGGAACGCTCCTGCTCAGATCACACCTGGCCGCGTGACTATGCCGGTCGACCAAATCGCCGATGCGGTCTGGAGCAGACCCGACGAAGAGCGGGAACCTCATCAGCCGGGCTTGAAAAGCCAAGGGCCACAGGCTCTCGCTCACGGCGGGGACACTCAGGCCAGCGACTTACCAGCTCCCGTTGGGGACTACGCGGCCGTCCAGAGCGCCGCCCGTGGGCAGCGTAAGGACTACGCCCTGGAACGGTTCCCGATGAAGGTGGGCGGCCAGGCAGAAGTCTTCCTTGCTACTCACAAAGCCACCGGTGTCCCCGTTGCCCTCAAGCGCCGCCTCTCCTGGCGGCAGACGCCCGTGGCCCGTATGCGGCGTGAGATCGAGGTTGCCCAGGACCTCAACGCGCACCCTCACTACGTACCGATCCTCGACGCCAACCCCGTCGAGGGCTGGCTGGTCATGCCGCTGGCGCAGGGTACCGCCGAGGAACATCGTGATGAGCTGAAGGACCAGGCAGCCCTCCTGAAGTTGGTGGATGCTCTCCTCGGTGTTCTGGAGGCTGCACATGACGCGCATGAGCAGGGCTGGATTCACCGTGACATCAAGCCCTCCAACATCCTTCTGCTCGAGAGGCGGTGGCGATTGGGCGACTGGGGCGTTGTACGCCGACCGCGAGGGCAGACCACCTCGGATCGCACACGCGCGGACGTGGGAACCGACGGCTTTGCTGCGCCAGAACTGGCCATCGATGCGCACGAGGCCACCCCGGCTGCGGACATCTACGGTGTCGGTCGCGTCATTGCCTGGGCGCTGACCGGTAAGCAACCCGTGCTGGCCCAGCGCTTGTTGCCCGGGGCCGGGCCCTGGAGGGAGATCGTCCGGGCAGCGACAGCACGCGACCCACGCGACCGCCCGCAGACGATTGCTGAACTGCGCCAGGTGATCGAGGAGAAACTCGAGGGTCCAGTGCTGACTCCAGCAGAGCACGGCGCGCGCCTGCTTCTGGAGGCCAGCAGCGGCGCCCCGGAGCCCATGAACGCCCTCCTCTCGTTCATCGCCGACCATTCTGAAGAGCAGGACCTGTACACCAAGACACTGACTCAGCTGAAGCCCGAGACCGCAGCCGAGAGCCTGCTCCGCCTGCCGGCTGAGGCGGAACTGCTCATCGAAGCGCTCAGCGCTCATGCTTCCGCCCGGCAGCGCCGGATCCAGTACGCCGACGCTCAGCGCGCCATCCTGTGGCTCCAGCGCGTCGCCGCCTTCGCCGCCTCTACTGCCTCCTGGGATCTGATGGATGAGGCGGCTCGCGCCATGTGCGTGTGGGACGGCATCTGGGACCAGTACCGGGCACAGGACGTGATCTCAGTCTGGCTGCGCACACTGCATGGCGAGTCCGCAGTCCTCATGGCCGCAGCCCTCGAAAGCCACCCCGACAGCGCAGTCCACTTCCGGCCCCTCCTCAACCAGCAGACGCTGCACCGGCAGCTCGCAACAGCCATCGGAAAGGCGACCCGAGCACCAGGAAGTTGAGAAGGGTGCGGATCCTTTGAAGTGATGCTCGGCTCAATGTGACCTGCGGGTCAGTGCTGGTCGTCGAGCCGGGGTCGTCTACTCAGGAACTGGTTGGCAGCTTCGACTGCTTCCCCGTCGAGCTCTTCACGCGAGACCCCCCAGCTCTCTTCCCAGCCATCCAGATTGATCGCGCAGGAGACGAGAGGTTGCAGGTCCTCTGGATATCCAAGGTCATACGCGATGTCTGCCCAGATGAGGTGTGTCCCGGTGGCCGGGTCGAGAGACCCATCCACGATCTGGCCGACGACCCAGTAGGCCATCGCCCACTTGGCGGCCCGGGGGTCGGTCGGTGGGTAAAAGGCCAGCCCCAGCTCCTCCAGTACCTGGTCGAAGAGCTCGGGTGCTTCGGGCTCCTCGCTGCGAAGGAGCCCCGCCAGCATGGCGAGTGAAGGGCTCTCAACGCCGGCGATCAGAGCATCCAGCCCGATTTGAATGAGGCGGTCGGATCCGACGTGCCTGCCGAATGCCCTCTCGCGCGCAAGGTGGCTGAGCTGCTGGAGCGCCTCGTCGTGCGTCATCTGGGCCTTCTTCATCGGTGCCTCGGGACGGCAGCCTCGCATCCTCGTCGCATCAGCGCCAACAGATTCATGTGCGCTTCCTCTCGAGGGTGGATGACCTGGGAAGACGCTGATTAACACTGTGCGAGACAGCGGCTTGCTCCTACCGTTGCAGAGTGGAGGTGGGGCGCCATGGTGTCTTTGCCGGAGGAACTCCAAGCGAGAGAGACCGCGGCTCGGCAGAAGGTGGAGAAACTCCAGGCTGAGGCAGCGGAGTTGGCCATCCGGTTGGAGGGGGCCCGGGAGGATCTGTCACGGCTGGAGATCACGCGGGAGACCGTCGCGAAGGTGCTGGCGGAACTGTCGGCCGCGAAGACTGCGGCTGAGCCGGACGCTCCGGAGGCGAACGAGACGTCGGCGCCTCATGGCGCTGGGGTGATGATGGTGCCGCCGTGGCGCGATGGGCTGGTCGTGGCGGTGTTGCCGGATGTCTACCGGGACATTGTGGAGATCATCGCTGATGCGCCGGGACCGGTGCAGGCCAAACAGATCGTGCCGCGGATCGGGTTGCCGACGACGACCGGGAAGATCGAAGGGACCCGGGGAAAGCTGAAGCGTCTGGTCGAGCGCGGCTGGCTGGACGAGGACGCGCCGGGACAGTTCACCCTCGCCCGACAAGGTCCGGGACGCGACCGAATCAACTCCCGGTGACCAAGGGGCTCTTCTCCGTAGATTCGAAGGTGCCAACCAAACGAATCACTCCCGAAGAAGAGCCCTCGATGGAACCGTACGACGCCGTACCCGAGCCTGATCCGTACTCGGCCTCCCGTGATGCCTTCGAACGCCTCATCTCGACGCTGGCCGACGGCCCGACAGCGAACATGTCTCACGACGAACTCGAAGCCCAGCTCGAACAACTGGGACGCGAACTGCTGCGGCAGCTGATGCAGAAACACCTCGATCAGCGAGCCAGGAAGGAGGAGGACACACTGCGAGCGGACGGAGGGCAGCCGCTGGTACTTGGCCCGGAAGGACAGCCTCGGACCTGGCGGGAGCGAGGGCACCGTCGCCTGCTGACCTGTGTGTTCGGGCCGGTTCGGGTGACTCGGATCGCCTGTCGCGGTCGCGGTGTTGCCAGCGTGCACCCCGCGGACGAAGCGTTGTCGCTGCCCGCGGGCCGGCACTCACGAGGACTGGCCCGGCTCGCGGTCCTCGAAGCCGTGAGAGGCTCGTTCGACCAAGCTGCCGCCGCGATCGAGCGACGGTGCGGGAAGGTGCTGGGCAAGCGCCGCCTCAAAGAACTGGTGGTCGCCTCCGCGGTCGACATCGCCGCCTACTACACGGCGGAAATCCCTACTCCGTGCACCCGCGAGGTGCCGCTGATCATTGAGGTCGACGGGAAGGGCGTGGTGATGCGCCCCGAGGCCCTGCGCGAGGCCACCCGCCGGGCCGCGGCCAAGAGCGCGGCGGCCGGGCGACGCGGACGCCTGGCCCCGGGCTAGAAACCCAACCGCAAGCGCATGGCGACGGTGGCCTGTGTCTTCGATGTTGTTCCAGCCCCGCGTCGACCGCACGACATCGTCCACCCGCCCGGCGGCCGCAGCAAAGCCCGGCCGCCACGGCCGGGCCCGAAAGCGCAGCGGAAATGGTGCACCGCCTCAGTAATCCATCCCCCGGAACAGGTCATCGCCAGCGCCTTCGCCCAGGCCACATCCCGCGACCCGCAGCATTTGCGGGACTGGATCGTGCTCGTCGACGGCGCCCGCCACCAACTCGACCTGATCCACGAGGAAGCCGCCCGGCGCGGCATTCGCTTGAACGTCCTGCTCGACTTCGTGCACGTCGCCGAGTACACATGGACGGCCGCGCATGCCTTCCACCCGGTCGGCAGCCGCGGGGCCGAGACCTGGGCCGCGGACAAACTCACCGCGATCCTCGCCGGACAAGCCGGCCGCGCAGCCCAAGAGATGACTCCTCAGGCCGCGGCCGAACAGCTTTCCCGCACCCGCCGCGACGCCGTCACCACCTGCGCCCGCTACCTCATCGGTCACCTCGACCAGCTTCACTACGACACTGCCCTCAAGGCCGGCTGGCCGATCGCCACAGGCGCTGTCGAAGGCGCGTGTCGGCACCTGATCGGCGACCGCCTCGATATCACTGGCGCCCGTTGGGGGCTCGACGGCGCCGAAGCCGTACTCCAACTCCGCGCGCTGATCACGAATGGCGACTTCGAGGACTACTGGAACTTCCACACAACCCGAGAACATCAACGCCTCTACCCCAGCCCCGACCAGCAGAACTACAGCCTCACCGCTTAATCCCGACCGTCACTTCAGAGGATCCGCACCCAACGGCGTTGGAGGCCGGACCGGTCGCGTGGGGCTTCAGTGACCAGTGCTGGACGCTGGCGAGGATCGCCGAGTTCGTGCGCCGCCGGTTCGGCGTCGATTACACCCTGGCCGGGCTCGACCTGCTGTTGCATCGCCTTGGCTGGAGCGTGCAGATCCCGGCCCGCAAAGCCGCCGAGCGGGACGAGTTGAAGATCGCCGCCTGGAAGAACGAGCAGTGGCCCGTCGTAAAAAGAGGGCGGCGGACCTGGGCGCCTGGCTCTGCTTCGAAGGCGAGGCAGGTCAGGGCCTGAGGCCGCCCAAGGGCCGTACGTGGGGCCGCCGGGGCCACACACCGGTCGTGCAGGTCACCGCCCAAGGCACCAAACGGGTCTCGATGGCCGCGCTGATCTGCACCAAAGCCGGTCGGCGGCCGCGGCTCATCTACCGCATCCACCTGGACCGCGGTCCTGCCAAGGGCCGGCGCAAGGGCTTCACCGAAATCGACTACGCCCGCCTGCTCGATGCCGCGCACCAACAGCTTGGCGGGCCGATCGTGCTGGTGTGGGACAACTTGAACACGCACGTCAGCCGCGCCATGCGGACGCTGATCGCCGCCCGCTTATGGCTCACCGTCTACCAGTTGCCGCCGTACGCTCCCGAGTTCAACCCGGTCGAGGGGGTGTGGTCGCACCTGAAAAGGTCGCTGGCCAACCTCACCAAACACAGCCTCGACCAACTCACGATCCTGGTGAAGACGCGGCTGAAACGGATGCAGTACCGCCCCGGTCTCATCGAAGGGTTCCTCGCCAAGACCGAGCTCGACCTCCAACCGCCGTAACCCCAGCTATTAAAGATCTCTAGAGATCCATGATGCTGGGATATTCGTTCGGGTTTCCAAAGTGAAGGACTCTCCGCAAGCCAGCCCTAACCAGATCGAGATTAACCTCTGGAGCAATTACCAGCGTGATCGATTCGGAGTCCATTTCCAGACTCTCAGCAACCTCTTCACTGAATCTCAGAGATAGCAATCGACCGTTTAGCAAAACTTCTCTGATACCCCCGTACTCGACGCCGCCCATCTCGTTCAAAGTGCAATAGGAGTCGAATCCCAGTCTTCTATCCTGCTGACTTGGGTCAGTCAAGCCGCATTGAAAAATGAGATAGCGACCATCCCCTTCTTCATTGTCAGCCATGCCGACAATGAAGCATGAATCTCGCGAATTCTCTTCAGCCGTAGCCTTTTTGACTACCCAATCAACCATCGCTGCTCCATCGCCCCTTGGAGTACACATACACGAACGTAGCACCGGTCTCTTCGGCAACTCGCGTCATAGACCCTCGGCACTGGCTGCATGGCGGCTTCGTCCCGTTGATCGTCACCGTATCGCCTTTGGAGACACGTGCAAGGTTTGCGTAACGGTCATTACTAATACGCACAGTAGCACTTCCTCCCGACATGCGTCCGACTCGGGCCTCAGTGTGGCTCGCCTGAGCATTATTCGGGAAACCCAAAGCCGCTTCTTCTGGGGTTTGGCTGCCGCTTCGGAGGGAGTACGCGTTTACTAGCTCTCCTCTGGCGTTGAGGACTTGCACCGAGGCGTTGTGTGTCGACTTGGTCCGCGGTCCCACGATGGTGCCTTTTCCTGTCGGACTGCCTTCTCGCCCTGCGGCAAACATTGCAGCCAGCTGGCTAGGCCCACGATATTCACCACTATTGATGTCATACCCGTGATCGGCAATCCAAGCGTCGAATTGAGCACCATAGTCACATCCTGGACTGCCAGGCCCTCCGCTCCCCCAGCAGTCACCATCTACGACCCAACCGAAATACTCGGCTGTATGCGGGATATTAGAGATAGCCCCATAAAAGAGCTCGCCGGTCTTGCGACAGATGGCACCAAATATCCCACAGCCAAGATCATTGTCTTGCGGACCGCTTTGAATGGTTATGCGGATAGGTTCTACAGCGCCTTCGTATGGGGCTGGGACGGGGGCAGCTCCGCCGAGATCCCAGCACCATTCTCCAGGGTGACAGGCCGTATTCTCCTTACTGACGTCGATTGTGGAGTCACTGGTGGGAACACCTCCACGGCAGTCGGTGGCGACTCTTGTTGCACACTCAGCATTTTGCAGGCCTGTGGGGTCGCTGCTGGTGGTGGGGTGTTGGTTTGCGTAGCTATAGCCGTTGAGCGACTGGTTTTGATCGAGAGTAAGAATGGGATCGACGCTGAGGAATTGGCCAATGGAGGGGTCGTACTCGCGAGCGCCAACGTGGGTAAGACCGGTGGTGTTGTCAGTCGGCTTGCCAAGGAAGCCCTTGTCGTCGGGCCAAGTTGTGGGCTTGATACCGCGCGGGGCGCCGAAGGGGGTGCTGTAGCGCTTGGTTACCGCGTAGGTGGTGGCGTCGAGGGCGACGCTTGAGGTGCCGTGGTTGTCTGCGGCGAGGAAGTTCAGTTTGGTTCCGCTGACGCCGGCTGTTGCGGTGCGTACGGCAATGGCCTGGCCGGCTGCACTGTAGGAGCGGGTTGCGGCGAGGGTCTTGGTCGTGCCCTTGGTGGTGAGGTGGACTTCCGTGGAGCCGAGGTAGAGGACGGTTTCGCCGTCGCCGGTGGCACGGCGGATGAGGAGGTCGCCGCTGGCGTCGTACAGGTAGCTGGTGGCGTTCTTGGTGGTGCTGGTGGTGGCGAGTTTGCCTTCGCTGTTCCAGGTCAGGGCCTGCTGGCCGCCTGCGCTGGGGCGGCTGGTGGTGTTGCCGGTGTCGTCGTAGACGTACTTGCCAGTCGTGGATCCGGTGACGGTCTGGGTGAGCGGGTGGGGCTGGTTGGTGGGCGTGCCGCCGTATGTGTAGTTCGTGGTGGTGGTGCCAGAGGTTGCGTGCTGCGTTTGGGTCCTGCGTTGCCCGGCGGCCGTGTATTCGTAGGAGGTCCAGTACGGGGCGGGGCCGTCGAGGTTGGTTGTGCTGCGGCTGGTGGTGGCACAGTCGGCGGTTTTGGGGGTCCAGGCTTCGGTGAGGCGGCGGTTGCCGTCGTAGGTGAAGCACTGGTTGTCGGCCTTGGCCGTGTCGCCCTGGGTGGTGGCGTCGAAGATCGAGGTGACGTTGCCCGCATCGTCCTGGCTGAACTTCAGCTCTTGCGGCATGTACGCGTGGACGTCGTCGGTGACGAAGGAGCGTGTGAGGCGGCGGGTGCCGGGCTCGTAGTCGTAGTGTAGGTAGGCCTTTTTCGCCGAGTCGCCGCCTTGCATGCCGAGAGCGAGTTGGGTCAGGTCGCCTTGCGGCGAGTAGGTGGCGCCTTGGAGGTAGCCGGTGGTGCCGGAGGCGGTGACTTGCTGGCCGGTGTCGTTGAAGGTGTAGGAGACCGTCTCGGACGGGAGGCCGCCGACGGCGGGTTCGGACTGCTGCTTGACAGCGCCGTCGAGGGTGTAGCCGGTCGTGTAGCTGTACGACTTGGGGGCGCCAGCCATCACCAGCGGGTCGGTGTCCGGCAGGGTGAGTTTGCTGAAGGTGGGCTGGTAGAGGCTGTTGTAGGCGGTGACGGAGTCGGTGTACGCCTTGCCGCTGGTGCCGCCGACGTAGCGGATGGCGTCGTCGGCCTGGCCCTTGGCGGCGGTGTCGAAGGTCCAGGCAGCGAGCTTGTTGCCGTCGCTCTTGTCGGTCTGCCACAGGCCGGTCTGGCGGTTCAGGTCGTCGTAGCCGAACAGCAGCTTGTTGTTCTCGGCGTCCGTGGAGAGCGTCTTGCGGTCCAGGCTGTCGTACTCGCTGGTCGTTTTGCCCTTGTCCGGGTCGGCTGCGCTGATCTGGCGGCCGAACAGGTCGTAGGTGTAGGACCAGGCGGACTTGTCGGCGCTGGCGGTGACGCTCTTCTGCTGGCCAGCGGGGGTGTAGGCGTAGGTGGTGGCGGTGTAGTCGCCGGACGGGTTCGGGCCGGCGTACTCGCGGCGCTCGGTGGTCTGGCCCAGCGCGTTGGTGATGACCGAGGTGGCCTGGCTGCCAGCCGGGGCGGTCGCGGTCACGGTGTCACCGGTGTAGGCAGTGGTAGTTGTCCAGCGCGTCACCCCTTTGAGCTGGGTGACCGCCTTGGTGGCGCGGCCGGCACCGTCGTAGGTGGTGTCGGTCTGGATCGGGGCCGCACTGCCCTCCGTCTGCACGACATCAGGGCCCGGGGCAGATTTGTCATCCCAGATGTCGCCCTGGGTGCTGACGGCGAGACCGCGGTCGTCGTAGAGGGTGATGCCAACCAGGCGGCCACCGACCGGGGTCGGCGTCTGGGTCTGTCGGGGGCGCAGCAGGGAGTCGTAGAAGGTGTAGGCGGTGTTGTAGCCGGAGCCGTCGCCCTGCAGGGTGCTGGTGGAGGTCCAGGACAGGTCGGTGGAGGTGACCTTGTAGTCGTAGGTGTAGCTGGGGGTCGTCTTGAAAGCGGAGCTGAGGTGGTTGGGCAGCCAGACTTTGGTGACGCGGCCGAGGCTGTCGTATTCGCTTTCGGTGACTTTGCCGTTGGGGTCGGTGGCCTTGAGGGCCGCGCCGGTGGCGAAGTCGGTGTCGGTGGTGACGGTGTGGCCCTTGGTGTTGGCCACGGTGGTGGAGGTGAGCGGGCCGGTGGTGGCGGGCTTGTAGGTGCTGGTCGCCGTGGTCAGGTCGTTGGTGTTCTTGACCGTGAGCGGTCGGCCGAGTGTGTCGTAAGTGGTGGTGGCGATCTTCTGCCAGATGGGGGCGTCGGCGGCGGTGTAGCCGGTGGCGCGGCCGGTCCACTTGGGCTCGCCCTTGGTCGGGGTCTGGGTGGCCGACCAGGTGGTGGTGTCGTAGGCGGTGGCGGTGTCGGAGATGACGTCGCCGGGGCGGGTGGAGTCGGCGGGCAGGTCGAGGGCGTCGTCGGTGGTGGCGCAGGTTTTCGCGGTGGTGCGGCTGCGGGAGACCAGGGAGTTGATGCCGAGGGTGTCGTTGCGGGCGTACCAGGTGCGGGTGCAGGTCTCGTCGCCGGTGACGGCGTCGTTGCCGCCGTCCTGGACGGTCTGCGCCATGCCGTAGTCGTCGTAGGTGGTGGCTGTGGTGCGCACGCGGTCGGTCGGACTCACGCTGGAGGTGATCCGGGTGCGGGAGTGGGTGGCGCCGGTACGTATGAAGTACGCCTCGGTGTCCGCGTACGACTTGTGCTGGGTGGCGGTCTTCTTCGACCAGGGGTCGCTGATCTGACCGCCGACCTCGTCGCTGCCGTTGTAGGTCACGGACTCGCGGGTGAAGCCGGCGTACTGGTCGGAGTCGGTGATCGCGGCGGCCTTGATGCCGGTGACCGTGGCGGTCTTGCGCTTGTCCGGATCAGGTGTCTTGCCGTCGGAGCCGAGGACGCGGTCGCCGTTCATGCCGCGCATCGAGATGGTGACGGTCTTGAGCTGAGCGCTGTCATGGTCGCCGGTGAGGTGGGTGACCTTGCTGTAGCCGCGCCAGAGAGACCAGGTGCGTTCCTTGGCCGGGGTCATGGGGTCGTCGTTGTAGTGCCAGGCGCCGCCGCCGTCGTACTGGTAGCTGTGCACGACGGCCTCGGATCCGCCGCGGGTGTCGGTGATGGAGACCGAGCTGACGGGGTACTTCTGGAACCAGTCCAGGATCGGGGTCTTCTCCCCATTGGGTGACCAGTACACCGGGTAGCAGTTCTTGCTGTTGGTGTCGACCTTGGGCATGGTCTGCCCATAGAGGCAATCGGCGTCCTTGTAGGTGACGACCGTCTTGGCGCCGGCCTCGGAGACGATCGACTGCAGGCGGGGCTTTTCGAGGGAGAGGATGTCGTCGCTGGGGCCGTCGACCCGGTTCGGCAGGAACATATGGGTGAATTTGACCGGGTCCAGGGCCAGGTCGGTGCCGTGCTTGCCGGTGTGCTTGATCTCATCCAGCCACAGCGACTGGTCGGTCGCATCGCCGGTGTCGCCCGGGTCGAGGTACAGCTGCTTCAGACTCCAGGCGTCAACGGGCGCGTAGCCGGGGGTGGTTGCGGCCGCGTCCCAGGCGTACGTGGTGATGCCGGTCAGGCGCATGCGGGTGAAGAAGGTGGGGCCGACGTTGCCGGTGCACTTGGCGTCGTTCTTGCAGATGGCGTCGAAGGGGACGTCGGGCCAGTTGTCGCGGGTGTCCTCGGTCAGTGCGTCGCAGCCGGTGCCGGAGGCCAGGCAGCGCTGGTCATAGGAGAAGGTGACCTTGTTGGAGGCCGCCGGAGTGGCAGAGAAGAGCTCGTCGGCGCGCTGGCCGTAGCGGATCTCCTTGAGGTAGCCGCCGCGGGTGTAACCGGTACCGGTGGTGTCGTCGCCGAGCTTGTCGTAGTTGTTGGCTTCGGCCGTGTACCAGTAGCTGGCGGCGTTTTCGTGAGTGTCCTCGACGAGGTCGAGGTTCCAGCGCCAGGCCTGCGTTTTCGCGCGGCCGGCAAAGCTGGTGCCGTCCTTGTAGCCGGGTTCGCCGTCGTCGTCGCCGAAGACCGGAACGGTCCACACGGAGTCGGTGCGCTGGTCGGCGGGCGCTCCGTCGAGCTTGTTGAGGCCGAAGGTGTAGGTGGTGCCGTCGCCGGTGGTCAGCGTCCAGTATTCGCCGTCGTCGTCGTTGTTGCTGGCCCCGGTGAGGTGCTTGACGGTAGAAGCGTCGTCGTTCTTCAGGTGCCAGACGCCGGTGGTGTCGTCCTTGACCAGTTCACTGGCCTTGCCGTTCAGGACGAGGGAGGCGTTGTCGTACTTCCAGCACAGGTCGTACTTGCCGTCCTGGCCGTCGTCGTCGCACGAGCCGTACTTGCGCTCGATGTAGGACGAGGTCAGGTCGAAGCCCTCGCCGATCTGGCTGCCCTGGTTGTTGGTGGAAGCGGTGCGGCCGTCCACCGACCCGGAGTCATAGGAGATCGACAGATCGGGCTGCGGGCCGGCCGCGGCGGGCGGGGTGCGCAGCGGGTAGGACCAGGTGAAGCTGCCCGAGGAGCCGCCGGCCTCCCAGGTAGAAGAGGCGGCGAGCGGGGTCGCCTTGTAGTCGCCGCCGCCGGACTGGGTGCCGGCCGCCAGGGCGAGGAGCATCGGCTGGGCGGTGGCGGACGTTTTGGCGGCCGGGGCGAAGGTCAGCTGGGAGGTGAGGGTCTGGGCGCCGCGGTTGTTGGTGGCGGCGAGCGGGGTGCGGGTGCGGCACTTCGCCTGGGCCGGATCATCGAGGGCGCAGGCGGGCAGTTGCTGGAGCTGGAGGCGGCCGGCCCAGTCGCCGCCGTAGGCGGAGGCGAACTTGGCGTAGCCGAGGCCGAGTCGGGCACTGCCGCCGCTGCTGGGGCCGGTGACGCTCAGGACCATGCCCTTGACGCCCAGGCGGCGCGAGGCCTTCTGGTCCAGGACGGTGACCTTGACCGTCTTCGCTGCCGTCGGCAGTTTCGTGGCGACCTTGTTCTTCTCGGGTGCGGCGAGGGTGACCGGGAGGGCGCCGGGGGTCGCCGTCGCCTTGCTTGCTGCGGTGGTGCCGGTGGGCAGGGTGAGGGTGGCGCTGCCGCCGCTGGGCCAGGTCACGGTGCGGGCCTGGTCCTGGCGGGCGCGTTTGGCCGCGGCGACGTCCGCGCGCTCGGACCTTTCGACGATGGCGTCGTTCTTGCTGTTGGTCTTTGCGGTGAATTTGCTGACCTTGGTCGCCTCGGGTGCGGCCAGGTCAGGCCGGCCCAGCGGGTCCTTGTTCGCGGCGAAGGCGACCGGGGTGAGCAGGCCGGGCAGCAGCGCCAGGCCGAGGACGGCGGCGGTGCGCTGGGGCCAGGTGCGGCGTCTGCCGGACAGCAGGCTGCCGGTTCTGGGCAGGCCGGGGCCGAAGGGATGCATGGGAGGTCTCCTCGGGGGCGGCTGCCGTCGCAGCCGCCCCGTGCTGGCAACACAACGGGGGAGGTCGGTAGGGGCCGGGTCAGGCCGGCGGGGTGCGGGTCACATCACGGCATCGGTGATCTGGGAGGCGACCTGGTCGGGCGTCATCGCTCCCACCCAGAGCCGGACCTGGGCAAGGTCGCCGGGCAGATAGCCGCCCAGCGTGCCGCCCCGGCTGCCGCGGCCGACCGAGAGCGTGCCGGTGCCCTGCTGCGGTGTGCTCAGCCCGGCATCGTCCTGACCCTCTTGAAGAATGGGGCCGACGTACAGTTCGGCGGTGCCGAACTGCTGGTTGCCTGTGTCGTCGGTGAAGTCCGCCGCGGCGTCGAACACTCCGGTGACGTCCACCCAGGTGTCCCACGCTCGTGCATCGACCGGTTCGTCCGACATGACGGTGGCCGTGTCGAGCAGGACGGTGCCGTCCGCGTTCACCGCGGTGCGGCCGAACTTCCACCGGTAGTCGCTGGCGCCGAGTTTCTCCACCCACAGGGCCCAGGACGATTCCTTGCCGGCCGGGTCGGCCTGGGCGGCGATGATCGACTTGTCGCCGACCGGGCGCGCGTCCAGCAGCGCCTTGTTCAGCCGTACCCGGGTGGAGACGGTGAACGAGCCGGTCTCATCCACCATGGGACCGGCCACCGACGCATAGCCGGAGCTGCCGTTCAAGACGAGGGAGGTGGCGTCCTCTCCCGACAGGGTCGCGCCCGTGCCGGACAGCGTCAGCGGTCCCCGATAGTAGGGGAACGCCGTGCTGTTCGGGTCATCGGGGTCCTCGGGGCTCTCCAGCACCTTGGTGCCCGTCGAGATCGTCGCATCCCAGTGCGCCACCAATTCGTTGGCCGGAGTGCCGTCCTTCTCCAGCTTGCCCTCCAGCCGGATCTGCCCGTCAGACAGCGGCTGCTGCCAGATGGCCACCTCATCCAGGCGGCCGACGAAGTAGTCGCCGTAGTTCCCCTTGCCGCCCACCAGTGCCTTGGTCCGGCCGATCGAGAGTCCCTCGCTGGCCGTCCACGGCGTATACGCGCTCGAGGCGTCGGCGAGGACCACCGGCTGGCCCTGCGGCCGGCCATTGACGAACAACTGGATGGTGTCGTCCTTGGTATCGGCGGTGTCCTGCGTGTTGAACACGCCGGCCAGGTGCGTCCACACCTTCAACGGCGGGCTGGCCGCATCGGCGATGGAGCGGATGTAGACGGGGGTGTCGCTCTTGGCCGGGTCTGGATCCTTGGCGGTGCGGTTGAACACCCACTTCTTGTACGTGGAGGAGTAGTACAGGGTGAACGCCGACCCGTACGCGCCCGGCGCGGCCAGCACCGTGCGGTTGCTGGTGTTCTCGGTCAGATACGCCCACGCGGACACGGTGAAGGAGTCGTGCGTGTTGACAGCGGCGCTATCGGTGGACGCGTAGCCCTGCCGGGGCTCGGGGTCGCGGGTGTCGTCATTGAGACGCAACGAGTAGTCGCCCGCGCCGCGCCGTCCCAGGGTCGACCAGCCCGTCCCGGCCTCGCTGCGCAGTACCGCGTCGTGGCGGGTGCCCACCTCGCCGGTGTCCTTGGCGACCGTGGCCCCGCTGCCGCCCTTGGCGTCGTCGAAACGCCACCGGCCGATCGGGCCGTCCGCCAGGCCCACCTTGAAATCGAACTGGCCCGCATCGCCCCAGCGCACCCGCCCATCCTTGTCCAGCTTGAGGTCGCTGGCTTCCACCGACAGGGTCTGGGTCCCGGACAGACTCGGTTTCACGTTGATGGTCACCGGCCCGTTGGTGGTGGCCGGTTTCACGGTGAGCGTGTCCGCGGCATCACTGGTCAACAGCCGGTAGCGGTAGGCCTTCACGTCGGCGTCCGCGGCGTTGGGCCTGGCGGTGAAACTGCCTGACACTCCGGGGCCGCCCTGCGCGGCGCACGCGTTCGCGGCACACGCCGCGTAGGGGCCGTTGGAGGTGAGGGTGGGCGCCTTCGGCGCGGTGGAGTCGACCCGCAGATAGCACCACGACGAGTACGGCGAGAACAGGTCATAGGTCTTGCCGCCGTACACGCCGTGCGACTGGGTCCGGGCATGGAAGCGGTACAGGCCCCCATCCGCCCGGTTGGTTGTTTTCGCGGTCTCCACCGTGCCGTCGGGATCCCAGCCCGAGTCCGGCTTGTAGTCCGACCACACCTGGTTCCAGGTGCCCTTGGTGGTGTCGTCGCTGGAGCGCTCCATGGCGAACTCGGCCTGCAGCGAGCCCTCTTCATCCCCCTGGTGCAGCTCGACCAGCGTCTGCACGCTCGCCCGCACCGTCGGATTGAGCGTGGTCACCGTCGTCGGCTCGGACGAGGACTTGCACTCGGTCTTCGTGCCCGTACCGGGAATGACCCCGGTCCCGGTCGGAACACCCGGCTTGTGCATGTAGTTGACCTTGAGCTCGGCATTGTTGTCGAACCGCTTCCAGGCCCGCGGCTCGGTCTCGTCCTTGGCCTGCAGCATCAAGGTCAGGCGCGGGAACTTGCCCGCCGCGAACGAGCGCACCGTGCTGGTGAGGTTCTCGTCCGTCTCGTCCGGGTTGTCGTTGAACTCGATCCACGAGTTCGGCTGGTCCGGCGAGCACAGGTCTCCGCGGCCGGCCGACACATACCGGTCGCCCATCTGGTCCAGCTTCTTCGGGCCCGGCCAGCGGGTGCCCTCGGAGATGTTGTCGGTGCGCTCCAGGTCCACCCAGTACGGGGTGCAGTTGAACGACCACGTCTCATACGCACGGAACGTCGCGTCCAGCACGTACTTGCCGGCCAGCGCACCGGGCCCGAACTCGAAGTACATCCGGTCGGTGTAGGGGGTGCCACTGCATCCGAAGCCGTCCGCGACGCCGCACCGGCCCACCCCCTTGGCCTCGGTGAACTTCCAGAACTTGTCGCCGTCCGAGGACAGCTTGGTCCACTCCGACAGATCCAGCCCGACCGAGGGATCGATGTAGACCGGATAGACGGTGTCCTCACCCCGCAGCAGATCCAGGTCCGGGTCGACGGACACGGCGCCGCCGGCCACCGTCACCGGAAGTTCGGTGCTCGCATCGCCCTCCCCGGGCTGGACCGGGTCGCCCTGCTCCTCCTGCGGCTGCGGCGCATCGTCGGCCGCGGACATCAACTGAGGCTGCACGCCCGTGACCGGGGTGTCTCCGGCGGAGTCCCACATCAGGCCCGCCGGGCCGCGGAAGACCGCGTTGCCGTCCGCGTCGACCGCCCGCACGCCACCGCCCTCACCGGGCACCACGCTCAAACCCTGGCCGTGCGCGGTCAGCTTGACCTTCTCCAGCTCCGGGCTGGCCGCCGCCTGCGCGGACTTGACGACCAGCACCTCGTGATAGCCGTCCGCGGTTGCCGTCAGCTGCAGATCCACCCCCGTGACGGGAGTGTCCGCATAGGTGGCGGTGGGCCCCTCCAGCGAGGGGACGGGCAGATCGGTGGCCCAGCCCAGCGTCAGGGACTGGTCCGCACCGTGGCCCAGACGGATCAGCGCCGCGCCACTGCCCCCGCCGGAGAACGCGAGATCGGCCACCGCGGCCTTCGGGCCGACCGTGCCGTCCGCCCGCTTCTCCAAGGTGACATCGATGTCCCGCCAGCTGCCGTCCGCGCCCTTGGCACGCTGCGGCTGCGTCGACTGGGTCAGCGTGAACGTACCGTCCGGATTGGCCTGCGTGGTCGTGTACGGGGTACGCGCCGACGTCACCTCCACCGGCTCCCCCGACGCAGCCGCCCGCGCGGACGCCGACGCCTCCGACACCGCAGCAGAACCAGCCGCCACAGACGCGGCTGCCACCGGCTGCGCAACCGACAGCGTCAGCGCCGGAACCCCGGCCAGCAGCCCCCCGACGGCCGCCATCGCCGCAATACGTGATCGGTGAACGCCCCAAGAGCGCACACGCCTACCCCGCCCCAACCCCACAGTCCCCACCCCAGAGTCACAAGTTCTTTACAGGCTGGGTGAGTTAACGCCGGTTGAATATGCCACGTCAAGAGTGACCTGCATCACAGGAGTAGACCAACACGCCTCCCTGACCAGGCAATTCCGACAGAACACGCCCACGGAAAGACCCCCAGACGCCCCACCCGACACCCGCTGCAGTGACTGCCCGTCACCACCCGTCCGCCAGAACACGCCAAACCCGAAGACCCCACACAACCCCCAGACCTCACCACTACCCCCACCCCAAACCACGTGCACACCACACGAGTTGTTGCCACGAACGACAGCAGAGCAGGCAGTCCAGATTCAGCCACCAGCCTCGCCCCACCCGCCCCACTGCTACCCACGGCAACAACCCGCCGACACAGTGCCCTTCACAGGCTGCGCTCACGGCGCGGCACCGAGACGACACCGGCGATTCCGGAGATCACGGCGAGGTCCGTGCAGCTGCCCGAGGAGAGCGCGCTGGGCGGCGAGCTGACCGTGTGGGACACCGCAGGCCTCTGGCCTTCGAACGGCTGCAGCAGCGGCTCACCCGCCGCGGTGCCTCCGCCGGCCGCCTGCAGTACGTCGACCGCACTCCCGTCGGCACTCCCGACCTGTGGACCAGGCCCGTCATTGCCGCGCTCTGCCTCGTCCGGCCCCTCGCCGAAGACCTCCGCCGCCTCTGGGAACGACCGGCCAGGCCTCGCCCCCCGCACGAGTGCGGCGAGGGTTTCGCAACGTCCGCGCGACCACCACCCCTGCCCGGCCCGTGCGCCAAAACCCAACCAGCCCGGCCCCGGCAGGCCGCTCGGCTCGAAGAACCGGCACCCCGCCACCCGCTATGACGTCGGCAAGACCACCAGACGCCCCGAAAGCATCACCGAACGCGACCAGCGCAGACGCTGAACACGCTTCAAAAGGGAACGACCAGCCCGGCTTCTCGCAACCCAAGCAATGCCCTGCCCATACACTCGGCGGCCGAGGCCCCATCAGCCCTCATCCCACCATCCAGGGGCTCACCAGAGGCTGCGAATGTCCACGCCGGCTGACCGTCACGCATCCGCTCCGCGTCGACCCGGATCATGGCACCTACACCCTGCTCGCCGAGCCACTCCAGGATGAGCATCGTCGCGTCCTCGACGCCGCTGCCCAGATCCACCTTGGGCTGTCGCCCCATTCCCTTGGCCATGGCCACAACCCTACTCAGGGGCTGGATTGGCCTTGTCGCACGCTTTCAGGCGGCTCAGACCATAAAGAACAAGCTTAGAGCCTGTTTCTCTACTTCCGCGTTGTCCGGCGAGGCAGAGAAGCGCTGTACTGGTAGTGGCAGGAGTCCAGGGCAAGTTGCGCATGTACAACTTGACTCCCACAGCTCTTGCCTCCTGCGTGCCGCTCGCCTCGGACCTTGCGTTCGGCGAAGCGTGGATTCGTGGCTTCGCCGAACGGAGCGAAAGTCGGCGGTGCGCCCGGTGTAGTCGCTGACCTGCGGCATTGGGGTAGAGAAACAGGCTCTAACAACTTTCGAAACCATCTCTGCTGCAGCGCCGCACAAGCCTCAGCAGTGCCGGGTGAGACGCTGCCGGCCGCCCGGTCTTCGGTGGCCCGGGCCGAGGGCGAGCACGCGCTCTCCTCCCCGCCCAGCCTCTGCCACGGCGTCGGTGCAACCTTCCTCAGGAGTTTCAGGAGTGACAACTTCAGCGGATCAGAGGAGTTGGCGCAGCTGCTCAGGCCGCACCGGGCCCATCGCGTACTGGCGGGCGCTGCCGTGCTTCGTCGGGATGCCGACGGTGGGGAGGGCGGCGATCACGCTGAGGACCACGTCCAGGCGGCGAGAAGCTCGAGGGCGTAGGCGACGCCGGGGTCAGTGAGCGCGTGGCCCCGGGCGTCGGCGCGCAGGGCTGCTTGTTCGTCAGGGTCGAAGACGAGGCGTCCGGTGTGGCCAAGTGGCCTCCTCGGTATCGGGGCGGCCGGCCCTGTGTCAGAGCCGCCCGCAATCCGGTACACGCCCGGTAGGCCGCAGGCCCGCGACGGGGGACGCAGGCCTGCGGGGTCTACCAGTGGGCACGGGAGCGGACGGCTGTCACCCTGGCTCGCCCTTCGCGGCCAGCCGAGCCCACACCCGCTTGCCCCAGGGCGCCCGTTCGGGGCCGAGCAGATCGTAACCGTACGGATCGGCAAGCACGTTGACCACGAACAGGCCCCGCCCGGCTCCACCGGCTTTACCGGCCACGCGGCAGAAGGCCGCCACCGCCGGCCCCCGACCAACGCCTTCCCGGGACGCGAAGTACCGACCGGTCACCCGCAAGGCTGCGCTCCCCCGGCACAGGTGAGCCCCACGAACGGCCCCCCGTCCGGACCCGCCTGGGGCTCAGTCAGACGCCTCGCCCGCCTCTGCCGACGACTCCGCCCGGCACAGCTGCAGCCGACGGTAGAACTCCGTGCGCACCTCATCAGGCAGCACGCCGGTGTAGGCCCACGCGGTGAGCAGGCCGGCGACCTGACGCACCCGCGTGTTGGTGCGCTGGGAGACCTCCCGCAGCACCTCCCACGCCCGGGCGGGCGGCACGTGGGCGACGGTCACGATGACGCCGATCGCCTGACCGACGTCCCCGTGCGCGTCGACCGCCTGGCGCAGCTGCGCGACTTCCCTCTCCAGGGCCGCCACCCTCGCCTCGACCTCGGTGTCGGTGTTGGTCTTGGCCGGTTTCTCGGCGGCAGTCTGCTGCGATACACGGGTCATCGACTCTTGCCTCCGGGTCTGGGGAGGACAGGGGTATCTGCTTCCTATCACCGTTCATCTACCCAGGACGCCCGCACCTCCACGTCGACCGGCGCGCGGCGCAGCGTGGGGCGGCCCGGGGCGTATGGGGTGGCAGCCGAGACGGCGCGCGCCGTCTCGGCGCGGCTGTGGCCGGTGGCACAGGCCAGCGTGACCGCCATGGGTCAGAGGCCATCGGGCAGACACATCGCCCTGGGCGGTGAGACGCTGTGGGTCCCGGATTACGGCCGCGGACACGACAGCGGCAACCTGGGGTGCACGCGAGCCCGGACCCCCGGCTCGGGCCCGCGCGCAGGGCTCTCCCGTGTGAAGGCGAGGCGGTGCGGGAGTATCCCCGCCCCCTTCACGCCCGCAGGGCCAGGGCTGGAGCCGCGTAGTCGGCTATGCGGCTCCAGCTGGCCGTAGCCCTCCCCCGCCAAGACCGAGGACAGCTGCTGCCCGCCGTGACATCGCCCCCGCCCGCGAATGCACGGGCCTCGAGCGGTGAGCGTCGCTCGCCTGCTCCGCGACACCGGCCACCCCCATACGGGACTTCGACAGGCGTCCGAGAGAAGGGGGAGGCTGGGGGTGCCTGCGTCAGGTCGTTCGGCTCGCCGGGCACAGCCACGGGGGCGACTGCGCGACGCCCTGGGCACACTGCTGAACCCAGGGCGCCTGAGCCGACACGGGGCCGGGAACCACCGCCGGCCTACCCCGATGAGTGCCTCCACCCCACCCCTCCAACCCATGCCAGCAGGCCCTGGCCGTACAGACAACCGCTCCGCCTGCATCCCTCGTCCAGGCCCCGCGGGCGCGGACCGTAACGCTATGCCGCAGCACCCAGGGCGTGGTCGCGGACCTGGGCGCAGCTGCGGGTGATGAGGCGGGAGACGTGCATCTGGGAGATGCCGAGCTGGTGGGCGATGTCCTGCTGGGTGCGGTCTTCGAAGTAGCGCAGGTAAAGGATGGTGCGCTCGCGTTCCGGGAGGGCGCGCAGGCCGTCCTTGGCGGCTTCGCGTTCCTCGATCCGCTGGTAGTCGCTCTCTATCGTGCCGAGGGTGTCGGCGAGGCTGAAGCCGTTGCCGGCGGCAGTGGTCTCCTTCTCCAGGGACAGTGCGTTGTAGGCCTCCAGGGCCTCCAGGCCGTCCCGGACCTCCTCCAAGGTCAGGCCCGCCTGGGCGGCGACCTCTTCCTCGGTCGCCTCGGCGGTGCGGCCGGGCTGGTCCATGAGATCCCGGCGTGCGGTGCGAACCTTGTTGCGCAGGTCCTGCACCCGGCGCGGGACCCGCACATCCCAGCCGTGGTCACGGAAGTGGCGGCGCACCTCCCCGGTGATGGTGGGAACCGCGTAGGCCTCGAAGGCGCCCTGCTCCGGCTGGTAGCGTTCCACGGCCTTGACCAGGCCCATCGCGGCGACCTGCTTGAGGTCTTCCAGCGGTTCGCCGCGGTCACGGAACTTCGTTGCGATCCGGTGCGCCATCGGCAGCCACGCCTCCACCAACTCCTCCACCAGCACCTGCCGTTCAGGGCAGCCGTGGGGGGTGGCGGCAAGCCGGGCGAACGCCACGGCGGTGTCGGGAGCGTCATCATGCGGGCGGCGGGTCAGGCAAGTCATGAGTGGGGGCCTTTCAACGCTGCTGACGGTGGGGGGACCGCGGCGAGCAGCAACAAGACCAGGCATGCATCCGGAGAGACCGCTCCCGCGATGCGCCTGTCGTCCCAAGCACTAACTTTCGGCTGCCCTGCACTCCCGGCGGCAAACAGACGCGCGGCCGGGTGTGCACAACAACCGTCACCGTGACGCGCGCCACCTCGATGTCGTCCGTCGCAGGCACGGCCTGCAAGGGCGGGCCGAGCGGCTCCAGGACGTCCAGGAGCGCGGCGCGTCTGTCCAGGTACGAGCGTCCGCGCAGGTCCCTGCCATCGACCGCGAGGCAGTCGAACGCGGCGTAGCTGGCGGGGTAGCGGTGGACGAGGTCGGCCAGGCGCCGGCCGCGCGCCGAAGCACGGGAGCGCACGGTGCCGAAGTCGGTTCTCCCGTCGCGCCAGATGACCAGTTCGCCGTTTATGTGGGCTGCCGTGCCCGTCTCATCGTGGCTCTTCCGCGAGGCGTTCTGCGAGGTGGAGCAGGTCTGTCAGGCGCAGCACCCGTCCGTCGAAGCCTGGGAGGGGGACATGGAGCGGCTGGGTCCAGCGGGCGGGGATTGCATCCAGCCCGTAGTACGCCCCCGCGATGCCTCCGGTCACCGCGGCGACGGTGTCCGTGTCACCGCCGAGGTCGATCGCCGCGCGTATCGCGTCTTCGAAGCTGGTGGTGGTGCGCAGGGCCCAGACGGCGGAACCCAGGCAGGGCCAGACGGCGCCGTTGAACTCGGTCGCCTGATCGGGGTGCCAGTCGGGCGCGAGGACGGTGGCGTAGCGGCCGCGGTGGTCGGGGTGGACAAGAGCCAGGATGTCTGGGAGTGCGGCGAGGGGGTCGGTTTCCTCGAACGTGAGGCGGATGAGTTCGTGGAAGATCGCGGTGCCTTCCCAGGCCGCGCGGTCACCATGGGTGAGAGCGGCGATGCGGTGGGCCGCGTCCATGGTGGCTTCCCGGCCGGCGGATGCGAAGTGAACCGCGGAGGTAGATGCCCGCATCAAGGAGCCGTTTCCCGCTGCTCGTTGGTTGACCTGGAAATGAATTGCGGCGGCGAGGTCCCAGGGCATGCCGTTGGTCAGGACGTCTTCGGTCTGCAAGCCGATGTCCTTCGGTTCTGATGCCGCCCACCGCTGGAAGCGGGCGAAGATGTCCGGCAGATCCAGTCCGCCGCGCTCCAGCAGGGACTCCGCGACCAGGACGGCCATCTGCGTGTCGTCAGTGGCCTCGCCGGGGTCCCAGCCACCGCCTCCGCACATCTCGCCACCGGCACCGGGCGCGGGAAACCGCGCGGAGAACGCTCCTGGGGGGCCAAACTCGAAGGGGCCGCCCAGGGCGTCGCCCACCGCTGAGCCGACGACCGCGCCGGCGACCCGCTGAATCCGCTTCATTCGCGCAGGCTATCCGCGCCGTGCCGACGGCCACACGGCCCCTATTGCCTTCCTCGGCTCCCCGAGCCATCGCAGGCGAACGCGTCTCGTCTACGGAGGTGCACCGCCTGAGACACCTTGGGTCTGAGGCACCCGTACAGGTCACATAACGCCGTCGATCACGGTGCCGGGCGGGAGCTCCATGGCGGCCGTGGCGACGTCGAGCCACTGCGCGGTGGCGTCCCGGCCTGAGCGGGTCTGGATGCGGACGGTCTCGCGCCGCCAGATCACGCCCCTATCGCCGTCCAGTTTCGGTTATGCGCTGTTGAGCTGTCCGCCGATAGTGTCCAGCTCCATGTCGAGCACGGGATGGCGGGTCCACTTCACCCGCCGGGAGCCGCTGTGGCCGCGCGAGGCCACACCCTTCATGCGCGAGTTCAGGCCGCCCGCGACAGACGGCCCACCGTCACCGCGGTCGAACGCCACCTCGGCATCCCACACGCCACCTTCCACCGCCACTACCGAAACCTCATCATCAGCTACTTCCACCCCCGGATCCCCGCCCGGCCCCTTGAGGCCGCCACGACGGCAGCCGAACCCGCGAGGAACGTGCTGTACGGCGGCTACGCCGGGAGAACGCAGAGCTGCGTCGCACGGTCGAGATGTATGCCGACGCCATCCGCCAACTCGCGACCGAGAATGAGGCGCTGCGCCAACAACCCTCCACGGTCCGCCCGCTGCCTTCCCACAGGGGCAGCAGCGCATGAGGTCCGCGCACGGCGATTCAGCCCCGAGAACAGACACGCAGGCTGTTGCGACTGATGCCCTCGTAACAAGCGGGGCCTGCCCCCACCCCTTGTGCTGCGGGCAGAATGCCTTGCGCACGCCGGGCGGGAGACGCCTGGATCTCCATGGCGGTGAAGGGACGGACGGATGGGCTGGAGCGGAGTGCGGGTCTTACGCGACCGCAACGTAGTGATCTACCTCAGTGGGGTGATCGTCTCGGTCTTCGGAAACTCCGCCATGAGCCTGGCGGCCGGTGTGTGGACCAAGTCACTGACCGGGTCGGACAGCCTGGCCGCCCTGACGACCTTCTGCGTATGGGCGCCCATCCTGTTCGGCCCGCTGATCGGCACACTGGCCGACCGTGTGCACCGGCGGCCGTTGCTGATCTGGAGCAACCTCGGCATGGCCGTGGCGCTGCTGCCGCTCCTCAGCGTCCACTCCAGCGAGCAGATCTGGATTTTGTTCGCCGTGCTGACGGTGTACGGCGTCAGCTCGGTGCTGATGGATGCGGCGGAGTCCGCTCTGGTGGCGGCAGCGGTACCGAAGTCGTTACGCGGTGACTTCAACGGCCTGCGGATGACGGTGAATGAGAGCATGAAACTGGTTGCCCCGCTTCTGGGGGCGCTCTTGTTCGTGCGCTTGGGCGGCAGAGCAGTGGCCCTGCTGGACGCGGTCACCTTCGTTCTCGCCGCTATAGCCTTCGCCCTCATCCGCGTGTCTGAGCCCGCGCCCCGCTCGACGGGCCACCAGAAGTTCAGCGTCCAGGCCGCCGAGGGGATGCGCTATCTGCGACGTCACCCAGTGCTGTGGCGCCTGGTTCTGGCCGGGGCCGCGACCATGGGTATGGCCGGGTTGAATGCGGCGTCGGTGTACGCCGTGGTCGACTCAGGTCTACATCGTCCGCCGGCCTTCGTGGGGGTGCTCTACGCCGTGCAGGGCGTCGGCTCCGTAGTCATCGGACTGATCGCCGGCACGCTGCTGCGGCGGATGCCCGAACGAGTCTTCGCCGCAGCCGGAATTTTCCTGTTCGCGCTGGGTGTCGCCCTGCGCGTGACCCCTTCCATGCCGGTTGTCCTGCTTGCCAGCGCAATGATCGGGGCGGGCTTGCCCTGCGTGCTGATCGCAGCCCTGACCGCCGTCCAGCGTGAGTCCCCCGACCATCTCCTGGGCAGGGTTGCAGCCACCGCCAACACCCTCCTTTACGCCCCCAACGCGATCGCACTCGCTGCAGGAGCGGGCCTGCTCACACTCGTGGACCACCGCCTCCTGCTCCTCATCGCCGCAGTCGCCGCGGCCATCGCGGCGCTCAGCTGCCTTCTTGGAAGCCGCGCCCGCACCCAAGCAACAGTCACCGCGTCAGCAGAAACAGCGCGGATCGAGGGCCAGGGTGCGGAGGGAACAGAGGCGCGCTAATCAGCCGCCCGAAGACTTCGAACCGAGTCTCCTGTTCGCCGAGAACCACTGAAACGAACTTCTCGGGCAAGCGCACGCGGACAACGGACAAGTTGCAACCCTGTCCATAACTTCGGCTCGCACCACCGCCCCGGCCCTTCGGACAGGGCCGGAACCTGCTGCGCCAGGGCCCTTCGACCGGGTGCTCCACCCGCTCACCCTCTCCCCCGTCCCGCGCGTTCGCGCGCGGGTGAGACTGAGTGGCCTATCTGGCACTCTTCGCCAACTAGCCGCTGGACCGGCACATGCTGTGACAGGCGGGGGTGCTCGCTCACCTGGACGGGGTCGTTGCCACGTCGGCGGTGCGGTCGGCGGGGATGGCGAACATGGTCGCGGCCTGGGTGGTGACTGCGGCGATCGCGGCGACGGAGGCGTTGCTCACGCGTCGTCGAGTTCGATGCCCTCCACCTCGGCCTGCGCCCTCATGGCCTGAATGCCGGCGACGCGTTCTTCCGACGCGATCCTGAGCCGCTCCGTCTCCGCGTCGAGGTCGTTCTTGCGGCGCTGCGTGGTGGCTTCGATTTTCGCCTTGGCGACGCTGGCCGCGGCAGTGAAGGAGGCCGCGACGGCGCCGCCCGCAAGGATCTCGTTGACGATCTCGGGTTCGGCACTGCGCTTCAGCGCCTCATTGGCACTCTCGACACTGCGGCCCAGCTGGATGCCTCGACGGAGATTGGTCAGCCGACCGCGCGCGTCCTCGGGCGCCCGGTGGGCGGTGCCCGCCTCAAGGTTTGCCCTTGGCACTCGACGCGGCAGCCCGGAGCGGGTGAGGTTGTCCGCGGCGGGCTTGCGCACCGGCAGGTCGTCCTTCGGGGTACCTGCGCTAGCTCGGGCCTCGTTCAGGGCGCGCATCAAAGTGGCGTCGAACTCGTAGAGCAGCGCTGCACCTTGGCCGCCGTCATATAGCACCTCATCAATGGGCGATGACGACAGCAGCTCACCTTTCGCGACATCGCCCAGCGCAGCCCTCACTGTCGAAGGGCTCGGTAGAGCGTCGGCCTGGGACATAGCGTCACGCAGCAGCGTATCGACGATGAGCCACTCTTCAGGCGTGCGAGGTGAATACTTGTCGGGCACATCAACAGTCTGCCCCAACATCCCATGACGCACTGCCTAGTTGGGATCTCTCAGGATCCGCTCCTGCCCGGGTCGACGGCCTTGTACATCGGGGTGCCGCTCAGGCTGTAGTCCTGGAAGAAGCCGGAGCCGCAGAGCGTGCCGGACGACATGGTGGGACGTCTCACCTCAGCGCGCTGGGCGTTCTCATTCGATGCCACCTATAGGAAGCACTCCGTGTTCCGCCCCGGGGACTACCCAACAGCGGCGTCGAAATGAGAAGCCTGTCCGACGTCGAGCTGAGACGTCGTAACCGACATCGTGCCGCACTTCGAGCAGGACACGGAGTGCGGCGGCGCCAGGCGCTCGCGGCTGACCGAGGACGGCGGCCAGCGCGACGGCGCTCCGTCCAGTCCGGCCGCATCGATGTGGAGGCGGATGAGCGGGTCGTCCATGCCGCCTCCCGGTGCCCTCAGTCAGATGATCTTGACCGTTTGCCAGGCGATATTGACCGATGCGGTCGAACGGGCGCCATGCTGCCACGTCTGGTCCCTCAGCCGGGTGTCGGCACGGCGGTCGATCAGCGGCGTGCGCCGCTGGGAGGCGGCCCGAAGAATCACGGGCCCTGTGTCGGTGGGCCAGAGGATGCTGATGTCATGGAAGACCCGGAGCAGCAGGACAGTGATGAAGACGTAGAGCCGGACGACGCCGAAGCCGAGGCCACCAGCGGTGTACGGCCGTTCATTCGCCCACTCCTTAAGACCGACCCGCTGGGGCCCATGCGAGCGCAAATGGCCGACATCAATCACGCGCTGCGGAGTCCAGTGCTGGACGCGACGGCGTGGAACAACGCCTCTATCGCGACAGCGGGGTTGGCCGCGATGGTCACTCAACAACGGTCGTGGCTGAACACGATGCACGTCGCAGCAGGCCCACCGCCGGGCGTAAAAACCGCGCTGGACACGTTGGCCGCGATGGCCGCTCAACAACGGTCGTGGCTGAACACGATGCACGTCGCAGCAGGCCCACCGCCGGGCGTAAAAACCGCGCTGGACACGTTGGCCGCAATGGCCGCTCAACAACGGTCGATGGCGGACTCGTTCCAGTCCTCGCTGCACCAGATCGCCGGCACGATCAACAGCGTCTTCACCGAGGACCTGTTCAGCAGTTTCGACTCGCTGCTCGGGACGTTCCGGGAGTGGCTCCCCGACAATCTGCGCGGTGTCGACGCCGGGCTGTGGATGTGGCTACTGCGCATCAGCGCTAAGGACGGCACCTGCCTGGCCTGGGCTCCGCGCGCTGAGATCGTCGCGGAGCTCTTGGCGCTACGCCACTCCAAGGACCGGCAGCGCTGCCTGGAGGAGTACCGCCCGGAGGTGGTGAAGGACGTCGAAGCCAGCCTTAAGGAGGTCGACCACCCCGACCTGCTCGACCTACAGGAACTCACGCTTCAGGCCGCCGCTTGTATCCGCGATGGCTACGATGCAGCGGCGCAGGCGCTGCTGGCCAACGTCCTGGACACAGTCATGCGCGCCCACGGCCACGCCTGGATGCGCAGCTACTTCCCTCCGGCATCGTTCCCGCCCCATCCGGTCGGGAGCCACAAGATGATCGCCGGAG
The DNA here is from genome assembly GCF_044765445.1 of Streptomyces sp. NPDC102467. Taxonomy (NCBI): domain Bacteria; kingdom Bacillati; phylum Actinomycetota; class Actinomycetes; order Kitasatosporales; family Streptomycetaceae; genus Streptomyces; species Streptomyces sp. NPDC102467. The sequence goes on along the minus strand of NZ_JBIWKA010000027.1, from coordinate 14,381 downwards.
CCCACGGCACCTTCTCGGGAGCAGTCCAGCTGCGCATGCTCGGGCCCTACCTATTGGTCAACGCGATGAAGAACGTTTTTAGTGGTGTCGACCGCCAGCACACGCTTAACAGGCATCTGGGCTCGCACAAGGCTTCCTCTGATTCCTACCGCAGTGAGTTTGCCTTCGCAGCGCTACTCAACGCCCAGGCGCTGCTGCGCCTGGTGGACCGTTACCTGTACGCCTGACCGTCCGACGCACCCACTCCCCGCAAGCAGCGACTGGAGCTCTGACGACGCGGGGATCGTGAGACCAGACCCGCCGGTCAAGATCACTTGGCAAACCAGCAAGATCCTCTGTCGGAGGTCACTCCTGATGGGGCTCGTCTGCTGAGTGTGTGCACTATGAGCATAGAATCGAACGCGTGTCCGATCCACTGCTTACCCGTCTCGACCTGCTGCGCTTTCTGGAGCGCGTCCAGGAGGGCGATCTCGCGCGCACGCGCCGGTGGATCGAGGATGAGGAGCGGCGCGAGTCGGAACGGGCCTTCGCCGCGGCGCACCGGCCGCCGGTCCCGGACTGGCTCATCGAGCAGAGCATCGGGCAGGGGCGGCTGCCGGTGTACGTGCACGCGGGGCACTGCGTCATGGCACCGAAACCCCCGCGCGTGCGGGGAGTCACGCAGGAGCAGGCCCGCCAGGCCCTGGGCGAGCGGGTCGAAGCGTGCCCGCACTGCCGGCCGGACACCGATCTCGGCGTGCTGGACTGACCCGCTCGCCGCGCCGCACCGGCTCGGGTGGACCGGCCGCCTGATATCGGGTGGCGTGGCGTCTATGGTTCCCGGTGCCGGGCACGCCAGGCACGCACGACAGCGTCCAGCTCGCTGCGCTGGACGCGTTCTTGCGCCAGTACGGCCGCCAGCGTGCCCAGCGCGGGCTGGGCTGTCAGCAGGTTCCGGAATGATGTCGGTATGGGTGACAAGAAGCGGACTCAACCGTCCACCTACGAGTTGCTGGGACTGCCACCGCTATTGAAGGACTTCAGTAGTCCTTTTACGGTCAAGTCCGGTGTTTTCGACAGCCTAACGAAGCAGTACGGACGCAGCATCGGCAGTTCGGTCGTGGCGAAGTCCGGTGTCTTCGACAGCGTCTTGCAGTTCTACGGGCGCAGCATCGTCCCTCCTGTTCTTGGGTCGCGGTCGTTGGTTTCCGTTGGCGTGCTCGACTCCATGAAGTCGGGGTCTGTCTTTGGCGGATCCTTCTCCGGCAAGCATCGATCGGGTGTGCTGGGCCTGAACGCTGCGCAGGGCGGGAGCAAGTTCGACTATTTGGCTGCTGTGACGTCCGGTGCGGGAGCCGAGATCTACGGGGGTGTGTGGAAGGCGGGCGCGTTCGACCAGTTCCGTGGCTCCTTCGTCTCGCCTCTTAGCGGCCTCACTGATTCGCTCCGGTGGCCGGGCTGGCCCGACGGTTTCACCGTGCCTTTGGCGCCCGGTCTTCCACGCCGGGCGGAAGAGCTGGCGGACCTCCTGCTGCCGGCCAATCTGCAGGGCTTCACCGGCAGCGAGTGGTCCCGGCTCATCGACATCACCACCGAAGACGGGATCGGCCTCATGTGGGCCCCCGGCACCGAGCATCTGCGCGGGCTTCTCTCGAAAGACGACCGGGAGGGCCGCTACGCCTACCTGCTGCAGCACCAGGACGACCTGCTCGATGAACTGAACGACGGACTGCAGGAGGTCGTCGAGGCGCCACTGCAGGACCTGGTGCGACTTGGGATGCGCGCGATCGAGTGCGCGCGTGCCAGCCTGTGGGAAGGGGCTCTCGCGCTGGCCACGAACGTTCTGTACTCGGCGATGGAAGAGCACGGCATCGCCTGGTACCGCCAGGAATTCAATGGCGTCCGTGACCACAACAACCAGCCGATCCACGGAAGCACCGGCCCCGGCTCCACCGTACAGTTCGTGATCAGCAACATTCCGATGCCTGAGCGCCGGGTGGGAATCTTCGATCTGGCCGCGCATCTGGTGACCCGGCCCATGTCGCACGTGTTCAAGAAGAGCCAACTCGTGCAGGGCCGGCACAACCGTCATGCCGTATGCCACGAAGCGTCGTATGCCTCCCTGCGCAAGGAGTACGTCCTGCCGGCCATGCTCAACATGCACGCCCTGCTCCGGGTACTGGACGAGAAGATGGCAGACAACGACCCGGATGCCTGAGCCGAGGGCAACGCAGTGGTTCGGGGCGCTCTGCAACGGCTGCGGAGGCATCTGCCGCCGGCCGGTCGCCCCGCGCAGGGGCCCGGTGCGGAGTCCGCGGGAGCATCATCTCCGCACAACTCCGGAACCGCGGGGCTACGTAGGTCGGTTTCGGGATGTGACTGTGGCCTCCGTGCGCGGCGCGGGGAGAAGGGGACGGGGGCTGCCGGGCATCAGTCCGCGGCGCCGGAGGACCTTGTCCCGGTCGCGGCACCAGGCGGTGCAGAACTTGCGGGGCCGACGGGTGGTTTCTGGTAGGGGCTGGGTGCAGACGGGGCAGCAGCCCGTCCCGGCCACCGGCGCCAGGTGTTCCAGCAGCTGCCGGATACGCTCGGTCTCCCTGCGGGTGCCGGCGTGCCGGGCGTCGGCGCGGCCTCGGCATCCGGTGAGCAGTTCACTGAACACGTGGCGCAGGTCGGGGAGGTCGCGGCGGCAGGCTCCCAGCAGGGCGAGGAAGTCGTCGACGGGCCAGGAGACGAGGGCCCCGGAGCGGGTCAGGTAGAGGCCGACGGTGTCGATCCGGTACCGGTCGGCGGCATCGAGGAGCAGGTAGCCGGTCAGCTGCCACGCGGTGCGCTGCGACATCTCCGTCAGCGGTCGGCGGGCGCTTTTGAAGTCGAGCAGCAGGCCGTCGATGACGATGTCGGCGTCGGCCGTGATGCGGGAGCTGGCGAACGTCGGCCCGCCGATGCAGTCTTCGGGTCCGGTGCGGGCGCGCAGCGCCTGAAGGGGGCCGTGGGCGGCCTTGTTGAGCTGGGCGGTGACGTCGACTACCAGGTCGGGGTGCGGGAGCTGCAGCAGCCGGGTGAGCGAGAAGGCGCTGGGGTCCTCGATGGCGGTCTTGGCGAGCGGGGTGTAGGCGAACCCGATCGGTGTACGGGCGAGAACCTGGTACCAGGCCGCGGCGATCAGCATGCGGGCCAAGAGCTCCTCTTCGTCCTGGCCCCGGTCGATCGGCAGGCCCCGGTTGTCGAGGTCCAGGCAGTGCACCGTCTCGGCCAGGCGTGCCGCCAGTTCGTTGCCGACCGACCGCATCCGCAGGCCCTGCCCGCGGCCGCCGATGCGGCCGGTGAGTTCGATCCCGGCCAGGGAGGCGTCGTCGACGGGCGCGGCCGCGGTGAAGGCCAGCCGCAGCCGCTGGTCGATCACCGTGCCGACGGTTCCGGCCTCTGTGCCGACACCGGGCGGCGGGAGCAGGACGTGATCAGCGCGGTGCTGGGCGCGGAAGCTGCTGCGCAACGGCCGGGCGCCTGCTGAGAGTTCGCGGTCCAGGAACCGGCGTAGCGGAGTGTGCGGGCTTCGCAGCCCGTCGACCAGTGACACGGCGGGTCACCGCCGTTTAGTCGGAAACCGCCGAGGCGCGGGTGCCACTCTGCGCGGCGGTGGCGGCCTGGAGGGGTACCAGGGCCCACACCTGCCGTCCTTCGGCCGTCATCTCGGTGCCGCAGCTGGCAGTGCCCAGATCACGCAGCGCGGTCAGGACCTCTGGCGTCTCCGGGGCCTGGGCCTGCTGGTGGCTGAGGCACAGGACGAGTGCCATACGGTCCTGTTCGGACAGGTGGATGCTGACACGGCGGCCGCCGTCCGCAACGACCGAGCCGGTCAACAGCTGCACCACCGCCTCGAGCGTGCCGGGGGCGGTGAACCCCCAATCGGCCAGCTGCGCCGTCACCTGCCGGGCTGCTTTGGCCGGCGTCCAGGCCGCGGATTCCAGCATCCACGACGTACCGCGGCGGTTTTTCATCACGGGATGCCCGGCACGCCCTGCCCGCTGCGGAACAGGCAGGCCGGGAAGGAGGTCGCTGCGGGGCGGGTCGGGCGGCGGCGGGCTCGGCGGCTTCTTCGGCGGCGGCGGTGTCTTCGGCGGATAGTCGGGCCGCGGCTTGATCTCCTCAGGCTCAACGGGCTTATCCATCACGGCCTCCCGGTCAGATCCTCATCGTAGAGCGCGACAGCCACCGGGGAGACCGTGTCGGCAACAGCGCACCGCCAGCGGCTGCATGTTGGGACGTGTGAGGCAGACCACGCGAGCCCGGGCCGGCAGGACTTGCGGGGCTAACCCTCGCTTCCTTCAAAGTCGGCGCAGCCCGTCAACAGACGGATTACGCCGACCTTTTGGAGACCGTCGTGTTCCATGAGACTTCTTCTGCCACTCCACCCCCGTATCGGCCGGTCGGCGCAGATGCAGGGCTGGAGGCGGGGCGATGAGCCGGCGCCGCGCCAGCCACGTCGTGCGAGCCGCCGCTGTAGCAGGAGGCGGGATCGTCGTCGGCACGGCCACGCTCGCGGGAGCCCCGTGGTGGTTCTCGGTCGGACTCCTGCTTGCCGGGGCGTTGCCCTCGCTCCTGCCGCAGGAATCGGAGCACCGGCGAGACGTGTACCGGGACTTCTTCCGGCATCGCGAACGCATGACGCGGCTCAAGAGACAACCGCCGCCGCGCCCGCCAGGGCCTGAACGCAGGCCCCTGCGACGCTCCGACCGCGAGTGACGGCCAGACTTGAGGTCAGGCCCGGGCCGGGCACGGTAGGCGATCTGCCGCCCGATCACCGACCAGGCCGGCTCACTCGTTACTCGGTTCGCGGCGAGTCCGAGCAGGCCGGCGAAGTGGTCGAGGGGTCCCCCCGCTGGGCCTGAACACCGCAGTGGACCCCGTGCTGAACGACCGAGAGGTCTGCCGCCAGTTCACCCAGCAACAGCAGGACCTGGCCCTGCAGCTCGCAGAGGCCGCCACCACCGAGCCGGCCTCGGACGACGGCCTGCCGGACGACGTTCGCCGCGTTGTCGCTCAGGCGATGACCGGCACGGTCTCGGCGCTGTTGGTCGACCAGTTGGTGACGATGGGCTGGTCGACGACCGCGGGCTCGGGCAGCTGCAGCTCGGCCGGGTCGGCGTCGTCCTCGCTCAGAGCGACGATGACGCTCCCGAACTCGGTGCCGCCGTCGCTGTCGGTGGACTTGGGGCTGATCCCGGTATAGGCGACCGTCGAGCCGGAGAGCTTGATCGGGTCCTCGCCGCCCTGCCCCACCGGGGACGCCACGCCGTCCGCACCGGAACCGAAGGACACATTCGGGGTGTTGACGTCCAGATAGCAGGTGATGCCGGACTTGGCCTTGACCGTGACCAGGTAGTAGCCGCCGGCCTGTGACTTGGACGTGAGCGTGAAGCTCACATCGTTGGTGCCGCAGGACTGCCCGTAACCGCTCTTGTCGCCGCCACCGTTCGCGGCCTCCTCCGCCGTGCTGCCCTCATTCGAGCCGGCCTTGGCGTTGCTGGCCTGCGCGCCGCCGGAGGCCGAGCCGCCCTCCGCCTTCGCGCCACCCTTCGCGCCACCGTCCGAGGACGGGGACGGGGAAGACGGCGAGGACGAGGAGACGTTGGAGGGCTTCGCGGCGCTCGCCGCGTCGGTGTCCGAGCCGGAGCAGGCCGTCAGAGACAGCCCGGCCACCGCCGTCAGGGTCGCGGCGGCGATCCGCAGGTTGCGGCGGCTGACGATACGAGCAGTGGTGGAGCGCATGGCGGGTCCCCTTGAAGCGGTCGGCGTTGGTGTTTCCCGGTGACGACTACGACTCTGCCCGCAGCCGCTACCGTCCGGTCGCCGACCGCTAACGCCTCACTAACGCCCAAGAGCTGCGCGGCCGTCGTACACAGCGCGCGGGTACAGGACCCGCACCACCCCGGCGGTCCGCGTACGAGCCCGTTGATCCTCGCTCTCGGGTACTACCTACTCGTTTTCCGGCGCAAGTGCGGTGGGGTGCGCCACACTCGTTGAATGGCAGGCGGTCAGTGGTGGAGTGTCCGGGTGGAGCTGCTGGGCGGCGGAATGGCCGGTGAGCTGTGGCCACGGCCGGGCCGCATCTTCGCCGTCTCCACCCGGCATACGCTGCACGCCCTGGCCGAGGCCATCGACGACGCGTTCGCCCGCTGGGACCGCAGCCACCTGCACGAGTTCACCTTCCCCGCGATCGGGAAACGCGCCACCGAACACCGCTACGCCGACATCGACAACCCCGCCGTAGAACTCGACGCCGACCACGTGCGCATCGCCGACGTCCTCGAGCCGGGCACAGAGTTCGAATACGTCTTCGATCACGGCGACGTGCGCCACGAGGCGCTGCTTGACCGAGGGGGGTGAAAGACCTCCCCCAACGGGCCGTCGCAGCGGCCTGATTGAAGATGAGGGCAGCCCGATCCGGGGAACGCCGGGGAAGGTGGAAGCAGCCCTGACAATGCCGGGGCGGGTCAGCACTGCCAGATGACCTGGGTCCGGCTATCGAGGCCATGAGGTACAGCGAAAGCGAATGGGTGCAGTTCCTGTCGAGGGAATGTCCTGGCGAAGGGCAGCGCCACTTGCTGACGGGTGAGCAAGACTGAGCTGTCAGTGTCGGTGCAGTTCGTAGTAAGTGCGGAGGTCGAAGAAACGCAGACCCTCGATTACGGCTCCGGAGTGGATTTCGTCCAGTGTCCAGGGGTGAGCGGAGTAGTCGTCGATCGCCACGCCTCCATGCTCGAGCAAGAGGGCGCTCAGTTGGTGAACCTCGGCGGTGCCGTCGATCCGTCCGGAAACATCGATCTGCACTGCCCAGCCGGGTCGGTGTCCGACGACCGCCTCGAGTATCGCGACGTCCTCGGGATCCCAGTCAGAAAAGAGGTATCCGGTCGCCTCTTCGTCGATGTCGATGTAGAGGTCGCCGTTCAGCGTCCAAGGGCTCCGTTGCTGAGGCAGGTGCTGATCAAGGCAGGCGACGGTCTGGGCTTGCTCACCGGTGGGGAACACGAAGACGCTGCGCATGTGAGGGAGCGTAGGTGGTGCGGCTCCGCAGCCGCGACGGATATTCAGGGACAGTGCGGCCCGGCCGATGCCTGGGCTGACGTCAGGCGGTGAGGTCGTATTCTTGCTGGCCAGGGGGGTAGAGACGCTGGTGCTCGCGGCGGGCATGGAAGCGCCAGTAGTCCTCGAAGTCTCCGTTCGTGATCAGTGCGCGGAGTTAGAGGACGGCTTCGGCGCCGTCGAGTCCCCAGCGGGCGCCGGTGATGTCGAGGCGGTCGGCGATCAGGCGGCGGCAGGCGCCTTCGACGGCTCCGGTGGCGATCGGCCAGCCGGCCGCGAGGGCGGTGTCGTAGTGGAGTTGGTCGAGGTGGCCGGTGAGGTAGCGGTGGCAGGTGGCGACTGCTTCGCGGCGGGCGGCGGGGAGTTGTTCCGCTGTGGCCTGGGCGGTCATCCCGGTGGCGGCGCGGTCCGCATGTCCGGCAAGGATCGAGGTGAGTTTGTCCGCGGCCCAGGTCTCGGCCTCGCGGCTGCCGGGTGGGTGGAAGGCGTGCGCGGCCGTCCAGCAGTATTCGGCGACGTGCACGAAGTCGAGCAGGACGTGAGGGTGGATGCTGTGTTGGACGGCTTCGGCGTGGATCAGGTCGAGTTGGTGGCGGGCGCCGTCGACGAGCACGATCCAGTTCCGCAGATGCTGCGGGTCGCGAGCCTCGGCCTGGGCGAAGGCGTCGGCGATGACCTGCTCCGGAGAGCGGATCACGGAGGCGGTGCACCATTTCCGTACCGCTTTCGGGCCCGGCCGTGGCGGCCGGGTTTCGCTGCGGCCGCCGGGTGGGTGGACGATGTCATGTGGCCGGCGCGGGGCGGGAGTGGTGTCGAAGACGCAGGCCACCGTCGCCATCCGTTTGCGATTCGGTTTCTCGCCCGGGGCCAGGCGTCCGCGTCGCCCGGCCGCCGCACTCTTGGCCGCGGCTCGGCGGGTGGCTTCGCGCAGGGCTTCGGGGCGCATGACCACACCCTTGCCGTCGATCTGGATGATCAGAGGCATTTCGCGGGTGCACGGGGTGGGGATCTTTGCCGTGTAGTAGGCGGCGATATCGACGGCCGAGGCGACCACCAGCTCTTTGAGGCGGCGCTTGCCGAGCACTTTGCCGCATCGCCGTTCGATCGCGGCGGTGGCCTGGTCGTATGAGCCGCGGACGGCTTCCAGGACCGCGAGGCGGGCCAGTCCTCGTGAGTGTCGGCCGGCGGGCAGCGACAAATTCTCGTCCGCCGGGTGCACGTTGGCAACGCCTCGGCCGCGGTGGGCGATCCGGGTCACCCGAACCGGTCCGAACACGCAGGTCAGTAGGCGGCAGTGGCCGATCTCCCGCCAGGTCCGCGGCTGTCCTTCCGGACCGAGTACCAGCGGCCGCTGTCCGTCCGCTCGCACGGTGTCCTCCTCCTTCCTGGCTCGCTGATCGAGGTGGTTCTGCATCAATTGCCGCAGCAGTTCGCGTCCCAACTGTTCGAGCTGGGCTTCCAGTTCGTCATGCGGCATGTTCACTGCCGGGCCGTCGGCCAGTGTCGAGATGAGGCGTTCGAAGGCATCGCGGGAGGCGGAGTACGGATCAGGGTCGGGTAAGGCGTCGTACGGTTCCATCGAGGGCTCTTCTTCGGTCGTGATTCGTTCTGGTTGGCACCTACGAATTCACGGAGAAGAGCCCCTTGGTCACCAGGAGTTGCCCCGGTCCCGGCCCGGACCTTGCCGGGCGAGGGTGAACTGTCCAGGCGTGTCCTCGTCCAGCCAGCCGCGCTCAACCAGCCGCTTGAGTTTTCCCCGGGTGCCCTCAATCTTCCCGGTCGTCGTCGGCAGACCGATCCGCGGCACGATCTGCTTGGCCTGCACCGGGCCCGGCGCATCAGCGATGATCTCCACGATGTCCCGGTAGACATCCGGCAACACCGCCACGACCAGACCCTCCCGCCACGGCGGCACCATCATCACCCCGACGCCATGAGGCACCGACGTCTCGTTCGCCTCCGGCATATCGCCCGCAGGAACGTCCGGTTCGACCTCCGCGGCCGACAGTTCCGCCAGTACCTGCGTGACGGTCTCCCGCGTGATCTCCAACCGCGACAGATCCTTCCGCGCCGTCTCCAATCGAAGGGCCAACTCGGCGGCCTCAGCCTGGAGGTCCTCTACTCGCTGCCGAGCAGCGGCTTCCCGCACCTGCAGCTCTTCCGGTAAAGACGCCATGGCGACCCACCTCCACCACCACGGTAGGGACGAGCAGCCCCGAGCACAGCCCTAATCAGCTCGAAGCCCAGCGACAGAGTGAGTCGATCACGGGCCCGCTGGACTCTGGCCGTCATCGAGCACAGCCACAAGACCCTCAAGGATCCCAACGAACTCCATGGTCGGGATCTCCGCCACGAAGACCTCGCCCGCATGCTCCGGATGCTTGATCAGATGTTCCTCGCGCCAGAACTGAAGAGTGAGTGCCAAGCGGTTCGCGTCGCGGAAGAGGTGAGCTGTCACGTTGTCAGTTGTGGGCCCCCAGTTCAGGAAGCGGAACTGGCTGCGAAGCGCGAAGTCGGCTTCGGTCTCGTCGTCAGCCCCGGCACGGCGCATGAGGCGCCGGTGCGTGGCTTGCGGGGACAGGCCGTCGAACGGCAGTGGAGAGCCTTGCCCAGAACGCATCCAGGCGGCCGTGTCCAGCACGTCCTGGCGGAACTGCCCGACGAAAACCGAGTTGTCGTCGCAGGTCAGCCACTTACCTGCAGCCCACAGATCCACCCGGCGCAACGCGTTGTCCCACGCCCCGACCTCGGCAGCGAACCTGTTCTTGTCTCCCAGAAGTACGGTCACGTCGGGACCCTGGCAGGCTCAGTGCCCATTCGCAAGCGAGCTCTTGCTGAGCGACAAAAGCACACATGGCCTCCTCACCGCTGCCCACTTCAACGACGGCCACTGGCCTTCACTTCAGAGGATCCGCACCCAAGTCGCTTGGCAATCGGTCAAGATCATCTGTCAGAGGACACCGGTGACCTGCCAGTGAGTGGTGATCGATTGCCATCGACGGATGACTGATGGCCTTCTGTGTCAGCCAAGGGTGACCACTTGCAGATTCGTGCCAGTGAAGGATGACCATCGGCGGCGGCTTCCCATCTCAGGTGGGTGATCTGGTCCACCGCGAGCGGTGGACAAAAGCGGTGGACAAAGATCGCGCGGGCGGCAGACTGACCCCATGACCGCATCGGATCCCAAGACTGACCTTCACTTTTATCTGCAGACCGCCCGCGATGCACTGCTGTGGAAGCTCGAAGGACTCTCGGAGTACGACATCCGCCGTCCGCTGACGCCGACCGGTACTAACCTCCTGGGCCTGGTCAAACACGCCACCTGCGCTGAACTGGGATACCTGGGTGACACGTTCGGACGGCCCTCCGGCGAACCGGGACCCTGGTTCGGAGCCGGCTCCGAACCCAACGCCCACATGTGGGCCACTGCCGATGAGTCACGCAAGTACATCGTGGAGCATTACCGCCAGGCGTGGGCGCACGCGGACGCGACGATCGACGCGCTGGCCCTGGACACGATCGGCAGGGTGCCGTGGTGGCCGGACGGCAAGGATGAGGTGACGCTGCATCACGCTGTGGTGCGCGTGATCGCCGACATTCACCGGCACGCCGGGCACGCCGACATCGTCAGGGAACTCCTCGACGGTGCCGTGGGGATGAACGAGGGCAACACCAGCATGCCGCCGGGCGACTCGGCATGGTGGGAGGGCTATCGCAGCCAGCTGGAACGCGTGGCTCAGGAAGCCAGCCGCGACGCGTAACGTCGGACCAGACCGATTCAGAGACGATCGGCTTCTTCTCTCGCAGGGCCGGATCAACCGAGACCCCGCATCCCACGTCTCAATTGACGTGGTCGCCGCGGCCCCCGCGCGGGTTCGCGGAATCTTGGACGGTGTGAGCGAGAAACACGCGCGTCAGGTTCTGCAGAGTAGTCGAGTCTGCGGTGGGTTCCTCTGGGCTTGTGGCGGCGGTCAACTGGTAACCGTCGATAATCCTGGGGGCTGTGTGGCTGTTCGACGAGACTACTCTTCACGCTCTGTGACGATTGAAATGTTGTGAGACGTGCACGGACCGTGGTCTTAGGATGCGCGAAGACTGCATCTACTACCCGCGGGAGATAAGTTGAGAGAGTTGGTCTGCGTCGCGCCAGAGGTTCGGGACCGGCTCGTCGTTCGGTTCGGAGCTGACGTGCTGGCCTGGTGTGATGGGTTGCCGGCTCTCGTGGACGAACTCGCTTCCCGCTGGGATCTGACGCTTGTCGCGGCAGGCGGAGGAGGCACCTCGCGGGTGTTCCGCTGCTTCACGCGGGACACCGGCGCCTCGGCGTGGCTGAAACTCACGCCGGAGCCAGAGATTGCCCGGGAGGAAGCCGAAGCTCTGCGGGCCTGGGCGAAGACGCCCTCGGTTGTCACGCTGCTGGCGCAGGATCTGGCCGTCGGGGCCCTGCTGCTGGAGGACGTGCAGCCGGGAGTTCAGGTGAGCCAGCGTGCATGGAATTTGGCCGAGGTCGCGGCGCTGCTGCGGGACCTGCGGGCCTCTGCTGCCGCGCCGGGTGGGCACTCGGTACTGCGGCTTCTCTCACACCGCGTCGACTTCGTGTTTGACTTGACCGACCGCAGGCTGGCAGCGGGCGAGGTGAACGATCCGACTGCCTCTAAGGTGCTTCGGCAGGCGCGATCGGCTGCCCTGGAACTCGCGGGCAATGGGCCCGTGGGACTCGTGCATGGTGATCTCCATCCGGCCAACGTGCTGTCTGGTCCGGGCGCCCGCATGGTGGCAATTGATCCGAGGCCGACGTGGGGCGACCCGGACTTCGACGCTGTGGACTGGGTGCTTGAAGGGGTTGCAGATCCAGCCGTGCTGGAGCAGAGGGTCGAGGAGCTGGCGGGGCTGGTTCCTGGCATGTCTCCTCGTCGTGTGCTGGGTTGGTGCCGAGCTCTGGCCGCCCTCATCGCGGTACCCAGAATGTGTGCGGGGCGGGACGACGCAGAGACTCGATTCCTCATGGCTCTGGCCGATGATTGAGTACTTCGTCGGCCTCGACTGGTGCCACGGCGCCTGGCAGCCGCTGTGATCGCCCGGCGTAGCTTTTCCCGGGTCATCTGCTGGTAGTAGGCGTCGTTCACAGGGTCGACCACCCGCAGCGGGTGCTTCGTCTTGGCGATCCGCCCGTACTCCGCGAACGCGGCTTCCCACGACGATGGGCGGCCGTCGCGTCCGAACATGCGCAGCAGGTCGTAGGCCCGGGGCCGTTGCTGTCAGCGAAGCCGGTCGGGGCGCTTATCCGGATGGGCGGCATAGATGTAGGTCAGCGCAGTGTCGGCGGTGATGCCGAACACGCGCATAAGGTGGACTGGATCGACGGTGACACGGGCTTCGTCGACGATGCGATCGCGTCGCAGCTGGGTGAGGTTGATGCCCAGCGGCTTGAATTTCTGCCATAGGTAGAAGGCGTTGACGGGTCCGGTCTCCGCGGCGATCTGCTGGCTGATGAGCAGGTGCGGGTTGCGCGTTGCGGGCCAGCGACGGTATCGCTCGCGGAGCCACTGGTCGAGGAGGCTGACGGTGACCTCGTCGAGGTGGATGACGCGCAGCCCGTAGCGACGCCTGATGAGTAGGCGGCTCCGGCTTACTGACAGGTCGTCCACGAGGATGCGGGTGAGTTCGCGTTGGCCGACCGCGTGGATCGCGACGAGAGCCACGGCCAGGCGATCAGCGGCTCCGGTCGCGCGGTCGATGAGCCCGGCGACCATCTCGCTGGGGAGCGTGCGCGGCGGCCGTGTGGGGCCGTGAGGCACGACGATGCCGCGGGTGGGGTCGCGAAAGATGGACTTGTTGCGCTTGAGCGTGCGGAAGATACTGCGTAGCGCGATCCCCATGTGGCGTGCCGCCTCGCCCGCTTGAGCTTCGATTGCGGCGTCGACGTCGGCCGGGGTCACCTCGCGCAGTGTCCGGTAGCGTCGCCCCCACTCGACCAGGGCGGGGTGGGCATAGGTGAGGTAGTTCCTGATCGTGGCGTAGCGGGCGTGGGGCCGGCCGTCGCGGTCTTCCCTTCGCAGCAGCACGACCCACTCTTCGATCTCTGGAACGATGCTGGACGGCAGGCTGGCGATGATGCGGTTCGAGGCGTGTTCACGAGGCTCGCTCTGGCGCGTGGTATCGGGGATGACCAGGCTGTTGTCGGCCAAGAATCGCAGCGCCCTGCGGGTCCGCAGCCCGACTTCGTTGAGGAGCCTGATGTCCTGCTCGGGGATCGGGGCCGCGTTGCCGAGCCATCCGAACAGGACGCGAAGGGTTTTAGCCGCTGTGGAGAGGTTCTCGCTGCTCCAACCCTGCTCCTGGCCTTGGAGTTTGAACCGATTGGCTTTATTCACCAGTAGTGGTTCTGGCTCAATTCTGGGCTCTGTCGCAGATTTGGGAGTACGTGCTCGTTGATCACGGGGAGAGCAGGATGCGGCGCCGCAACAGGTCGAAGTTGGCCCGGCCGTACATCTGTCCTTTCAGCAGCTTGATACGGGTCACGTTGCCCTCGACTGCGCCCGAAGTATGCGTGGTGGTAAGGGCCGTCAGGATGGCAGCGCTGTCGCGCCGCATGCCGCCTGCCAAGGTGCGGAGTTCTCGCTGCCCGTCGAGGCGGACATCGGCGAGCCCAGGGCGGCGTCGTTCAGGAGATCTGTCCGTGTTGATGCCAGCCTAGGTCTGAACGGTAGCCAAGATCTTCTCCCCGTGTCCGGCCAGGGATTCTCCACTCACGGTCCCCACTGGTGGCCAGTCGCACTCCCCAAGCAGCGAACGCCGGACAGGAAGGGTGACAGTTGGCCCCGTACGCTTCGGCGCTCGGCGACACTTCGTTCGTCGATTGCTGTTCTTTGTCAGGGCGCAGTGAAGGCACAATTTGACCGTGGACTCCGATCTCTATCCCGACCTGGCCGCCGCCGGCAGCCTGGCCGCTGCCTTGGACCAGGTGGCGGCCGACCTTGGCGTCGATCTCGTGACCGCGCCCGGGGACTGGGGACCAGTCGTTTCGGCGGGCATTGCGGCGTCGGTTCCTGAACGTCGGCCGCTGTCCGTTCACATCGGAGCCGAGAGGCGCTGGTTACTGAGGTTTTCGGTGTGGGGTCGGGTGGTGACCGGTGATCGCAAGACCGGTCCCGGCGAGGCAGCCATCGATGAGGTCGGGTCGGTATTGAAGCTGTCGCAGGCCGCGGCGGAGGGTTCGGCTGAGCTCGTCGGCATCGGCGAAGGCGGCGTTGGCCAGAGGCCCGCGCCGCAGCAGGGACCAGACGCCCTCGACGGGATTCAAATCGGGCGCATAG
>NZ_JBIWKA010000026.1:0-71980 GCF_044765445.1 Streptomyces sp. NPDC102467 | reverse complement strand
CCTTCGGCTACCTCACTCCCGCCGAGACAAGGCAGCGGCATCAACACACCCTCGCGGCATAACGATCACGTGTCCGAGATCACGGGGAAACTCCAGTATTGGTGATGATCACTTTTATCGCCGGTTGGTTCCGAGAAGGCGACAGCAAGTAGCTGCCTGCGGGGGCGTGGCTGCGAAGGGAGACGGGGCCTCGCACCGGCTGTTGAAGGACACGTCACGGCAGGCGAAAGCTCCGTTGCGGCTGCGATTCGCCGCGGGAGGGTGCATGGTTCGGCCATCGTCGGGGCAGGTGCCTGGCGGTAACGGCCGGGCTTGGCAGGGGTGTGGGCGGGCGGCAGCGGGGCGCGTCGGCGCCGTGCGGGCAGGGCAACGTCCGCGCCGGGCGATACACAGGTGGCGCTCCCCTGGGGTCAGTGGCGCGGCTGGTCCGCGGGGGCCGAGGGTTTCGTCAGGGCCCATGACGCCAGCAGGCTCAGCGCCTGGCGGGCGCCGATCCGGCTTCGGCGGTGTAGAGGAACAGGGTGGTCTCGCTGTCCCCGGGCAGTGCGAGAGTCTCGTACTCCACGGTGCGTTCACCGACCAAGGGGTGCCGCAGCCGCTTGGAGCCGTGCGTGCGCTGGTGCACGCGGTGCTGCTGCCACCACTGGTCGAAGTCGTCGCTCCGTTCCCGCAGTTCGGCGACGAGCGCCTGTGTGGCCTGCCGCTCCGACGCGCGGACCGCGTCCAGGCGCAGGTTCTCCACCGCGGCACGGGCCTGTACCTCCCAGTCGACGAACAGGTCGCGCGCGTCCTGGTCCAGGAAGAGCCAGCGGGTGTAGTTGCGTTCGGTGGCTGGCATGGCGTCGAAGTCCGCGAACAGGGCTCTGGCCATCCGGTTCGCTCCCAGGACGGCTGATCGGCGTCCCAGGATGAGGGCGGGAAGGACGTTGTCCAGGGAGTCGAGGAGCCGGTGGAGACCGGGGCGCAGGCGTTGGACGCTGGGCGTACGCGCCGGAGGGCGGGTGGCGGTGATGCCGACGAGGTTCTTGAGATGAGCCAGCCCTGCCTCGTCTAAGCTTGATCTTTAACCTCGGGCGTCACCCGACCTGCTGATCTGCGGTTCTTCGCAGGACAACCGAGGCGGCCGTTCTCCACGCTTCGAGATGTCGAGTAACGAAGTGCGAGAGAACGGCCGCTGCGTATGAGTGTCTCTGTCTCTGGACCTGCCGGCGATGCGTTGGAGGTCTTGTCCCGCTTTCGGGTCGAGTTCTACGACTGTCTGTACGCCCGCGCCGATGCCCTCTTCGAACTCACCGACGCGGTCCTGTGCAAGGACGGGCCCGTCCAGACCTTGGTCGACCTCAGCCTGGAGGCCGAGCACCGGCGCGGTCACGGCGCTCTCTACCAGGCACTGAACGCCGGCTGGGCCGAACCGGCCCGCCTGCGGAGCCTGTTGGCCTCGCTGCCCGTACCCCGCGCGGTCGACGGACGGATCGTGCTGGCTGTGGACGTCTCGACCTGGCTGCGGCCGGACGCCGAGACCAGTGCCGACCGGCTCTTCTGCCACGTCTACGGGCGCGGTCGCAGCAAGGACCAGTTCATCCCCGGCTGGCCCTACTCCTTCGTCGCCGTGCTGGAGTCCGGCCGCACCTCCTGGTGCCGCCTGCTGGACGCCCTCCGGCTCGGCCCTGCTGACGACGCCGCAGCCGCCACCGCCGCGCAACTCCACGACATCGTGGTGCAGTTGATTGCAGCTGGCCACTGGAGCGACGGCAGCCCTGATCTACTGGTCGTCGCCGACGCCGGCTATGACCTGGCACGCCTGGCTCATCTGCTCGCCGACCTGCCCGTGGAGGTCTGCGGCCGACTGCGCTCGGACCGTGTGATGGCTCGCGATCCGGCGCCGCACAACGCCCAGCCACGGCCGGGCCGCCCGCGCATGCACGGAGCCCCGTTCGCCCTGGCCAGGCCCGGCTCCTGGGGCGATCCGCAGACCGAGACCCGGACCGACACCACGCGCTACGGCACCGCGACCGCCTGGGCATGGGACCGGCTCCACCCCCGCCTCACCCGCCGCTCGGCGTGGATCACGGACCAGAACGCGGAACTTCCTATCCTGCACGGCCTCGTGATCCGCCTGAGTGTCGAGCGTCTGCCCGGTGGCCGGGACCCCGACCCGGTGTGGCTGTGGTCCTCACACCCCGGAGCCGATCCCGCCCACGTTGACCAGCTATGGAGGGCCTACCTGCGCAGATTCGATCTGGAACACACCTTCCGCCTGCTGAAGCAGACACTGGGCTGGACCGTGCCCAAGCTCCGGGACCCCGCCAGCGCCGACCTGTGGACGGCACTGATCATCGCCGCGCACACCCAGCTGTGGCTCGCCCGACCGGCCGCACAGGATCTGCGCCGCCCCTGGGAACGGCCGCTTCCCGCACACAAGTTGACGCCTGCCCGGGTGCGGCGAGTATTCCGCAACATCCGCGCGAAGACACCCCGCCCCACGGCCGCACCAAAACCCTCCCGCCCCGGCCCGGGACGCCCCGTCGGATCGAGCAACCGCACGAGAGCACCCCGCCATACACCGGGAAAGACCGTCAAACGCGCCGAGACACTCGACCGGCACTACGGTCGCACAGGTTAAAGATCAAGCTAAGAGGCTGTTGTCTTTCCGAGTCTGACGACTGCGTTTTCGCTGGTCAGGGGTATGGGTGGTGTCAGCGTGGGAGTGATGGATCGTTGTTTCGTCGTTCCCGTGGAGGTCGTGAATGCCGTCGGTTGTCGGATTGCCGGAACAGCACGAGCTTGCCGCGCGTCGTCGTGTGGACGGGCTGCGCGAGGAAGCCGACCGGATCCAGGCCGAGCTCGCGACGGCCGAGCAGGAGTGGATGGAGTGGACGATCGCTCGCGAGCGTGTTGGTGCAGTGCTTTCCGCGCCGGGCGGGCGTCCAGCCGACGTGGTGGTCACCGACTTGCCAGGCGGTGCCGGGACGGACGTCGAGGTGCAGGCGTCAGTGCCCGTGGCGGCGAAGCCGAAGTCGCAGGTTCCGGTGTGGCGCGAGGGGTTGGCCTGGACGGCATTGTCGGCGGACTATCAGCGCATCCTGGCCGCGCTCGCGGACCGGGGCCGTCTCAGTCGGGACCCGCTGACCTGCCAGGAGATGGCCGTCCTGTTGGGCATGGACGTGGTGCCGGCCAAGGTGGAGGCGCTGAGGTCGAAGGCGAAACGCCTGGTCACGCGGGGCTGGCTGGCCGAACCTGCACCGGGCTGGTTCACGCTCGCGCGGGGCGTGAGCGGGGCCGAATGTCACGCGGAACGGGGGCGTTTTCTGTCGAAGCCGGCGGGCGTCTCCTCGTTCTTCAGGTCCAGACGTCGCTGGGTGAGCGCGTTTCTGGGAACGTCGGCTTCCTGGGCGAGGGCGACGATGGTGAGTGCGCCGGTGGAGCGCTCGGGTTTGCCGGAGAGGATGCGGTCCATCGCAGCCCGGATGCAGTCGCGTTCGTCAAGGGCGGGGGTCACGCGTTGTCTTTGTCAAGGGTGATTCGGGTCGGGTGTGGTCGTGCTGGTCGGCGAAGTCCCGCAGCCGGGCGGCGTTCTTGCGGAACCGTTCGGCCAGCGGCTGGGGAACGAACTCGGCAGGTTTGGCTAAGGTGTCCGCGCAGTCGCGGAGTTGGGCGGCGTGCTGGTCGGTGCGGACGCTGGTTGAATATCGACGCCTGACAGCCGATGGCCCCTCGTTCGCGACGGGCCATCGGCGAAGACGCGGTCGCCCGCCTCACTCACCGGCCCGGCAGGACGGTAGCCGTCTACTGCGGCCCCGACTCAGTCACCGGCCTCTAACGTGACCACCGCCCCAAATGTCACTGCGCGCGCCATCTGGCAGCGTCCGCCAACTGGGTGTTCACCGTCGGCGAGGCACGGGTGGCCCGGAGCGTGGTGTCTGGAGTGGCCCATCCCGGTGGCGCTGCGGTGATCAGCGTTCGGGTTCCGGGTGGAGCGTGGAGTCGGTCGGGGCGGCGTGCTGCAGGAGGCCACCAAGGACGAGATCAAGGCCCGCCTCGAATGCCGCTTCGTGGTCGAGGGCCGGGACATCGGCCGGCAGGTCCTCCGTCTGGCCTGTGTCCGCCTGCTCCTCCAGCACGCAGCCGACCGTGTACCGGCTGGCGGCCAGCATCGCCATCTGCGCGGCCTTCTCAGGCACTCCGGAGGCGACGAGGAAGTGCATCTTGCGCCGGATCCGGTCGAGGTCGCCGGTCGGGGCGCTGCCTGCGTGGAGGCGTGCGCCGTCGCGGCGCTGCAGCAGGGTGCGCCGGAGGCTGCGCGAGTTCTCCAGGAACCACTCGCGCCAGTCGTCCTCGGGCGTCGGGAGCGGTGCGGTGGTGTGAGGGGCCATGGCGGCCGCTGCCATGGCCGCCAAGAGGTCCTTCTTGGTCCGGAAGTGGTAGTAGAGCGACGGCTGCTCGACGCCGAGCCGTTTCGCCAGCCGCCTGGTGCTGACGTCTTCCAGGCCCACTTCGTCGAGCAGGTCCAGCGCCTGAGTGACGACGGTCTCACGGTTCATCTTGGTCACGTTGACATTCTATCGGCGATAGAAGACTCTGAAAAGGAATCAATCACCGATAGATTTCGGGGCGAGTGTCATGCCGAACAAGATCACGAAGCGTGCTCTGCGGGTTCTCGTCGCCGGTGGCGGTGTCGCCGGACAGACGCTGGCCTTTTGGCTCACCCGCGGCGGTCACGAGGTGACGGTCGTCGAACGCTTCTCGACGCTGCGCGCCTCCGGAGCCCAGGTCGACCTGCGCGGGCAGGGCATCGAGGCGGTCGAGCGCATGGGGCTGCTGGAGACCGTGCGCGGTCGGCTGGTGGACGAGGCGGGCGTCGCGTTCGTCGATTCCCGCGGGAAGCCGAAGGCGACGATCATGGCGAACACCTCCGGCAAAGGAAGGCAGACCCTCACCTCGGAGTACGAGATCATGCGCGGCGACCTGGTGCGCATCCTCCACGACGCGACCAAGGACGACACCGAGTACATCTTCGGCAAGAGCGTCGACGGCTTCGACCAGGACGAGCGCCACGTCACCGCCCGCTTCTCCGACGGCACTTCAGGGGAGTACGACCTGCTGATCGGCGCGGACGGACAGGGCTCACACATCCGGCGGGCGCTCCTGCCCGAGGGCTTCGACCCGTACTGGCGCGTCGGCATCCACATCGCCTACTGGTTCGTCCCGCGCATCGCCTCCGACAGCAACATCCGCGACACCTACATGATCCCGGGCGGCCGCCAGATCATGCGGCGCAGCCACAACGCGACCGAGACTCAGGTGTACTTCGTGATGCGCGAGGAGTCGGCGGAAGCCTCCGCCATCCACCGCGCACCCGTCGAGCAGCAGCAGAAGTTCTGGGCCGACCGCTTTTATGACGCAGGCTGGCAGACTGAGCGCTTCGTGGAGGGCATGAAGACGAGTCCGTTCTTCTACTCCCAGGAGATCGCCCAGGTACGCACCGATACCTGGTCCAAGGGCCGCGTGGTCCTGGCCGGTGACGCCGCGCACTGCGCTTCTCCCTACAGCGGCATGGGCATCTCCGGCGGCCTGGTCGGCGCCTACGTCCTGGCCGGTGAGGTCAACCGGCACGCAGACGATCTGCCCTCCGCCCTGGCGAACTACGATCGCGTCCTGCGGCCCTTCGTCAACGAGATCCAGGCCGAGGTCAACCCCCGCCTGCTCCGCGTCGGCATGCCCACGAACCAGCAGGCGATCAGCGCCTTCCAGACGGCCACTGCCCTCGCCTGCTTCCTCCGCATCCCCGACCTGGTCGCGCGGTTCTCCAAGGAGGACCGCGGCGGCGACTGGCAGCTCCCGGCATACCCCGTCCCGGTCGCCGCCTAGTGCTGCACCGCGGAAGTTCCGCCGCTGGCTACCGAGTGGCAAGGCGTTTGTTGATGTCCTCAACATCGACCTGGTCGGGGTTGAAGGCGCCGCCGACCCACTCCAGGAGTTCGCCGTGCTCTTCATGCCCGGGATCGGTGATGGCCTCGATGAAGTTCGCGTAGCCCCATGCGCCGCCGCAGTCCTCGGGCGGGCAGGCCCGACGGCCGGTGACGCAGCGTGGATAGGCGGTGCCCGGTTCCTTGGGCAGCACCTTCTCCACTTCGATGCGGTGCACCCAGTCGTCGCCGAAGTCGTAGGTGTAGCTGATCTTGTCCCCGACTGTGGGTGCCACCGTGTGGAGCGGAACCTTGCGTTCGTCGCGGTGCCCGAGCTCGCTGTCGCGGTGCCCGTAGTCGCCGGTCGGGGTCTGGAAGAGGTGCATGTGGTAGTTCTCCCAGCCCATCGCCTGCTGGATCACCAGGTGCAGGCGGTCGAGCGTGAGGTCGGCCGGGACCTGCAGCCGCCGCCAGATCGGCGGGCGGACATCGGCCAGGGTGACCTTGATCTGCAGGACGGAGTCAACGGGCATGGCACGGTTCCTTCGCAACGGCGGCGCTCTCGATCCCAGTCTGGCGGGGCCGGCCCTCGTAATTCCAACGGAACGGACGAGCCGTCGCGTTGTGGACAATGGTGAAGTCGGTGACCGTGTCCAGCAGGTCGGTGCAAGAAGCGAAATCGCCGTGGCGCAATACAGCGCGGGCCATCAGAGAGAAGAAGACCTCGACCTGGTTGAGCCAGGAGGCGTGCTTGGGGGTGTAGTGCGCCAAGATCCGCGAATGGTGCATCAATCAGGCCCGCGTGGCCTTGGAGGTGTGCGAGGAGCCATTGTCCAGGATCAGATGGATCATCAGCCCGGCCGGGATGCACTGCTCCAGACGGTTCAGGAACCGGGTGACGTGCGCGGAGTCATTGCGCGGCAGTTCCTCCACGATGACCTGCCCGGTATGCACATCCAGGGCAGCGGTGACCGAAACGGTGCCGTGACGGACGTACTCAAACTCTCGTCGGCGCACCCGTGCTGGGCCGGCCGGCCGGTCAGGGTGCTCGCGGGAGCGGGCGGCCATCGCGGTCTTCTCGTCCACCGAGAGCACCACCGAGCCCGGTGGGCGGCGGCGGTAGAGGGCGCACACCTCGGCCGCCTTGGTGAAGAACTGCGGATCGGCGGGCCGGGTCAGCCAGCCGCGGACCCGGTGCGGCTTGAGTTGCAGCTTGGCCAGGATGCGTCCGACCTGGGAGGCGGAGATGCCGGTGTCCGCCACGTGGTTGGCGATCAACCGGTGCGACCATCCGTCGTACGGGCGCGGCGGGCTACTGATGGCCGCTGCCACGATCCGCAGTCTCACCTGCGGCCCGTAGACGGGCGGCCTGCCCGAGCGCAGCCGGTCCTTCAGTCCGGCCATCCCCTCCCGAGCGAAGCGGTCCCGCCGGCGGACCACTGTCGAGACGTCCACCCGCACGAGCTCGGTTATCCGCCGAGTCGAGTACCCGGCGGTGGCGAGCAGGACTATCCGAGCACGCCGGGCGTCGAGTTGCGGAGTGGTATCCGCCCGCACTCGCGCCTCCAGCACACGGCGATCATCAGGATTAAGCACCATGCACGGTCAACGAGCCAATAACCATCGGCGAAACTTCCGCGGCGCAGCACTAGATGTTGCGGGACATGACGTTGGTGACGCAGGCCAGGGCCGGTGAAACCCTGGTGCCTTGGTGGGAACCGGTCGGGTAGCGTGCGAGCCATGTTGAGTCCTGAGCCAGACAGGGTGGGGGCTTTCGGTCACGCCGTCAGCCCTCTGAAGCCCTGAGCTGTAGCCCGTGATCAGCGCGACCTTGCCGTCAAGTCGTTGTCCTGTCATGGATGTGGTCCCTGATTCTCGTTGATGTTGACTGAACCGTTGTGTCGGGACTGGGTCCCACCGCTGATCAGCCGACGGAACATGGAGATAGATCGGCAATAGTGGGCCGTTTCCAGCCTCACGGCACTCAGGCTCGGGCGACGCCTTCACCATCCGCCCTGAGGGTGATGACGGGCTCGCCATCACCCCCGCGACCAACGACCGTTACGCCGCGCTGCGTCTGGCTCCGACGGACGGCCCCGGCCACTTCAACCAGCTCTTCCGCGTCAGGGAATCCCAGGCCTGACGAGGGCAGCGCAGGGGCCCCTGGCGGGGTCCCTGCTGTCAACCGGGCCCGGTGGAGGCAAGGTCGGCACGCGCTTCTATGAGCTCGTAACAGGATCTTGGGTGAGCCTTCTTCAGACGCTTCGGCGTCGATGGAGGGTGGTTGACGGAGCGGGACGGTTGGCCCAGTCTTGGTCGGCTTGGAGCCGTCGAGAGGGCAACAGGTGTGACTGAGTACGGGAACGTCTACGTCGACATGGTCGGGGACCTGTTTCACCCGGGGCATGTCGCTCTGCTCAGGGCCGCGCGGGCTTTCGGGGAGAGGCTGATCGTCGGAGTGCTCTCTGAGGAGGACGTGGCCGCGTACAAGCGCAAGCCCATCATGACGCTGGCAGAGCGGGTGGCGGTGATCGAGGCATGCCGGTACGTCGATGTGGTGCTTCCGAACGCGCCCTACCGTGTAACGATCGACTTCCTGGACCACCACGGCATCGACGTGGTCGTGCACGGGGACGACCTCACGGCTGACGCGCTCAAAGAAGTCTTCGGTCCAGTGGCCGACGTGGGGAAGCTGCGCCTTGTACGGTACACAGCCGGCGTCTCCACGACCGAGCTCATCCGACGGTGTCGCGAGGCCTCCCCTTCACCAGGAAGCACGGCGACCTCATAGTCTTGTGACGCGGTACTGCGATCCGGCCTTCTTCAGCCGTCTGAGGCAGATGAGGCTGCACCCCAACAAGACGAAGGCTTCGTGGAGTTCGAGGCGTCGTTCCCAGCGGACGGCGAGGCGTTTGAACTGGTGGAGCAGGGCGAAGGTCTGCTCGACAACGTAGCGGAGCTTGCCCAGGCCCCTGATATTCGGGGAACCCTTACGGGAGATCACCGGCAGGATCCCGCGCCTGCGCAGTTCGCGGCGCACGGCCCGGGAGTCATACGCCTTGTCGCCGAGCACGGCCTCGGGACGTCGGCGGGGACGGCCCGGCCGTCCGGCCACCGACGGGATGCCGTCGACCAGCGCGAGGGTCTGGGTGATGTCGTTGACGTTCGCGGCGGTGGTGATGACATGCAGCGGGGTGCCCTTCCCGTCGCAGATCAGGTGGTGTTTGCTGCCAGTCTTGCGCCGGTCGACCGGCGACGGACCGGTTGCGGTTCCCCCTTTTTCGCGCGGACGTGGGAGCCGTCCACGCATGTGCGGGACCAGTCGAGTTCGCCGGCCGCGTGCAGCTTCGCGAGGAGGACCCGGTGCAGTTGGTCAAAGACGCCGGCCTGTTGCCATCGCTCCAGCCGTCGCCAGCAAGTCTGTCCGGAGCCGAACCCCCGCTCCGGGGGAAGGAGTTGCCAGGCGATGTCCTGGTGCAGGACGTACAGGATGCCCTGCAGACAGAGCCGGTCGTCCACCGGCTTCGGCCCCGGCGACCGCTCGGGCCAGGGCGGCAGCAGCGGTTCGATCAGCTCCCACCGGTCATCGTCCACGATCCACGGCCGAGTACTCACACGACCGTCAACGGCCGGATCGTCACGCCGGACACGCTCGACCAGGGCACTCACTCAAGATCGTGTTACGAGCTCATAGGCCCCAATGAGGAACTTGGCCCACGGAGACCAGGTGGTCTCGTACAGGTGGCCGTCGAATGCGGACGTGTGGAAGGTGTAGGTGACGTCCGGCTTCAGCTTGCCGGCGGGGACAGTTACCTCGGCGGTGCTGCCGGATGCGACGGCAGGAGAGACGAGGACGCCGTAGTCGTCGTCGACCAGCTTGACCTTGTTCTTCGCGTTCCCGCTGGCGTCAGTCGTCCAGACCTCGAAGGTCTCGGTGCTCTTGTCGCCGTCCGCGTCCGACACTGTGTTGCGCAGCACCGTCTCTGCTGTAGACCAGAACCATGACGAACCACGAAGCGTTCTGCGTCCGCTGCGGCAGCGCAGACGCCCGAGTGACCCGCATCGACCAGACGAGCGCCGACGGCAACTGCCCTCGCTGTGACGACAAGCCCTTCCATGCCACCCCCAGAACTGCGGCGGCTACCGCATCGACGGCTCCTTCGGACAGCCCGGCATCAGGTACGAGATCCTTCCGGAGATTGTGAAGTGCTGGGACTGCGGTCACCCCAACCCCCTGCGCGACCCCGGCCCGGACAGCGTCGAAGCGTAACCCTGTAGGGGCCGAGGACACGCGCTTGATCGTGAGCCGTGGCCACAGTGCCTCGGGCAAGTCGCGGCCATCAACGAATGGCTGTGACCAGCGCGTTCACCCCGGGCCTTAGCCTGCCTTCTCCTCCAGCCCTCGAGCGGTCGGCCGCTCGCGGCCCCAGGCGGCCAGTGGCCGGAGTGCGTCGTTGAGGCGCATGCCGTCGTCGGTCAGCGAATACTCGACGCGGGGCGGCACCTCGTCGTAGGAGACGCGGTGCACGACACCGTCCGCTTCCAGCTCACGCAAGTGGGAGGCCAGCACCTTCTCGGTGATGCCGGGAAGGAGTCGACGCAGCTCGCCGAAGCGGCGGTAGGGGTGCTCGTGGAGCGCCCAGAGGATCAGCACCTTCCACTTACCGCCGATCACCTCCATCGCGGTGTCGATCCCGCAGACGTGTCCCTCTGGTGCACCCGGCCGGTTCAGCGTCGTCATGCCCCACCCTTCTGACGTGCTCGCTCACCCCGGGGTAACCACCCACTACCAAGTGCGTACTTGATTGCCGCCGGGCCTGTGACCACCCTAATCGGCATGGCACAGAACACTGTTGAGAAGACTCCCCTCACGCTGTTGGGCCTTGGTGCGATGGGCACCGCGCTGGCCCGTACCTGGCTTGCCGCCGGCCACCCGCTCACCGTCTGGAACCGAAGCCCGGCCCGCGCCGTGGCACTCGCCGCCGAAGGGGCACGCGTCGCGGACAGTGCCGCTGAGGCAGTCGCGGCGAATACCCTGGTCGTTGCCTGTCTGTTGGACGACACCTCGGTCGAAGAGGTACTGGCAGGCGCCGACCTATCCGACAGGGACCTGGTCAACCTGACCACCAGCACCCCAGCCCAGGCCCGCGCCCGCGCCGACTGGGCCTGCGAGCGCGGCGCCCGCTACCTGGACGGCGGGATCATGGCCGTCCCTCCGATGATCGGCGTCCCGGAAGCCGGCGGCTACGTCTTCTACAGCGGCTCGCGGGAGCTGTTCGAGCGGCACCAGAAGACGCTGGCAGTCCCGGCCGGCACCACCTACGTCGGCGAGGACACGGGCTTTGCGGCCCTGCACGACGTGGCCCTGCTCAGCGCCATGTACGGCATGTTCGCCGGGGCTGCACACGCCTTCGCCCTGATCCGCAAGGAGGACATCGACCCCACGGCGCTCGCCCCGCTGCTCGCCGACTGGCTCGTCGCGATGGCCCCGGCAGTTCACCAGACCGGCGACCATCTGCGCACCGGCGACTACACCAAGGGCGTTGTCTCCAACCTCGCCATGCAGGTGGCGGGCACGCCGACCTTCCTGAGCACCGCAGAGCAGCAGGGTGTCAGCCCGGAACTGCTTACCCCCTACTTCGAGCTGATGCGCCGCCGCCTGGCCGAGGGCAGCGGCGAGGAGGACCTGACTGGCGTGATCGACCTGCTCGTGCGCTGACCAGCACTTTCGCAACAGGCCCACAGCCGAAGAGTCAGACTCGGACAGTTCCCCCCGCGGCTTTCGCACACCAGCCCGTGGGGAGCTGGAGGCCGTGCCGGGGAGGCCTGTCAGAACGCATGCCTCCATGCGGGTGGATGATCCCCTCTGCAGGCCCGCGAACCGGGGGCCGCGGCTGATGATCGACGCATGAGCAACGTCATCACCAGCCTCCTTCCCGCCCAGGACGCCGCTCGCCGTCTGGAGATGCTCACTCTGGAGGAAGCCCATGACCTGTTGCGCCTGCTTCAGTTGATTGCGGGGGATGGGCTGGAGGAGTTGTCGCTGGAGGCGGACTGGTTCGCCCGGGAGATCGCGGCACGGATCCCGTCAGAGAACTGACCGACCGGTACCCGCGGCCCCTCGGGCCGCGGTGTACGGGCTACTGCGGGACAGGCCGCTGGTGGTGTCGGCGGATGGGCTGTCGGTCCGGTGCCACAACTGCATGGTCCGCGAGTGCTGTCGCGTCGGTGAGGTCAGTTTTTCCGGCGTGAGTGAGGCGTTACTGAGGTTGTGGGCGTGATGTCGTGAGGGTGAGTCTGGTTGCGGCGAGGCATCCGTCGATGAGTTCGGGGCGGTACTGGATCTCGTGGAGTCTTCGGCGGAGTACTCGGATCAGGTGGTCGGGGTCGGTGAACGCGGTGTTGCACTGTCCGGAACGCCGCACCAGGGACCAGATGTCTTCGACCGGGTTCAGGTCGGGCGAGTACGAGGGCAGTTGGATTGAGGTGATCCAGTCGCGGGCGTCGGTGAAGGCCCGCAGGCGGGCATCGAGATGCACATTCAAGTTGTCCCAGATGAGTACCATCGGGGCGCCGAGCTGCTGGTGGGCGTCGGTCAGCAGGTCGCGGCAGTCGGTCCGGGTGAAGCTGCGTCGGCCGCCGCGCTTGTGATCGACGTGCCGTTTGGGCCGAAAGATCAGACGCGAGCGTTCGCCGGGCTTGTAGCAGGTCAGCGCGGCGATGGAGAACAGGCGCTGGGAACGTCCCCGTACCCGGATCACCGGCGTGTGCCCGCGTCTGGACCAGGTGCGGGAGGTGGGCGGCGTCATCGAGAACCCGGCCTCGTCTTCGAAGACGATGAAGGCCCCGAGCGCCGCCGCGGTGCTTCCGCCTGCGGCCACGTGTCTTTCACCCAGCCGGTCACCTTCTCCTCATCGCGCTTCAGGGCCCGTTTCGCCGGCACCTGGTGGCTTCAGCCGTGACGTCGCAGTATCTGCGCGATGGTCGAGAGGGTGAGGGTCTTGTGGAAGCGGCGCCCGATCAGTGTCTTGATCCGCTCCAGGGTCCACGTCTGGTCCTCCCAGCCGTGCGCGAGGGGCCCCTTGGCCAGCTCCTCCTCCGGCACCGCGAACAGCTTCTCGCTCAGCTTGGGCCGGGCCGCCGAGCCCCTGGAGTGCAGGGCAGCTTCCTTGCCTGTCCGCCAGGCATGGCGCCAGCGTTGCACCGAGCGCACGCTGGCCCGGAGCTGCTTCGCCACCCTCACGTTGTCGTGTCCCGCGGCGAACAGGTCGGCCGCTTCCAGCCGGACGCGTTCACGAAACGCCCGTCGCTCGGCCGTCAGACCACCACCTTGCGGATACCTCATAGCTCGGGCGTACCGCGACCGACACCATCTGTCAGCCCTTACGACATCACGTCCACAAACTCAGTAACAGGGGGGCGGTTCGGCCGCCTCGACACCGACGGCCCGGCGACTGCTCGCCGACCCCGACAAGGCCCGCCGGCTGTCCGGCAACCCTCGACGGCGTGGAAGCCCAGGATCAGGCCGGCGCGGTTGCGCACCCCTGCCGAGCTGAGGAAGGGGCGGTGCCAGGAGCGCGTCGTCAGGCGATAGCGGGCAACTGCGTTCCGGTGCCGGTCAGTTGGGCGGTGTGGGCCCACAGTCGCGTGGCCGTCCTGGGGTCGAGGCCGGCGGTGGCAGGCTTGCGGATCGTGGGATGGCCCTTGATGCTGCCGAGCCCGTTCGGGCCTACGTAGGAGTTGCCTGGGATGTCCTGGGTCGCGGCGAAGAGCGACGGCAGGGCACCGTGCTCGGCATCGTTGAGCAGGAACCTCAGAGAGCTGAACATCACCCTGCCGGAGAAGGTGTGACTGACCAGGTTCGTGGAGGCGATGCCGGGGTGCGCGACGATCGACTTGACCGTACTGCCCAACGCGGTGAGGCGCCGTTGCAGTTCGGTGGAGAACAGGACGACGTTCAGCTTCGAGTCGTAGTAGGCGTTCAGGGCCTTGTAGGGCCGGTTTTGTGCGGTCAGGTCCTCTGCATGCGGCTTGCCCAGCCGGTGCAGCTGTGAGGACACGGAGACGACCCGGTCCGTGATGTGGGGCAGGAGCAGGTTGGTCAGCGCGAACGGCCCGATGTAGTTGGTCGCCATCTGTGATTCGAACCCGTCGGCGGTGCGGGCCGGCGGTACGTTCATGATTCCCGCGTTGTTGATCAGGACGTCGATCGGGCCCGTCCACTCGCTCGCGAATCGCCGGACCGAGGCGAGGTCGGACACGTCCAGTTCGCGGACCTCGGTGCGTCCCGGGATCGTGGCGGCGGCCTTGTGACCCTTGCTCACCGTCCGGACGGCGAGGACGACGTTCGCCCCCGCCCGGGCGAGTTCTCGCGCGGTGATCAGGCCGATACCGCCCGAAGCACCCGTGATCACCACGGTGCGTCCCGACATGTCGGGCAGATCGGCTGTGGTCCATTTCGTCATGGTGCTTCCCGTCTCTCCGGCGCAGGCCGGTCGAGGGGGCCGCGCTCGCCTTCTGCGGCCTTGGGGCCGACGGCACCCAGTCGACCGGGCTCGGCGGCACGGAACCAGGGCTCCCTTATCCACTGACCGGCAGGCCGTGGATAGCCCTCGTATCCCGGCGCGATACTGGCGAGGGAGACAGCAGTACCTCAGCGTTGCGGGAAGAGAGATCATGGACCGCTTGGAACTCGCGGAATTCCTCCGGAGCCGCCGTGAGGCCCTGCAACCCGAAGACGTCGGGCTGCCGCGGGGCCCCCGGCGACGCACGCGTGGACTGCGCCGGGAAGAAGTCGCCGAACTGTCCGGCATGTCCACCGACTACTACGCCCGCCTCGAACGAGGGAAGGGCCCCCGGCCCTCGGAGCAGATGGCCGCGGCGATCTCACGCGGGCTGCGCCTGTCCCTGGCGGAACGCGATCACCTCTTCCTGCTCACCGGCCTGGGCACACCCCGACGCGCCCTTCGCAGCGAGCACATCGGTCCAGGGCTCATGCGCATCCTCGACCGGCTTCAGGACACCCCCGCACAGATCATGGGCAGCCTCGGCGAGACCCTCGTCCAGACGCCGCCCGCCGTGGCGCTCTTCGGTCAACAGACCCACTACACCGGCCTGGCCAGAAGTAACGTCTACAGGTGGTTCACCGACCCCTCATCGAGGCTGATCTACCCCGCAGCCGACCACGCGGCCAACGGGCGCGTCTTCACCGCCCAACTACGTCGCGTCGCGACCCAGCAGGGCCCGCACGGGCAAGCCGCCGCACTCGCTCGTCAACTTCTCGACGAGAGCACGGAGTTCGCGGCCATCTGGAACGATCACCAAATCGGTCTCGGCTTCACCGACGAGAAACGCCTGATCCATCCTGAGGTCGGAGAACTCACCCTCCACTGCCAGCTACTCCTCGACCCCGACCAGGAACACGCCCTTCTCACGTTCACGGCGACGCCCGGTACGGAAAGCCACGACAAGCTGCAATTGCTGGCGGTCATCGGAAACCAGCAACTGTCCAGCAGGCAGGCAAGTCAGAGCGAGACGAGTTGACTTGCGGGAACCGCCGGACGGTGCTGCGGCGGTTCGGCTCGAACCCTCGGCCGGACCGTAGGGCAAGCGCAGCGTTCAGCGGTCGCAGCGTGTCTCATGGAGCGCTGTTGAGGCCGAGGAGGATCTCGATGAACGCCTGAAGTTCGGCCGAGTCGTAGTCCTTGCGCCACATCAGCGCGCCTTCGACGGGTGGTGCGTCATCGAACGGGACGAAGGCGATGTCCGGACGACCGTAGCAGCGCGCCGCCCGGAGGGTGGACACCGTGGCCCCTTGCTCGTTATAAGGGGTCACCGAAGGGGACGGACCACCGCTCGAACAAGGGCCTCCGCAGTCGCGCGCGGGGCGGCGGCGGCCCCCGGGCCTTCGGCGTAGTGGCGCAGGAACGCCTCGTGGAAGCATGCGCCGATCAGCAGGGACGCGGACGCGTCCGGGTCGGCTTCCAAAGCCACGCGCCCAAGCGCCTGTTCGGCCCTCAGATAGGCGGCGAAACCCGCGACCGCCTTGTCGGGGCCCCCGCCGTGCCGGCTCATGGCCACCCGGTGTTCTGCCAGCCGCTGGAGATCAGCGAGCAGTGCGCCCAGCATCGCGATGGACTCCTGGTAGAAGTCCAGGGCCGCGTGCGCAAGTTCGGCCAGATTCTCCTCCACGTCGCCTTCGCCAGGGCGGACCGAGACCCGGGAGAGGCCGGGCACCCGCTCCTCGAGAACGGCGAGCAGGAGTCGCTCCTTGTCTCCGAAGTACTTGTAGAGCGTGGGTTCCGAAACCCCTGAAGAGTGCGCGATCTCCTTGGTCGTGGCCTGTGCGACGCCGCGCGTCCGCAGGATCCCCGCGGCCGCGTCGAGGATTCGCTCCCGTGTGCTCACGCCGCCCCTCCTCGCTGATTGACAGGTTAGTGAACACTAGACACGATAGGGGCTAGTGTTCACTAACCCCCTGGAGGCAGCATGCGCACGACCTTCTCCGGTCCGACCAGCCACACCGGGCAACACCTCCTACGCCGGCCGGCCTCCCCGGCGGTCATCGTCCACACCGGCGTCCTGGAGTACTGATCATGAAGAAATGGAGCACCCGCAAGCGCGTCGTCATCGCCCTGTCCCTGCTGCTCACCGGCCTCCTCGGCACCGCGGGAGCCGTCGGATACCTCGCGTTCCTCCGGTCGCCCGCCAACTCTCCGGCCGAAGCCTGCGCCGACGGGCGCGAGCCGGGCGAAAGACCCGTCGTGGTCGCGGCGGGCGCCAGCATCACCCAGGGCAGCCAAGGTGCGGACTGGGTCGGCGCGCTTCGCGACCGCCCCGAGTCACGGCGCTACGAGTTCGTCAACGCCGGTGTCAACGGCAACACCAGCGCAGATCTGCGAGAGCGGGTCGACACGGATATAACGGCGTGCCAACCGGCCGCGGTCACCCTCCTGATCGGCACCAACGACGTCCGCAACGGCGTACCCGTCAAGGAGTACGAGAACAACCTCGGCGCGATCGTCGACAGCATCAAGACCCGGAGCTCCGCCCGGATCGGACTCATGTCCCTGCCACCACTCGGCGAGGACCTCGACGCCGCCCTCAACCAGAGGCTCCGCGCGTACAACGCGGCGATCAAGGCGACAGCGTCCCGCGCCGACGTGACCTACCTGCCCGTCCACGAGCAGATGACCGACTTCCTCCGCCGACACGATGGCGACGGGACGCCGTACGACTTCAGCTTCGCCCTTGCCTACGCCGCGGCTGCCGAGCACCACCTGCTCCGGCGCAGCTGGGACCAAGTGGCCCGTGGCAACGACCTCCAACTGCTCGTGGACCACATCCACCTGAGCGACCGGGGCGGCGCGATCGTCACGGACATCGCCGCCCAGTGGCTCGCCGCACCAGGAAAGGGAGCCGGGCCCGTTGACACGGCCGGTTGAGACAACGGCCCTCCAAGTCCCCCGAAGGGGCCGCGTCAGTCAGGGCATGGGGACGACCACGCCGGAACGGTCACCGATCGTGACACCCGCGGCAGACGCGAAGAAGGGGTGTGTCAACTTAACGGCCCTGTCTCATTTTCGGTGGTAACGGAGCGTTGCCGTGACTCGTTGGAATTCGTGTGAAGGATGTCAACGAGCTGGTGCAGACGGTCTTTTCGGGCCTGTCTCCGCTAGTCATCGAGGATGTGGTCGACGAGGGTGTGCGGATCGTGGTGAGGGCACGGACTCCGCGGCACACTGCGGTCTGCCCGGTGTGCGGTGCCTCGTCGGAACGCGTGCACGGCTATCACTGGCGGACCGTCGCGGATGTGCCGGTCGACGAACGACGGGTGGTGGTCCGCGTGCGGGTGCGGCGTCTGGTGTGTCCCACGCGCGGCTGCCGCCACACCTTGCGCGAGCAGGTGCCCGGCGTGCTGGACCGATACCAACGACGTACGACCCGTCTGACCGGCCAAGTCGAGGCTGCGGTCCAGGAGTTAGCGGGCCGGGCGGGTGCGCGTCTACTGGCGATACTGTCGGTGGGCCTGTCGCGTCACACGGCCTTGCGTACCCTGCTGCGGATCCCGCCTCCCACCGGGCGGGTACCCCGTGTGATCGGTGTCGACGACTTCGCACTGCGCCGACGACACCGCTACGCCACCGTGATCATCGACGCCGAGACGCACGAGCGGATCGATGTGCTGCCCGGCCGCACGGCCGACACCTTGGAGGCATGGCTGCGCGAGCATCCGGGCATCGAGACCGTCTGCCGAGACGGCTCGGCGACCTACGCCGAGGCCATCCGTCGCGCCCTGCCCGACGCGGTGCAAGTCAGCGACCGGTGGCACGTGTGGGAGGCGGCGTTGCGGGCGGCTTCGGCGTCGAGGGCCGCTTCGTCGGCGGAGTTGCGGGCGTCGGTGGCGTAGCCCTCGGCGCGGCCTGCTGCTGCATCGGCGGCGGCTGCGTCGGCGGTGGCCTGGCGGTCGTATTCGATGGTGCGGGTCAGGGACTGGGTTGCCTTGGATGCGGCCAGGGCGGCGTCGGCGGAGTAGCCGAGGGCCTCCTTGGCGTAGCCGCGGGCTTCGGCGGCGTAACCGGCCGCTCCGGCCGCTGCCTGGAGGGCTGCCTTGGCGTCGGCCGATGCCTTGTCGGCCAGAGTCTTGGCGAGGGCCGCTTCCTTCACGGCGTTCTTGGCGTGGGCGTCGGCGACCGCAGCCTGCTGCTCGGCGATGGACTTCGCGCCCTGTCCGGCCAGCACGACGAGACCGGCTGCGGAGTCGGTGGTGAGGTAGGGGGAGCCGAGCTGGATGGCGTCGTTGGCCGGGTTCGCGACGAGCGCCGCGGACTGGCGGGCATCGACCGCCACCTGGGCCGTCGTGTACGCGAAGCCGGCCGCCTTGACCGCCGCCACCCGTGCGATGACGGACTGCTTCAGTGCCTCGTTGGCCTGGGTCCTGGCCTCCTTGGCGTGCTTCTGGGCCTCGGCGGCGTCCTTGACGCCAGCGCCGCCTCGGCCGCCGCGTGCTTGGACGCGGCGATCGCGTCGGCGGCCGCACTGGTCGCGGTGCGCACCGCGGCATCGGCCACCAGCTTGTCGGCCTGCGCCGCATCCGAATCCGCACGGGCGCGGCTGGCGGCCGCCTCCGCGCGGGTGGCCGCGGCGTCCGCGTCTTCTGCCGCCTGGGTGGCGGCGTCGGCCGAGGCGCGGGCGTTCTTCGCCGCCGTTTCCGCAGTGGTGGCCTGGCGGTCCGCCTCATCGGCTGCCGCGCGCGCGGCGGTTGCCGCATCGCCCGCGTCCAGCGAGTCGGCGTAGGCGCCCTTCGCGTCCGCCTTCGCACGGGCGGCATCCGCCTTCTGCTCGGCGTCCCACGCGTCGTCCCGCTTGGCCTTGGCGTCGTCGCGCGCCGTCTCCGCGTCCTTGCGCTTCGTCGAGGCGGTGCCAGCCGCGGTCTCGGCCTTCTTCTTGGCGTCCTGCGCCGTGGTGTTGTAGCCCTCGGCGTCCTTGCGGTGCCGGGCGGCCTCCGCCTGCTTGGCGGCCGCTGTCTCCTTCTCCGCCTTGGCCGTCTTCTCTTCAGACTCGGCCGCCAGGCGCTTCTTGTGCGCGTCCTCCGCGACGGCCTTGGCGTCGCCTTCGGCGGTCAGGGCCTCCTGCAGTTTGTCCTCGGCGGTCTCCTTGTCCGCCTTGGCGTTGTCCCGGTGCTGCTTCGCCGATGCCGCGGCCCACTTGGTCTGGAGCTCGGCGTACTGCGCGGACTCCTTGCGGAACTCGGCCTTGGACTGCGCGGCCTGCGCGATGGCGCGCTGCGCGATCGTGGCGCTGTCGGCGGAGGAGGCGCGCGTGGCCGCCTCCGCCGTCGTGCCTGCGATGACCATCGCGTCCACCGCGGCCTTGATGCCGTGCGTGACCTGGGCCTTTTGCTGCGCGACCAGGAGACCGCGGCCGCGCGGCGCCCCGTTCGCGTCAGCGATGGTGTACGCCTTCTGCACCGCGGTGTCGCTGGCGGTCACCGCCGAGTTGGCCGTCGTCTGCCGCTGCTTGAGTACCGCCAACTGACTCTTTACGAGCACCTGCGCACTGACGAGGTTCCTCTTGGCCTGGAGGAACTGTGCCGCGCCGGGCTTGAATGCCTCGCCGCTGCCGGCACCGCCCGCCGACCAGTAGGACTGCCAACGGACTATGTGGTCGGCCACCCACGAGTAGCCGAGCATGTTGCCCAGGGTCTTCGAAGCCTCGACCAGGGCCGAGGTCGCGGTGGTGTTGGAGTTGAGGATCTCGTTGCGCTGGGTGGCCTGAGAGGTGATCTCCTGCTGCCACTCGGCCGCGGCCGTGCTCTGCTCCTGCCCCAGAACTTCGTCGGGGTCGATCGGGTCACGCCACGCGCAGGCGGCGGACCGGGTCTTGAGGTTCTCGACCGCGATCCGGAATTCGGCGCTGTCCGGCTGCGGCGCTGACGACGGGAAGTCGCCCGACTCCAGGAAGATACGGGCGTTGTCCGCGCCTGTCGGCTCCAGGCTCCGGTCCGTGAGGTAGTCGTACGCCTGGTGCCGTTCATAGTCAGGGCTCGTGCCGTCCGTCTCGCCGCCATAGAGCGGGGCACCAAGAGCCGTCACCGCGTTCTTCGTCGCCGTGTCGGCGAGCGGGGTGGGGTCCTCGTAGAAGTCGCCCTCGCTTTTCCAGAACCGGTCGGCATACCACTGACCGAGACCGGTCTGAGCGTAGAAGCCCTTCTTGTCGTCGCCTGTTGATCCGGGCGGTCAGTGGAAGTTCGCGTCGGTGAACCCGCCGGGCGTGTCCAGACCGGCGAGCTTGGACTGCCACCCGCTCATCTGCGTTTCGATGTCGTCCATCGCCTTGTCGGCGGTGGCGTGATCACTGTCGTAGGCCTTGCTGAGCGGGGTGTCTTCCCAGTAGTCGCTGTCGGCCGGCGTGTGCAGGGCGTCCGGCGTCTGGTTCAGGGCATCCTGCACCTGCGCGGCCATCGTCGTGCCGCCGAGCTGCAGCACCCCGTTCATCAGGCACTGGTCCTGCCGGAGCTGCTCATCGGCCGTGGTCTCGTACAAGTCCTGGCCGACCTTGGCCGTGCGGTCACCCTGTTTAGGCGTCAGGGCGCCAGGCTGTACGGCGAGCCCGGCCATCAGGGCCAGTGCGGTGACGCTGGTCAGCGCCGGCGCGAGCCGCACAACCCTTCGTCGTTTGCGCGCATCTAACCTTCTGCTGAGTCTCGACCCGAACCCCTTCGCGCACCGCCATCGGCGGCCCGCATAGGTCATGGCCTGACAGCTTCACCTCTGGGCGGCAGCGCGGTGCTCGGGTCGAGTGCACGACGGTCCGGTGTGAGGCGGGTCGTCGGGCCGCACCAACTAGGCGTGTTCTTCACTGATACGCCACAGGAAGATCACAATAAACACCAAGTAAGTGCATACAACAAGCGCTCCGCGGCAACCACTTCGCATAGTGACCAGCAGCCTCGCCACAGCACCACCGGCAATCACAAGCTGTGACTGGGCGGCTCATATCAGGGGAGGGCGGGCCCTGCCAGGTACTCCCACACGGGCCCGTACACGCCGCCGGGGATCCGCAGGGCCAACTCGTCCAGCGATACCCACTCTGCCGCCGACACCTCCCGCAGCGACGCCGGCCGAGCCTCGCCCCACAACCAGCGGCACATCACATACGTCACCCGCAGGCCGGTCACCGGATGCACCCGCTCACCGATCGTGGCGACCGGTTCGACGACGACACCCGCCTCCTCCAACGCCTCCCGCGCAGCCGCCCGTTCGGGAGCCTCGCCCGGGTCGATCTTCCCGGCGGGGAACTGCCAGACGAGATCGCCCGCCGGGACAGCCCGGCGGACCAGCAATACCTGACCCTCGTGCTGCACCACCGCAGCCGCGATCAGCGGCTCAAGCATCTGGATTCCTCAGCTCTCCCTCTGCAGAGCAGGCCACGAGGCGCTGCCGTAGCCGCGTGTACTCGGCTTTTATCTCGTACTTGGCACAATCCATTGGCAACCTCTTGGTCTCTCTGCGAGAGTCTGCCGCCGATGCCGAGGGCTTTCCCCTCTGCGTCATGCCCTGCGCCAGCCGGATCTGACCGATCGTCCCCAGCCGTCCTCGTCCTCCGCGCCTGCAACGGCTGGCGTGAGCCCAAATCCCTATGCTTGATCGCTCACCGAGGCTTCCCTCGCCCCTCGTGCCCGGACCCCGCTGTTCAGCACTGGCTTCTGCGGTGCTGCAGCTTGCGGATGAAGCGATGCATGTGCGGGTCCAGCCGCGTCGATGGCTCGATGAGTACCTGCTTCTCGGTCAGCCACCGGATGCCGTCGAACTCGCGCTCGTCGTAGGAGGTGATGCTGTTCCGGTCGGCGCTCAGCAGGTACCAGAGGGAGACGTCGGTGTGCGAGCCCGGGCCGCGGGTCGGCGTCACAGTGACGAAGAGTGGCTGCTCCCCAGCGAGGGGTGAGGCGGCGGCGTCCGTGTGGAGTTCCTCGCGGGATTCGCGGACCACGGTGTTCCACGGGTCCTCTCCGGGCTCCACATGGCCGCCGGCCGGCAGCCACAGGCCGGCCTTGCGGTGCGCGACCAGGAGCAGCTCCTGGCGGGCCTCGTCCTGGACGGCGAAGTAGCTCACCAGGTGCATCGCGGGCACGTCCGGCTTCCGGGTCCGGTGGAGGGGCGCCCCGCTGTCGGCCCACTGTGACGCGGTCTTCAGATGGGCGCGTTCCTGGTCGTCCCACGGCTCGAGCGCGTGCAGCGTGTCCAGCAGCCGGGTGCGCACGGGATCGCGGTGCGAAGGGTGTTGAGGCGGGTCTGCAGGCATCCGAGCATCGTGGCAGGGGGCACTGACATCCCGGCCCGTCCGCTCGTCGGCCGGCAACGACGAAGGGCCCATGCCCGGGGAGGGTGCGGGCGCTTCGTCTTGCCCCACACCTTCGTGAAGTCGCGTCCCGAGGAGTCTGGGGCGGGGAGGGTTATCGCCAGGTGCGGAGTTGTTCGGCGATGGTGGTTGCGGTGCAGCGTGGGTCGTACAGGTGCTGGGCGAGGGCGGTGAGTTGGTCGCGGGTGGGGTTGACGGGGATGTTGCTGGCGTTGAGGTACATGACGGCGACGGCGCAGGCGACGGTGAGGTTGGAGCGTTCCAGCCAGCGGCAGCGGCCCAGGGTGTGCACGAGGGCGGCGGCGCGGGCGAACGGGCCGCCGTAGACGGGCTGTTCGAGAAGTTCGGCGCGGTGGCGCTCCACTGCTGCGATGGGGACGCCGAGGTCGTCGGGGGCCGGGTCGCGGTGTCCGGCGCGTTCGGCGACCTCGAGGATCCAGGAGAGGTCGACGTGGAGGGACATGCTCACGCAGCGGCGCCCCGGTGGGTCTGCGCGGGGGAGTGGCCGTGGTTGTGGTCGAGGTCGTGTTCCAGGTGGTCGAGGAAGTCGCCGTGCTGGTCGAGGGTGCGCTGGGCGGCGGCCATGCCGGCGGCGCGCGGGCGCCGGTGGTGTCTTCGGCGATGAGTCGTTCCACGTAACGGTTGAAGTCGAGGCCTCGGGCGGCGGCGTCTTTGCCTGCGGCGAGGACGTCGGGGGCGAGGCGTACGTGGGTCTGTTTCCTGTCGCTGCTCACCCAGCACTGCCCACCCCGCACCGACCGGTGTACGAGGGCATCCTGGAGCCGCTGTTCCGCCTGGCAGAGGAAGTACCCTTCGACATCGCCCGGATCATCAAGCAGAGCTGAGTCCGACGTCAGCGGTCGTCGGTGCCCATGGTCTCGAAGGTCTCGCGCATCAACTGGTCGATCGTTCCAGGCTTTTCGGCCAGGGAGTCGAAGAGGTCGGCGAGCAGCCACAGCACAAAGCCGTGGACCATGGCCTCCTTCGGCGGAATCGTCCCGAAATGATCGCGCCAGGCCACGGTGTCCATGCCCATGGCGGCGGCCATGAGGACCCCGGTGGCCATCGGCACCTGCTCCGGGTCGGCCATCTCGAAGGTGGGCAGCTTGCGGATCACGGTGGGGATGAGGTCGTTGAGCGGGTCGAGCTGCTTCCCGCCGCCAGGCGGCTCGGCGATCAGGTACCCGGTCAGCACGCCCACCAGGAACACCGTGCCCCGGGAGACTTCCTCACGCCCGACGGAGTCCATCACGGCCTTCACCCGCTGCTGCGCTTTCTGGCGCTCCTTGGCGGGCGTCCGCTTCTCCAGGACCCGGTAGGTGTCCCACGCCGCACGGACCGCCTCATCCACCACTACACCGTCGCTGCTCATGAAGGCGACCGTAGGCGAGACGACGTAATTCGCGAAGACTGTCCGTGTCATCGAACCTGGATCGCTTGCCATCGAAGTTGGACGACCGGCAGTCGGAGGGTTGAGCGCCCCAGTTGTTCCCTCGGTTGTTCCCTCGGTCCGGATACGCGGAATGATCGGGATATGGACGTGGCGGATCAACTGGTGCGGTCGGCAGACGCCGGCGACGTGATTTCGGTAGCGCGGCAGCTGGAGCTGGGTGCTGCGGTGGACGTGCCGGGCACGGGCGGGCGTACGGCGCTGGATGTGGCGGCGGGGCGGGGACATGCCGATGTCGTCCGTCTGCTCATTGCTGCGGGAGCCGATCCGGAGCAGCGGGCGGGTGAGTACGAGGAGTCGACGCCGCTGTGCCTGGCAGCGATCCGTGGGCACACGGCAGTCGTGGGGGCTCTCCTCGATGCCGGCGCCCGTACCGGAGCACAGGGCAGGATGGGATGGGTGCCGCTGGTGCTGGCAGCCACGGCTGGGAACGAGGGGTACCCGGAGACGGTAGATCTGTTGCTGGACCACGGGGCGGATGTCAACGCGGTGATGAAGCGCAAGACGGCCCTCGACTGGGCGGCTGGGTTCGGACAGATACCCATGGTGCGACACCTGCTCAGCCGCGGTGCCACCCCATCGGCCAAGGCTCTGACCAACGCGTGTGAGCACACCGACCGCGATCCGGAGTGCCGGCAGACAACCGGGCGCATCGCCGCCGTACCGCTCGGGGCGGGCGCCACGACCGGCGCGGAACAGGTCGTTCGGCATCTACCTGAGCAGGATGATCCCGAGACGGAAGTCAAGAATCAGGCGCAGTGACCGAGCAGAATCTGAGCCGCCGGCCCCGTCCGACTTCGCTCCTACGAAACCACCGGTCGTCCAACTTCGATGGCAAACGGTGCAGATTCGATGGCACGGGACAAAGACAACGACGTAACTGAGACCTCGCATCCTTGTCCTTTGACGCGGAAGTTAGAAGCCGTTGTCTTTCCGGATCTGATCGTTGGGTTTCCGCTGTTCAGGCATGGTCCTGGTGTCGTTGCGGGAGGGCTCGGACGATCAGTTCGTTCTCGGTGATGCGGAGTTGAGCGGTGACATCGGTGATGGGGTTGGTGGAGGAACGGGAATCCGCTGCCCGGGGGGCGGGTGGAGGAGCTTCAGGCGGAAGCGGACCGGGTCCTTGCTGAACTCGGTGAGGCGGAGGCGGTGTTGGAGCGGAGGGCGATCGCTTGTGCGGAGCTGGCCGGGGCCCTGGTGGCTCCGGTCGAGGAGGCGGATGCGGTGGTTCCCGGCCCGCGGGAAGCATCGGTAGAGGTGGAGAAGGTCCCGGTCCCGGGGGCGCTGGTGCCGCGGTGGCGTCAGGGCCTGACGCTGGAGGCACTTGCGCCGGACTACCGGCGGATCGTGGAGTTGGTGGAGTCCGGTGGCGACAGCGACGCGGGGGTGCCGGCGAAGGAACTCGCGGCCCGGCTGGGCCTGGAGTTGGTGCCGGCGAAGATCGAAGGGGTGCGCTCCAGGGCGAAACGGTTGGTCGAGCGGGAGTGGCTGACAGTGTCGCCGTCAGGCCGGTTCATGCCGCAGCAGTCCACCGTGACTGTTTGGGTCGCGGACGAGCGGTCCGGCGGGCGAGGCGGCGGCTCATGAGCATGGCCTGCGAGAAGTAGATGAACGCCTCGCTGGACGCGGGCAGCGTCTCGAAGTCCCGCACCAGGCGGCGCGAACGCATCAGCCATCGTGCGCTCCACCACCCACCTTCTCGGCAGCACCACGAACCCTGTCATGTCGTCACTGCGTTTGCCGATCTGCAGGGTGAGCTGCAGCTTCTTCGCCCAGGTGACGAGGCGGCCGAAGTAGCCGCCGTCGGACCACACAAGCGTGATCCTGGTGAACCGGGCCCGCAGACGGGGAAGCATGCCGCGGGCGGCCTGCCGGTCGGTGACGTCCGCGGCACATACCAGCACCATCGACAGCAGGCCGAGGCTGTCCGTGATGACGTGCCGGCGCCTTCCGTTGATCTAATGGGCGGGAGTTGAACTCGTTAAAACACCTTCTCGATGCCGATCGCCGGCGTCAGCGCGACGTCCTCCGTTGATCCGGACCTTGCGTCCTCAAAGAAGACTGACGTGTGCTGGCGCTCGCCGTGGACATCGAGGGCCCACTTGATCACCGATGATGATCGTGGTCCAAGCCCCCTGCGGCGACTACCTCTTATGTGCTCGGGAGCCACCAGCTCCGATCAAGACCGAGGGCCCCGCAGGTCGCTGGGGTCATGAACGGCTAATCGGATGTCGGGCCATCGAGCACTTCCATTAGAGGGACGCATGCCCTGCACGGCTGTGACCAGCCACAACATAGGTTCGATGAGGAAGCGTGAGGCGAGTGAGAGCGTTCTGCGGCATCGACTGGGCCAGCGACCACCACGACATAGCCGTCGTCGACGAATCGGGATCGCTACTGGCCCGCGCTCGCATCGATGACTCTGCGGAAGGGCTCGACCAGCTGCTTCAGCTGCTCGCCGAGCACGGAGATAGTCCGCAGGATCCAATCCCAGCAGCCATTGAGACCTCCCGCGGTCTTCTGGTTGCCTGCCTTCGGGCAACGGGCCGCCCCATCTACGCCATCGACCCGATGGCCGCCGCCCGGTACCGGGAGCGTCACACAGTCTCTCGCAAGAAGTCCGACCACCTGGACGCCATGGT
This sequence comes from Streptomyces sp. NPDC102467, assembly GCF_044765445.1. Lineage (NCBI taxonomy): Bacteria > Bacillati > Actinomycetota > Actinomycetes > Kitasatosporales > Streptomycetaceae > Streptomyces > Streptomyces sp. NPDC102467. Next base: position 45,122 of record NZ_JBIWKA010000026.1, on the reverse strand, counting down.
GCTGGCGAACATTCTCCGCACCGATGCCGCCGCTCACCGTGTGCTTCCCACAGACTCGGAGGTGGTCCAGGCCGTCGCGGTCCTTGCCCGTGCCCAGCAGGACGCCGTCTGGGACCGAACCCAGGCTGGCAACAAGCTGACCTCCCACCTGCGCGAGTACTTCCCCAGCTATCTGGCCGCCGTCGGGCACCGCCGCGAGGGCATCTATCACCCCATAGCCCGCGTGCTCCTGGCCGCGGCGTCGACCCCGCGCCAGGCAGCCAAGCTGCCCCGGGTGCAGTTGCGGGCCGTGCTGAAGAAGGCCGGCCGCAGGAACACCCCGACCTCGCGAGAACCCCGTCTTGCCCTGGCCGCTTGACACGTTCTTCGCATCGGATGTCTTCTTGCCGCCGTCGTAACCGCGTGACGCGGCGGGAACCGAGGCCGCGCCCTTGACCGACTGCGAGTCGATGACCGCCGCGGCCGGCTCCGCCTCGCGCCCCTCGGCCGTGCGGACCCGGCCGCGCAGCCGGTCGTGAAACTCCCTGGCCGGGCCCTTCTTCCGCCACCTGCGGAAGAAGGCATACGCCCGGTCCCAGTCCGGGAAGTCCGCGGGCATCGCACGCCACTTGATCCCGTTGTCGGTGACATAGCGGATCGCATCCAGCATCTGCCGGTGGCAGTAGCCCTCCGGCTGCCCGCCCCGGCCCTCCAGGCAGGCCGGCACCGGGAGCGCGTCCCGCACCACCACCCACTCCGAATCTGTCATATCGGACGGATACCGCCGCACCCGCTCCGGCCGGTCAGCCGCGTTCCCGAACCGGTGCGCGAGACAATCACACGCCGACACGCGGGAGTTGTACGCGACAGGCACGATTACGCGAGACGGGAACAACAGGGCCTCCCTGCACTCGAGTTGGCTTCGCAACCCTCGTGCTGCACCGGAGGCCCTGCCTTTATGCACCCGTCGGAGAAGATCACCCGCACAAGCGCGATGTTCGACCTCAACCGACCTCATGATCCATACGGCAACGGCTTCTGAATCCGGCGTTTACTGCGGCACCGCGCTGGCGAGCCGTCAGTCGCACCGGACGTCCGATAAGCGGAATCGCTGCTACCGATGATCGGTGTGCCGTCGGCCCCCGCGCCCGGTTCGGCCCTCAGCGTCACCCTGCTACTGTCCGTTCGTCGCGGTTACCCGAGAACGGGGCCTACCTGGCGGCCTCCGGATCGGCGGACTGCGTGTCTCCCCTCTCCACGCGGAAGGGGTATGTTCTGGCTGCGGTGAACGCGTCGTGGATCGGCATGATGAGCGAGGTGAGGCGACGGATGTTGGCGTCGCCGATCGGCGTCCACAGCGCCGCGCAGTGCTCGTCGGTCTCGACCTCGATCTGCTCGCGCGCCGCGATGCCGGCATCGGTAGCGGTGCCGTCGGCGTTGAGCCAGCCGCGAGCGACGAGGCGTGTTGTTGCCGCAGCCACCTCCTCGTCGTCCCACAGCCGGGTGGCACGCGCGATCGCTTCCGGGAAGTGACCTGTCGCGGTTTGCAGAACGTTGCAGTCACACGGCCCGAGGTCGTTGGCGGCGAGCACGGTGACATGCGCGTCGCCGCGCCACTCGCGCAGCACCGTGATCTGCTGCCATAGCGCGACGAGCGGATCGGCTGGGAGGGGGACCGAGGCGTTGGCGGCAGCCATCGTCTTCCCGGCGTAGTCGGCGCTCGCGACGACCGGGTCGATCAGCGATCGTGCCTCGGCGATCTGATCGGCGGTGAGGCTCACGTCGACGCGCTGCAACGCACGATCGACGGCTGCGAAGCGAGCAGCCTGCCACTCCTGTGGCGTCGCTGTGTCCCACACGCCTGCCATGACCTGCACCGACCGCGGGCTGAAGTTGTAGAAGGCCGCGAGTGTGACCTGCCATGGGACTGCGCCCATCGGGGCCGACCGGAACGCGAAGTACGCCGGTCCGTACTCGGTTACGCCCAGCTTGGCGGCCTCTTCCGGTGCCTCGGGGATGAAGTAGACGAACAGGTGCGTCGCGTTGATGGTGAGGCTGACCTTGCGGACGGCGTTCAGATCCATGTCAGCGCGAGCGAAGGTGCTGGCGAGATGCATTTCGGTGGTCTCCCGACAAGTGGAGGGGTCAAGATCGTTTTTGGTGCATCCGGTACGTCAGGACGGCTCTGGCACGGTGATCCGTGCGGAGATCGCGCCGAGTTCCTGCACTTCGATCCGGACCGTGTCTCCCGGTGCCAAGTAGCGGCGGCGGCCGGACAACTCCTGGATGCAGCCGGTGCCCACGGGGCCGCTGGCGAGGATGTCACCGGCTCGCAGAAGGGTGCCGCGCGACGCGTGCGCCAGCATCTCGCCGAACGACCAGTGGATCTCGTCCCAGCTGCCGCCGCCGTAATGCTCATCGTTGACGTACCCGTCCATCCGCAGGGCATAGCCCTTGCCCGAGCGGTAGGGCTCCAGTTCGTCGGGGGTGACGAGGAACGGGCCGAGGCTGGTCGAGGCGTCTTTGCTCTTGGACGGGCCGTACACGAACCCCATCTCGCTCGCGGAGATATCGCGTGCGCTCCAGTCGCAGTAGACCAGGTAGCCGGCGATGTGATTCTCCGCCGTGGCGGCGTCAAGGTTCGAGCAGTCCCCGGCGATCACCGCGGCGACCTCGACCTCGTAGTCCCACAACTGAGCGCCCGGGGCGATGGGGACCTCGTCGTGCGGTCCCTTGATCGCCGCCGGGTTGGAGAAGTAGAAGAGCGGATACTCGTACCAGACCGGGCTGACCCTGCCGTCGCCAACGGCTGCCTTACCCGCGTTACTGATGTGACGTTCGAACGCGGCAAAGTCCCGGACCGCCGGGGGCACAGGTATCGGCGCCAGCAGGTCGGCCGTAGCCAGCTCGACGATCTCAGACGGTTCTCTGGTTGCGGCGGCCTCCAGCCCGCCTTCGGCGCGCAGAAGCTCCAACAGGCCCAAGCCCATGGCGCGGATCCTGTTGTCGTGCACCACGCCGCAGCGCGTGGAGCCGTCGGCGGAGCGGTAGCTGACCCACTTCATCGGGCAAGCACCTCCCGGGTGTAGTCGTAGAGCCGCCGCGCGTCGGCGAGGGAGGATGCCTGAGGGTTCAGGGGGACGGCGTTTCCCTCGCTCACGGCGACGGGGTGGCCCGGGGCGCCGGAATCCAGGAACGGCAGGATCTCCTTGACGGCGGTCTCCACGGATTTACCGGTCGCGCGAAGACGGCCGATCTGCGCGGCCTCGGCCTCGTCGTAGTCGCCGGCGAAGCTCGTGGCGACGGTGCCGGGGAAGGTGTTCACGTACCGGATGGCGGGGTGACGGCCGACGAAGTCGACCGCGAGCGCAGCGTTGAGGATCCCGGCCTGGATCATCGCGGTGAGGCCGTGGTACTGCGTCCGCTGCTGAAGGTCGTCCCAACGTGGGGGCCCGAAACGCCCGGCGCCGCCGAAGTTGAGCACGACCGGATCCGCGGCGCGGCCGAGTAGGCCGGCCAGGCCGTGGCTGAGCAGGAAACGGCTGAGGTAGGTCAGCGCGAAGTTGGACTCCAGGCCGTCGGCGGTCTCCGTACGCCTGGAGCGCTGGAACCGGGCACCCAGGACGAGGACGTCGATCGTGTCGAGCTCGGCGGAGAGCCGGTTGATCAGCCGCCTGTTCTCGTCAATGAGCTCCAGGTCGGCCCGGATCAACCAGGCGCCGGGCTCGGCCTTGGCCTTGTCGGTCCCGACGACCACGACCTGGCCCCCACGCTCGAGGTAGATACGGGCGAGGCCGCGCCCGATGCCGTCCGTGCCCCCGGTGATCACGACCGTCTTCATGCGGCCACCGTCCGCGCGAACTTGACGATCTCCTCGACGAACAGCTCAGGCTGCTCCAGGGCGGCGAAGTGGCCCCCCGCGGGGATGTCGTCGTTGAAGTAGCGCAGGTCGTGATAGGCGCGCTCGGCCCAGATGCGCGGGGTACGCGTCAGTTCGTCCGGGAAGACGCTGACCCCGACGGGAAGGTCCAGCTCGCTCAGAGCGAGCGGCTGCCGGGCGTACTCCCAGTACAGGCGGGCGGAGGAAGCAGCGGTGCCGGTGAACCAGTACAGGGAGATGTGGTCGAGGATCTCGTCGGGGGTGAGGGCGTCCGGCCGGGCCCAGTCGAGGAACTTCTCGTAGATCCAGGCGGCCTGCCCGGCCGGGGAGTCGGTCAGGGCGTAGCCGATGGTCTGCGGCCGGGTGCGCTGCACGACGTGGTATCCGGAATGGACGGCGAAGAAGCGGCTGCCCTGTTCGAGTGCGGCCTTCTCCTCAGGGGTCGGGGCGTCGCCGACCGGTGGTGCGGCGAGGAACTCAGGGAAGTTGACGTGGATCGCCCGCAGGCCCGTCAGGCGCTGCGCCCCCATGCGGGTCGCGACGACACCGCCCCAGTCGCCGCCCTGGGCCAGGTAGGAGTCATAACCGAGGCGCCGCATGAGCACGCCGTACGCGCGGGCGATCCGGTCCGGGCCCCAGCCTGTCGAGGCGGGTTGGTCGGAGAAGCCGTAGCCGGGCATCGAGGGGACGATGAGGTGGAAGCCGTGCTCGGTGAGCGGGCCGACGGTCTTGAGGAACTCCAGGAACGAGCCCGGCCATCCGTGCAGCAGCAACAGGGGGGTGGCGTCGGGGCGGGGTGAGCGTACGTGCATGAAGTGGAGGCCGAGACCGTCGATGGTCGTGCGGAACTGGCCCAGCTCGTTGAGTCGCCGCTCCAGATCGCGCCAGTCGTACCCGGTGGCCCAGTACTCCAGCAGCCCCTCAAGGCGCTCCCGCTGCACCCCCTGGCTGCTGTCCGGCGCTGTCTCCCGGCCGGCAAGGCGTACCCGGTGGAGCCGGTCCTTCAGATCCTCCAGGGCACTGTCCGGAATGTCGATACGAAACGGTGTCACGCTATCCGATGTCATGGTCACACGGTGCGGCCGCGACGAGCGCGCAGTCCAATGATTGTTCCGACACATGTAATACAGGCTGCGTATAAAGCCAGCTAGAGTGGGGTTGTGTCCGAACGTTTCCCCGCACCCGTGGACCTCGACCTCCGGCTGGTGCAGTGCTTCACGGTGGTCGCCGAGTACCAGCATTTCGGCCGTGCCGCCGAAGCGCTGCACACCACCCAACCGTCGCTGAGCCGGCAGATCCGCCGCCTCGAACAGCAAGTGGGCGTCCGCCTGCTCGACCGCACCACGCGCGGCACCCGGCTCAGCGAGGCCGGCGAGGTTTTCCTGCCCCGGGCCCAGGGGGTGCTGCGCGCCGCGGTCGAGGCGATGGCCCGCACCCGGGCCGCAGCCCGGCCCAGCAGCATCACCATCGGCTACACCAAGGGGCTGGTCATCACTCCGGCCGTGCGCGCCCTGCTCGACCGCAATCCCGATGCCGAGGTCCACACCCGCCTGCTCGCCTGGAACGACTCGCGCGGCGCGCTGCTGGAGCACCGCGTCGACGCGGTGGTGACGCGCCTGCCGTTCCCCACTGACCAGCTGCGCGTCACCGTCCTATACGACGAACCGCGCGTACTGGTCGTGCCCCGGGACCACCGTCTGGCCGGCAAGGAGTCGGTCACCCTCGGCGACATCGCCGATGAGCCGATCCCCCACGTACGCCAGTCCGACCCGTTGCTGAACGCCTACTGGCGGCTCGATCCCCGGCCCGACGGGCGGCCCGCGCCCGACGGCCCCCTGGTCGAAGCCCTTGAGGACAAACACGAACTCATCGCCGCCGGGCAGGCCGTGGCCATCGGGCCGCCCCTCGACCACGCGACCGGCCTGCATCCCAGCCTCACCACCGTCCCGTTGCACGGGGTCGAACCGAGCCAGGTCGTACTCGCCACGCGCACCGGCGACCGCAGCCGTCTGGTCACCGCTTTCCGCAAGCATGCCGAAGCTCTGCTTACCGGAACCCACCGTGCTGGACCGATCCGCACGACATGATCAGCGGCAGCTCCGCCCGCATACACAAGCGATCATGGCCCGTGCCTGGTCTGTCGCCACAGCGTCCCGACGAGATCGGGGATCTCCTCCGGGGACGTCCTGCGCACCGCTGAACTGGACGACGCCGAGCAGGACCGCCGGGGTGACCCTGCCCTCAAGCCGCGTCGCGACCTCGTCCACGGGCGCCTCCTCGTCCAGGCCCTGAAGGGCCTGGCGGACTTCGGCGGTCATGGCCGCGGCCTTCGTGAGGGCCTCCTGGGCCGGGCCGCCCTCGTCGATGTGCTTGAGCACGGTGCGGTAGTTCCCGATCGCCTCGACGATCTCCCGCTCGGCGAGCCGGATCTCCTCCAACTCCTCGGGTTCGGCGGCGCGGGCGTAGCGCTTGACGGTGTTCAGCGCGAGGCCCAGGCGGGAGTAATGCTCAAGACCTGTGGATCGGGGCTCGGGTGGCACGCGAAGGGCGTACCTTGCCGAGTGATCGATTGAAGGTCACCGAGTAGGCCGGCGTTCGCAGCGCCGGTCGGGAAGGCACGCCCGTGCTCACGGTGGTCAATGCTGATGGTTCCACGCCAAACGGCTCCCTGATCGACGAGATCGTCCGCGAGGGCACGAGGCGAATGTTGGACGCCGCCCTGGAGGCGGAAGTCAGCGCGTACATAGCCGAGTTGGCCGGTGAGCGGGACGAGAGCGGTCACCGCCTGGTCGTGCGTCAACGGCCATCACCAGCCGCGGAAGGTCACCACATCCCCCGGAGTCGTCGAGGTCAAGGCCCCGCGCGTGAACGACAAGCGCATCGACGAGGCCACGGGCGAACGTAAGCGGTTCTCCTCGGCGATCCTGCCGCCCTGGGCCGGCCTTGGGACTGGTAAGCCCGCATGTCATCGAGTCGCGTATGCCAGCGACGAAGGAGTGACTCGTCACTTTGGGTGTTGCCGGTGCGGGTTGAAGGCAGCTCGAACCCCGGGAGGGTCTCTGTGGTGGGGGTGGAATGATCTGGACCATGGATCGGCTCCCGTACTCAGCTGCTTGGTTATCGCGATGGCGTGAGGAGATCACGGACGCGTTGAGCACGATGGTTTCGACCTTCGAGGAGACGCACGGCTTCGCGCCCGGCGGCAATGAGGTTCGCGTCGCCGATGCGGACGACCGTTGTGCTGCCCGTGACTACGCCCGGGAGTCTCTGGGGTTCGATGATCTGCTGACGTTCTACGAGTCCATCGGCGAGGTTGTCCTGTCGGATGTGGGCAATGGCTACTTCATCCACTCGGCGCGTGATGTTCTGCACCGGCTCGCAGAGGAGGGCTATGTCTTCATCCCGGAAGCTGATGATCCTCACGGCATGGTGATCGGCTCGGACGGAGGGGGCATCCTGTTCGTCGCCGACTGGGGCGGCGCGATCCACCGGTCCCGGACGGCTTCCCTGGACGAGGCGGAGTTCGACAGGGTCGCCAATGATCTGCCGGAGTTCCTTGATCTCCTCCGCAGGTCCGTAGCCCGATTCGTGGAAACGGGTGAGCCCGGCTACTTGTAGGCACTATCGGCTGTGGTCACCGGGGGCGTATCGGCTCCAGGTTCCGCCGGCTTCGGTGACCAGGCGGGTGGTGGTCTTGTCGTGGTAGCCGAGCGCCTTCGCGATGACGGGGGCCGGGGCTTGGAGGACGAGTTGGCGGATCGCGGCGGTCCTGCCGCGCTGCGGTGGGACGCCGATCTTTCGCAGGTGGACTTGGAGACTGACCGGATTCATCGGCTGTCCCGGCTCATGGCAAGCGCGGCACCATCCACCAGGCGTACCGCGACGGCATGGAGGACCAGCTCGGCTCGCTCGGCCTGATCCTCAACGCCATCGTGCTGTGGACCACGAAGTACATCGACGCCGCCGTTGCCCAGCTCCGCGCCGATGGCCACGAGATCGTGCAGACGCGGATCCCCGGACGTACACGACCGTGGCCGATCACCTCGACGAGGGCCCGGGGATCGGTCGCAACCCGTCGGATCGGGTCAGTCTTGGGAGCGGACGTGGTCGCGCCAGCTGTGGCGGGGATGGAAGCCCAGGCGCTGTTTCGCGGCCTCGTTGGAAAGCAGGGGGCTCCGGTCGCCGAGTTCGCCCTTGACGGGCACGTGGGGGAAGCGTGCTGCGAGGAGTTCGGGGGTGGGGATGGGCATGACGGTGTCGTCGGCGACGATGAGGAACGTCTCGAACCCGCGGGGCTCGTAGTGCAGGGCCTTTTCGATCGCGGTGCCGGTGTCGCGGCCGTCGATGTAGGACCACAGGTCCCAGATCCGCTCGTCGATCTTGTCGGCAAAGCCCGGGTACTCGGCGTACTCATCCTCGTTCTGGACGTAGGACAGGCGCAGGGCGCTGACCCGCAGCTCGGGGTCGTTCTTGGCGTACTCCTCGGCGATCTGCTCGATGACGAGCTTGCTGAGGCCGTAGGCGTTGCGGCCCCGGCGCGGGGAGTCCTCGTCAAGCGGCAGGTAGGTGACCGTGTCGTCGAAGGGCACGCCCAGGACCGTCTCGCTGGAAGCCACGACGATGTCGCGCAGACCGAGCCGGTGGCAGGCTTCGAAGACGTTATAGGCGGCGGTGACGTTGTTCTTGAAGGTCTCCGCATTGCTGAACATGCGGGGGTGGGGGATGGCAGCGAGGTGGACGACGACGTCGAAGGCGTGGTCGACGGTGTCGCCGAGGATGTCCCAGCCGATCGAGCCCAGGGCGTCGAAGGTCTGCCCGTAGTCGGTGAGGTCGGCGACGATCGAGAGGATGTCGTCGCGGCCGGGCGGTTGCCTGTCGATGCCGACCACCTCGTGGCCGGCGGCCAGCAGGGCGTCGACGGCATGTTCTCCGACCTTGCCATTGCAGCCGGTCACGGCGACGCGGAGAGTCTTGTGGGGGGACATGGTGCTCCGTTCCTGTCGGGATCGGCGGGCGGGGCGCCCAGGATGTGTGTTCCTGTTCGGCGCCCCGCCTCCCTTTCCAGCGAGTCTGTGCGGGCCTGGGTCGGCCCGCATCTTCCCCGCCCTGGGGGCTTCCCCGCGCGGGGAAGGTGTGGGTGGCTCAGTTCTGGACGGGGAAGTCGGCGCTGCGCGTGAGGTCCTCCCAGGCGGTGAATTCGGTGCGCATCTCGTCGAGCTTGGCCAGGGCCATGTCGTAGGCCGGGCTGCCGAGGAGGAGGCGGTGGGGCGGGTTGTCGGCGGTGACCGCGGTGAAGATCGCTTCGGCGGCGAGGGTGGGGTCGCCGGGCTCGTTGCCGGTGTTCTGCCGGAAGGAGGCGCGGGCGGCGCCGGCGGTGTCGGCGTAGTCGGCGATCTCGTGCTCGGGCAGGGTCTCGTTGGCGGAGCGGCCGGCCCAGTGGGTGCGGAAGGGGCCGGGTTCGGCCAGCAGCACCTTGATACCCAGCGGCGCGACTTCCTGCCACAGGGCCTCGGACAGGCCCTCGACGGCGAACTTGGTGGCGTTGTAGTAGCCGACGGCGGGGAAGGCGCGCAGCCCGCCGACGGAGGAGAAGTTCACGATCGTGCCGGTGCGGCGCCGGCGCATGCCCGGCAGGACGGCGCGGGTGAGCGCGGCCAGGCCGAAAAGGTTGATCTCGAACATGCGGCGGATCTCGTCGTCGGTGGACTCCTCGACCGCGGCGAAGTAGCCGATGCCGGCGTTGTTGACCAGGACGTCGATGCCGCCGAACTCCTCCTGCGCCGTGGCGACGGCCACCTCGATCTGCTCGGGGAGGGTGACGTCCAGCGGCAGGCCGAGGGCCCGGCCCTCCGCTCCGTCGCAGAGATCCTTGATCTGGTCGGTGTTGCGGGCGGTGACGACCGCGCGGTCACCGCAGGCCAGGACGGTGCGGGCCAGCTCGCGGCCGAAGCCGGTGGAGCAGCCAGTGATCAGCCAGGTACGCACGAGAAACGCCCTTCCTTGTGGGATTCGATGGGAAGCAGGGACCGGCAGGCGATGGCCGCAGGGGCACGGCGGCCGCCGGTGGGGCTTCGCTCTGTCGTCGGGGTGCTCTCTCCAGCAGATCACCGCAGGCAGGGCGCCCGGAGGCCGATGCCTGGGCCGGACATTCCCCGGTCGCCGCGTCCTAGGACGCGGCGACCCCCCTTCCGCGCCGCACGACCCGCCAAGGGCGGGGAACATGGAAGACATGGCCAGTAACGTCGACCTCAGTGAGTTCCTCCGCCGGTGCCGCGCCCGGATCTCCCCGGAGTCCGTTGGACTGCCGCAACACGGCGCATACCGGCGGGTGCCGGGGCTGCGCCGCGAGGAGATCGCGCAGCTGGCCGGGGTGAGCACGGATTACTACACCCGGCTGGAGCAGGGCCGCGACATCGTGCCCTCCGACAACGTGCTGGAGGCGGTCGCCCGGGCGCTGCAACTGGACGACGCCGAGCGCGCCCACCTGTTCGATCTGGTCAAGCCCGCCCCCGCCCGGCGACGGCGGCGCGCGCCCGGTGTGCAGAAGGTTCGCCCCGGGATGCGCCGGTTCCTGGACTCGTTCGAGGACCACGCCGGGTTCATCATCGGCCGGCGCGGGGACGTGCTGGCCACCAACCACCTGTGCCGGGTCCTGCTCGCCGACTTCGACGCCATGCCCTACCGGGAGCGCAACCTCACCCGCTGGATCGTCCTGGCTCCCGAGGCCCAGGAGCTGTACGCGGACTGGGAGAAGGTCGCAGCCGAGATGACCGCGATCCTTCGGCTGGACGCAGGCCGGCACCCCGACGACACCCGCACCGCCGAACTGGTGGGTGAGCTGACCATGAAGAGCGAGCACTTCCGCCGCTGGTGGAACGACCACAAGGTCCTCAACCGCACCTTCGGCCAAAAACGCTTCCGCCACCCCCTGGTAGGCGCCCTGACCATCGACTACGAGGCGTTTCCGCTGCCCGGCGACGACGAACAGACCCTCTTCCTCTACCTGCCCGCCCAGGACCAGACCTCCCAGGAAGCCTGGCGGCTGCTCGCCAGCTGGAACGCCGGGAAACCTGCCGCACGCCCCCAGACCACCACACCCTCCTCGACCGAACGGAGCACCCCGTGACCGACCCCGCCTCACCCCGCCCGCTGGCCCTGGTGACCGGAGCCTCCTCCGGCATCGGCTACGAGCTGGCCCTGCTGTTCGCCATCAACGGGTTCGACCTGATCGCGACCGGCCGCAGCGAAAAAACCGACAAGGCCGCCGCAGACCTCGCCGCGCACGGCACCGACGTGGTCCCCGTCCGCGCCGACCTCGCGACCCGCGACGGCGTGGAGACCGTGTGGAACGCGGTGGAGAAGACCGGCCGCCCACTGGACGCGGCGGTCCTGAACGCCGGGCGGAGCATCGGCGGGGGCTTCCTGGACACCGATCTGGACGACGAGCTCAGCCTGATCGACCTGAACGTGACCTCCGTCGTCCACCTCGCCAAGCACGTCGCCCGCCACATGGCCGCGAACGGCAAGGGCCGCATCCTGATCACCTCGTCGCTCTCCGCGACGCTGCCCACCCCGTACGAGACCGTCTACGGGCCCTCGCGCGCTTTCACTCGCATGTTCGCCCTCGGCCTGCGCGAAGAACTCAAGGAACACGGAGTGAGCGTCACCACGCTCATGCCCGGCGCCACCGACAGCGACTTCCACGCCCGCGCCGGCATGAACAACACCGCCTTCGGCCCCGGTATGAAAAAGAACAGCCGCAGGGACGTCGCCCGACAGGGCTTCCTCGCCCTGATGAACGGACAGGCCGAAGTCGTCGGCGGCGACGCCGCCACACGCCGCACCGCGTGGAAAAACCGCTTCCTGCCCGAAACGCTCAAGGCCGCCCGCCACGCCCGCAGCGCCAAACCACGCGACTGAACCCGGGCCACCCAATCAGCCCTCTCTGTCGGCAAACGATGGCGGATGCAATTGGTCGTCGCAACACCTTCTGATCACGGAGGTGTGCGATGGGACGACCGAGGAAGCAGATGCCGCAGGCGCCATCAGGTGCGCGGCGGCAGTGGGCTGCGGACAGGGCGATGCGGCCGGCGATGCGCTCACCGGGCCGGCCTGAGCCATCGCGCGCTGTGCAACGGGAGTTCTGGCGTCTGATCGCATCCGGGATCACCTCCGTCCAGGCCGCCGAGGGGGTCGGCGTGTCGGCACCGGTCGGGATTCGATGGTTCCGACACGCCGGCGGGATGGCGCCGCTGAGTCTGGACGAGCCCTCGGGCCGCTACCTGTCGTTCGCCGAACGCGAGGAGATCGCCCGGCTCAGCGGCCCAGGACAAGGGCGTGCGTGAGATCGCCCGCACGCTCGGGCGCGACCCGGCAACGATCTCTCGCGAGCTGCGTCGCAACGCCGCGACCAGGGGCGGCAAGCCGGTCTACCGTGCCGTGGTGGCCCAGTGGAAGGCACAACAGGCCGCGAAGCGCCCGAAGACGGCCAAGCTCGTGGGCCACGACCGGTTGCGTGAGTACGTGCAGGACCGGCTCGCCGGTGACATGCGCCGACCCGACGGCACGGTCGTTCCCGGTCCCGAGACGCCGCCGTGGAAGGGCCTGAACAAGCCCCATCGCCAGGACAGACGGTGGTCAACGGCGTGGAGTCCGGAGCAGATCGCCTGCAGGCTACGGGTCGACTTCCCGGATGATGAGTCCATGCGTATCAGTGCTGAGGCGATCTACCAGGCGCTGTTCATCGAGGGGCGAGGCGCGCTCAAGCGCGAGCTGGTCACGTGCCTGCGTACGGGCCGTGCACTGCGGGAGCCAAGGGCGCGGTCCCGGAACAGGCCGCAGGGCCACGTCACCGCTGACGTCGTGCTCAGCGAGCGCCCGGCCGAGGCCGACGACCGCGCTGTTCCCGGCCATGGGGAGGGCGACCTGATCATCGGGACGGGCAGGTCGGCGATCGGCACGCTCGTCGAGCGCAGCAGCCGCTCCACGCTCCTGGTCCATCTGCCGCGGCTGGAGGGCTGGGGCGAGAAGCCGTACGTCAGGAATGGGCCAGCGCTCGGCGGATACGGGGCCACGGCGATGAACGCGGCGCTGACGGAAGCGATGACCAAGCTGCCCGGGCAACTACGCAAGACTCTCACCTGGGACCGCGGGAAGGAGCTCTCCGGCCACGCCCAGTTCGCCATGGAGAGCGGGACCAGGGTGTTCTTCGCCGACCCGCACTCGCCCTGGCAGCGACCGACGAACGAGAACACCAACGGGCTGCTGCGACAGTACTTCCCGAAAGGCACGGACCTGTCCCGGTGGTCCGCCGAAGATCTCGGAGCCGTCGCATACGCACTCAACAACCGGCCCCGCAAGATCCTCGGCTGGAAGGCCCCCGCCGAAGTCTTCGAAGAACAACTACGCTCACTACAACAACCCGGTGTTGCATCGACCGGTTGAACTCGCCGAATACACCTCGACCCGATTCCGGTCTCGGATACGGGAGTTGGGTCTTCGTCAAAGCTGCGGGCGCACCGGATCATGCTTCGATAACGCCGCCGCAGAGAGCTTCTGGGCCCTGCTCAAAGAAGAGATCGGCACCCGTGCCTGGCCCGACCGGGCCACTGCACGTGTGCCGACCTCTTCGACTTCATCGAGACGTTCTACAACCGCCGCCGGCTACGCAGACACAAGGTCTTCGGCTACCTCACCCCGGCCGAGACCAGGCAACGGCACCGACACGCCCTCGCGGCATAACCATCGAGTGTCCAAGATCACGGGGAAGCTTCATCATGCGAGGTGCCCCAAACCCCAGCCGCCGGTAAGAGTGATCGCGGGCGGGATGCCGGTGGCATCAGTGATCACGTGGCAACTTGAAGGTCAACACCGACGGGTGGCGCCATCAACCTCATGGCCAGCAACAGTTAGGGAGTCTCCGGCGGGTCGGTGTGTGCCTGCGGTGAGGGACGTGGGGCGGGTGTGTTGCACAGGGCGTAGGCGATGCCGGCGTCGGAGCCGGTCCGGAAGGCTGCCGTGTAGGCATGGTCGCCGAGGGCGTCGCGGGTCGTGCGTTCGCATGCCTGCCGGGCGGCAACCGACTGGGGGATGCCCATCTGTGGCCCCTCCAGGGTTTCCCAGAGCCGTTGTGCCAGGCCGAGCAGGCGGGCGGCGTGCTCGGCCTGTCCGGCGGCGCTGGTGGCAGCGGCGAGTGCGTCCATGGCCAGTCCGGTTCCCATGCGGTCGTGCATACGGTGTTTGGCGCGCAGCGCCTCGAGGGCATAGCCCTGCGCGGCTGCGGGTCGGCCGAGCGCCAGCTCGGCCTGGGCGCGGAGGTAGTCGCCGAACGCGCGCACCGATCGCTCGCCATGCCGGTCGCACAGCGCGCGCAGCCGCTCCAGCAGGGGAAGGGCGTCCGCGGGACGGCCCGAGTAGAGGTATGCGTGGCTGCTGCCCAGCAGGCCCAGGAGCGTGGCAAGGGTGAGGGCGCCGTCGTCCCGGGCCACGGCCAGTGCGCGGCCGGCCGCGGCGTGCGTCTCGGCCAGGTCGCCCCGCAGGCCCGCGGCAACCATGAGGACCGCACGGGCGGGGCCCAGAGCATCGGTGTCGGCCTGCTGTTCAGCCGCCGCGAGGCATTCTGTGCCCCGGGCCGTACAGCTCTCCGCGTCACCGAGGGGCATCGAGGCGAGGGCGCAGGCCCACAGGGCCTTGGTGCGTTCGCGGCTCGGCCGGGTGTCGGCGGCCAGCGCGCGGTCCAGGTAGTGGCGCCCCTCCTTGGCGAACCCGCAGCCGTACCAGAAGAACCACAGTGACCCGGCCAGTTCCAGTGCGGCATGGCCCTGCGGGGCGTGGAGGCTGAACTCCAGGGCGGCGCGGAGGTTGTCGTGTTCGGCGTGCATGCGGTCGTACCAGACGTACTGGTCGGGCCCCAGCCAGGCGGCATCCCCCTCGCGGGCCAGCTGTGCGAAGCGGTCCCGGTGACGGCGCCGCAGCACATCCTCTTCTCCCAGGAGGCGCAGCCAGTGGGCACCGTATTCCTGGATGGTGTCCAGCATCCGGAACCGCTCCCCGGGCCCGGAGGGCAACCAGATCAGCAGCGACTTGTCCACGAGCGCCTGCACCAGCCCGGGGATCTGCTCGCTGGGGAGCCGGTCGTCGGCGCACGCGTGCCGGACTGCCTCGGCATCGAAGCTGCCCGTGAACACCGACAGCCGTGCCCACAACAGGCGCTCGGCCGGGGTGCACAGCTCATGGCTCCAGCCGATGGCCGTGCGCAACGCTTGATGCCAGGGCGGAGCGGCCTCGTGCACTACCTCCTCGGTGGTGCCCAGCACCGCGAAACGGTCGGCCAGCTGTTCGGTCAACTCGGCCACCGACAGGTCACGCAGGCGTGCGGCGGCCAGTTCGATGGCGAGCGGCAGACCGTCCAGGCGGCGGCACAAGCGTTCGAGGTCGGGGCGGTTGGCGTCGGTGACGGCAAACCCGGGCACCGCCTCGGCAGCGCGGGCAGCGAGCAGAGTGACGGCATCCGCGCCGCAGTCCGTGCGCTCGTCCCCGGCCCCGGGAACGGCCAGCGGTGTGACGGGCAGCAGCCGCTCCGCGATGATGCCCAGCGGACGGCGGCTGGTCGCCAGAATGCGCAGCCCCGGCGCCGCCCGCAGCAGGATTTCGGCCGTCAGCGCGCACTCGTCCACCAGATGCTCGCAGGTGTCGAGGACCAGCAGCAGCTCGCGGCCGGCGAGGTACTCGGCCAGCACATCGATCATCGGGCGGGTGCTCTGGTCGGCCAGCGGAAGCGCCTCCGCGATGGCGTGCGCCAGCCCCGAGCCGTAGCGCAGCGGTGAGAGCTCCACCCACCATGCCTCGTCCCGGAGCTGCGGCCGCACCTCGTGCGCCGCCCGCAGCGCGATGCGGGACTTGCCCACCCCACCGACACCCGTCAGTGTCACCAGCCGGGACTCCCCGAACAGCCGCCCGACCTCGGCGAGTTCGGGACGTCTGCCGACCAACTGCGTTGCCTCCGCGGGCAGGGCCCCCGCCGCCCACCGCCTCTGTCTGGTCACGATCGCCCCTCTCCCGGCTTGATCCGGGATAGGGCCAGCCTGCCGCATCCCCAAGGCCGCGTGACGATCCGCAAGGAAATGACCGACTATGACGACAGCGGACCGCGACGGGACGGGAAATCTGACGTGCGGCAGCCCTAGTGGTGGCTGTGCAGCCCTTCGTTGAGAGCGCCCCGCACCGCGTTGTTCGGGCGGGCCTCGATGCTGCCGGTCGCCGAGTTGTGGCGGAAGAGGATGTTCGAGGCACCGGTCAGCTCGCGGGCCTTGACGATCTGCCCGTCGGGCATGGTGACGCGGGTGCCCGCGGTGACGTACAGACCGGCCTCCACGTATTCGGCGCGATCGTCGCGGCCACCGTCGCCATCAACGAGACCCGCGGAATGGCGCCCGGCAGCACCGCATCGCCGCGCTACCCGCAGCAACGCCGCCTCACCCACACGACCAAGTAGCAGCGGTGCACGCAGCCGGTCCCACTGGCCAACCGCCGTACCGGGGCCGGGCCGCCGACGAGCGGCTGTCCCTTGCTCGCCCCTCGGCGAGGCGCAGTAGCTGCTGCTGCTCGCGTCCGTGACCAAATCTCCGCAACTGCCAGGCGAGGCGGCAGGAGTCGCTGCCGGGTTCGATCGCCACCTCTACGTGCCGGCACCGCTCCGGGACGGTCGCGATCACACCGCCCACCACGGGCACGGCCCGCTCGAACAGGAGCCGATGGTCCACGACGGACGCGGGACTACCAGCGGTACGCGAGAGCCTGCACGTGGCCCTGCTCGCCAGCCCCGAATTATCCCCGCATGTCGCGGACCTCGCAGCTGCCGTAGAGCACGACGCAGTCAACCACTCCAAGCGCCCCCACGTGCTGTTCGATTATGTGCGCGAGGCGCGCAGACTGCTCACCCCGGCCAATGGGTGAGCCTCTGGCGGCCGGTCATCGGTAGGCGGTGACGCTTGACAGGTACAGGGCTATGGCTGAGGCGGCGGCGCTGCCTGCGGCGAGAACCGAGGCGGGCGGGCTGGATCCGGCACGGCGGGCAAGGTAGGCGGTCGCGCTGCCGATGTGCACAGCGATGGAGAGGGCGAGCAGGAGAGAGAGCACGTGCGTGGTGGGCATGGCGCCTCCTTGACGGCACGGCGTGGTGCTCGTGCGACTGATGTGGAGGGTGGCTGTCCGGCGCGGTGTCCTGCCTGTCTGTGTCACCAGATCGGACGTTCGGCCGTGCGGGCAGGGTTGGTTGCCTACGATCGCGATGTCCGGTCGTGTCCGGAGCGGACATCATTCGGTCGCTGGAGTGGAAGTAGTGAAAAGCAGTTCGCCCGTCCTTGACGACTTATGTCGCATTGGCGCATTCAAACGGGATCAGCTGGGGGGACAGCCGTCCGATAACGCGCTGTCGAAGATGCCGTCCCCGCCGGTCGTCCGTGACACGGTCGGGGCGTGGCTGCGGGGAGACCGGATGCCGCAGCGCCTGGAGCCGCTGCTCGGTGTGGTGGGCAGCATCCGGGCAGAAGCCGCACGGCGCGGAGTCCTGCAGGTGCGTGTGGACTGCGGTGAAACGGCTGCGGAGCTGCTGGACGAAGCCCGATGGCGTGCACAGTGGCAGGCCGAGCACCGCAGGCGTACCGACGCTGTGCGTATCGGTGCACAGCGGCAGCTGGCCCGGCAGGCCCTCGAAGGCGAAGAACGGCGCGCGCGGCGAGCCGCATTGGCCGACCGCCTTCGCCCGGTGCTCTGGTGGTCCCAGCAGCGGCTCGGCGTGCACCCTGCCATCCCAGGGCTCCGGGCCGTCTCAACCGGCTTCATCCTGCCGACCTTCGTCCCCCGCTCTCACGACACGCGGCTGAGCGACGTCGTGTCCGCAGCATGCGAGGCCGGCTCCCGCCCCGAGTTTGTCCTTTTGACGGGCCGGTCCTGCACAGGAAAGACCCGCTCCGCATGTGAGGCGCTGGCCGGCGTCCCCGACGACTTCGATCTGATGTTTCCGGCTGACGCGGACAGCCTGCTGGCTGCCTTGGCGGCCGACGCGCTCGGCCCCCGGACCGTGCTGTGGCTCAACGAGGCCCACCGTTACCTCGACGGCACCGCCGGCGACGCCGTCGCGGCAGCGCTCCTGCGCCGCCTCGACGGCGACGGACCGTTCCTCGTCATGGCCACGATGTGGCCCGACCAGGTCGAGGCACTCATCTCCCGGGACATGGGCCCAGAGGGCGACAACCCCCACCGCAACGCGGTGGAACTGTTCCGTCAGATCACGCGCATCGACCTGCCCCTGTCCTTCGGCCAGGACCTGGACGCCGTCCAACGCGCAGCACAAACCGACGTGTCACTGGCCGCAGCCCTGGACACTGACGGGGAGAACCTCACGCAAGTGCTGGCCGCGGGACCGGACATGGTCCTCCACTACGAGCAACCCACCGGCGAGCACGGAATCTACGGCAGCGCGGTCATACGAGCAGCCATGGACGCCCACCGCCTGGGCCTGAGCGTTTTGCCCAAGGCATTCCTCGAGGCCGCTGCGCCCGGCTACCTGAGCGACCAGCAGCGCAGCCAGGCAGCCCCCGACTGGTTCGAAGGCGCCCTCGCCTACGCACAGACCGTCATCAAACACACCACCAGCCCACTGCAACCTGTACCGCGCACGTCCGGCATGGGCGCGTTGCCCGGCATGGTCCGCCTGGCCGACTACCTTCAGGAGCACGGCCGCCAGACCCGATGGATGCACGTCCCCCCGCGCTCCTTCTGGGAAGCCGCTGCCTCCCAGCTCACCGAAGCCGCTGATCTTCTGCGGCTCGCAGATTCCGCGCAGGAACGCAGCCGGCTTCGCTACGCCTCAACCCTGTATGCCGCCGCTGCCAAAAGCGGAAGCCTGCCAGCACGCGTGGTACTCGCACGCTCTCGCGCGCGGGCAGGGGACCACGCGACCGCGATCAGACTGGCCCGCCCGGCGGCCGACCAGGGACATCCAGGAGCGCTGGCACTGCTCGCTCTCCTCCACCCCGACCGCAGTGCTGCCCTCGAGCTCGCCGAGGGCGTCGCAGCCCGGTCAGTCTTGGTATCCGACCGCTTCGTGCTCGGCTTCCTGCGACAAGCGGGATATGCGGAACATGACCCGTACGATCGCGTGCTGGCCGAACCAGCCTTGCCGGACAGTCCACGCAGCCGGGAATTCCGCGACAAACTGCTTTCCTTGACCAGCAGGTCGCTTCTGGCCGGCTGGACGAGTGGAACCCTCCCAGCGGCAGAAGAACTCGCCTATGAGGCGGCCGCGGCCGGAGCACCGTTCCCTCTGGCACGTATCGCGCTGCTGATCAAGTGGAAGGGCGACGAGGAGACAGCCACCCGCATGTACCAGCTGGCTGTCGACGCAGGGCACCCCGGTGCGCTGGGAGGTCTCGCCCGCATCCGCCAACATTCCGTTCACGCCTACATGACCCGCGGACTCGACGCTGACGGCAGCGTTGCCGCCCCATGGTCCTGGGAGGACCCGGACGCCCCCTGCGCCCGGGGATGATCGGCCCGCAACCGTCCGTAGCGACAGCTTCGCCTGGACCGCCTGCTCGGCCACGTCCGCCCTCTCGGCGGTGACCACCACCATCTGCCCCAGTTCGCACGTGTTGTTCAGGCGTTCACCGAGCTCGGCGTCGGCCTGCGCGGGCAATTCGGCGACGGCAGCCACGGTCCCTCCCTGGTGTCCGGTCCGCGGGTGACCGGCCAGCGGGTCCCGGTTGGGCTTCTGCCGGCGGCGCTGACATTCGCCGGCGCGGTCGCCGGGTGGCGGTTTCGGTGAGCAGCCACGGCGGCGAATACGGCCGTGGGCCCGTGGATGACCGTGAGGTGCGGGAGGCGAGCGGTGCGGACCGCAACTGCATCTCGTCGAAGGACCCGCACCGCGGCACACAGCCTCACCGCCGCTGCACAGCAGGTGAGTTGGACCGCGAGGCCTATGGACGGGCGGACTACCGGGCGAAGGTGACCTTCACCGGTGTGTTCGGGCACGAGTCCAGTTCCTTGCCGAGCGCGGCCTTCTCTGCGGGGTCGATGCTGAGCTGCCAGCGCATCTTGGCGGCGACCCAGTCGGTCACATACGTGCAGCGGTCCCCGGCGAAGGGCGGCAGCCACTCGGCGACGTCCTTGTCGCCCTTGGCCCCGTTCGTCTTCGCCGACACGGCCAGCAGCGACCGGGCATCGCCGAGGTCATTGGCGTAGGCCTCCCGTTCCCTGGCCGGCCAGGTGGAGGCGCCGGAGTCCCAGGCCTCGGCGAGCGGCACGAGGTGGTCGATGTCGAGCCGGCGCGCGTCGTCGACGTAGGTGTTGTCGTAGGCGGAGTACCACTCGCCGCCGCTGATGTGGCACTCGTCGTCCACCGTCGGCGTGATGAACGCTTCCGCCTTCAGTACCTCGGCGCGGGCGTTGAAGCGGTCGTGGTCGGCGTCGATCCAGTGGTGAAAGGCGGTGCGTTCATAGCCGGTGCGGTGCTCGGCTTTCACCGGCAGCACCTTGAGCGCGCTGGTGGCGGGCATGGTGAGGACGTCACCGGGGTTGCCGAGCGGTGCCGGCTTGGCAGGAGCGGCGTAGGCGGGGGGTGAGGAGCGCGGCGAGTACGGCGCTGGTGGCGGCCGCGGTGGCGAACAGGCGCACAGGAGGTTCCGTCCTGAAAGGTCTGACTGGGTATGACCTTCGTAGTGAGCCGGGCGGACATAAGGAGACGACACACCAGCGCGCTTCACCCCAAGGCGTGAGAGCCGGGTCCCACCATGGTTGATCCCGGCCCCGTTTGAGATGACTATCAATCCCGCGCGTGATCGCCGAGTTGAAGGCGACAGCGCGCGGGGAGCCGTCCGGCAGCGACAGGGCCTCGACCTCTTCCGCACCACACGAAACGCGACTCCCGGCAGGTCCAGCAACCTTGACGGGCAGGTGGGCTTCGGCTGGGTGGTGGAGTGTGGAGGGCGTAGTGCGTGCGCGTTCCCGGCGGAGGTGCCCGGCCTGTCCTCCCGCAAGCAGATCTCCCGCTGAGCATCAGGCAGGGCCTCACCCTGCCGAACCTCCGCGGTGGAACCGCTGCGGAGGCCAGGACGGGCACGTCCCCCTCGCCTGTCCTGGGTGCTCCAGTCCACGCTGCACCGGTCCGGGCCCCCGCAGCAACGAGGCTGTTCAGACCGACTCTCTCACCGTCGAACACGCGAAAACCTATGTCGGCGGGAGTAGACATTGAGCGGGCGCGTGGTTATGGTTTCTCTCGTAAGCGAGATCGAGCAGGGTCCGGCAGAGACGAACTGCCGGGCAGCGGTACCCGTAAGTGCAGTTGCAGGACGGTGCGGTGGTGGAGTTCCGAAGCCAGGAAAACGTAGGACGGCGACGGGGCTGACGGCCGGACCGGGTGGCCCGCAGTGGTCAGGGGCCACCACCAGCAGTAACCGCAGTATCAGTAAGTGCAGTTCGCAGGACCGCAGTGCAGTGGCGAGCGGTACCTCGGTGAAGGCGTCGGCTGCGGGCGCGCGCACCGGGAGGTTCGGCAGTGGGGTTCCAGGCCAGAGCAGGTGCAGGACGGGCGACGGGGCTGGCTGCCGAAGAGTGGCGCCGGGACGGGCCACCTGCAGTACGCAGGAGAGCAGTAGCAGTACCAGCAGTAGGCAAGTGATTGTTCAGAGGGAATGAACGGAGGAGCGGGCGCCATCAGGATCGCCCGGGCGGAGTGTTGAGCCCGGGTACCGCAGGACATCGAACGTGAGGTGGTCTCCGGTCAAGCAACCGCGATCCCCGCACCCCCGGCAGCAGTTCGGTCGGGGCGGCGGACACAGAAGGCCGGCGTAGTACGAGGGTCGGCAGATGGTGTGAGCAGTTCCTTCGGGGCCCGGGCGCAACTACGCGCCCGGGCCCCTCGACGCGTTCCACAAGAGAGGTGCAATGACCGCAGACGACTCCTTCAACCGGCTGGATGACGACGACTATCCCGCCTACACGATGGGCCGGGCCGCCGACATGCTCGGCACCACCCAGGGCTTCCTGCGCGCCATCGGCGACGCCCGCCTCATCACCCCACTGCGCTCCGCGGGCGGCCACCGCCGCTACTCCCGCTACCAGTTGCGCATCGCCGCCCGTGCCCGCGAACTCGTCGACCATGGCACACCGATCGAGTCCGCCTGCCGGATCGTCGTCCTCGAGGACCAGCTCGAGGAAGCCCAGCGCCTCAACGCCGAACACCAGCGCACCGTCGCAGGGGCGCATCTGCAGCCGTTGTGATTCATGGCTGAACGGGCTGTTAGCGCAGGGGCTGCCTGCGATGACCTTGTACGCCGCGATCAGATCCTCGTTGGCAGCGCCGAGGACGGGGCTGGCCCCCTCTGCCGATCCTGCCGAGCGCTCTATCTGGCGAACGGTGCCAACTCGCATGCACCGTCACAGCCAGCGAAAACCAGCAGTATGACGCAGGGCACCGCAGCGCCTGAGAACGCTGCCTGCGGGTACACGGGCAGCCGTACGCCGCGTATCCACCAACGCGCACACGCGTTGGAGCGCCCATGGACACACACGAGCCCACGTTGTAGATCTCCTGCAGAGCCTTCTTCGCGCCCGGCTGAGCGGACTTCGGCAGCGCGTTGATGACGTTGCGGGTTTTGTGAACCCAGCACCTTCGGTGCCTGGCCCGCGGAAACACCTCCGCCAGGGCCCGCCACAGGCCCATCGCGCCGTCACCGACGACGAGTTCGGGATCCCGCATGCCGCGCCGGCGCCAATCGCGCAGCAAGTCTGCCCAGGACTCGGTCGACTCACGCAGGCCCTCGGCGAGCGCGATGAGGTCCTTGCGGCCGTCGACGCGCACGCCCATGAGGACCAGGACGCAGGAGCGGGCCTGGCCGAGGCGGACCTTGGGGTGGACGCCGTCGGCCCACACGTAGACGTAGTCGGTTTCCGACAGGTCACGGGCCTGGAAGACGGCGTGATCCGCGCTCCACTGCTTGGTCAGCCGGGTCACCGTCGCCGAGGAGAGGCCGGCGGAGGAGCCGAGGAACTGTTCCATCGCGGGCACGAAGTCCCCGGACGACAGGCCGTGCAGGTAGAACAGCGGCAGGACTTCGCTGATCTTCGGGGACTTGCGGCACCAGGGGGCGAGGATCTGCGACGAGAACCGCTTGCGCTCGCCGGTCTCGGCGTCGACGCGTTTGTCGTTCACGCGGGGTGCCTTCACCGCGATCGGTCCGGCGGCGGTGGTCACCGTCCGCTCGCGGTGATGGCTGTTGCGGACCACCAGGCGTTGGCCGACCTCATCGCGCCCACCGGCCAACTCTGCTATGTACTGGTCGACTTCGGCTACCAGGGCCGCGGCGAGCATCCGCCTCGCGCCCTCGCGTGCTGAGGGTGGGGTAGCCGTACGGACGGCTCAGGTCACGAGCATGACGTCATCGTCGAGATGCGCGACGTACTCCTGCAGATGCACGGTGACGGGGCCCTCTGCCTGTGGAGAGGAGTCGGGCTCCAGGTCTTGAGTAGGGGTCACCCGTAAGCGTGCACTGCTATTAGGTCTTGATTGCTCCGATCCGCAGGGCACCACAGGCAAAGCGCCGATCGTGTAGCGCACTCGTTTCACTCAGCTGCCCCGCACAAGCGCATCACTGACGTACGGAACTGTTTCGCCGCGTCCCGCGCATCCATGCGGCCGATGCGGATCTGATGGTCGGCGGCGTGGCCGAGTGCGATCACCGCGGCGACCAGCCAACCGGTCTCCAGGCCGACCGTGAACTCGCCGCTGTCGCGCCCACGGCGGATCAGATCCTCCAGGCGCTGCTCGATCGGCACGTGACGTGACGCGTCGGCCTCTGAGTCGCTGTCTGAATGGCCGAACGCCGCCTGCTCGGCCAGCAGTGTTCCGGCCGCGGTGAGGAAGCGGCCGAGGGCCTCAGTGGCCGTACCGGCCTCAAGATCAGCAGCATCCAGCAAGGCGAAAGCCCTGCGGCTCAGCTCATCGCGCACGGACGCAAGGAGTACCTCACGGGAGCCGAAGTGCACGTAGGCGGTCTGCCGTGTGACACCAGCGACGGAAGCGATCTCCGCCATGCTCGCCTCGGGGCGCTCGGCAAGCACCCGGACCGCTGCCGACACCAGCGCGGCACGGTTGCGTTGGACCTCTACCCGCTGACGGCGACGCCTTATCTCTGACACGATTGACAACTATATGGCACACCTCAAGACTGACAGGCATGTCAGAAATAACTGAACTGGCGGCGCGCCGCCTCCTGGTCGACTACACCCGCGACATGGCCCTCTCGGCCGAGGACCCGACACAGATCGTGGCCCGCACACTGACCGACGACGCGGTCTGGATCACCGACGGCACAAAGCTCACCCGCGACCAGCTGATCGCGCACGCGGTTCCGGCCCGCAAGAACGTCACCGCCGGCGACATGCGGATTGACGATCTCCTCGTTGACGGCCGCCGATTCGCTGCACGCTGTTGCCTCAGCGCGGAACACCGCAAGCTCGGCCACGTGGTGAGCGAGTGGCTCCTGATCGGCGAGGTCGCCGAAGACGGGCGGGTGAGGCGTATCCACCAACTCGGCTGTACACCCGCTGCCGAACCGCAGGCGGGGGAGTGATCCACATGCGCGTCCAACTCGCCCAGGGCATCGCCCTGTTGTCCACCGGTGCCCTCGCCGGCGCATTCGGCTACGGAGCGGCCAATCTCGTCCCCACCTTCAACGCCGTACCGCTGGAGATGCGACTGTCCTTCCACGCCCAGTTGATGCAGATGAACGGCATCACCATGCAAGGCGCTATGGGCATATCGGCCCTCAGCGCCCTCACACTTGCGGTAGTGACGCATGGCACCGCACGGCGCCTTGCCGGAGGGGCCGGGATCCTTGTTGTCGCGTCCTTCTTGATCACCCGTCTCGGCAACGTCCCCATCAACGGCCGCATCAAGCAGTGGGCGGCCACCTCTGCGCCCGCCGACCACGCCGATATCCTTGCTCGTTGGGAGGCGTTCAACTACGCACGCACAGGCACCGCGTTCGCTGCCTTCGCGCTTCTTATCCTCCTCTCGCTGCGCCGCAGCCACTCTGTGGACGATGCCCGTCAGGACACGGGCTTTGAACCAGCCAAACCGAACGAGGCGGTGTGAGCTGAACCGGATTTTGTAGCGGCCCTGAAGCCAGGCATGATCGCCTCGGCAGATGGGAGATCACAGGTCCGATGCCTGCACCACGGAAGTACCGCGACGAGCTGCGTGAGCGAGCCGTCCGTGAAGTCCAGACCTCCGGTCGTCCGGTCGGCTCGTCGCGAAGGACTTGGGCATTCACAAGGAGGCCTTGCGCGGATGGGTCCGCCAGGCCGAGGCCGACAAAGGTGATCGGCCGGACCTGCTGACCACTGCCGAGCGGGCCGAGCTGGGTCAACTCCGCAAGGAGATAGCAGAGTTGCGTCGGGCGAACGAGATCCTGAAAGCCGCCTCGGTGTTTTTCGCGAAGGAGCTCGACCAGCCCCGCACGAGGCTGACGCGGTGATCAACCACCTCCGCGACGACTTCGGGGTCGAGCCCCTATGCCGGGAACTGGACCTGTCGGTCTCGGCATTCAACGCCCGCCGTCGGCGCCCGAAGTCCAGCCGGCGACAGCGCGACGAACAGCTCATCGAGTACATCCGCTGCATCCATGACGCGTCCGGCGAGACCTATGGGGCCCGGCGTATCCACCGCCAGCTGCGGCGCGAGGGCATCATTACGGCCCGCTGCACCATCGAGCGCCTCATGCGCGAGGACGGCCTGGAAGGCGTGATCCGCGGGCAGCGGCGCCGCACCACGATCCCTGAGCCGTCCGCACCCCGGCCACCCGATCTGGTCAACCGGCACTTCACCGCGAGTCGGCCGAACCAGCTGTGGGTCGCCGACCTCACCTATATTCGCACCTGGTCAGGCTGGGTCTACGTCGCCTTCGTCCTGGACGTGTACTCACGGATGATCGTCGGGTGGCAGTGCGCCACCCACATGCGAACCGATCTCCCGCTGGACGCACTGGAGATGGCCCTGTGGCGGCGAGGCATCAAGAAGGGCTCGGGCCTGATTCATCACAGCGATCGCGGATCGCAGGGCGGATTCAATTGGGTGGGGTTTCCTTGAAGGGATGATCGGTTCGATCTCGAGGGCTGCCGAGCTCAGTGGCGGTTATGAGGCGTCGGTGTAGGCGAGGTGGGTGCCGCAGACGGTGCAGCGGAAGAGCATCGCGGTGGCGCCTTGGCCAAGGTGGGTGAGGAACTGCTCGAGTTGGGCGGTATCGTGCCAGCCGCCCATGCGCAGGTCCTGCCTGAGCTGGTCGAGGGCCTCGGGGTGGGCTGCCAGCTCGTTGTAGCCGACCTCGCCGATAAAGGCGGCCGCGTCGTGGCAGTGGATGAGCCAGTGTGGATCTTGCCAGGCGTGGAAGCCGGGGGTGCGGCGGGTGACCTCGTGCAGGATCTCCTCGCTGACACCGTCGAGTCCGTAGGCGTCCATGAACTCGCCGTCGAACCGTTCAGCCGCGCTGCCGTCCGCGATGCACCAGGGGCAGAAACGTCCGCCGACCTCTTGAGCGGTGTAGAAGGTCGCGGTGTAGATCCATCCCGTGGCGCGGTTGCAGCTTGCGCAGGTTTCGGCGCTGTCACGGATGGACCCGCTGGCGAGCGGGTCCGGGTGATAGCGGAAGGCGGGAAGTGCGGAGTTCACCGGTGCAGTCTGTTCGTAAGACAGCCCGGTGATCAAGCAGTTAGGGCAAATCCCCGCTGGTCGGGCACCGGATAGAGGCGCTGGTGCTCATGCGCGGTGTGGTGGCGCCAGTAGGCATCGATGTCACCGTTGTCGATCAACGTGCGGAGCCGGAGAACGGCTTCGGCGCCGACAAGGCCCCAGCGGGTGCCGGTGATGTCCAGGCGATCACCGATCAGGTGTCGGCAGGCGCCCTCGATCGCACCGGTGGCGATCGGCCAGCCCGCAGTCAGGGCGATGTTGTAGCGGAGCTGGTCGAGGTGGCCGGTCAGGTAGCGACAGCAGGTATCCACGGCTTCTCGCCGACTGTCGCGGAGGCCGGCCTGATCGGCCTGGGGGGTCATCTCCTGGGCGGCGGGGTCGGCTTGACCTGCGAGGATCGTGGTCAGATGGTCGGCGACCCAGGCGTCGGCCTCTGCGGTGCCGGGCTTGTGAAAGGCGTGGGTTGCCGTCCAGACGTACTCGGTGACGTGCACGAAGTCCAGGAGCACGTTGATCGTGCAGCAGCAGCGGCGGGCGGCTTCGCGTTGGATCAGGTCGAGTTGGTGTCGGGCGCCGTCGACCAGGACGACCCAGCACCGGTGGTGGCCGGGGTCGCGGGCCTCGGCTTGGGCGAAGACGTCGGAGATGACCTTCTCGGGCGGGTGGAGGAGCGAGGCAGTGCTCCACTTCCGTGTCGCGGCCGGGCCGCGGCGGATGCGACGGCGGGCGCTGCGTCCGCCTGGCGGATGGATCACGTCGTGTGGGCGCCGAGGAGCGGGGACGGCATCGAAGAGGCAGGCCACGGTGGCCATCCGCTTGCGGTTGGGCTTCTCGCCCGGCGTGAGTCGGCTGCGATGTCCGGCCTCGGCGGCGCGGCGGGCCTTCTGAGTGGCGGGCCGTAGAGCCTCCGGTCGCATGACCACGCCCTTGCCGTCGACCTCGATGACCAGTGGGACGTCCCGGCTGCGGGGGACGGGAATGTGCTGCTGGTAGAAGGAGTCGATGTCACCGGAGGCGGCGGCCACGCGCTCCTCAAGGCGACGTTTTCCCAGCACTTGTCCGCAGCGGCGCTCGATCGCCGCCTGCGCCGGTCGAACGAGCCCCGCACCGCCTCGGTCACCGCGAGCCGCCGCAGTCCCATCGAGTGCCGGCCTGCAGGAAGCGACAACGTCGCATCGGCCGGATGGACATTGGGCATCAAAGGACCCCGATAGGCCATGCGTTCCACCCGGACCAGGCCGAACAGGCAGGCCAGCCGGCGTGCGTGGCCCGTCTCCCGCCACGGACGAGGCCGTCCGTCCGATCCGATCACCCGTGGCCGCACTTCCTGCCTGGCTGCCGCTTCTTCCCTGCGGGCCCGCAGATCCAGGTGATCCTGCAGTAGCTGCCGCAGCAGTTGACGTCCGGCCTCTTCCAGTCGTTCCTCCAGCTCAGCGTGGGTCCAAGACTGGGCCGGCTTGCCTTGCAGAGTGCATAACAGCGATTCGAAGGCACTGACCGAGCGGGCAAACAGGTCAGCACTCACGCTTGCGTCATACGGTTCCATTCCGGGGCTCTTCTCGGCGAGCGTCGATTTGGTTGGCACCTTCGACTCTAGGGAGAAGAGCCCCTCCTTCACGAGGAGCTGGGCTCCATCTCCGTCTCGTGATGGGCCGGAGAGAACAAGCCCGGATCGCCCTCGGTCAGCCAGCCCCGGGCGACCAGCCGCTTCAGCTTTCCCCGGATCCCCTCGATCTTCCCCACCTCGGCGGGCAGCCCGATCCTCGGCACGACCTGCTTGGCCCGCACCGGCCCCGGCGCAGCACGGACCACCTCCACGATGTCCCGGTAGATCTTCGGGAGTACACTCGTGTCCATCCCCGGCCGCCGGTGGGGCACCGCCAACACGCCTACCATGTGCCGCTCGGCTCCTGCGTACGCAGATGCCTCCTCGGACTCGTCTGGCCTGACGGCTTCCGGCTCTGCGTCTGCCGCGCGGATGCATTCGCCGACATCTCGGCCATCACCTCGGACACCGTCTCCCGAGCGATCCGTAACCGACCCAGATCCTCCCGAGCCTCTTCTAACCGGCCTGTCACTTCAGCCAGTTGCTCTTCAAGTTCGTCCACCCGTACCCGGGCAACCGCCTCCCGGGCCTCCAACTCCTCGAACAACGAGCCCATCAGGATCACCTCCTCCACCGCCCACGGTAGAGAGGCACCCAGCCGAACACACCCCGATCAGCACCGACCAACCGGCCGCTTCCCCTCAGAGGATCCGCACCCTTCGTCGATGAACGCGCAGAGCCGACGAATGAGGCTCAAGGAGGAGGGTGTGGGGTCCGAGTCGTCCTGCATGTGCGGTGCGTCCTGGAGCCACTGCTCCCACAGGCCACCCGGTTGCCGGAAGCGGTCGGCTTGACCACCTTTGAGGTTCAGGTCGATGAACTGCAGAGCGCCCATGACGACAGTCTGGTCGTACCCGAGGTCAGGACGACGGAGATAGCGATCCAGGTAGGCGGCGAGCAGATCGGCGTCCCGCGCCGTTCCAAAACTGGCCAGGGTCACGCTGTAGGCCAGCCCAGTGCAGCAGACCTCGCTGGCCAGCAGGAGTTCCCCGAGACGCTCACGGAAATCGGTCCGGCGGGAGACAGCTACGAGCCAAGCCGCAGTTCTCCGCTCTCGCCAGCCGCCTTCAAGCAGCTTGGCGATCTCATCGGCGGTGATGAGTCCTGCGTCCTCACGGAGATCTCGCTTGAATCGGTCGCACTCAGGACTTTGCATGCGCAGCAAGCCGCCGCCGAGCTTCAGGTAGCGCCGCTCGGGCGTGACATAGCGGCGAACCAAGGCCAGCAACTCGGCATCGTCGTGAGGATTGCGTATCACACAGTGATCTTGCCTTGCCGCCGCGGAACAGAGCCAGCCCCCTTCCTTGCCCTGCTGTTACTGAGCATGGGCAGACCCAGTTCCAAGGCCCGAGGGTCAGCCGCCATGGAGGCCCCACTGGTCGAGGCCCCCGTAGATGTGCGCTTCGAGGCATTGCGGGGCGCCAAGGCCCACGGCCTCACCCCGATACACGGCGATGAGGGAGTCCTTGCCCCGCCACCAAGAGTCCGTCACACCCTGCACTTCGGGGACCGGCTCGAATTCGCCGAGATCCAGTGCATCGACGGCCTTGCGCGTGACCCTTGTGACGGTCGTGGCCCAGCGACGGGCATGAGCGGCGAGCGCCAGGGATTCCACCCATCCCTCAGTGCTGGAATGCAAGGGCGTCCAGCGGTCCGCGGCGATACCGAACGCACCGTCGGGGCCGATCGCGAAGCTGTAGGCCATGGACACCCGGCAGTCCCCTGCCGGGAACGACCAGCCTTCCGCCGGCATTTCCTCGGGGCAATCGGCGTCCATGATGCGCGGACCGCCCTCGTAGAACGGGGCCGGCGGCAAGGCGAGGCCGCCCCAGTGGTCCTGGAAGGCAGTTGCCCGTTCGATCTCCGCAGTGGGGATCCCGTGCTCGATCCACGCGTCGCGGTGGCGTCGTATGCCCTGCCGGTGAACGCGGATGCCCTCCGTCTCGATAAACCGCTGGGCCCTGCGGCTCAGGCCGGCAGGCGCGACCGGGACGGGCGATACGGGCTGGTCAGCCATTACCGCTGCTCGCCAGCATCGGCGTGGAGCACAGTTGACGCTATCTCCCGCACGCGCTCCAGGCTGATCCCTGTGCGCTGCTCGACGGCGAGGGGGTGGTCGGTGGGCTCCAGCTCGATGAAGGGGCGCTCGCCGACCGGACGGGTATGGACGCGCGTCTTCAGGTTGAGCGTCGTCGCCGGGTACACCGGAAGATCTGTGGTGAGCCAGCCGAAGTACGGCTTCTCAGCCTCGCGACCTGACCTGTCCCACAGATCCGAGGCCCGGGAGAAGCTCTCTCGGCTGAGCGAGACCCAGACGCCCCAGGAGAACACCTCGTCACTGCCGATGACCGGTATCTCGATCAAGCCCTTGACGAAGTAGTGCTGCCCGTGGACCATGCACTGGTCCGTAGAGAGCAAGCAGTCCTCGGCGTCGGCGAAGGCCGGCTCCCACACGGCGGGGGCTTCCGTCGTGTAGTTCATCGGCAGCTCAGGGTGGTGGGCCCCGCAGCACGCGCAGGTGAACCCCAAATCACTGGTCATGGGCCCGGAGCCTAGCGACGGCCTCCAGACGTACCCGAAGGGGGCTGGCCCGACCACCGCTCTGCGCGGCCAACTACCGCGCTCAGTCACAGCTGGTTCCCCCGAGGACAGGCGATGGCACGTGGCCTCCGTGACGCCTCGGCACTGGAATACCGCAGCTACGGAACAAGTGCGCTCCGCCAACACACAGACTGCGCAGCCGACTGTTCACATGGCGGACGGCGCGCTCTCGCGCCCCGATGCCGGGTTCGAGCGCGTACCAGACCTGAACAGCGATATCGATCGCGCTACGCGCCACCGTGAAGGGGGCGTACACGGTGGCGGGGCTGGTGAGGAGGGTGGCCAGGGCGGCGAGGTGGTCCAGGGCCGCGGCGACCGGGAGCATGACGTTCATGGTGGCATCGCGTGTGGGGGCGGCGCCCCATACCTGCGCGTAGGGCTCCTGAGCCGACTCGACCGCGGCGGGGGAGTCAGCCGTCCAGAAGTCCGGGCCGGTCACCATCTTGACGTGGTCGGCGTAGTACACATCGTGCAGACGAGTCAGGGACGATGCCAGGTCTTTCCACGGATCACTCGACATCTGACGACGCTACGCGATAGCCCGTCGCTGCTGCTCCCGGTTTTCGATCACGGCAGGTTGCGGCTGTTGGTGCGCCGGGCAGGCCCGCTGCGACAACAAGGGCCGTCCTACCTCACGGCCGTCCCGCCTGCATCCGCGGGGCACGTCCCGTGCGGCCGCTGTTGGTTGGCTGTTGACGACATGGCCTCCCCGGTAGCTGTCGGGCCCTACGATGAGGGTCTGACCGGGAGGCCGTCATGGACAAGCCCGTTGAGCCTGAGGCGAGCAAGCCGCGGCCCGACTATCCGCCGAAGACACCGCCGCCCCCGAAGAAGCCGCCGAACCCGCCGCCGCCCGACCCGCCCCGCAGCGACCTCCTCGCCGGCCTGCCCGTCCCGCAGCGTGCCGGCCGCGCCGGGCATCCCGTGATGAAGAACCGCCGCGGCACGTCGTGGATGCTGGAATCCGCGGCCTGGACGCCGGCCAAAGCCGCCCGGCAGGTGACGGCGCAGCTGACCGACTGGGGGTTCACCGCCCCCGACGCGCTCGAGTCGGTGGTGCAACTGTTGACCAACACGGTCGTCGCGGACGGCGGTCGCCGCGTCAGCGTCCACCTGTCCGACCAGGACGGTATGGCCCTCGTCCTGTGCCTCAGCCACCAGCAGGTGGAGGCCCGGGAGACGACAGACATCCTGACCGGACTGCGTGATCTGGGCACTGCCAGCTGCGGCACCGAGATGACGGCCGAAGGACGGCAGGTGTGGGCCCTGCTCCCGCTGCAAGCCACCGCCCCCGCGCCGGCCGAACATACGGCCTAGCTGCGGCGGACGAGACACATCACGTCAACGCTGGGGCCGAACCGGCGCCGCTCCTCCTGACACGGAAGGGGAAAACGCATGCTGCCGTCCACGGATTGGCACAAGAGCTCCCGCAGCAACGACCACAACGTTGCTTGTGTAGAGGTGACCCGTGGCCACCGCGCGGTCCAGGTCCGCGACTCCAAAGACCTTGCGCGCCCACCGTTCACTGTGGCGGCCGGCCCCTGGACCGCATTCGTCGCCGGACTCGGGCGCGACCGCTAAGACGAGCCGCCGCCCGTTTCACGTGCTGGGCTACGTCAGCTCTTCCCACCAGGGGCGCCTGCTCCAGAGCCGTGGCGTACGTCTTGGCCCGCGCAGCGCGTCCCGCTGCTCCACGCTGAGCTTGTCCCGCCGGGCCGTGGTGTTCGAGACCCACACGCCCAGCTTCACCGCCACAGGCCCCGCCTCGCCGTCGACCGCGATTTCCTCGTTATGGCCGCGCGGCACCGACCGGCCCGCCCCTTCCCGCTCCACCCACTGCGCAAGCGCCGCCAGACCCCGCTGGAACGCCTGCTGTGCCTTGCTCGGACCCTTCGCTGAACGCCCGCCTCAAGCGGCGTGTGCCTGTTCAGTTCCGGTGATCTGTGATGTTCGGTGACGAGTTGGTCATGAGGGACATCCTCGAGTCGCGCTCTGAAACCTCGCCACGTCAGCGGTCCAAGCATCCTCATCAGGGCTGTGCCGCACTCTCAACTCGTCGCTAAGGTCTGCTTCTTGTTCCTCTTCGAGTGCCAGGGCCACCATCTCGCGTTCGGCCGCGCGGTCGGTAGCAGGGAGCCCGGGGACTGTCAAACGAGCGGCCCTGTCTCATTTTCGGTGGTAACGGAGCGTGCTGCTATCCGAGGAGGATGCGGTGGCGGGGCAGGGTGAAGCCTGCTCGTCCGTGCATCTGGCGTGCGATCCGTTTGGTCTTGGTGTTCACGCCCTCAGTGGGGCCGTTGCTGTACGGAAGTGTGAGCCCGGCGATGACGGCGTCGACGTCCCGCTCCAGACCCCGGGTTGATTGTGTCGGTGGGAAGCAGCAACGTGTGATGGAGAGTTCCGGGAACGCTTGAGGGGGCTCGGCCGCAGAAATGTCGGCGAGTTTTAGGAACACCGCACGGCCAGGCGGCCGTCGGGCCAGACGTGCAAGGGCTCTCGCTCGCGGACTCCCGAGACTGGGCGGGGGCGTTCTTGGCCCGGGTGCCGGAGCGGACAGCTCACGAGGACCGAGCCTCGAAAATACGATTGCCGACCACCAGGCGCGCTGACACGATTGCGCGCGTGATCACTGCTGAGACGCCGGACTGCCTGATCGTGACGGGGATGCCGGGGGCTGGTAAGTCGACGGTGACCAGACTCGTTGCCGAACGCCTCTCCCACTCCGCCCGGCTTGACGGCGACTTCATCAGCAGGCTGATCGTCAGCGGTCACGTCTGGGCCCTTGGCGAGCCTGCCGACGAGGCAGCGCGGCAAGTGGAGCTGTGCAACCGCAATCTGTGCACGCTGGCGAACAACTTTTCCGACGCCGGCTTCACGCCCGTGATCGACTGGGTGATCCCCGACCGCGAGCAGTTGGACTTCTTCGTTTCTCTCCTCCCGGCCCGGCAGGTCTTGTTCGTCGTACTCGCACCGGGCATCGAGGCGTGCCAGTCCCGCAACACCCTCCGTGATCCACGGGAGCGGTTCGACTTCGACGGTTATGAAGATCTCGATGCCGCCATGAAGCACGAGCTCGGCGATGTCGGCTGGTGGTTCGACACCTCGGCCCTCACTCCCGAGGAGACCGCCGATCGCATCATCCGGGAAGCGCGCCATCGCGCCATGGTGGACTGACTGCAAGATCCCCGGCTCTGTTCAGGTCACGGCGGCTTGTTCTGCCTTGGCACGGGACTGGGCGAGGCGGTAGGAGTCGGTGCCGGTCTCGATGATCGTGCCGTTGTAGGTCAGCCGGTCGACGATGGCCGTGCAGAGCCGGGGATCCGTGAACGTCTTGGTCCAGCCGCCGAAGGCTTCGTTGGAGGCGATGGCGACACTGTTCTTCTCCTCCCGCTCGGTCAGCACCTGGAACAGCAGTTCGGCGCCGTGCCTGTCGAGCTCCATGTAGCCGAGTTCGTCAATGCACAAAAGATCGACACGGCCGTAGCGGGCGATCGTCTTGGTCAGCTGCTTCTCGTCCGCAGCTTCGACGAGTTCGTTGACGAGCTTCGTTGCCAGGGTGTACTTCACCCGGAAGCCTGCCATCGCGGCCTCGGTACCCAGCGCGATCAGCAGGTGGGACTTGCCAGTGCGGATGCGCCGGTGCGGCAAGGTGGTGGCGTGTGAGGTCGAGCTGACGGAGCTGTTGCCGCACTTGTCATCGGTGCTGGTCGAGGCAGTGGAGTCGGGTACCCGCCTGGTCAGAATCATGGTGCGGACGCCGGACGGGAGACCGGTGGACTGTCCCGGCTGCGGGCAGCCCTCGGACTGGGACCACAGCCGCTATGTGCGGCATGTCGCCGACGAGGCGATCGGCGGGAGACCAGTAATGATCGACATTTCGGTGCGGCGCCTGTACTGCGAGCACTCCGACTGCACCAGGGCCACGTTCGTCGAGCAGGTCGACGGGCTAACCGAGCGCTACCAGCGCAGACCTCCGGCTCTACGGCGGCTCGTCGAGGCGCTCGCGACGGCCCTGGCCGGCACCGCCATCGCCAGGCTGTTGACGGTGCTGCACCAGACGCTGTCCGCGGTAACCGTCCTGAACTGCCTGATGCGAATCCCGCTGCCTGACCGGCGGACCCCCCGGGTGGCGGGGATCGATGAGTTCGCCCTGCTCAGAGGGCACCGCTACGCGACGATCATCATCGATGCCGACAACGGGCAGCGCGTCGAGGTGCTGCCCGACCGCGCGATGGCCACGGTCACCGCCTGGCTGCGCGAGCACCCTGGCATCCAGGTGCTGTGCCGGGATGGTGCCGCCGGCTTCGCCCAGGCCGCCACCGACGCCGACCGCGGAATCGTCCAGGTCAGCGACCGCTGGCACCTGTGGCACGGCCTGACCGAGACGGTCCTGAAGGAGGTCGCAGCGCACGCCTCGTGCTGGGGAAAGTTCGGCCCGCCGCTGCCCGAGGGCAGACGGGCGGTCACCACCCAAGAACGCTGGCGGCAAGTCCACGAACTCCTACTGCGACCACCTGCGCAAGCGACGCGCCGACGACCCGGCCGCCCCGGTCACCCACTTGCTCGCGGAGATCCGCGAGCAGGGCTACACCGGCAGCGCCAACCTCCTGGTCCGCTACATCAACCAGGGCCGTGTCGAAGCCGACCACGCGGCCCTGTCACCCCGCAAGGTCACCGGCCTGTTCACCCGCCATCCCGACCGCCTCGACGATCGGCGGAGCGCGCTGCGCGACCAACTTGCCGCCGCCTGCCCCGAGATGACCGTTCTTGCCGACCAGATCCGCACCTTCGCCGGGCTCCTTGCCCCCTGCCCGGGCAACGCCGAGCGGCTCACCGAGTGGATCAACCAGACCCGCGCCGCCGACCTGCCCTTCCTGCAGGCCTTCGCCAACGGCCTGGAACGCGACCGCGCCGCCGTCGATTCCGCCCTCACCCTGCCCTGGCGCAACGGCCGCACCGAAGGCGTCAACTGCAAGATCAAACTCCTCAAGCGCCAGTGGAAGTCGGTCAGCAGTACGGGATGATGACCTGGCGGATGGGACGCCAGGACCGCCCGCCGCTCAACGCGGCATTGCCGTGCGAGGCCACGGACGACTTCCTCGCCAAACTGCACGAGGCCTCGATGCATGCCGAGGAGTCCTACTGGGACCTGCTTACTTGGCTGCGCACCCAGGTTCCCACTCCGGACGACAACGAGGCCTTCGCTCAGGCCAAGGAGCGGTGGCTGCTCGCCCAGGACTGGAAGACGTCGGTCTCCGTCGGACTCGCCGGTGAAAACCTGCCGCTGTTCCTCGTCTCGAACTTCGCTCACGCGGGCGTCGTCCTGGGGCCGCCCTTCACGGCGAAGCCGTCCCTGGCCGTGCTGGACCCCCTGCAGATCCGGCGTCTGAAACCGTCCTTCACCGCTGCGACGGCTCAGGGACGCAGAGAGATCGCCGCGAACGCACCCACCCAGCAGGACACCGCGCGGCTATGGCCCTGCGGTTCCTGGACGCACAGCCCTGGCCCGTCCAGGGATTCATTCCGCCCTCCCGCGCTGAGGCCGATCACGAAGCCCACTCCAGGCACCGCGCGTTCCTGGCCCCGGTCCCCCTATCTCCTGGCCGAAGAGAACACCGCCGCGGGAGTCAGGAAGAACGCCGCGCAGAGCAGCCCCATCGCCGACGAGTAGGTCTGTCCAACGCACGCGGCAACGCCGAGTCGCACGGAGTGTCCGTGCCGACCAGCCTCGTTCCTTTGTCGGTCCGTCGCGTTCAGCCGGGATCCGGCGATTGCGGTGATGGCCGCGAGCATGAGCACCGTGCCGATGACCGTCGCCGTGGTGAGCCGCTCGCCGAGGAACAGCACGGCGAGGATCGCCGCGCTGACCGGCTCGATGAGCATCACCACCGAAGCGGTGGCCGCCCGGACGGCGGCGGCCCCGGCGAAGTACAGCGGATAGGCGAGGGCTGTCGTGATGGTGGCGACGTAGAGCATCAGCAGCACGACCTGACCGACGTGGGCGGTGTGTCGACGCCCTTACCCGGCATGTCCGCTCCTTCGCGATCATGCTCACGCAGCGCCAAGGTGAACACCTGCCAGCCTGGCTCGATGCCGTCCGGCAGGACGACCTGCCCAGCCTCCACACCCTCGCCGCCGGCATCGACCGCGAACTCGACGCCGTCACCGCCGGACTCACTCTGCCCTGGAGCTCGGGCGCGGTCGAAGGGCATGTCAACCGGATCAAGATGCTCAAGCGCCAGATGTTTGGCCGAGCCGGCTTCGCGCTCCTACGCAAGCGAGTCCTGCTCGCCTGATGCTGTCCACCAGCTGCTCTCCTCAGATCAGATCAGATCGCGGGACGCCGGAGCACGTTGGTGGGTTCCCAGTCGCTCTTCCAGAAGGCTTCAATCCCGTACTCGTTGATGAACTGCCGTTCGACCTCGTGGATGGGGTACATCCCTTGGATGTTGATCACGTCGTGGCCCTCGTGTCCCGGAATGCCGACGTCGATGCCCAGGTAGTCTCTGTCGAGGACTAGCGGCGCGAACACGCAGAATGCCGTCATCTCTGACTCGGGCACGATGCGCTCACCGAAGTTGATCGTGCTGCCGTAACTGAATGGGCAGGTTCCACGGAGTTGCTCGGCGAGGAAGCCCACGGCGTGGGCCCAGATCACGTTGGTCGAGTTCACGCTGAGGCAGAGTTCCGGCGAGCCGTGCTGCCAATCGGGATGCTCCGCCAGCGACAAGCCGTAGGTGAGCGCCGTGAGAAGTCCGTCCGGCAGGTTGTCGTAAACAATCTCCGTCACGCCCGGCAGCCCCTGCTTGGTCGACTCGACAGGGAAGAAGCGGGGCTCCCTTCCTCCAGAAAGTCGATCAAGATGGGCGAGGTACTTCTCAACGCGACTGGCCATGTGTCCAGCCTGCACGATCGCTCACCGGCGCACGCCACCGGGGCCGTCACCAGTCACGCTCCGCAACAGGTCCACAGAAGTGGGCTCTGTCGCAGATTTGGGGGTCGCGGCTGCCTCAGCGTCGTGGGCATCACCTGGGTATGAACGGGGACTTGAGCGTTACCGATCTCCTCTTCCCCGGTGCGGCTGTCGAGGTTGAGCGGCTGACGCTTGCCCAGGACGAAGTGCTCGTGGCAGTTCGGGCCCGGGGCCACGGGGCGGTCTGCCCGGAGTGCGGCCGGAGATCGTCGCGGGTGCACTGCTATGACAAGCGGCGGCTCGCGGACCGGCCTATCGCTGGACGGCGTCTGCAGATCCGGATACGAGCACGTCGGTTCACCTGCGAGAACACCGCGTGCTCGCGTCGAACGTTCGCCGAGCAGATACCGAAGCTGACATGCCGGTACGCGCGGCGGACCGATGCCCTGACAGGGCTGTTCACGGACATCGCCCTGTTCTTGGGCGGTCGCCCCGGTGCCCGGCTGGCCGACCGGATGTCCATGACCATCGGCAAGGACGCCATGCTCCGGCTGATCCGGTCCATGCCCGAGCCGGAGCACGGCCCCGTCCAGATTCTGGGCGTCGATGAGTTCGCCCTGCGCCGTCGGCGGAAGTACGCCACCATCCTGATCGACATGGCCACCCACCGTCCCGTCGATGTGCTCGCCGACCGCACGGCCGCCACGTTCGCGTCCTGGCTCAGGCAGTACCCGGAAATCCAGATGATCTGCCGCGATCGTGCCGGCTCCTTCCGTGACGGTGCCTGCGCCGGAGCACCGCGGGCCCAGCAGGTTGCCGACATCTGGCACGTGCTCCACAACCTGGCCGAAGCCGTGGAGCGCATCGTTGGCCGGCACCGTGCTGAGCTGCGTGAACCATTGCCGATATCGGCCGGTGCAGCACCTGCTGGGGAAACATCGGCTACTGAGGTCGACATCCATGGGCGGCCACGTCCGCTGGTGGCACGGACCCGCGAGCGGTATCAGCAGATCCACGAGCGCATTCAGCGCGGCGACAGCCTGCGCGCGATCGCTCGCGAACTCCGCCTGAGCCGGGGCACCGTGATTCGTTTCGCCGAGGCTGCCGACGCCAAAGAACTCCTTGCCGCAGCCACCGACCGTCCCAGCATGATCGACGACTACCGCCTCTACGTGCATCATCGCTGGCTGGAGGGGTGCACCAATGCCTCTGCCCTCACGCGAGAGATCCAGCAGCTGGGCTACCGCGGCGGCCCTGGCACCGTCCAACGACACCTTCGCGCCTATCGCACCGGCGCAATCCCAACGGACGCCGCGCTCCCTCAGCTGACGGTCCGACGCGTCACTGACTGGATCATGCGCCGGCCGGAGCACCTGACGGACACCGAACGCAAGAGCCTGAACGGCCTCTGCGACCGCAGCCCGGTGCTGGCCATGACCACCGAATACGCCCGCCGTCTCGCTGTCATCCTGCGCGAACGCAACAGCGAGCACCTGGCTTTCGAGGTCTGGCTCGCCGATGTCCGCCTCGACGGGCAGCGAGAACTCCGCACCTTGGCAGGCGGCATGCGGCGCGACAGCGCTGCCATCCTGACGGCCCTTACCACCACGCATACTTCGGGCGCAGTCGAGGGCAACGTGACCCGTATCAAGCTGCTGAAGAGACAGATGCACGGCCGGGCCAACTTCGACCTGTTGCGGCGCCGCATCCTGCTCTCCCCGTGATCAACGAGCACGTACCCCCAAATCTGCGACAGAGCCCAAAATCTGTGCCAGAACCCCCTGCTCACCTACATAGCCAAGGTGGAGGTAGTCAGCCGCCTGCCAGGTGGAGAATTCCAGTGAGCACGTCACATACCCGACGAGTTCTCCTTCGTGATCGGCCACGAAGCACCAAGCCCTCGGGCGTGCCGCGAACAAGGCGGACTCCAGGCGAGCCGCGAGATCTGCGGAGACGGGCTCAGCACGCTCGAACGCGACATGGGCAGCGCACAGTTGCGCCACCATGGGCAGGTCGGTCGGCACGGCTGAACGGATGGCGCCGCCCGGCCGTGGGGTGTCCGTCAGCATGCGCAGGTGATGGAGCCGAGCGGGGTGGTCAGCGGGTCCGCCTCGGCCTGCTCGGTACCGGCCAGGGATTCGACCGGGAAGCCTTCGCGGATCCAGTATTCGATGCCACCGATCATCTCCTTGACCTGATAGCCGAGCCTGGCAAGGGCGAGCGCCGCGCGGGTGGCGCCGTCGCAGCCAGGTCCCCAGCAGTAGGTGATGACCGGAACCTGCCGGTCGAGCAGGCTCGCGGCTCGTGCCGGGATGTCGGCGGTGGGCAAGTGGACCGCACCTCCCACGTGGCCCTGCTGCCAGCCAGCGATTCCGCGTGAGTCGATCAAAACGAAGCCCGGGTCGCCGGAGTCGAGTGAGGCGCGGACGTCGGAGGCGTCCGCCTGGAAGGTGAGGCGTGCGGCGAAGAAAGCGGCGGCTTCGGCGGGAGCCGCAGGCGGTGTGTGCAGCGCAGGGCTTGCGGTGTTGGTCATGAGGGCAACGCTACGAGGCGTAGCCACGGGCGAGAACAGATGATCGACGGCCATGTCTGGCCCTGACCGGTGATGCCGTGGTATTTCTCGCTTATGACCGCTGTTTCCTTTGACGAGACTGATATACGCATCCTGGAAGCGCTGCAGCAGGATGGCCGCGCCAGCTACGCCGAATTGGCACGAACCGTGTCCATGTCGGCCAGTGCTGTCACCGAACGGGTGCGGCGGCTCGAAGAGAGCGGCGTGATCCGCGGCTACTCGGCGGTGGTGGACCCGGAACGGCTTGGACTCGGCATTCTCGCCTTGGTCCGCCTCCGTTACCCCACGGGCAACTACAAGCCGTTCCGAGATCTGGTAGCGACCACGCCGGAGATCGTGGAAGCCCACCACGTCACCGGTGAGGACTGCTTCATGCTCAAGGTCCTCGCCCGTTCCATGCGCCACCTGGAGACGACGACGGGCCGAATCGCCGGACTTGGCGCGGTCACGACCAGCGTCGTCTACTCCAGCCCACTCCCGACCCGCGCGATCACGACGGTGGCCTCGGCGCCAGAGTGAGGAGGGCCTACCCGGTAACGGTCCGTAGCGATCGCCTGGGTAGCCTGGGATGCCAGGGAGGCGATTCTGGTCAGCGCGTGTCTGCGCGGGGTGCCATGCCGGTTCGACGGGCGGCACAGGGCGTCACCAGCGGTCGAGGAGGCTGTCGAAGGTCGGGGCGTCGTGTCCTTCTGTCCGGAGGTGGCGGGCGGGCTCCCGACCCCGAGGCGCCCGGCGGAGCTGGTGGGCGGTGACGGGCACGCCGTGCTCGACGGGACGGCGCGAGTCGTCGAGGACACCGGACGTGACGTGACGGCGGAGTTCGTGGACGGAGCGCGGCGTGCGCTCGAAGCGGCTCGGCACCGAGGCTGCACGGAGGCACTCCTGATGCCGCGCAGTCCCTCGTGCGGACGAGGCGTCGTCTACGACGGTTCGTCCGCAGGGGAGTTGGTGGCAGGGGACGGGGTGACGGCGCGGTGAGTTCGCTTCCCCTGGAGGCCTTCGCCCGGCTGCGCACCCACGCCCGCTCCCGGCAGCAAAAACTTACCGCTCTGTCGGCCCAGATCGCCCAGGGCCATGTCCCCGCCGACCTTCTGCCGAGCCGCCAGTCCTCGGACCCGGGGCCCCGTTCTTCGGGCCTAGGCCGGCAGTCGGCGTGCTGGCGGCCAGGACCCGAAGAGAAGAACGGATCACCGGCCAGCACCTGAATGGAAAGGGCCGGAACCCGGGCCGGGAGTCGTCAGACGGCGGCAACGCCGCCCGCACCGCACTGCGTCACTCCGGCCCCGGCCGTAAGTAACCCGACGGCCCAGGCAGCGTTAGGACATCGCCTGGCAACTTCTGCCTCTGGAGTTGGGGTTCGGCTCCGGACAGACCTGCTGGCGGCGGCTGGATCGCTGGCAGCGGGCAGGGGTTTTCGCTCAGTTGCACAGCCTCCTGCTCGCGAAGCTGCACGCGGCCGGCCAACTCGACTGGTCCCGCGCGTGTGTGGATGGCTCCCACATCCGCGCGAAAAAAGGGGAGCCGCGACCGGTCCGTCGCCGGTCGACCGGCGGAAAACAGGCAGCAAGCACCACCTGATCTGCGACGGACGCGGCACTCCGTTCCGCGTCATCACCACCGCGGCGAACGTCAACGACATCACCCAGATCCTCGCCCTGGTCGACGGTCTGCCGCCCGTGGCCGGACGCCCCGGCCGACCGCGACGTCGACCCGACGCTCTCCTGGTCGACAAGGCGTATGACTCCAAGGCCGTCCAGCGCGGACTGCGCAAGCGCCGGGTCATGCCGGCGATCTCCCGAAAGGGGGCCCCGAACATCAAGGGACTCGGCAAGCTCCGCTACGTCGTCGAGCAGACCTTCGCCCTGTTCCACCAGTTCAAGCGCCTCGCCGTGCGTTGGGAACGACGCCTCGAACTCCACGACGCCTTCGTCTCGTTGGCCTGCAGCCTGATCTGTTACGAGCTCAACGGTCACGCTTCTCCACCTACTTGAGCGACCGCTCAAGTAGATGCTAGCCTCCAGGTTGAGCGAGTGCTCAAAAATAGGGGAGCGCAATGCTTGCCAACGGTGTGACGGCTAGGGCCGACGGCGCAATCTCATGGATTCTCCGCGGTGGCGGGGCATTGGCGGGGCTCGGGGCGGTGTTGGGCGGCATCGCGGGGTCGATCGACTGGCCGCTCGTGGGGACGTTGTTCGGAGCGGTCGAGGGGGCGCTGGTCGGTGTCGTGGTCGGGGTATTCGACGGCGTGGTACTGCGCTTCCTGGCACGCTTCACGCGGTCCGCACGGGTAGCACGGGTTGCGTCCGGCGCGGTCGCTGGGGCGGCCGCGGCAGGAGCGGCGTCCCTCTGCACCGCTCCGATCGACGTGCCTACCGGTGTCGCCCTCGCGCTCGTCGGGATCGGGCTTCTCCTGGGCGCAGCACTCGGCCCGCAGATCGCCTATGGGGCAGGGTCGCTGCCCGGCGGGCAGAGCCCTGGTGCCCGCGCCTCGCTTGTGGTGGGCCGGTACCTGCGCTGGGGCGCCTCGCTCGGCGCGGCCGCCGGTGCCGTTTCCGGCCTGGTCGTCGGAACCTTCGTCTACCTGCCGACCTGTGCCTTCGCAGGCGTGGAAGGTGCCGTGTTCGGCTTGGTCGGCGGTGTTGTGCTGGCTCTGCTGGCGACGGCGGCTGTCACGTTCGCACCACCGTTGCTGCGGGCTCACCGATGAGTGATACCCGGGCCAGGCTGTTGACTGCAGCTGCGGACACGCTGCGCGAGGAAGGCGTGGCCGGTGCGTCGGCGCGCGTCATCGCTGCGCGGGCCGGTGTCAACCAGGCGCTGATCTTCTATCACTTCGGGACGGTCAGTCAGCTCCTCGAAGCGGCGAGCCGCCAGGCTGTGGACGCGGCCGTCGACTACTACCGGGATCGGTTCGCCGAGGTCGCATCGCTCTCTGACCTGCTGCGGACCGGCCGGGAACTGCACCAGCGCGAGCGGGACGCGGGAAACGTCGCCATGATGGCGCAACTGATGTCCGGCGCCGCCGGCAGGGACCCGGCCCTGGCCAGTGCCGCCCGCTACGCGATGAGTGCATGGACGGTGGAGATCGAGTCCGTCGTCCAGCGCGTGCTGTGCGACAGCCCGCTGGCCGAGGTCGCCGACAGCGCCGGCCTGGCCCGCGCGGTGAGCGCGTCGTTCATCGGACTTGAGCTCTACGAGGGTGTCGATCCCGAGGGCGCCGTACACGCGCTGGACTCCCTGGAACAGCTCGCCGTACTGGTGGACGTCGTCAATGACCTCGGCCCCATCGCCCGAAGGGCCCTGAGGGCGAAGCTCAACTCGTCCAGCTCCGCTCGACGCGCGGAGCTCCGCTCTGCAATCTCGGTGTCCGACATGCCCGGAGCGTAGAAGCGGTACTGGTCGCAGCGGGCAGGAACCCGTGAACCGGCCCTGCCGGACGATTCACATACCAGACTCCCGCCCACCACCAGCACATGTCCTCGCACGGACCATCACGCAACCATCCTGACCAGCAACTACAAGATGGCGACAGCGCAGCGTTCAGTCCGGTCTGCCCGCCGACAAAGGGCCTGGCGTGCGAGCATGACTGGGTCGGCCCGCTGGCCACCCCCGTACCAGCGGGCCGACGCAGGCCCGGACCTAGCCTTCCCCGGGCCTGGCCGCTGCGGGAGTGGCTGGCCACGTCAGCTCGGTGACGACGGCCGACGGTCAACGTCGGCGGGGGAGGGGTCTGGGCGGGCAGCTGGTACCGGGTACGTATTCCAAGGCTGTGGTATTCGTATGACACCGCGAAGAGCCCCATATGGCCGACTTGACCGTGGCCAGGCTTTCTGCGGCAGTCTGGCCTCAGTGGGGTGCCGCGGCCTCAGTGGTCCAAGCCTGCCTGACTTCGGCGGCCGGAAAGGGCGTCCGCTTGCTCTCGGTGAGCAGACGGCGGGTGAATTCGTCTGTGACTGCGGCGGCTCGAGCATGCCGGTCGATGATCGCGGCGATCTCGCGCGGGACGTCATCGGATTGGTGACCGGCGATCCACTCGCGCAAGAACACCTCGTGTTCCAAACCGCCGCGCAGCCCATCGGGCAGGTGGTGGCGGAGCAGATGGTTCATGGTGTGGCAGCGGTCGTACGCGAAATGGTCGGAGAGGAACTCCGCCTCGGCTGCTGTCAGTTCGAAGCCGGAGCTCAGGGCGAGTCCGAAATCCGCGAAGTACAGCAGTCGACCGTCGGTCAGCACATTGGCGAAGTGGG
Organism: Streptomyces sp. NPDC102467; assembly: GCF_044765445.1. Lineage (NCBI taxonomy): Bacteria > Bacillati > Actinomycetota > Actinomycetes > Kitasatosporales > Streptomycetaceae > Streptomyces > Streptomyces sp. NPDC102467. The sequence continues at coordinate 574 of NZ_JBIWKA010000026.1, read as the reverse complement.
CGTCGAAGTGAACGAGTCCGTGTGAGCTCATGAAGGCAGTCCCTCGCGTCAGGGTCTCCTCCACCCACGGGTACGGCGAGCTCCCGCCCTCCGGCCCGGCGTTCCGGTAGTCGTGCAGCCAGTCGCCGAGTGTCTGCGGGACGTGTTCCAAGAAGAGCACCAGGCTGGACGAAGACCGGCCGATGGCCTCCAGGCGCTCGCGCACGGCCGATGAGCCTTCCCAGTGCGCGACCGCCCCGTCGATGCCTCCGAAGTCGTCGGCGAACCCTTCGGGAGGGGAGTCGGGCAGGATGCGCCAGTGGTACATCAACGGAAAGCCCTCCTACTCGTTCCCGAGAACCCAGTTGGTGGTCATGACGTGCACGGCCAGCTCTCGCCAGGCCCCGAACCCGACTGAGCCCACCCCGTACTGGTAGAACATCGGCAGTTTGAAGAGGTTCGCCGTCGACCGCGCGTTCTCTGGCCGCAACTCGGTGTCAGTGGGTGATTCCGGAGGTGCTGAGCAGGTCGCGCCAGTCGCGTGAGCGGTAGCAGGAGCCGTTGTCGGTCAGCACGCGCTCGACGGTGATCCCGG
>NZ_JBIWKA010000025.1:22585-80511 GCF_044765445.1 Streptomyces sp. NPDC102467 | reverse complement strand
CAACGGTTCCAACTTCGGACCACGACGAGGCACCGGCACATCCGCAGAAGCAGTCATACACAAACTAACGACGGATCTCCGACGCGGGACACTAGTGCTGCTAGTTTATAAGCCAAACGCCAACACTGCTGCCGCTCGATTGCCTAGCGGTGCTGGGAGCAGCCCATGTCGGTACAGGAACGCAAGCAGCGCGAACGGGTGGAGCGCGAGCGTCTCATCGTGGCGACAGCCCGCGAACTCGCCGAGCAGCAGGGCTGGGAAGCGGTCACCACCCGCCGGCTCGCCGAGCGCATCGAGTACAGCCAGCCCGTCCTCTACAGCCACTTCCGCGGCAAGCGAGAGATAATCGGTGCCGTCGCTCTCAACGGCGCCGCCGAGATGGCCGCGGCGCTGCGGGCCGCGACCTCCGCCGCGGACGGACCTCGGACCCGGGTCACCGCCCTCGCCCGCACCTACCTCGACTTCGCCGCGCACAACCCGGCGGTCTACGACGCCATGTTCCAGCTCGACGGCGGCCTGGCCTACGCGGACGAGGACACCCCGCAACCGCTGAAGGACGCCTTCGCCGCCCTGCTGGAAAGCCTCGACGAGGTCGCCGGCGGCGGCGTCCACCCGGGAGTGTTCACCGAAGTGTTCTGGGCGGCCCTGCACGGCCTCGCCACCCTGACCCGGGCGGGACGGCTGTCGCCGGAGGTCGCCGAGCCGAGGGTTGAGCTGCTGGTGGACCGGCTCGCCGTGGCCTGACACACCATCACGGATCGGCTCGATCCGAGGTCCAGCAGGCCTCCAAGCATTCTCCCTAGCGTGGGTACGGGCGTGCGCCCTGTTCCATCCGGCTGTTCGGGAGATGCGCATGGAGCACATGGTGGAACGGGCCGTACAAATAATGCGGGAACGCTATGCGGAACCCCTCAGCCTCGATGAAATAGCCGCCGCGGTCCTGGTAAGCAAATTCCATTTACTGCGCGTATTCCGTCAGGTCACCGGTGTGACCCCGGGCCGTTTTCTCGGCGCAGTGCGCATTGGTGAGGCAAAACGCCTTCTGCGCAATTCCGACCTCGGCGTGGCCACCATATCCTGCACGGTCGGATACAGCAGTACCGGCAGTTTCACGAGCCGCTTCACCGAGTCCGTGGGCATCCCGCCCACCCAGTACCGCAGGATGAGCCGGGGCAAGGGCGAGTACGTCCTGCCCTCCTCGGCCGACGGCCCCGGCGGCCTCGCGCACTGCCGGCTGCGGGGGGTGGCGCGGGCCGCGGCGGAACCCGTCTCCTCGATCTACATCGGCTCCTTCGGCAGCCCCATACTCCAGGGCCGTCCGTCCAGTTGGACCACCACGGAGCGTCTCGGCCCCTTTGTGCTGCACCATGTGCCGCTCGGCACCTGTTACCTGCACGCGACCATGCGGGCGGTACCCGAGCAGTCGGCGGATCCGCCGGAGACGACGCTGCTCACGGCCACGGTCGGGCCGCTGAGCGTCGACCCGTACGCCGACTCGGAGGTGGAGCTCGTGCTCTGCCCGCGTGACTGGTCGCACCCGCCCATCCTCTTCGCGGCGCCCGGCTTCGAGCTGCCCGCCGAACGGCCTCTCGACCCGGCTTCAAGCGAATATCAAGCGAATTCAAGTAGCTTTCAATAGATTTCCAGAGTAATTCAAGGGTCGGAAACCCATACTCTGCGGAAGGTCGGCAATTAAGGAGAAGACAGGTCGTGACTCAGGCTGCAAGGCTCCTCGAAGAGCGCGGCGAAGGCCGTGTCTCGGCGATCCGCCGGATCGCCTTCCTTAAACCTTCCGAGGGGATGCTGCATGCGCGACGAAAATGTAATCCGAGCGGAGTCGGCCGGCGAATTCGGCGTGTGGGACATGGCTCCGGTGTGGGACAGCGCGCCGGTCTGGGACATGGCTCCTGTCTGGGACCGGATCCGCGACGACCTGTCGGTCTGGGACTGTTCCGACGACGACCTGTCGGTCTGGGACAGCGCGCCGGTCTGGGACAAGGCCCCGGTCTGGGACAGCGCGCCCGTCTGGGACAAGGCCCCGGTCTGGGACAGCGCGCCGGTGTGGGACACGGCGCGGGAACTTCAGGCGGCCTGACGGCCGACTCACAGCCCATTCGGCCCGGTAGCCCTGAGCGTTGCCGGGCCGGACGGGCGTTGCGCAGGGCCGTAAGGAGGCTGTCATGACGCAGTACCGCTCCGAACCGGCGCTGGGCACCGCCGGGCTGCAGATGCGTACCGAGATCCCCGAGAGCTGGGACAGCTGGATCGGCAGAGCCCCGGCCACCTTGCGCCGGCGCTGGATCTCGCTCGCCGCGAACCGGATCCCCGGCGGCGCCCGCACCTTCGGGCTGCCCGGGCCCGACGGCGACCAAGTGGCCCTGGTGGGCGGAGTCATGGACGCCCCCACCGGGCATGTGCGGTTCGACCCGCAGCGGGTGCTGTCGGGCGGCTCGGTCGACGACGGCGTGGTGGCCGACGGCCCGCACCCGTGGCAGGGACTCCCCGCCGAGCAGCTCTTCCCGTCCTGCATCCTGATGGGCCCCAACTACGAGTCGGCGCCGGCCGGCCCCGGCTCCCGCGACCCCCGCGTGCTGCGGGCGTACCTGGAGGCCCTGCTCGACTGGTGCCGCGACCAGGGCCTGCGCAGTGTCTCGGCGCTGTTCCTGCGCCCCGACTACCCGGAATTCATCGAAGCGCTGCAGTCGGCGGGGTTCGCCGTGGTCCCGATGGTGGACCGCAGCGACATGGACGTCACCTGGGACGACCTGGACGGCTACATCGCGGGACTGCGACGCAACCAGCGCTTCGCGGTACGGCGTGAGCTGCGCGAGATCGCGGCCCGCGGCATCGAGATCCGCGAGCGCCCGATCGGCGACGACGAACCCGACCTCATCCCGCTGCGCGCCCAGTTGGTGAGCAAGTACGGCGGCGTGCCGGACGCACAACGGGAGGCGGACTCGTTCCGGCACCTGCGGGACCACTTCGGCCCGGAGAACGTCTGGATCGTCGAGGCCCGCAAGGGAGGCGACCTGCTCTCCTTCACGCTGCTGGTACGGGACGGCGACCAGTGGACGGCGCTGATGAGCGGCACCGACTACGAGCACCCCGATTCCTCGTTCACGTACTTCGCCACGATGTTCTACCGACCCGCCGAACTGGCCCCCGCGCAGGGGATCACCACGATCGCCTACGGGCTCGGAACCGTTCAGGCCAAACGCCTGCGCGGCTGCACCGTCAGCACGCTCTCGGCCGCGGGCCTGCTGCTCGACTGATCCGACTGAAGGAGTACGCCCTTGTCACCCCACCGCGCCACCTCGGCCCCCCGGCACGACGGGAAGGTACTCCTGGTCGCCGAGCAGGGCCTGCAGTCCGCCGAGCGGATGACCCCCACCCAGGTCGACCGGAAGGTCGCCGACTTCTGGACCGGCATCGGCGGTGCCGAGTTCTTCCAGGCCCTCACCACCCGCTTCTACGAGCTGGTCTCTCAGGACGACGTACTCACCCCGCTCTTCGCCGTCCACGACTGGAACCGTCACGCCGCACGGCTCTACGACCACTTCCGCCGGATCTACGGCGAGAACGACCTGACCGCGGCCTGGGACCCGAAGATGCACCAGGCGCACGCCCACTTCCTCATCACCCGGGAACAACGGCTGCGCTGGCTCGCCCTGATGAAGGAGGCGGGCACCCAACTGGAAGCGGCAGAACCGCACTTCACCGAGTTCCTGACCATCATGAAGATCGCGAGCGGCGAGATGACCGCGGTGTCGCGGGGAGCCGCGCTGGCCCGCGGCGACCGGTTCCACTGGGACGGGACCCCCGCATGAGCGGCACCCCCGTCCGTACCGTGGCCGTGGTGGGCGGTGGCCCCGCCGGGGCCTTCTGCGCCCTGGAGCTGGCCCGGCTGCTGCCGGACACGGCCGTCGACCTCTACGACCGGGAGGACCGGGGGCCGGGCGCGGGCATCGTGCTGACGCACGAGTTCGCCGAGCGGATCCGGGCCGTCCACCCCGAGGTGCTGCGGCTGCCCGAGTCCGCGTACGCCACCTGGGACGAGACGATCACGATGATCGACGGCGAACGCATCCCGTCGGGCGCCTTCGGCATGTCGGGGATCTCCCGGCAGGTCTTCCACGCGCAGGTCCGCGCACTGGCGGCGCGGAGCCCCCGGGTGCGGCTGATCAGACGCACCGTCACCGAGCCGCCCCGGGCGGATCTGGTGGTGCTGGCCGACGGCGCGGGCAGCGAGCTGCGCCGGGAGCGCGCCGACCGTTTCGGCACCTCCGTCTCGCCGGGCCGCACCCGGTATCTGTGGATGAGCACCCCCTCGGTCCTCGAACCGTGCTTCCTTCTCAAGGACATGGGCCCCGGCCCCCTGGTGGTGCACGCCTATCCGCACGCGGCCGGCGAGAGCACCTTCATCGTCGAGGCCGATCCGGACACGCTGTCCGCCCTCGGGCTGCTCGGCCTGCCGGTGGCCGAGTCGGAGCTGCGGCTCGCCGAACTGTTCCGCGACGAGCTGGGCGGCGCCCCACTGGCCGCCCGGACGGCGGGCTGGCAGCCGTTCCGTACCGTCGCCAACCGCCGCTGGTCCGACGGGCGCACGGTGCTGGCCGGGGACGCCGCGCACACCGTGCACTTCTCGACCGGCTCGGGAACCATGCTGGCCATCGACGACGCGCTGAGCCTCGCCCGGTGCGTCGCGGCACACGACGACCCGCTCCAGGCGGTGGCCGCGTACGAGAGCATCCGGCGGCCGGTCGCCGAACAGATGCGTACGGAGGCGGCGGAGAGCACCGCGTGGTTCGAGCAACTGTGCCGCGGGGAGCGGCTCGAGGGGCACCAGACGGTGTTCGCGCTGCGCAGCCGCCGGGAGGCCAACACCTTCAGCCGGCTACGGGAACGGGACCCGGAGTTCGTGGCGCGCACCGTGGCGCGGCTGGCGGGTCATCCCACCGACGCGGAGCCCGTCGACGTACCGCTGACGGTGGGTCAAGTGCGCCTGGACCACCGGCTGGTGGACGTGGAGCGCCGGGACGGCCGGTGTGTGCTGCACGGCGCGGACGGCGCCCGGGCGGTGGGTCTCGTCGTGGACCGGGCCCCCGAACTGCCGCTGGAGGGGATCGACTTCCTCGCGGTCCGGGCCGGGTCCGAGGGCGGCCGGGTGTCCCGGAGCGCCCCCGCCGCGCGGATCCGCGGCAAGGCGGCGCTGCCGATCGCGTTGCTCGTCGACGAGCAGCTGCCCAGGGACGAGGCCAACACCCTGATCGCAGCGGCGCGTACGGACCTGGTGGCGGTGCCATGAGCCGCGGCGGCTGCCCGGGCTCGGAAGCGGTCGGCTCGGTAGGGACGGGCTCAGAAGTAGCCGCGCATCAGCTCGGCGGCATAGGCCGGCCCCCGCACCTCACCGCGCGGGGCGAACTCGGGCAGATACGGCTTGACGTCGAACACGGGGGAGCCGGCGAGCGCGTCGAGGCCGTGCACCGTGAGTGTCAGTCCCTCGACGGCCGCCAGCGCGCACACGGTCACCCCGAGGTGGTTGGGCCGGTTGGGCGCGCGCTGCGCCAGGATGCCGGAGACCGGCCAGTCGGTGTTGCCCCGCGGGTGCTGGGTCCCGGTGCAGGTCCGCTTCGCCAGATGGAACGCGAAGATCACCTCGACGTGCGAGTAGGCGTCAAGGCCGGAGGTCGCCGAGACCTCGAACACCGCCGGATCCAGGTCGACATGGGAGACCACCGTTCCCCATCCGTCCTCGTGGACCTGTTCGCGCCCGCCGCGCACGACACCGATGGGGCTGATCGGATGCATCCCGGTCCCGCTTTCTGTCCCGTGGGTCCTGATCGTCCCGGACCCGCGCAGCATCTCCGCCCCTCCACCGCGGAGTCAACCGCACCCCACCGAGCGAGGTACCAGCCATGTCCCGCCTGATGTCCCGCCTGCTTCCCGACCCGGGACCCGGCCGGGTGCTGGTCCTGTGCACCGCCGTGGCCAGCCTCGGGAACGGCCTCTACGTCACCGGCGGCGCCGTCTACTTCGTCCATGTCGTGGGCCTGTCGGCGAGCCAGGTCGGCCTCGGCATGTCGCTCGCCGGCATCCTGGGTCTCCTCCTGGGGGTGCCCGCGGGGAAGCTCGCCGACCGGATCGGGCCGCGGGGGACCACCGCGGTGTTCGCGCTCGGCAAGGCGGTGGCGCTGTCCGCGGCGGCCTTCGTGCACTCCTTCACCGCCTATCTGGTGATGGCCGTGGTCCTCGGACTCGCCGAGCAGAGCGGCAACATCGCCCGGGGCGCGCTGGTGACAGGGGTGATGGGCCGCGAGGGCCGGGTGCGGCTCTCCGCGTACATGCGCAGCGTGTTCAACGCCGGGTTCTCGCTGGCCTCGCTGGCGGCGGGCCTGGTCATCGCGACCGACTCGACGACCGCCTATCTCGCCCTGTTCTGGGCCAACGCCCTCTCCATGGTGCTGGTGGCCGCGCTCTACATGCGACTGCCCACGGTGCCCGGCATCCCGCCCGCACCCCGCGGCGAGCAACCGCGCGGCGCCGTACGGGACCTCCCCTACCTGCTGGTCGCCCAGGTCTCCGGGATCATCCGGATCGGCCCGACCGCGCTGGCGGTGGGAGTGCCGCTGTGGCTGGTGGTGCACACCGACGCGCCGCGGGCCCTGGCGGCATGGATCATGCTGGTCAACACGGTGCTGGTGGTGTTCCTCCAGGTACGGATGGCGCGCGACGCGGACACCGTACGGGGGGCGGCACGCCTGCAGAAACTCACCGCCGTGGTCCTCGTCGTCGCCTGCGCGGTCACCGCGGTGACCGGCTCGCTGTCCGGCTGGGCCGCCACCGCCGTGCTCCTGGCCGCCTCGGTCCTCTTCACCTTCGGTGAGATCTGGGGCGAGGCCGCCCGGTGGGGGCTGCGGTACGAACTGGCCCCGGCGAACGCGCAGGGACAGTACCTGGGGGCCTTCGCGACGGGCGACGCCTTCGCCCTGATCGCCGGCCCCGCGCTGGTCACCTCCGTGCCCAACCAGTTCGGCGGCCCCGGCTGGCTGCTGATCGCCGTCCTCTTCCTCGGCGTGCTGGCCGCGGGCGGGCCCGCCGTCCGCTGGGCGGAGAGGACCCGCGTACCGGAGGCCGAGACGGACGGCGTCCCGCAGACCGTCAAGGCGTGACCCGCGGTCGGCGCCGGTGCCGTGACCCGGCGCCGACCGAGGGGCCTACAGGTAACAGGTGGGCAGCGAGCCGTGGAAGTCGACCATCTCCTGGAACGCCGCCGCGATGTCCAGCGGCTCGCCCGGCGGCAATCCCGCCAACTCGGCGTGGGCGCGGTGCAGATTGCCCACCAGGCGCTCGCTGTCGAGGAGGTGCGCGAAGCGGCCCAGGTCGGCCCGGCGGGCCACCTGGAGCGGCGAGAGCCCCTCGGCCACGCCGCGCACCGCGAGGTCGCGCACCCACCGCAGGTACTCCTCGGTCCGGTCGAACAACTCGGGGCCGCCCGGGGCGCCGTGCCCCGGAACCACTGTCGTGGCACCCAGCGCACGCAGCTCGTCCAGGGCGCGCAGCGAGCCCTCCACCGAGCCCATCAGCACGTACGGGGTGACGCCCGACCACACCAGGTCGCCGGTGAACACCACGCGCCGCTGCGGGATCCAGGCGACCACGTCGCCCGCCGTGTGCGCGGGGCCCAGCCGCAGCAGCTCCACGGTCAGCCCGCCCGCGCGCAGCGTGAGCGCATCGCGGAAGGTCAGGGTGGGCAGGGCCGGTACGAGGTAGCCCCAGTCGACGTCCGGCCACAGACCGCACAGGGCGAGGCCGGCGGTCGCGGCGTCGGCGCGGGTCCGCTCGTTCGCGACGATCGTGGCGCGCGGCAGGAAGAGGCCGTTGCCGAAGACGTGGTCGCCGTGGAAGTGCGTGTTGACCACGTAGTCGGGGCCGTCGGGGACCAGGCGCTGCACCGTCGCGCGCAGGGCACGCGCCCGGTACTCGGTGGCCGCGGTGTCCACCAGGACCGTGGCATCGTTGCCGACCACGAGACCGGCGTTGTTGAGGCACCAGCCGCCCGGCGGCTGGAGGTAGGCGTACACCCGGTCGGCGACCTCCGCCATGACGGGTGGCGCGAGGTGGACGGAGGCCTCGGTCGAGAGGGCTGCGGTCATGGTTGCTCCCAGAGAGGTGAGTTGACCGACTCTGTCCGGTGGCGCTCGTGGCGGTCTCGACGACGGCTGGATCGCGGGAGTCGGAGCACATCTCGGGCGGGTGCGGTGAAGACCCGTGATTTCCTCATGTTTTCGGTGTGATCTGTTCGCTGCCGGGACCGCCGTACGCGGTCCCATACTCAAGGACGCGAGTGGGCCGGCGGGCTGTGCCGCATCTCTGCCGGTACCGCTGCCCGAGGAGGTGGTTGACCGTGGCTCCCCACGCGGAAGACGCCCCCCTGCGCATCCACCACCTGTGGTCTTTGCGCGAGGACACGGTGGTCGACTGGGACGAGGAAGGGCGGACACTGGTGCTCAGCGGTCCGCAGGGCACGGAGCGGGTCGAGGACCCCGGTCCGGCGGTGGCCGAAGCGCTGCGCCGGATGGAACTCGGTCCTGTGCTGCTCGCCAACCTGCCGCCGCCGGAGGGCCGGGCGGCCCCTGGGCACGAGACCTTCACGCTGGTCCTGTCGGTGCTCCGGGCCATCTCCCACGTGGTGATCAGGACGCTGTCCCTCGACGATCTCAGAGGGCCGGTGCTCTCCGTGGTGCCCCTGGACCGGGACGCCCGCTTCGCCGCTGTCCGGCTGCCGGCGTGGCGCAGGGTGCGGCTGCGGCCCACCGCGACGATCACCGTGCGCGGGAGCACCTTCCTGGTGGAGTGCCACACCCTGGGGCACCGGGTGGAGATCCACCGCCCGGAGGCGATGTGGGTGGTGTCGCTGCTGGCCTGGCCCATGACGCCGGAGGCGATGGTCGACGTGCTGCCGCTGCCCGCCGAGCTGACCCTGGAGATCCTCGGCTATCTGGCGGGGGCCGGGCTGACGGAGTCCGCGGCCTGACCGCACCGCCGCGGGACGTGCGGCGATGCGGCGGGGCCGGTCACAGCAGCCAGCCCGAGTCGCGGGCGATGCGGATCGCGTCGACCCGGTTACGCGCGTTGAGCTTGGTCACGGTGGTGGTGAGGTAGTTGCGCACCGTGCCCACGGAGAGCCGGAGCCGCGCGGCGATCTCCTGCGGTTCCGTGCCCTGCGCGGCCAGTTGCAGCACCTCGGTCTCGCGGGAGGTCAGCGGGCTCTCCGCGCCGCCCCAGGCGGCCAGGGCCAGTTGGGGATCGATCACCCGCTGCCCGGCGACGACACGGCGGACGGCCTGGGCGAGTTCGCTGGGCGGGGCGTCCTTGAGGAGGAACCCCGCGACGTGCGCGGACATCGCCCGGCGCAGGGTGCCGGGGCGGCCCAGGCTGGTGAGGATCAGGGCCCGGCACTCGGGAAGTCGCTGGTGCAGGAGCTCGGCCGCGCTGAGGCCGTCGAGGCCGGGCAGGTCGATGTCGATGATGGCCACGTCCGGCCGGTGTTCGCGCGCCGCGCCCAGGATCTCGTCACCGCGTTCGAGCTCGGCGACCACCTTCAGATCGTCCTCCAGATCGAGCAGAGCCACCAACGCGCCGCGGACCATGTGCATGTCCTCGGCCAGGAGGATCCGTATCATCGTCGCTTTTCCCCGTTCCCCCTGCTGACTGCATTCGCTGGATGCCACCCAAGCGCATCCGCCGTCGTTTTTCCGTCAAATACGCCAAGATCGAGCCAGGTCTGTCACGCGACGCTGTCGGACCTGCCGTAGGTGTCCTTGTCGGCGGTGCTCTCAGCCGCGTACGGCTCGCCGGTACGTGCCTCCTGGAGCGGTGCCTCGGCGGTGATCCGGAAGACGTCGGTGCCGGCATCGTCTAGGAAGCGTCGCACGATCAGCCGGCCTCCGATGTCCTCCAGCCGCCGCTGGAGGTTGCCCAGGCCGCTGCCGCTGTGCGGCGAGGGGACCTGGTGAGCGCTGACCAGACCGTCGTTGACGATCGTGAGGCGGACCAGACCGTCCTCGATGCGCGCGGAGATCCGGCAGTGCGAGGCCTTGGAGTGCCGCAGCAGGTTGGTGACGCCCTCCCGCAGCACCGTGGCCAGCACGGTGGACGTCGCCGGGGCCAGCCGCTCGATCTCGTCATGGGTCTCGACGCTGACCGAGACCCCGGCGGCGGCCAGCACCGACTCGGCGGAGGGGAGTTCGGAGTTGAGGTACATCTCCCGGTAACCGCGGGCGACCCGGCGTACATCGGCCAGTGCCTGGCGGGAGACGACGAGCACCTCGTCGACCTCCTCGCGGGCCCTGCGGGGGTTGGCCAGGATGAGGCGGTGGATCAGCTCGTTCTTGAGGGTGATCGCGGAGAGGCTGTACCCGAGCAGATCGTGCAGGTCCCTGGAGAACCTCAACTGCTCGTTGCTGACGGCGAGTCGGGCGACATCGGCGCGGGCCCTGTGGACCTGTTCGACCAGGCCGGTCAGCCGGCTCAGGCCGTACACCACGAGGCCGGTGAGCGCGGTGGTCTGGCACATGTACACCAGGTCGACGACGGCCATCTCGTGCAGGATGCCGGGGACGAGCAGGCTGAGCGTCGTCAGTCCGTAGAGCGTCCAGGCCGCTCTGGCCGGCAGGAGCAGCAGCAGGGATCCGGCGAAGAAGCCCGCCATCGCGCCCCAGGACACCCCGAACCAGACCAGCGGCAGGTACGAGAGGACGCCCTGCGCGGCCAGGGTGAGCAGCTTGGTGCGCGGCCGTGCCGCGGCGAAGTCGGGCGCGGAGTGCACGAGTTGCAGCAGGAAGACCAGGATCAGGCAGACGACGGCGAGGACCAGACCGTACGGACCGAGGTGTTGGGACAAGATGTTGAGGAAGGTGATGCCCAGATAACACACGAGCGCGGCCATCAGAATGCCGCGGGCGGTTCTTGTGGCCACGCACTTCTGACCCTGTGATTGACCGGAATGCAGTGCATGCCCGTTCGGATCCGTACCGTCCATCTCTCGTCCGAGCCCCCCCACCGTCTTCGGTTGCGGTTCGGATGGAACCGGCGTCATTCTAGGCAGAACACGGTTGGGGGCTGGCTCATTCTGTCCACTCGGTTCTCGTTCAACTGTCCGAAAATCGACGGTCACACGAAGAGCGGGATCGGGTTCAGCTGCTCGTACGGTGTCGGGCGGGAGAGGCGTCCGAGCGTGACCGGTACGTCGAAGAGCCTGCCCGGCGCGTACCGGGCCCAGAAGTGCCTGAGCCCCGGCACCAGCACTTTGACCACCGGCATCCCGATGTCCGGCCGGGTCTGGTCGAGGACGAGCAGCTCCAGGCCCTTGGCGCGGACGAGTTCGGTGACGGCCAGGACGTCGTCGAGCAGGTCGGTGCGCACCACATAGTTCCAGTGGCCGGGCGTGCGCGGCCGGGTGGCCGGATCGGGCGTCAGATACGGCTGGTTGGCGAGCGTCGCCTCGCGCCACCAGCGGACCGGCAGAGGGTCCGTGATGCCGTACTCCCCGCCGGGACGGCCCGCGCCCACGGCCGGCAGCAGCTGCCCCATCTCGGTGAGCGCCCTGCGCAGCGCGATGGCCGGGTCGAAGTGGGCGCCGAAGCCGAAGACGATGTCCTCGGCCGGTCCGTCGGTACGCCGGGAGAGAGCCACCATCGCGGGGATGCCGAAGTCCGAGGTGAGGTCCAGCGCCCACAACTCCCGGCCCAGCTTGCGGTATCCGTCGCGCAGCCGCCCGATGTAGGGCTCGTCGAACGCGTCCAGGTCGACCGCCGGCTGCCGGGTGCGGTTGTACCACCACAGGGCCACGGCGTCCCGCTCCACCAGCTCCAGGAAACCCTGCAGCAGGGCGTCCTCGGGACTGCTGCCCGCCGCGTTGCCGTTGGAGTCGGCGTAGGGCCCGTGCGGGGCCGGGGTACCGGACGGGAAGTACAGCATCGACGTGGGGAGCAGCCGGCGGCGCCGCTCGGTCAGGGACCACACGGGGGTCCACTCCACCGGCCGGTTCTCGTCGAAGGGCTCGGGCACGTGGTGGAAGGGCGATCCCGAACGGTTCCAGCGGTCCCGCTCACGGAACTGCCGGTCCGCGTACAGCTGGCAGGAGTTGGGGTGGAGGGCCGCGTCGCCGAGCGCGCGCAGGGTGTCCACCACGACCGGTTCGTCGCCGTGCCGGGTGCCGCTGTAGCGCTCCACCGACTCGCACAGCGCGCTGGTGCGGGCCTCGGCGTCGGTCAGGCCCTTGCCGCCGCTCAGGGAGCGCAGCCCGGCCAGGCCGTTCTCCCGCATCGCGAGATTGCGCCCCGACACGTAGGTGGTGGCGAACTCCGGTGCGCCGGGGGCGGGTTCGAGGACCGGCACGATGCCGGTGACCGGGCTCACCAGGTGCTCGTACCGCTTCAGCAGCTGGTCGGGGCTGAGCGCCCGGTGACCGCCGCCGCCCTGGCCCGACTTGGGCCGCGACACGGGGACGAAGGGGGCGGACACGCGCCGCGCCGTCAGTCCGGGGTCCCCGCAGGAGGCGCACTGGGGGACGCGGGACACGGCGTGGACCCGGGTCCGCAGGTGCAGGGTGTCGACCGTACGGACGGAGCCCTGGTCGCCGTAGCGCAGTCCGGCCAGCCACTTGGCGGCTTCGAGGACCACGCTCTGCGCGGCCATGACGCGACCGGCGGGCAGTGACGCTTCCGGCCGGCCGAGCGGGCCCTCGAGCCCCAGCGCCTGCTGGAGCGGCCCCTCGTACCCGCGGTGCTGGGCGAGCCGGGTGGCCAGACACGACCAGCAAGGGCCCTCGTCCGGCCGGAAGAACGGGCCGATCCACGGTTCGTAGCCGCACAGCCGGGCGAGCAGCCACGGCTTGCCCGCCGCACGGTGCTCGACGTCGACCCGCTTCAGCTCCGGGGAGAGGTAGTCGTCGCACAGGACCAGCGTGAGGTCCGCGTCCCCCTCGGTCACCGTGACGCCCGACCCGGCGCCCGCGGCGAGCACCGGCCCGGCGTCCACACCGGCGAGCGGCAGGACGCGGAGCCGGGAACCGGCAAGGCCCGCCGCCGCCCGGGCGCCGTCCAGTCCGGCCAGGTCCCAGTAGGCCTCGGCGACCCGGTCGGTGGCCGTCACGGCCGGGGCGGGGCGCTCGAAGCGGAGCAGCCCGGCCTCGCTGAGCAGTTGCAGCCCGCCCTGTGTCTCCTCGGCGGTCAGCGCGGGCGCGGTGGCGTGCAGGATCTCGGTGAGCGAGCGGGTGCCGTCGAGCAGGGGAACGAGTACGTCGACCAGGGCGCCGTGCAGGGTGGTTACGCCCCGGCGAGAGACCAGGTAGGTCGCCTCGCCGGGGACGATCGCGGGACGCAGGTGGTGTCTGAACCCCACGATGGTTGAGCCGTCCTGTAGAACGGCCGGTCCGGATCTCCAGGGGTGCGGTGAGCCGGAAGTCATATCCAGGCCCCCCCGACCGCGTCACCCTCGACGGCCACGAGAGCCGCGGTCCCCGCGCCGAAGGCATCGGCGGGGACGGGCTGGGCGCAGAAGGTGAACTGGGCATCGGTCGGGACGGGCTGGGCGCAGAAGGTGAACTGGGCGGAGTGGTCGGTCGCAGTGGCTTCGCTGGCGTAGGTATAGGTGAGCTGGACGCTGCCGGCCTGGGGGGCCTGGGCGCAGAAGGTGAACAGCGCGGTGGAGCCGGCGGAGTGGTCGAGGGTCTCGATCACGAAGAGCGGACGTGGGGGAGCTGCCTCGGCGACGCGCGCCGAGTGGATGATGACGGGGGCGGCACTGGCGTGGCTCATCGGAGTGGGTCCTCACTGACGTGGTGGCTGGTGCTCCAATGGCCGGAATTCTTCGTGAGTCGAAGACCTCACGGACAGTGTCCCGTTCACCGGTGTCAGATGAAGTTCTCACTCAAGTGGAGGCCACAGCTCCGTCCGTCACCGGTCCGTCACCGCTTGAGCGGCTCCCACCAGCTCCGTTGCTCGCGGTACCAGCGCACCGTTTCGGCCAGGCCCTCCTCGAAGCTCCTGCGGGGTGCGTAGCCGAGCTCCTCCCTGATCTTCGTGCAGTCGACGGAGTAGCGGCGGTCGTGTCCCTTGCGGTCCTCCACGCGTTCGACGCTCTCCTCCCAGGTGGCGCCGCATGCGGCGAGCAGCGCGCCGGTCAGCTCCTTGTTGGAGAGTTCGGTGCCGCCTCCGATGTTGTAGACCTCGCCCGCGCGGCCCCTGGTGCGGACCAGTTCGATGCCCTGGACGTGGTCGTCGATGTGCAGCCAGTCGCGGACGTTGCCGCCGTCGCCGTACAGCGGGACCTTCCCGCCGTCGAGGAGGCTGGTCACGAACAGCGGGATGACCTTCTCGGGGAACTGGTGGTGGCCGTAATTGTTGGAACAGCGGGTCACCCGGACGTCGAGACCGTGGGTGCGGTGGTACGACAGCGCGATCAGGTCGCTGGAGGCCTTCGCCGACGAGTACGGCGAGTTGGGCTGCAGCGGGTGGCTCTCGGGCCAGGAGCCCTCGTCGATCGAGCCGTACACCTCGTCGGTGGAGATGTGCACGAAGACCTCGATGCCGGCCAGGTGCGCCGCGTCGACGAGCGTGTGCGTGCCGACCACGTTCGTGTGCACGAACTCGGCGCCCCCGTCGATCGACCGGTCGACGTGCGACTCGGCGGCGAAGTGCACCACCTGGTCGTGCTCGGCCATCAGCTTCCCGACCAGCTCGGGGGAGCAGATGTCCCCCTCCACGAAGGAGAACCGCGGGTGCGCCCGTACCTCGTCGAGGTTGGCGGGATTGCCCGCGTACGTCAGCTTGTCCAGGACGGTGACCGAGACGTCGCCCGGACCCTCGGGGCCGAGCAGTGTGCGCACGTAGTGGGAGCCGATGAAGCCGGCGCCGCCCGTCACCAGGATGCGGGTCGTGGCCGGGGCGGCCGGTCGGGTCGGGTGCATGGGTCGGAACTCCTCGGTCGGCGGGGGACAGGTCAGGCGGCGCGGACGGCCGGCTGCGGCATGCGGCGGGACGCCACCTCGGTGACATGGGCGCCGTACTCCGTGCCCCGCATCTCCTCGCCGAGGCGCAGGCACTGCTCGGGGGTGATGAAGCCGCGGTTGAGCGCCAGTTCCTCGATGCACGCGATGAACTCGCCCTGCCGCTGCTCGATCAGCTGGACGTACTGTGCCGCCTGCAGCAGGGAGTCGTGGGTGCCCATGTCCAGCCAGGCGAAGCCGCGGCCGAGCGGGATGAGCCGGGCCCGGTCCTGTGCCAGGTAGGCCCGGTTGACGTCGGTGATCTCCAACTCGCCCCGCGCCGAGGGGGAGAGGTTCTTGGCGATCCCGACCACATCGCTGTCGTAGAGGTACAGGCCGGTCACCGCGAGGTTGGAGCGCGGGCGGCGCGGCTTCTCCTCCAGTGACAGCAGTCGGCCCCTCTCGTCGATCTCCCCGATCCCGTAGCGCTGCGGGTCGCGTACCTGGTAGCCGAAGAGCGCCGCGCCGTCGAGCTTGCGCACCGCGTCGTCGAGGAGCAGCCCGAACCGTGGCCCGTGGAAGATGTTGTCGCCGAGGACGAGCGCGACCTGGTCGCCGTCGATGAAGTCGGCGCCGATGACCAGCGCTTCGGCGATACCGCGGGGCTGGTCCTGCTCGGCGTAGGAGATGTTCAGGCCGAGCCGGGAACCGTCCCCGATGAGCGTGCGGAAGCTGTCCGAGTGGTCCTTGGACGAGATCAGCAGGATGTCCCGGATGCCCGCCAGCATCAGCACGGAGAGCGGGTAGTAGATCATCGGCTTGTCGTAGACGGGCAGGATCTGCTTGGACAAGGCTCCGGTGAGCGGACGCAGGCGTGTGCCGCTGCCGCCGGCGAGGATGATGCCCTTCATCTCAGATCACCTTTCACTGTTGTTCGAGCCGGGTGCTCTCCTCGTACCGCGGCAGCGGGCCCTGTTCCGCGGCCTTCCCGGCCGGTGCGGATCCCGCTGGCCCGATGCTGCTGCCGTCCGATCGGGCGCGGGCGGAGAAGCGCTTGAGGCGGCGACGACCGCGGCGGGGGCCCGTGCGGCCGCGGGCCGCGACTCCACCAGCACTTGAGTCGGGCTCCCTAGCCTCGGGTGCGATGTTCTGCGCCGCCCGTATCGAGCCGGCGCTCTGTCACCGACCCCGCGACGAAACCGTTGTCCCCCATGGGTGAAGTCGGAAGGAAATCCCTGAATGAGTACTGACAAGGTCGCCGCCGGCGGCAATACGGCTGGGGCCGGGAAATCCCCGGGCATGGCCACATTGATCACGGGTCTGACCGCCTTCATGGCGGGGCTCGACAATCTGGTGGTCCTCATCGCTCTGCCCACCATCAGGGACGAGCTCGGCGGCAGCCTGAAGGACCTGGAATGGACGGTGAACGCCTACACGCTGTCGTTCGCCGTGCTGATGATGTTCGGTGCGGCCCTGGGTGACAGGTTCGGGCGCCGCCGGATGTTCATCACCGGTCTGCTGCTGTTCACCGCCGCGTCGGCCGCGGCCGCTCTGGCACCGGGCATCGGCGAACTGATCGCCGCCCGCGTGGTCCAGGGTGTCGGCGCCGCCATCATCATGCCGCTCTCCCTCACCCTGCTCACCCATGCCGTTCCCGCGGCGAAGCGGGGCGCGGCCCTCGGCATCTACAGCGCGGTCAGCGGCCTGTCCATCGCCGGCGGCCCGCTGGTGGGCGGAATCGTCACCCAGCACATCTCCTGGCACTGGATCTTCTGGATCAATGTGCCGGTGGGCCTGCTGCTCGCCCCGCTCGCCTGGCGCGGGCTGGAGGAGAGCCGCGGCCCGAACAACCGCCTCGACCTGCCGGGCACGGCCTTGATCAGCCTCGGCATCCTCGGTCTCGTCTACGGCCTGATCCGGGCGGGCGACGACGGCTGGGGCTCCCCGGAGGTCCTCGGCCCGCTGGTGGCCGGCGCCGTGCTGGTCATCGCGTTCGTCCAGTGGGAGCTGCGCAGCAAGGCGCCGATGCTGCCCATGCGCATGTTCCGCAACCGGGCCTTCAGTGCCGTCAACGGCGGCGCCCTGCTGATGGCCTTCGGCATGTACGGAGTGGTCTTCCTCATCACGCAGTACATGCAGAACATCCAGCACATGACGCCGACGGAGGCGGGCGTGCGGATGCTGGCGTGGACGGCGATGCCGATCGTGGTGGCGCCCGTCGCGGGCATGATGTCGGACAAGATCGGCGGCCGTCCTGTGGCGGTCTTCGGACTCGCGATGCTCGCCGCCGGATTCGCCTACTGGGCACTGGTGCTGGGCCCGGACTCGTCCTACGTCGAGCAGCTGCCCGGCTTCCTCCTGGGCGGCGTGGGCGTCGCCTGCTTCTTCGCCCCGCTGTTCACCCTGACGATGGGCTCCGTCGACGTCTCGGAGCAGGGCATCGCGTCCGGCGCGAACTCGGCCGCCCGTGAGCTGGGCGCACCGCTCGGCGTGACCGTCCTCACCACCGTCTTCACCCACAACGGCGGCTACGCGTCGGGCCAGAACTTCGTCGACGGCTTCGTACCCGCACTGTGGGTCGGCGCGGCGGCCATGGCGGTCGCCGCGGTCGTGATGCTCTTCTCCACCCGGCCCGCCGGTGCGCAGGAGCAGCAGCTCAGTGTCGAACCGGTCCTGGACGCGGTCGCACCGGCCACCTCGGGCACCCGCTGATATTGCGTACGCCGACCCGCGGCCCGGCACGACGACATCGTGCCGGGCCGCGGGTCGGCAGCACGTCAACTCCCCTACGCCACCGGCAGAAAGGCCGTGCGAGACATGAAGGTTCTCTTCGCAAGCCTCGGAAACTACGGACACGTGTTCCCCCTGGTCCCGCTCGCCCAGGCGGCGCACGAGGCCGGGCACGACGTCTGGTTCGCCACCCACGAGCAGTTCCACCCGATCGTCGAGAAGGCGGGGCTGCGACCGGTCGCCAGCGGGCTCACCGTCCCCGAGGCGTTCATAGAGGCAGCCGGCGGCCAGGCCTTCCTGGAGGCCAACGGCGGTGACGTACAGGCCAGTGACGTGCCGCCCGAGGTGCTGGCGGTCCTGGCGGTGAAGGCGTTCGGCTCGGTGCTGCCGCGCAGTGTGTTCGCGGACCTCACCCCGGTCATCGACTCCGTCCGGCCGGACCTGGTCGTCTACGAGAGCCTCAACCCCGGCGCCGCCTTCGCGGCCGCGGCGGCGGGCGTGCCCGCCGTGTCCCAGAGCATCGGCCGGATCTCGTCCGACCCGCTGATCCCGCAGGAGCTGTTCGCCACGGCGAGCGACCTGGGGGTGGCCGACAGAATCGCCCCGGACCCGACCCTGGGCAACCCGTACATCGACATCTGCCCTTCTGTCGTGCAGAACCAGGAGTTCCTGGCCTCGGGCGTCCAGGTGATCCCGCAGCGGCCCGTCTCCTTCAGCGAGCCGGGCGAACTGCCCGCGAGCGTCACCCAGGGGGAGGGCCCGCTGGTCTACCTGAGCTTCGGCACCGTGGTCGGCTCCGCGGAGCTGCTGCGCACCGCGATCGACGGCCTGCTGCCGTTGAACGTACGGGTCCTCGTCGCGACGAGCGCCCTGGTGGACCCGGCCGAACTGGGCGAGCTGCCGGACCGGGTCGTCGCGCTTCCCTGGGTGCCGCAGGCCGAGGCGCTGCGGCACGCCACCGTCGTCATCCACCACGGCGGCCACGGCACCACGCTGGCCTCGCTGGCCGCGGGGCTGCCCCAGCTGATCCTGCCGCGGGAGAGCGACGGCCTCGGCAACGCGCCCGCGGTGCGCGCGACCGGAGCGGGCCGCCTGCTGCTCGCCGAGGACGTGTCCGCCGAGGCGGTGGAGGCCGAGGTGCGCGCCCTGCTGACCGACGGAGCGCACCGGGAGGCGGCGCGCCGGGTGGCCGACGGGATCGCGGCCCTGCCCGGGCAGGCCGACACGGTCGCGAGGTTCTCCGAGTTCGTCGGCTGAACGGCCCCGCTACGCACTGTGCCCCACGCTCATGCCGAGCGTGGGGCACAGTGCGTAGCGGGGCTCGCGGCTCGTTCAGGACTGCCCGAGCGCCGCCGGGTCGACACCCAGCTGCCGGAAGATGTCGTCCATGTTCAGCTGGTCCCAGTGCTCGGCGAGCAGCCCGTCCTCCACCCTCCAGATGTCGATGGACTGGAAGTTCACCGAGCGTCCGGTCGCCGGTATGCCGAGGAACGTGCCCTGGTGGGTCGCGGTGTACTCCAGGCGCGCGGCCACCCGGTCCCCTTCCACGATGACGTCGTGCAGCACGCCCTTCAGATCCGGGAAGGCGGTGAACACCTGGACCCAGAAAGCCTGGTTGGCCTCGATGCCGTCGGCCACCACGGGGTTGTGGTCGATGTGTCCGGACGCGGTGTGCTCCGGCATGGTGCTGATGTCATGGCTGTTGATCATGTCCACGAAGCTCTGGATGAGAGCGTGGTGATTCCTCGACATGCCGGCCTCTCTAGGCGGGGTGGGAGAAGAACGGTGAAGCCGAAGCATCCCCACGCGCGGTCGAATCCCCCTGGAGCAGGCGCCCGTTCACGGGCGGTGCGCGCGCCGCGTGTGCGCTCCAGCGGAGCGCGAGGGACAGGCGAGGGGGGCGGCTTAGCGTCGGTTTTCGAACCGAACCAGCCACTGCCTGAAGGAGTTTTCATGGCCACCGAGGAGCACGCGTTCACTCTGCCCGGCGCGGACCTGCCGCAGCCCGACGAGGACCTGCGCAAGCGGCGTGAGGCGGTCGTCATCGAGCACACCGTCGCCGAGGGCGCCTGGGACATCGACGGAGTGATAGCGACGTTCCCGCGCGGCGGCGTGTACCGGGTCATCCCGTTCGAGGAGTCCCCGCTGATCGGTGAAGAGGCCATCAAGAAGGGCTACTTCGCCGAGCTGCAGAAGGCGTTCCCGGTCGCCGACCACAGCCTGTTCCATGTCCACCACACGCCGACCGCGGTGATCGTGGAGGCGCAGTTCCGGGCCAAGCAGGAAGCGGACTGGCGCGGCATCCCCAACCACGGCAAGACCGTGGACGCACCCGTGGCGATCTTCTTCCACTTCGACGGCGACGTCCTCATCGACGAAACCCTCTACTTCGACATGGCCACCTTCGCCCGGCAGCTCGCCTGACCCTCGAAGCCGGCTCGCCCGTCATGGCACGCAACGTTGAAAGGAATGAGCAGGATGCAGCCCGAGGTGAACGGTACCGAGGACTTCCTGGCGTCGGCGATGGTGGCGAAGACCCCGCTGACCCCCGACGCGGACGCCTTCCTCAGGGAACGGGAGAAGTCCGCCTCGTACGAGGTCGAACGGGTGCCGCTTGCCACGCTCCCGAACTGGCACCTCGGTGACCGGCTCAGTCGCGAGGACGGCAAGTTCTTCACCGTGGAAGGGCTCTCCGTACGGACGGATTTCGGGCCCGTGCCGCAGTGGACCCAGCCGATCATCGTCCAGTCGGAGATCGGCATCCTGGGGATCCTCGCCAAGCGGTTCGACGGCGTGCTCCACTTCCTCATGCAGGCGAAGATGGAGCCGGGGAACACCACCTTCGTCCAGTACGCGGCGACCGTCCAGGCGACCCAGAGCAACTACAAGCGCGTCCACGGCGGCAGGGCCACCCCGTATCTCGACTACTTCCTGGAGGGCACGCGGCGACGTGTCCTGTTCGACCAACTCCTCTCCGAGCACGGCTTCTGGTACCTGTACAAGCGGAACCGCAACATGATCGTCGAGGTGCCCGAGGACGAGGACGTACCCGTCGAGGACGACTTCACCTGGCTCACCCTGGGCCAGATACGCCAGCAGCTCGTCCAGGGCAACGGCGTCAACATGAACGCCCGTACCGTGCTCTCCGGAATCGCCTACGGCACTGCCGGCAGCGACAGCCCGCTGCTCGCCGAGGAGCCCGACGGATTCCACGGCGAGCTCATGGAGTCGCACCGGACGCCTACCTCGGCCGCCGACCTCTCCTCCGCGCTGACCTGGCTCTTCGACCAGAAGGCGAAGTTCAGTCTGGACGTCAGGCGGATCAGCCTGCGGGACATGGACGACTGGATCTGCGACGACGACAGCATCCGCCACCGCGACGGCCGCATCTTCGACATCATCGGCATGTCGGTCCGGGCGACGAGCCGGGAGGTCGGCACCTGGTACCAGCCCATGCTCGAGCCCCGCGCCGGAAACATCGTGGCCCTGATCTGCCAACGACGGGCCGGCGTCCTGCAGTTCCTCGTCCAGGCCATGGTCCAGCCCGGCCTGACGGACCGTCTCGAACTCGCGCCCACCGTGCAGTTCTCCCCGGGCTACCACCGCGGCCCCCAGGACTTCCCGCCGCTGACGCAGTACCTCGACGCACCCGAGTCCTGGATCCGGCTGAAGGCCGTCCAGTCGGAGGACGGCGGCCGCTTCTCCGCGGCGGACACGCTCCACCAGGTCGTCCAGCTCCCCGAGGACCACGAGATCGAGGCGCCGGACAACTACCGGTGGATGACGCTCGCGCAACTCAACCGCCTGACTCATTTCGGATACCACGTCAACGTCGAGGCCCGGAGTCTGGCCGCATGTCTTCTCTGACCACCGGCGGCCACCCCGACCGACCCGCCGGAACCGAACCCCGCCCGGATGCTGGAGGCAGCGCTGTGACCGTGGACCCCCCGCTCATCGTGGTGCTGGGCGCCGCAGGCTTCGTCGGATCCGCCGTGTTCCGCGAGCTGGCACAGCACCCGGTCCGTGTCCGGGCCGTCTCCCGCAGGAAGTGCCCGGTCCCCGAGGACGCCCGCGCCGAGATCGAGGTGGTCTCCGCGGATCTGACCGAGCCCGGACAGCTGGCCGCGGCCGTCGCCGGCGCCGATGTCGTCATCCACTCACTGGCGTACATCGCGGGGGCGTCCACCTGGCGCATCGCCGACGGCGACGCGGGCGCCGAACGCGTTCATGTCGGCCTGATGCAGGACCTGCTGCGCGCCCTCGCCGACCGACCCGATTCCCAGGCGCCCCCGATCGTCCTGTTCACGGGATCGGTCACGGCGGCCGGCTCCACGGACAAGGAAGTCCTGGACGGCACCGAACCCGACCGGCCCAAGGGCTATTACGAACGGCTGAAACTCGAGGCGGAGCGACTGCTGCTGGCGGCCGACGCGGCGGGCACGGTGCGCGGCGCCTGCCTGCGCCTCACCACGCTGTACGGCTACAGCGCCGGGTCCACCGCCCGGGACAAGGGCATCGTCACCACGATGACGCGCCGCGCGGTGGCCGACGAGCCCCTGACCATGTGGCACGACGGAACGGTCCGCCGGGACCTGCTCCACGTCGACGACGCCGCCCGCGCCTTCTGGGCCGCCATCCCCCGCATGGACGTCCTCGCGGGAAAGCGCTGGCTGCTCGGCACCGGCCAAGGGGCCCCGCTCGGGGAGGTGTTCGCCACGGTCTCCGCGCTGGTCGCCGAACAGACGGGCAAGGATCCGGTGCCGGTGGTCTCCGTGGAGCCGCCGGAGTACGCCGAGGTCAGCGACTTCCGGAGTGTGACCGTCGACTCCTCCGCGTTCCGGGCCGCCACCGCCTGGACACCGCAGGTGTCCCTCGAGGAGGGCCTGCGCCTGACGACAGAGTTCTGCTCCAGCGGCCGTGACGCGGAACTGTCCTGAGCCTGTTGCCGCGTAAGCATGCATCCCTGAAAGACCCTGAAGGAGGAGAAGGTCGCGTGATCTACACACAGCTGGGCCGTACCGGTCTGCGGGTCAGCAGGCTGGCTCTGGGCACCGTCAACTTCGGTGGCCGGGTGGAGGAGCCGGAGGCGCACCGCCTCATGGATCACTCCCTGGAGCGGGGCATCAATCTGGTCGACACCGCCAACACCTACGGCTGGCGCGTCCACAAGGGCCACACCGAGGAGGTCATCGGCCGGTGGCTCGGCAAGAGCTCCGCCCGCCGCGACCAGGTCGTCCTGGCCACCAAGGTGGGCGACCCGATGAGCGAGGGCCTGAACGATCACGGCCTGTCGGCCCGCAACATCGTCGCGGCCTGCGAGGCATCGCTCAAGCGGCTGGGCACGGACTGGATCGACCTCTACCAGATGCACCACCTCGACCGGTCCGTCGGCTGGGAAGAGGTCTGGCAGGCCATGGACCTCCTGGTCTCCCAGGGCAAGGTGCGCTACGTCGGCTCGTCCAACTTCGCCGGCTGGGACATCGCGTCCGCGCAGGCGGTCGCGGAGCGCAGGAACTCCCTCGGCCTGGTCTCGGAGCAGTGCGTCTACAACCTGGTCACGCGGTACACGGAGCTCGAGGTCATGCCCGCGGCCCAGGCACACGGACTCGGCCTGCTGGTCTGGTCACCGCTGCACGGCGGCCTGCTCGGCGGCGTGCTCCGCAAGATGCGCACGAACTCCGCGGTCAAGTCCGCGCAGGGCCGCGCGGCGGAAGCCCTGGACGCGCAGCACGACACCATCGCGGCCTACGAGAAGCTCTGCGCCGACTGCGGCCTGGACCCGGCGGTGGTCGGTATGGCCTGGACGCTGTCCCGCCCCGGTGTGACGTCCGTGGTGATCGGGCCGAGGACGGAGCAGCACGTCGAGGGTGCGCTCGAAGCCCTGGAGTGTGAGCTGCCGGAGTCCGTGCTGGCCGAGCTCGACGTACTCTTCCCGCCCCTCGGCCAGGGCGGTCCCGCCCCCGACTGCTGGTTGAGCTGAGCCCTGAACCTGTCGCCGCTGCCCCGCCGAGCCGATGCGCGGCGGGGCAGCAAAGACAGGCTCTCAGGCGGCGGTGCCGCGGACGCGGCGCAGGGTGCGGGCGTACAGCGGCGGGCCCAGCAGGCGCCACAGCAGGCCGACGGGTCCGGGCACACTGCCGAGCATGACCGCGCGTTCGCGCTCGTCGGCGTCCTCCATGACCATCCCGAAGAACTTGAACAGCTTGGTCTTGGGGGTGTGCTGCGCGAAGTGGTCGCCCAGCGCGTCGAACTCCTTGGCGGTCATGAACCGTTCGGCGAGGGGCAGCAGGTGTGCCTCCTCGTCGTCGAGGTGCTCGACCAGTACCGTGCGGTGCTTCTCGACCGCGGCCACGAGACGGTCGCGGATCTGCGCGTCCGCGGTGGGCGTCCACTTGGCGACCAGCTCGGCGACCTCGTCGAGGGTCTCGACGATCTGCCCGTGCTCGTCCTCCATGCGCAGGATGACCTCGCGTTCGGCCGGCCCGACCCGGTCGAGCATCAGCGGCCACAGCAACTCGTCCTCGCCCTGGTGGTGGTTGGTCAGCCCGATGCGCAGGTCCGCGAAGTGCTCGGCGAGGACCTCGGCACGCTTGACGTCCCCCGGGGGAACCACGGCGATCATCTCGCCGAGCAGCCTGAGTTCCCGCCGGAAGGCACGGTGGACGATCGCCATCTCCTGGGCGTTGAATCCGCCGTACCCGGAGTCGCTCCCGGGAGCCGGGGACGGGCCGTGCGTGGACGAGGTCATGAGCGTGTTCCTCTCGTGGGGGTCACCGGACTCGGGAGTCGGATCATCTCCAGCTTGACCCGTTGCCACTCGAATTCTGCTTGAGCGGCCGGTGACGGGCCTGCTGAACGGCGTCGCAGGGCCATCACCTGGCCGAAATCCGCGGGTACTTCGCGGTGTTCCGGTTGCGCCTGCGAAGGAACCGGACTCCACCGCTCCCACCGCTGCGGACCGGACGGCGACCGGCCGCCCGGCCGCCCTGGGGCGGCCTGCGACGGGAGAGGCCCCCGAGGCAGGCCGATAAAGCGTGCCCGCACCCGCTCCACCCGGTCTTGAGCAGCACGTTCTACCGTTGTCGCCATGGATCTCAGCGGCCCGGAAATCAGCGAACTCGCCCTCCCGGACGTGTTCCTGATCTCGGCCCTGGCCGTCGAGGACGAGGCCGGCGTGCGCTACGAGGCGTTCCGCCAGGACCAGGTCGAGGAGGCGGTCGGACGGCCCTTCGCGATCCACTACAGCGAACTGTCGGTCGCCCGGCGCCGGGTGCTGCGCGGCGTCCACGGAAGCGCGGGCCCGGACAGCTGCGCCAGGCTGTTCGGCTGCGTGCGGGGCGCCGCCGTGCACGCCGTGGTGGACCTGCGGGTCGGCTCCCCGGACTTCGGCCGGCACGACACGGTCTGGCTCGACCACCACAACGTGGCCGGGGTGTTCGTCCCCGAGGGCTTCGGCCATGCCTGGCTCGCCCTCCAGGACGACACGGTCCTCGCCTGTCACAGCTCCCGGCCGTACGCGGCGGCCTCCGCCTACACCGTCAGCGCGCTCGACCCGGAACTCGCCCTGCCCTGGGGGCTCACCGAGGCGCCCGTCATGACCGACGCCGACCTGGCCGCGCCCACCGTCCAGGAAGCGCTGGCCAAGGGGCTGTTGCCGGCCTACGAGGACTGCCTCGCGCTGTACGGCCGCCCCCCGCTCGCCACCTCCTCCTGACGGCGTGTGAATCGTTCATACCGAGTGCGGGACGAAGACACCCGGAAGAGGAGGAGTGACGCACTGTCCGTCGAATGGGCCACATGGGAAGTTCGAGGTCCTACGACAGAGACAAGGGGGCCGCATGCGAATCTCCGTTCTGGGGTCTTTGGACGCCGAGCTCAGGGGCGTTCCGATCCTGCCCACGGCGGCGAAGCCGCGGCAGATCCTGACACTGCTCGCCATCTACGCCAATCAGGTCCTGCCGGTCTCCGCACTGATGGAGGAGATCTGGGGGGACGCCCCGCCGCGCAGCGCGCTCACCACGCTGCAGACGTACATCCTCCAGCTCCGCCGCTGCATGGAGAACGCGCTGCAGGGCGAACCCGGCGGCTCCAAGGAAGTGCTGCTCACCCGGCAGGGGGGCTACCTCCTGCACGCGGAGCCCGGCAGCATCGACGTCCACGAGTACGACCGGCTGTCCTCCCTCGGCCAGCGCGCCTACGACCGCGACGACAACCAGAAGGCCGCGGAGCTCTTCCGGGAGGCCCTCGGCCTCTGGCGGGGTCCCGCTCTGGTCGACGTGCGGACCGGGCCGCTGCTCGAGATCGAGGCGATGCGGCTGGAGGAGAGCCGCCTCGGGGTGCTGGAGCGGCGCAACGACGTCGAGCTGCGGCTCGGCCGCCACGCCGAACTGCTCACCGAACTCACCGCGCTGACCGCCCGGCATCCCTTCCACGAGGGTCTGCACGCCCAGTCCATGGTGGCCTTCTACCGGGCGGGGCGGGCCTCCGCCGCCCTGGAGGTCTTCCAGAACCTGCGCGGCCACCTGGTGGAGGAGCTGGGCATCGAACCCTCACAGCGTCTGCAGCGTCTGCAACGGGCCGTGCTCGGCGGCGATCCGGCGCTGGACATCGACCCCGGTACCGGGCGGGTGCTCGACACCTTCACCGGGTGACTCCGCAAGGAGGAACCGTGCGCGTGCTGTTCTCAGGAGGCCTCGGCATGCCGGCCGTACTGCGACTCGTCCTGCTCGCCAGGGCGGTCCAGGCGGCCGGCCACGAGGTCCGCTTCTGTTGTCCGGCCCGGGCCCGCCACCGTGTGGCCCGGGCCGGACTCGTACCGGTCCTGGCCACCCCGCAGCAGTTCCGCCGGGCCTGGCGGCCCGACCTGGTGGTGCACGATCCGCTGTGCCCCGAGTCGACCGCCATGGCGGCCCTGTCCGGGGTGCCCACGATCGGCTACCTTCCGTACGCCCACCCGCCGTTGGCGCCGCGGCCGACCGTCTGGATCGACCCCTGCCCGCCGCCGCTGCGGGAGCGGCCGCAGCCCGGCGCCTGGCCGGTGCGCTGCGACGCCTACGAGCTGCCGCGCAGGCCGGCGCACCGGCTCACGGGCTCTGCGCTGATACCGCGCGTCTGCATCACCGGGGTGCCGGTCGGGTCCCGGCCGGAGGACCGGCGCCGGGCGCGGCTCTTCCGGCGGGTCGCCGAGGGCGTCGAGAGCCTCGGCCTGCAACTCCTCGAACTGACCGGCGACGACCATCCCTGGAGCCTGCTGCTGCCCGGCTGCGTCGCGGTCGTGCACGGCGGCGACGAGGGGGTCGTGTACGCGGCGGCCCGGTTCGGCATCTCCCAACTGGTGCTGCCCGCGGGGGAGAACGAGCGGCGGGCCGGAGCGCGCCTGGAGGAGGCCGGCATCGGCCGCTGTCTCTCCGCCGACGAGCTGGCGGGCGACCCCAGCATGCTGCGGCTGCGCTTCCACCTCGCCGAGCTGGTCAACGGCGGCCGGGTGCTGCCCGAGGCGGCCCGTCTCGGCCTGTCCGTCGCCCGCATGCCGCGGCCCGAGGACCTCGTCCCGGACATCGAGGCGCTGATGCGCTGACACGCAGGGCTCGCGGAACGGCGGACGGCGGCGGCGCGGCACTCCGTGGGAGTGGCACGCCGCCGCCGTGCGGCCGCGGTGGCTGACGCGGGGTCAGGCGGCCGCCTTCGCCCGCGCTCCGCGCCGCGAGCTGCCGAACCGGCGCACGAGCGGAGTCTCGACCAGCCGGTGGAGCAGCCAGGACAGCAGCACCGCGCCGACGGCCGCGCCGGCCAGCAGGGCGAAGCCCTCCGTGGTGGAGTACAACTCCGTGCCGAGCTCCTTGCGGAGCCGGGCCAGCACGATGTAGTGCAGCAGGTAGAAGGCGAAGGAGACCTCGCCCAGCCAGACCATCGTGCGGTTGCGGAACAGGGTGAAGCGGCCCTCGATGTCCGCGGTCGCCGCGGCCGCGATCAGCAGCACGATCGGGATGATCATGGTGGCGCGCTGCCCGTAGAAGGCGGGCAGGTGGAACGTGAGCCAGTACCCGCCGGCCAGCAGCACGAACGACGGGATCATGCCGATGTTGCGCCAGCGCCCGTGCTTGACCGCGAGCGCGACCAGGATGCCGAGGGCGAAGTCGACCACGCGGACCGGGGGCAGCACATAGTTGAACCAGTACGCGGTGGCGGCGAGGTCCTGGCCACTGGGCACCAGCGGGGCCTTCGGGAACGCCGTGTACGCCACCACCGGGGTGGCCCACACCACAGCGATCGCTCCGGTGATCCAGTACTTCAGGTGACGGGGCGGGACGCGCCGGAACGCGGCCAGCAGCAGCGGGAAGCTCAGGTAGAAGACCGCCTCCACGCCCAGCGACCAACTCGGCGGGTCCACACTGAAGTTGGTGTAGTACTCGGGCACCCACACCTGGACCATGAAGAAGTTGGCGACGGCGTTCCCGGTGGAAGTGGAGTCACCGGCGAAGAGCATCATCGCGAGCACCCAGGCGACCACGTAGGTCGGGTAGATCTTGACGAATCTCCGCCGCCAGAACCCCGTCGTGGTGTCCTTGTCCCGCGCGGACCAGGTCAGTACGAATCCGCTGAGCACGAAGAAGAACGACACGGCGGGTCCGCCGGCCTGGTCGAACCAGTGGAACAGCCGGAACTCGGTACGGTCGTCGGCCAGCAGCCGCAACGACGGAATCGGTATGAAGGCGTGTGCGGCGAACACGGCCAGCGCGGCGAGGAAGCGCAGGCCGGTCAGGGACGGCAGCCGGGAGATCTGGGCACGCTTCGGCTCGGCGGCTTCGGCGGCCCGGGGACCCGGGCTGCGTTCTCCGGCGGGCGCGGAGCCGGTCAGTACGTGGTCAACGGCCATGGGACTTCCGTTCTCGGGTGAGGTCCTGCGGTGGTCTGTCCTGCGGGGCGGGACGGGGCTGGCGCCGTCGGGCGACCACGGTGACCGGGCGGGACGTTCACGCCTGTCATCGGGGCTTCTCCTCGACCGGGAGCACCATCGCTTTTTTTGTGGGGAAAACAGTGCGACGGGCCCGCGCCGTCGGGGGATGTGCGGCGCGGACCCGTCGGTCCGGATGCCCTGCTGCGGGCGGGCCTCCCTGGCCTGCGACCGTCGCCGGCGCGGTGGGCAGGAGACCTCTGTCCGGGCGGCCGGGGAAGGACCCCAGTCTGCCGGTCGGCTCTGGAAAACGGCTCGAACGCCGGTCGGCGGACCGGGCCCCGCTCAGCGGGGCCCGTCGGGGCGCTCCGGGACAAGACGCTGCGGCGCCGTCCAGGTGAGGCCGATCGACTCGCAGGGAGTGGAAGGCCCGGCCCAGGGGTCCTCGCCGTGGATGTCGAGGATCTGCTCGCGCAGCCACAGGTCGAAGGGGTCCTTCGACTCCGCCCAGCGCTTCCTGGTCCGCTCCGGGTCCGCGGTCTCGAACTCCACGATCACGTAGTCCCGGTGGGGCCGCGGGTCGATGCGCAGCGCCTCGTGGGTGATGCCGAGCCGCCGCCGGGAGGCCTCGTACTCGCGCAGCCGCGGCCCCTGCAGCTCCTGGGTGAGCCGGTGCCAGGCCATGGGCTTGCCGTTGCGCAGCGGCACGGTGCGCACCACGGACCGGGTGCCCTGAGCGCTGCGCCGGCCGCCCTTGCGGGGCGCCAGCATCCGCAGGCCGAGCGCGGAGAACAGGTTGGACGACACTCCGTGCGCCCAGCGTTCGGCGATCTTGCCCTCCTCGTCGAACCGCCAGAGGACGATGCCGACGGAGACGAACGAGCGGCCGGTGGGCGCGACGCCCAGCAGGTCGCCGAGGTGGGTGCCGCGCCAGGTGTTGTGGATGACGACCATGTCGCCGTGCGCGCTGATGTCCTCGATGGTGACGTGGAAGTCGGGGAACGCTTCCCGCAGTCCGCCGATGGTGTACTTCACCCCCTCGGCGCCCTGGGGCGCGCCGGGCAGGCCCTCGTGGTCGACGACGTCCGGCCGGTAGAGCTCTTCCACGACCGAGAAGTCGCCCTGGTTGACGAACTCGGCGAAGACGCGCCGGATGCTCGCCTTGTTGCGTTCCTCGGTGCTCTCCCACGCCAGCAGCGCGGGGTTCGTGGTGGTCGCAGTGGTCACAGCAGCAGTCCTCTCATCGTCCTGGGCGTCTAGGAGCGCGCTCACGCCGCGGTGCGCGCGGCGTTCGGGGCCCACCGCGTGGCATAGGCGACGTGTTCGTTCTCCGTGGTGTGCAAGGTGCGGGACCAGCCGAGTTTCAGCACCCGGTCGCGGAGCCAGATGGCGGCCGGGTTCTGCAACGCGCCCATCACACCGATGCGGTGGGCGAGCAGCTGCATCGGTCGGGTGCGCTGCTGCCGCTCGGCCTCGTAGCCGCGCAGCGCCTCGGTGACGGTGGCCCCGGGCGCGGCGAGGTGCTCGGCCAGCACGAGGGCGTCCTCGACGGCCAAGCAGGCGCCCTGCCCGATGTTGAAGCTGACGGCGTGCGCGGCGTCGCCGAGCAGGGTGACCCGGCCCCGTCCCCAGACCGGGTCGGGCTTGCGGTCCACCACGTCGCCGCGCAGGATGCTCTCCGGCACGGTGGCGTCGAGGATCCGCCGCACCGGGTCGACCCAGCCGGCGTGCCGGGCACGCAGCATGTCCAGGGTCTGCTCGGGGGTGCCCTTGTCGCGTCCGCCCGCGGGGCCGTTGGCGACGCTCATCCAGTGCACGACGCCGGGGGCGATGTCGTAGTACGTGAAGCGGGTGCCGGGGCCGAACAGGGCCTGGAAGCTGCCGGGTTCGAACTCCTCGGGGCTCATCTTCGCGTGACCGCGCCAGGCGATGTAGCCGGTGTAGTCGGGCGGCTGGGAGCCGAGCAGGCCGGCGCGTACGGCGGAGTGGACGCCGTCGGCGCCGATCAGCAGGTCCCCTTCCTCGGAGGTGCCGTCGGCGAAGTGCAGGCTCACCCCGTCGGCGTGCTCGGTGTACCCGGTGACCTCGGCGCCGGTGACGATGGGCGCGTCCACGGCGTCGCGCAGGATGCCGTGCAGGTCGGAGCGGCCGATGGCGACCGTGGGCTGCCCGTAGCGCTCGATGAACTCGCCCACCGGATACGTGCCGATGGCCCGGCCGGACGAGGTCGAGAAGCGGCACACGGACTGGACGGGGGCGATCGCGGTGACCTGCTCGGCGAGTCCGAGGTGGGCCAGGGCGAGCATGCCGTTGGTGAAGATGTGCAGTCCCGCGCCGCCGTCGCGCAGTTCGGGCGCGCGCTCGAAGACGACGGACTCGATGCCCTGTTGCTGGAGGGCCAGAGCGGTGGCGATGCCGCCGAGCCCGCCGCCGGCGATCAGGACCCGGCGGATGGGCCGGGGTGCTTGTGCGGACATGTCTTTCTCCCGGGAGTGGGGGCGGATGGCTTGCGTGGAGACGGGGCGTCAGCGGTTCAGCGTGGGCATCTCCTTGGCCGGGTAGCGCTCGCCGGCCGTGATGCCGTACGGGGCGATGGAGTCGATCGCCGCCAGGACGTCGTCGGTGAGCCGTACGTCGCTCGCGGAGACGTTCTCCTCCAGATAGGTGCGGCGCTTGGTGCCGGGGATGGCGACCACGTCCTGGCCGCGGGAGAGCACCCAGGCGAGCGCCAGGCGGGTCACGGTGGTGCCGGACGCGGCGGCGAGATCGCTGAGCTGGTCGACCACGGGCAGGTTCCGGCGGATGTTCTCGCCCTCGAAGCGGGGCGCGATGCGCCGGAAGTCGAAGCCGCCGTCGGGGATGTCGGTGGTGTCGCGGATGGTGCCGGTCAGGAAGCCGCGGCCGAGCGGGCTGTAGGCCACGAAGCCGATGCCCAGCTCGCGCGTGGTCTCCAGCACGCCGTTCTCCTCGACGTCGCGGGTGAACAGCGAGTACTCGGTCTGTACGGCGGTCAGCGGATGCACCGCGTGGGCCCGCCGGATGCTCTCGGGGCTCGCCTCGGAGACCCCGAGGTGGCGGACGAGTCCGGCCTCGACGAGCTCGGCGAGCGCGCCGAAGGACTCCTCGACGGGGACCTCGGGGTCGACCCGGTGCAGGTAGTAGAGGTCGAGGTGGTCGGTGCCCAGGCGGCGCAGAGTGCCCTCGATCGCCCGGCGGATGTAGTCGGGGCGCCCGTTGGCCCGCCACGTCAGCTGGCCGTTCTCGTCGATCTCGCTGCCCACCTTGGAGGAGAGCACGACCTCGTCGCGGCGCCCGGCCACGGCACGGCCGATCAACTCCTCGTTGCCGAACGGGCCGTACATGTCGGCGGTGTCGAGCAGGGTGACGCCGAGCTCCAGCGCCCGGTGGATGGTGGCGAGTGCTTCCGTCGTGTCCGCTTCGCCGTAGCCGATCGTCATGCCCATGCAGCCGAGCCCCTGGGCGGAGACGTCGAGGCCGGGCTTTCCCAGCGTGCGGTATCCGATTGCCATGCGATGTGTCTCCTTGGAATCAAGCATTACGTCTGAATGGGCTGCGACGTGCTGGGGAACCGTTCAGGCCGGGGCCGGTGCCTGCCAGGTCACCGAGAGGCCGGTGTAGACGTACCGGCTGGCCTCGATGCCGAGCAGCACGACGCGGTGGCCGGGGCGGATGCGCCCCGAGGTCCAGCCCGCGTCCAGGGACAGCGGCACCGCGGCGGAACCGGTGGCCCCCACGTCGGCCAGGTTCTCGACGATCCGCCCGGTGAGCGCCTGGTTCTCCTCGGCGGTCAGACCGGCGCTCTCGTACTCGCCGGCGAAGTAGTCGGCGTTGCCCTCCGGCAGCACGATCGCGTCGAACTCGTCGAGCGGGCGGCCCTCCTTGCGCGTCAGCTCCTGGATCGCGCGGACGAACACCTGCGGCCCGAACGACGAGGTGCCCGGCACGTCGATCTTCATCTGGATCAGCTGGCGGCGGCGCAGCTGCTCCGCCTGCGACACGTCCGTACCGCCGCCGATGATCTCCATCCCCGGCTTGCGCAGGCCGCCCACACAGGCATTGACGAAGGTGGACGGGTCCGCTTGTGCGCCGGTGGAGTCGTCCGTGGCCTCGGCCCGCAGCACCACGGCTCCCGCGCCGTCGCCGAACGTGTACAGCGTCAGCCGGTCCCGCATCCGCACGCGTGCCGCGTCCTTGCCCAGGAAGAGCGGCGCCATCAGCGGCGAGACGGACTCGCTGCCCACCACGAGGGCGGTGCGCGCCGTCCCGTCGGACAGCTGCCGCCTGGCCAGGTCGAGTGCCTGCACCCAGCCCGCGCAGGCCCCGCGGATCTCGATCGCGGCGGCGCTCTCCAGACCCAGATAGTGCTGCAGGGTGGTGGCGACATTGGGCAGCGTGTACTCCGGCGTCGCCGTGCACACCACGATCAGGTCGACGTCGCCGGGCTCCAGACCGGCCCGTTCCAGGGCCTGGCGGGAGGCCCGCTCGGCCATCCGGCTGTTGTTGATGACGTGCTCGCCGGTGGCCGGGTCGATCATCCAGTACCGGGTCTTGACCTGGATTCCCTCGAGGACGTCGTCGGGCAGCGGCCCGACGTACTTCTCCAGCGCGGCGTTGTCCAGCGGTTCACCGGGCACGTAGCCGCCGGTGGAGAGGATCTTCACGTCGTACGCGGTGGTCATCGGCCGGACTCCGTTGCGTGCAGGGGGGCGGGGGACAGGACGAGCGAGGTGTGGGTGCCGCCGAGGGACGAGCTGTTGACCACGACGGGGCGGTGGGTGCGGCCGTCGCGCCAGGCGCCGACGGCGAGGACCGCGGACAGGTGGGCGCCCGCGCCGGCCGGCTCGCCGAGCACCCGCTTCGGGGTCTCCAGGCGTACCCGGTCCAGGTCGAACACCCGCTCCACGGCGGCCCGTTCGGGACGGTCGGCGGCGGCGAGACCCGCCGCGTTCGCCCAGACGGCCCCGACGTCGTCGGGGCGCAGCCCGGCGCCGTCGAGCGCCGCGCGCATCGCCCGCTCCACACCCTCGCCCGACGGGTCCCAGCGGCCGACGCCGCAGGCGTCCGAGACGGTCGCGTGGCCCAGGACCACGGCATGGATCGGGGCACCGCGCCGCTCGGCGCTCTCCCGGCGCTCCAGGACCAGCGTGATGCCGGCCTCGGCGAGCGTGTACCGGCGCCCGGCCGCCGTACCGAACAGCGGGATGCCGCGGTACGCGTCCAGCGTGCCCGGCGAGAAGGCCTCCACCGCGGGTACGAGGATGCGCGTCGCGCGACCGGTGCGCAGCATGTCGTACGCGGCGCCCAGCGCGGCGGCGCCCGCCGCGTGGCCCGAGGTCAGCGTCGACGTCGGCCCCTTGGTTCCGAGGGCCATGGCGACCTGACCGGCCGCACCGTTGTACACGGTGGCCGGGAACACGGCCGGGTTCGCGGCCTGCGCGCCCCCGGACAGCACCGGCGCGGTGAACCGCTCGCTGCTCTCCATCGGCCCGATCCCGGTGCCGACCACCACGCCGGTGGCGGCCGTGGCGGCCGCGTCGCCGTGCGCGTCCGCGCTTTCCAGGGCGGCCCTGCACGCGGCGACGGCGAGCTGGGAGACCCGGTCCATGCGCCGGCGCTCCCGGGCGGTGCCCGCGGCCGACGGATCGAACTCGACCCGGGCCAGGCGCAGTCCGTCCTCGGGAACACCCTGCTGTTGCCCGGCCGCGTACGCGTCCCAGAGCGCCTCGGCGCCCTCGCCCGCCGAGGTGATCACACCGAAGCCGGTGACCACGACGTCGTCGGGACCGGAGTCGGGAGCCGGCACGGCGGGCCCGCCGGGGCGGGCGAAGGCGACCGTGGCGTTGGCCCCGGCGAACCCGAAGTTGTTGGACAGTGCGGTGTCCAACACCATCGGGCGGCCCGCCCCCGCCACCGGGTCGAGACCGCACTGCGGATCCTCCCCGGCGAAGGAGGCGGTGGGCGGCGCCACCTGGTCGCGCAGCGCGAGGACCGTGACGATGCCCTCCACCGCACCGGCACCGCCGAGCAGATGGCCGATCAGTGACTTGGTGCTGGACAGCGAGGTCTTCTCGGCGGCGTCGCCGAACGCGGCACGCACCGCGTTGCTCTCCGCCGCATCGTTCTTCTGCGTGCCGGTGCCGTGCCCGTTGACGTACCGGACGTCGTCGGGGGTCAGGCCCGAGGACGAGAGCGCCGCCCGGATCGCCCGCGCCGCGCCCTCCCCCTCGGGGTGCGGCGCCGTCGGGTGGTGGCCGTCCGCGGACAGGCCGTAACCCAGCACCTCGGCGACGACCGGGGCGCCGGTCCGCTCGGCCGCCTCCTGCGACAGCAGCACGAGCATGCCGCTGCCCTCGCCGAGCGACAGGCCCGACCGGCCCTTGGAGTAAGGGGCGGCAGGCTGCACGGAGAGCGACTCCAGGCTGCTGAACCCGGCGAACGCCGACTCGGTGAAGGCGTCGCTGCCGCCCACGAGCATCGCGTCCGCGCGGCCCGCCCTGATCACGTCCAGGGCGTGGGCCAGCGCGTGCGCGCTGGACGCGCAGGCCGTATTGGCGCTGAGCACCGGACCCTTGAGGCCGAACGCGGCCGACAGCGCCTCCGCGGCGGCCTGCGGCGGTACGAACGTGTACCGGCGCCAGTCGGGAGTGCGGCCCTCCTGGACCGCGCGCAGGGCGAGTTCGGCGCTGCGCCAGCCGCCGTGGCAGGTGCCGTACGAGACGCCCCAGCGCTCGGCCGGGATGTCCGCGCCGACCGTCAGGCCCGAGGCGGCCATGGCCTCCTCCGCGGCGGTCAGCGCGAAGTCCACGGAGGAGTCACGGACATCGGAGCCCGGGGCGTAGTCGTAGGCGGGGGAGGGGCGTTCGGTGATCTCGCCGCCCACGGTGGTCTGATAGCCGTCCATGGGCAGGCCGCGCACGGGCGAGATCGCGATCCGCCCCGCGCGCACCCCCTCCCACAGGGCCTCGGCAGAACCGCCCTGCGAGGTGATCGCGCCGACGGCGGCGATCACGACGCGGACGGCCTGGTCAGGAACGACACTCATGCCTCTGCTTCCCTTTCTGGATAGGCCTGTTGGGCCGCTCACGCGGGCCTGGACAGGCTGAGGGCCACGGCCTGGCCCTCGATGCCCCGGGCCAGCGCCATCGCGTGGGCTGGCCTGACCTCCCGGGCGCTGCCGCGGACATGGTCCAGAGCGCACGCCAGGTCGGGGTTGTCGAGGTTGAGCGTCGCGGGCAGCGCCCCGTTGTGCAGGGCCAGCGCGCACACGGCGGCGTTCAGCGCACCGGCGCCGCCGACGAGGTGACCCGTCTGCGGTTTCACGGTGCTCACCGGCACGGACGCGGCGGCCGCGCCGAGCGCGGTGCGCAGTCCCGTGCTCTCCGAGGCGTCACCGAGCCGGGTGCCCGAGCCGTCGGCCGCGATGTAACCGAGGTCGTCCGCGGAGAGCCGGGCGTCCCGCAGCGCGTGCCGCACCGCCCGGGACAGGCCCCGGCCCTGGGGGTCGGGCGTCGGGGGCGTACCGCTGTCGTGGCCGGCGCCGAAGCCGGTCAGCTCCGCGTAGATACGGGCGCCGCGGCGCAGCGCCGCCTGCTTCTCCTCCAGTACCAGCAGTGCGGCTCCCTCGCCGGGGACCGCTCCGCTGCGCTTGCGGTCGAAGGGCCGGTACGCCGCCTGCCCGAGTTCGTTGCGCGTGGTCAGCACGCCGAGCCGGTCGAGCAGCGTCATCGCCCACCAGTCGGTGGCGTCCTCGTAGCCGCCCGCGATCACCATGTCCGCGTCCCCGCGGCGCACCGCGCGCATGCCCCGGCCGATCGCGGTGGCCCCCGCGTCGGCGCCACCCGCGAAGAACGCGCTGGCGCCGCGGATGCCGTACGTCTGCGAGATGTTGAACACCGCGCCGGGCTGCAGTCCTTCGACGAAGAAGAGCGGCGGCATGATGACGTCCGCGTGCCGGCCGAGGTGCGCCAGGTCGGCCCGGCCGTCCGGGCGGCGGATGACCTTCAGCTCCTCGATCAGCTGGTCCATGCGGCCGATCGACTTGTTGCCCCCGAGATAGAGGCCGGCCCGGTGGCCGAGCTCATCGCCCCCGGCCTGGTTGTGCGGCAGGCCCGCGTCGTCGAGGGCGAGCCGGGCGGCGGCCAGCGCGAGGCGGTCGCCGCGGTTGATGGTGCGCAGCTGGCGCTTGCTGGCGAACCGGGTGGCGTCGAAGTCGGGTATCTCGCCGCCCAGCCGGGTCTGCAGCGGCGACGGGTCGTAGGCCCGGATCGGGCCGATCCCCGACTCGCCCGCGACCATCGCCTTCCAGTTGGCCTCAGGGCCCTCCCCCAGGGCGGTCAGCAGGCCGATGCCGCTGACGACGACCTGGCGTCCGGTGCCGCTCATCGGTGCTCCTCCGTCTCCTCGTGGGATGGTCATCGCTCCGCCTTCTCGGCGCGCTCGTCCTCGTAACGCCCCACGACCAGGCCGACGTTGGTGCCGCCGAACGCGAAGGCGTTGATGAGGGCGTGCCGCACGTCCTGCTTGCGCGCCGTGTTGGGTACGTAGTCGAGGCCGAGCTTGCGGTCGGGGGTCTCCTGGTTGATGGTCGGCGGCACGAGACCGTGGTTGATCGCCCCGATCGAGGCGAACACGCTCAACGCGGCGCCCGCCGAGGTGAGGTGACCGGCCATCGACTTGGGCGAGCTGACCAGCAGCCGCTGGGCGTCGTCGCCGAACACCTTCTTGATCGCCGTGGTCTCCGACAGGTCGTTCCCGTGGGTGCTGGTGCCGTGTGCCGCGACGTAGTCGATGTCGGCCGGTTCGAGACCGGCGTCCGCGATCGCGGACTGCATGGACTCGATGGCCCCGCTGCCGTCCGGCGGCGAGTCGGTGACCCGCCAGGCGTTGAGGCTGGTGCCGTACCCCAGGATCTCGGCGAAGATGTGCGCCCCGCGGGCGCGGGCCGACTCCAGGTCCTCCAGGACGAAGGCGACGCCGCCCTCGCCGAGGACGAACCCCGACCGCTTCCCGTCGAAGGGGCGGCTGGCCCGCGTGGGGTCGTCGTTGTACTCCTTGGTCAGGGCCCCCAGCAGGCTGAAGCCCACCAGGTCGAGCCAGGACGTCAACGAGTCGTAGCCGCCCGCGAGCATGAGGGTCGCGTCGCCCTCCTGAAGGGTGCGGAAGGCCTCACCGATGGCGTGCGCGGACCCCGAGCAGGCGGTGGACACGCCCAGCATCGGGCCGGTCGCGTCCAGCATCCTGGCCATCGCGGCGGTGGGGATGCTCTGGCTGTACGACAGCGCGTCCGAAGGCGCGTACGGGAAGAACGCGTCGCTGCGGCCGGTCTCCTCGCGCAGCGCCCCGACGTCCACCAGCCACTGGAGGTTCGGGCGGTCACAGCTGCCGCCCATGGCCACGCCCATGTCCGCGCCGTCGTACGTGTCCTTGTCGACGCCCGCGTCGCGCAGCGCCTCCCAGGCCGCGCCCACGCCGAAGGTGCCGGGCCGCAGCAGATGCCGCAGGCCGACCGAGGCGGGCACGGCGTCGGCGAGGTCGAAGTCCTTGACCTCACCGGCGATGGTCACGTCGTGGCCGGTGGTGTCGATCGAGGTCAACTGCCCTACACCGCTGCGTCCTTCGGCCAGGCCCTGCCAGGTGCTCTCGGCGTCGTTGCCGAGCGGCGTGACGGCGCCCATGCCGGTGACGACCACTCTGCGGTTCATCGCAGCGCCTCCGTCCCCGGCATCGGCCGGCTGCCGGCACGGTCGATCAGGTGGGACCGCATCATCGGTCTCCCTCGGTCGTGGACCGCCCCAGGCCGAGCTGCGGGGTCCGGCCGTCAAGCCTCATGCCGATCGTCTCCTTCTGCAGTGTGTGTGCTGTGGCGGGTGCCGTGTCCGGCGTCGTGAGGGTGGGCGGCGCGGAGTCGGAGGCCGTGTCGGGCGGGTCCCCGAGGCACAGGCACACCACGACGGCCTGGGCCACGGCGAGACCTCCGCTGTGGCTCAGGGAGATGTCGATCTGGTGCATGCCGAGGGCCTGGGCGACGGACTCCACCTCGCCGTGCAGCCGTACCCGGGGGCGCCCGGCGCGGTCGTTGACGACCTCGATGTCCGTCCACTCCATGCGCGAGGTCATCCCGGTCCCGAGGCACTTGATGACGGCCTCCTTGACGGCCCAGCGGCCCGCGAGGTGCTCGCCGGTCCGTTTGCGGCGGTCGCAGTAGGCCAGCTCGCGCGGGGTGAACACCTGCTCCCGCAGGCCGGGTTGCGAGGCCATCAGGTCCTCCACCCGGGCCACCTCGGTCAGGTCCATGCCGGTGCGCACCTGCACGGGTGGCGGGCCGGGGCGGCCGGGAGACCGCCCCGCGCCCGGCTCACGCAGCGGCTGCGGCGAGTGAGGCACGCTCGGCCACCAGGTCCGTCAGGTTCTGCACGGTGAACAGGGTCAGTACCTCGTCCGCCGTGAGCTTTCCGGCGAGTTCCTGCACGTCGATCTGGGGCAGGGACTTCTTGAGCTGCGCCAGGCCGACCTCGTTGATGATGTCGTCCTCGTCGGCGAACTCCTCGTCGGGGATACCGCCCTGGAGCAGTTCGGCGATGTCCGCGACCTTGATCTTCACGTCCGCGGCCCGCTCGATGCGGAACAGGACGTCGAGCAGGTCGATGGACTCGGCGTCCAGGTCACCCAGCAGGGTGGCCTCGGGCACGACCTCATCGAGGTCGATGCCCAGCGCGTCGGCGACGGCTTCCTGGACGATGGTGGAGAAGTCTTTCCCCGCGTACGACATGTGTTCTTACCCTTCGTGAACAGTTGTTGCTGATGGACGGGCCGGGATGGTGCGCAGGGCGGGCGGCTGTCGAGGTGTCAGGACGCCACCTGCTCCTGCCAGGCCTGCGAGCCCAGCGAGGAGTAGAGCGCCGTCAGGCGGCGCGGGTCCCCGCTGGAGCGGGTGACGACCTCGTCGAGCGTCAGGCGGGCGAGCCCGCTGAGCACCCGGCCGGGGCCGATCTCGGTGTACGCGCTCACCGGGTGCCGGGCGGCCGTGCGCAGCACCTCGACCCAGCGGACCGGGCCGGTGAGCTGGCGCCGCAGCAGTTCCCTGGCCTCCTCGCCCGAGCGGACGTAGGTGCCGGAGACCGAGCTGATCACCGGCAGGACCGGATCGGCGAACGGCCGGGCGGCGAGCGCCTCGGTGAACTCCTCCTCCACCGCCTGCATCAGCGAGCAGTGGAAGGGGGCGCTCACCTTCAGCGGCACGACCCGCTCGGCGCCGACGTCCAGCGCGACCCGGCCGGCCTCCTCGACGGCGCGGGCGTGCCCCGAGATGACGGTCTGCAGCGGCTCGTTGTAGTTCGCGACCTGGACCAGGCCGAAGCCGTCGGCGTCGGCGCAGGCGGCCAGCACCTTGTCCGCGGGCAGGCCGAGGACGGCCGCCATCGCGCCGGGCACCTCGGCGGCCACCTCGCCCATCAGCCGGCCGCGCAACTGCACCAGTTCCAGGGCCGATTCGAGGGACAGCACGCCCGCGGCCACCAGGGCCGGGTACTCGCCGAGGCTGTGGCCCGCGGCCGCCTCTGGCCGGTAGCCGGCCGTCCGCAGCAGCTCCCACACGGCGAGGCTGGTCGTGGCGATCGCGGGCTGGGTGATCTCGGTGCGGGCGAGTTCCGCGGCGCTTCCTGTCGAGCAGATCTGCGCCAGCGGCAGGTCCAGAATCTCCTCGGCACGGGCGAACAGCCGCCGGGCCGAGGGATAGCTGTCGAGCAGGTGCGCGGCCATGCCGGGCCGTTGCGATCCCTGCCCGGGGAACATGGCCAGGCAGCCGGTCAGCGTGCCGTGGCCGTCGAAGCCGGTCCGACCGGTCATCAGGTACTCCTTCCATGGGTGGATGCGGGGGTGCGCTGCCAGCCGGCCGCGTCGGGCGCGGTGGCCGGCTCGGGCCGGTTCCAGGCGGCCGGCCTGCCCCAGCCGAGGCCGGCGGCCTGCGGCATCTCCAGCGGGCCGGGGGCACGGCGCATCGCGGTGAGCGCGACCAGCAGCGCGGCCAGTTCCTCCGGCGTCGGGTTGCCCCGCAGCACCGACAGCGAGGGGCCCGGTCGGGTGCTCACAGCGGCTCGTTCCCGTGCTTGCGCAGCGGCTGCCTGGCCCGCTTGGTGCGCAGCATGTCCAGGGACTTGATCAGCACCCGCCGGGTGTCCGCCGGGTCGATGACGTCGTCCACGTGACCGCGCCGGGCGGCGACGAAGGGATTCATCAGCTGCTCGGTGTACTCGGCGACCAGCTCGCGGCGCACCTTCGCCCTGTCCGGTTCCGCCGCCGCGTTGATCTGCCGGCGGAAGATGATGTTGGCGGCGCCGTCGGCGCCCATCACGGCCGTCTGGTTGGACGGCCAGGCGAACGACAGGTCGGAGCCGATCGACTTGGAGTCCATGACGATGTACGCGCCGCCGAACGCCTTGCGCAGGATCACCTGCACGCGCGGCACCGTCGCCTCGCAGTACGCGTACAGCAGCTTCGCGCCGCGTCGGATGATCGCGTTGTGTTCCTGTTCGGTCCCGGGCATGAACCCCGG
This sequence comes from Streptomyces sp. NPDC102467, assembly GCF_044765445.1. Classification (NCBI taxonomy): domain Bacteria; kingdom Bacillati; phylum Actinomycetota; class Actinomycetes; order Kitasatosporales; family Streptomycetaceae; genus Streptomyces; species Streptomyces sp. NPDC102467. Next base: position 39,327 of record NZ_JBIWKA010000025.1, on the reverse strand, counting down.
CACGTCGACCAACGTCACGAGCGGGATGTTGAACGCGTCGCAGGTGCGCACGAACCGTGCGGCCTTCTCCGACGAGTCGATGTCGAGCACCCCCGCCATGGCGGCGGGCTGGTTGCCGACGATGCCCACCGTGTGGCCGTCGAGACGGGCCAGGGCGCACACGATGTTCGGCGCCCACCTCTCCTGGACCTCCAGGTAGTCGCCGTCGTCGACGATGTGGCCGATGACCGTCCTGATGTCGTACGGCGTGCGGTCGTCGACCGGCACCAGGCGCAGCAGCTCCTCGCAGCGCCGGTCCGGTTCGTCCAGGGGCCTGGTGTACGGGGCCGTCTCGGCGTTGTTCGACGGCAGGTAGGAGAGCAGCTCCCTGACGCCCTCGAAGCAGGACTCCTCGTCCGGGGCGACGAAGCTCGCCACGCCGGTTCGCGTGCCGTGGGTGTAGGCGCCGCCGAGCTCCTCCTGCGTGATCTTCTCGCCGGTCACGGCCTGCACCACGTCGGGCCCGGTGATGAACATGTTGGCCATGCCCTCGACCATGAACGTGTAGTCGGTGAGCGCGGGGGAGTAGACCGCGCCACCCGCGCAGGACCCGAGCACGACGCTGATCTGCGGCACCACGCCCGATGCGCGGACGTTGCGGGCGAAGAGCTTGCCGAAGCCCGCCAGGGCGTCGATGCCCTCCTGGATGCGGGCGCCGCCGCCGTCGTTGAGCCCGATGACCGGGGCGCCCACGGAGTCGGCGAGGTCGAGGAGCTGGTGGATCTTCGCGGCGAACGTCGCGCCGAGCGCGCCGCCGCGGACCCGGGCGTCATGGGCGAAGACGAAGACCGTACGGCCGTCGACCTCGCCCCAGCCGGTGACCACTCCGTCGCCCTCGGGGTGGGAGTCCTCCATGCCGAAGCCCGTCGCCCGGTGCTCGGCGAACAGGCCGAGTTCGGTGAACGTGCCCGGGTCGAGCAGCGTGTCGATGCGCTGACGGGCCAGCAGCTTGCCCTTGGAGAGATGACGGGCGTCGGCCTCCGGGTCGTGGCCGAAGTGGGCCTCCGCCCGGCGGGCGGTGAGCTCGTCGGTCAGATCCGTCATCGTCGCGGTGCGTGCGGGTGCCGCCGGCGTGCTGTCGAGGTCGGTCTCGTCGAGGTCAGGCAGCACGGCCTGGGGAGCGTCCGGAAGAGCCATTGCGGTCCCTCTCTGTCCTGCCCTGTCGCTTCGGGGCCTTCGCAGCAACCCTCGAACACGGGGATGGGCGCGGACCTTGAGCGCCTCTTGACGAAACTGGAGCGCCTCTTGACCGGGGGTGTAATCCCAGGTCAGCGCTGATGGACCGGGGCCCTGGGCGGAGGGCTGGACGCCTCGGCCGCCTCTTCGGCATGGCCCGTCCTGAGCCCGTGCGCGAAGCTGCGCTGCAAGCCCTCCAGCCGGTAGCGGGTGGGCAGATCGGCCACGGCGGGCTCGGCCACGGTCAGGAAATGGGCCTCGACCAGCTGCTCGCAGGCGTCCTCGACCGTGGCGAAGTCCTTGCCCATCACCGGGCACGCCAGATGGGCGTCGAACTCGGACACCGTCAGGTCGGCCAGGCAGCGCAGCACTTCACGGGCGTCCTCGGGCAGCGCGTTGTAGGACGCGGTGAAGCTGGCACGCACGCTCAGCGAGCTGTGGGCCAGCTCGTCGAGCCGCCGCCCCTCGTCGCTCAGCCGGTCCGCGTAGCGGCGCAGCGACCAGTGGGGCCGGGCGTTGAGCCGTACGGCGGCGGCGCGCAGGGCGAGCGGCAGCCCGCCGCAGTACCGGGCGATCGCGGCGGCCGCGGCCGGCTCCTGGGTGATCCGCTCGCTGCCCAGCAGCCGGGCCAGGAGCCGCACGCTGTGCCCGTGCGGCAGATCGGCGAGGTGCACGACGCGGGCGCCGAGCGGCGTGCTCAGCCGCCCTCTGCTGGTGAGCAGCACCGCGGAGTCCCCGCTGCCCGGCAGCAGCGGCTGCACCTGCTCGTCGTCGAAGGCGTCGTCGAGCGTGATCAGCAGCCGGCGCCCGGCGAGGGCGAGCCGGTAGACCTCGGCGCGCTCGTCGGGATCGGCCGGGATCTCGTCCGGGTCCGTCCCGAGCGCGCGCAGCAGCCGCCCCAGGACCGCGTGCGGATCCGCGGGACGTGCGCCGCTGCCGCGCAGCGCCGCGTACAACTGCCCTTCCGGGAAGGCGGACCGGAGCCGGTGGCCCAGCCGCACGGCCAGCGCGGTCTTGCCGACCCCGCCGCCGCCGACGACGACCACGGCGGGCGGACTCGTGGCCGAAGGGTGCGTCAGGGTCCGCTGGACCAGGTCGAGTTCGCGCTCGCGGCCGGTGAAGTCGGGCAGGTCCACCGGCAGCATGTGCGGTGCGGCGGACGGTGGCCTTACGAGAGCGGCCGCCGGGACGGGGACGGAATGCGTCCCGCCGCCGTACGGCTCCGTGCTCCGCTCGAACGTCGGCGCGGGAGCGGCCGTCTCGCCGCGCAGGATCGTCTCGTAGAGCTGCTGCACCCGCCGCGAGGGGTCGGTGCCGAGTTCCTTGGCGATCAGCTCGCGCATCGACTGGTAGTGCTCGAGGGCGTCGACGCTGCGCCCCTCCAGATACAGGGCGAGCATCAGGCGTTCGCCGAGCTGCTCGGAGAGCGGGTCGGTGAGCAGCGCGGCGCGCAGCTCCGCGAGGACGGCGGCGGGGCGCTCCAGCCGGATCTCGGTGTCCGCCCACTGGCTGAGCGCCTCGTGGTGCAGCTGCCGCAGCGTCTCCCGGGCCCGGGCCGCCCAGTCGCTGTGCATGCCGCCCAGCGCGTCGCCCCGCCACAGGGTCAGGGCCCGCTGGAGCAGCACGCTGCGTTCCTGGTCGCCGAGGGTCTCCTGCTGGGCGTCCTTGAGCAGGCGGCGGAACCGCACCAGGTCCACCGCGCCGGGATCCGTCGAGACCAGGTACCCGGCAGGCGACCTGACCAGGCCGATCGGCTCGGGCAGCTCCGCCGAGGCGAGGGCGAGCGCACGGCGCAGCCGGGTGACGTAGGTGTGGACGACGTTGCGGACCCCGGCGGGCGGCCGGTCCCCCCACACGCGGTCGACGAGGGACTCCAGCGGCACCGGCCGCTCGGGATCGACCAGCAGGGCGCCGAGGACGCTGCGTTGCCGTGCGGGGCCGATGTCGGCCAGGGCGTTGCCCGTCCACAGTTCTATCGATCCCAGTATCCGGAGCTCCATCGAAGACCACCCGTCCCTTCAGTGGCCGAAAAACTAACGCCGGCCGGTGCAGTGCTCCTCGATTCCTGCTCTGCCCCGACGGAGCGGTCCGTTCCGCTTGGCCGCCGGTCCGGGCCCGTCGGACCTGCGCCGTTCACGGGCGGTGCGCGCGCCGCGTGTGCGCTCCAGCGGAGCGCGAGGGACAGGCGAGGGGGGCGGCTTAGCGTCGGTTTTCGAACCGAACCAGCCACTGCCTGAAGGAGTTTTCATGGCCACCGAGGAGCACGCGTTCACTCTGCCCGGCGCGGACCTGCCGCAGCCCGACGAGGACCTGCGCAAGCGGCGTGAGGCGGTCGTCATCGAGCACACCGTCGCCGAGGGCGCCTGGGACATCGACGGAGTGATAGCGACGTTCCCGCGCGGCGGCGTGTACCGGGTCATCCCGTTCGAGGAGTCCCCGCTGATCGGTGAAGAGGCCATCAAGAAGGGCTACTTCGCCGAGCTGCAGAAGGCGTTCCCGGTCGCCGACCACAGCCTGTTCCACGTCCACCACACGCCGACCGCGGTGATCGTGGAGGCACAGTTCCGGGCCAAGCAGGAAGCGGACTGGCGCGGCATCCCCAACCACGGCAAGACCGTGGACGCACCCGTGGCGATCTTCTTCCACTTCGACGGCGACGTGCTCATCGACGAAACCCTCTACTTCGACATGGCCACCTTCGCCCGGCAGCTCGCCTGACCCTCGCGCACCCGGGGCGCCCCCAGGCGCCCCGGAGGCCCGGGCCCCGCCCCACCGCCGACCGACAAGGACCACCCATGAGCGTGTCCAGGACAGACCGGAAGAAGAAGCCGCTGCCGACCCACTCGGCCGGAGTGCGCCCGATCCTCCTCGAGGCCGCGGGCCTCACCCTGTCCGGCCTGCTGGCCGAGCCGGCCGACGGCCCGCCGCGGGCCACCGTCGTCGCCGTGCACGGCGGCGGCATGCTCGCGGGCTACTTCGACGGACAGGCCCACCCCGACCTGTCCCTGCTCACCCTCGGCGCCCGCCTCGGCTTCACCGTGCTCGCCCTCGACCGGCCCGGCTACGGAAGATCCGCGCAGCAGATCCCCGCCGGCATGACCCTCGGCGAGCAGTCCGCCGTAATCTCCGCGGCGCTCGACGCCTTCGCCGCACACCATGCCGTCGGACAGGGCTTTCTGCTGCTCGCCCACTCCTACGGCGGCAAGCTCGCCCTCACGACCGTCGCGGACACCCCCGGCCTGCTCGCCCTCGACGCCTCCGGCGTCGGCCACCGTTTCAGCGTCGCGCCCACCGGCCGGCGGCTCCGCCGCAACCTCGACTGGGAGCGCAACTGGGGCCCGCTCGGCCTGTACCCGGCGGGCACCTTCCGCGCGGCAGAAGCCCTGGTCGCCCCCATGCCCGAGCGTGAGGCCTCCGAAGTGGACCTGTGGCCCGAGATGTTCGAGGAACTGGCCCCCCGGGTCGACATCCCGCTGCGGCTGACCTTCGCCGAGCACGAGGGCTGGTGGGTGCACGAGGAGCAGGACCTCGACCATCTGGCCTCCCGGCTGTCCAAGGCGCCCGTGCTCCGGATCGGGCACCAGCCCCGCGCCGGCCACAACATCAGCCTCGGCCTGGCCGCGCGCTCCTACCACCTGAGCGCGTTCGCCTTCTTCGAGGAGTGCCTGCAGTCCGCCGCGGAGACCCGTCCGTGAACCCGAACGCCCACCCCGAAGAGGCGACATGACCGAGCCGTACGAACCGATGCCGGAGGACTGGCAGCGCGCGCTGTGTGTCGCCGCGCACCCCGACGACCTGGAGTACGGGCCCGCGAGCGCGGTCGCCCGGTGGACCGCGCAGGGCAAGTTCGTCGCCTACACCCTGGTGAGCCGCGGGGGGGCCGGGATAGCCACCATGGACCCGCAGGCCACCGCCGCGATGCGCAGCGGGGAGCAGGTGCGCGCCGCGGCCGCGGTGGGCGTGCGGGACGTGGAGTTCCTCGACCACCCGGACGGCACGATCGAGTACGGCCTGCCGCTCCGCCGCGACCTGGCGCGCTCGATCCGCAGGTACCGCCCGGACGTGCTGGTCACCATCAACTTCTACGAACGCTGGCGCAGCGGCGACTGGAACACCCCCGACCACCGCAACGTCGGCGTCGCCCTGCTCGACGCGGCGACCGACGCCGGCAATCCCTGGGTCTTCCCCGAACTGGCCGACGAGGGCTTCCCGCCGTGGGCCGGTGTGCGCTGCGTGGCGGTCGCCGGTTCCCCCGCGTCGGGGCACGCGGTGGACGTCACCGAGGGGATGGACGCCGGCATCGAGGCGCTGGCCGCGCACGCCGGTTACCTGGCGTCGCTGCCGCCGGACAACCCGATGGGCGACGTCGCCGCGTACCTCACCACCAAGCACAAGCGCTTCGGCGAACGCTTCCACGGCGTGCCGACGATGCCGTTCGAGATCATCGGCATCTGAGGCGGCGTCAGGAGCCGGCGGCGGAGAACAGCAGGCAGTAGTCGCCGGTGAGGCTCTCCGAGGGCGTGCTCCACTCGAAGTAGATCTCGCCCTCGAAGTCGAGCACCTCGGACAGCGTGTGCCCCACGTCGAAGGCGAGCGGGGTCACCTTGCCGCTGGAATCACGGAAGTTGCCGACGCAGACGGCGATCCGGCCGCCCGGGCGCAGATGCCCGCCGATGGTGCGGAAGACGTCCGCCAGCTCGTCGAGGTAGCGGCGGTACGAGCCGTCCATGGTGCGGAACGCGGTCAGCGGATTCTCCGGGTGATCGTGCCGCGCCATGTAGGGCGGGCTGGTCAGGCACAGGTCGAACTCGCCGAGTCCGAGCCGGTCCCACTCGCGCACGTCGCCCGCGAGGAAGCGGCTCGGTGAACCGGCGGGCAGCCGGGCGTTGCTCGACTCGACGCGCTGCTCCTGCAGTTCGATCCCCGTGCCGACGCGGCCGAGCCGGTCGGCGACGACGACGGTGGTCCCGTAGCCGGAGAACGGGTCGAGCACCGCGCCGCCGGGCGGGCTGAACGCCTCCACGACCGGCCGGATCTGCGCCTCGGTGAAGTGGATGTCGTTCCGCGCGCCCGGCGGCCGCTCCCGTGCCTTGTCCGCGCTGTCCAGGCGGAGCAGTCGGTCTGCCGTCATGAAGTCCTCCCGCGCTCCCGCGCGTTCTGTGCTCGTACGCCGAAGAAGACGAAGAAGACGACCCGCCTCCCGCCCCGCGGACGAGGCCCGCGGGGCGGGAGAGAGGTCGTCGTGGGTGCCGCCTCAGGCCGCGGCCTGCTCCTTGCGCGCCGGTGTGTAGTCGGCGTGGTCGATGGCGCGTTCCCACACCGACTCGAACGCCTCCTTGCACTGCCGGATCAGCTTCGGGTCCTCGGAGAACGCGTGCGGGCCCCACGAGCCGTCCCCGTGGAAGGTGGTCCAGCGCAGCAGGCGGTCGTCGAACACCCAGAAGTCGTTGCCCGGCAGCAGCAGGTCCGAAGCGTTCTGCCGCGGCAGCCAGCGCACCTTCTCGCCGGCGGGCACGTTGACGATCGAGGTGGTCTCCCACTCGTACTGGATGAAGTCGGTCACCGGCTCGGACACGATGCGCGCCCGACGCCAGTCGATGCCCCGCTTCACCGTCGCGTCCTGCACCAGGTCGACCCAGTCGTTGTGCCGGTCGTACTCGATCGGGATGCCCTTCTGCCAGTCGACGAAGACCGGGCCCTGCGGCGTGTAGACGTCCCGCATCTCCAGGTGAAGGGCGGAGTGCTCGGTCTGCGCGATCAGCTCGGCGAAGGCCGGGAAGTTGCTCGACATGCGGATCTCCAATCCAAGGTCGTACCGGGGTGAGGCCGCACCGGCCCCTTGTACGCGGTCGGTCGCCTGCTGGACTTCAGGGGCGCGGTCATCCGAATACACCGCCCTTCGCCGGCGCCCGCTGTGCGGCGGGCCCCCGGCCTTGCGCCAAGTTGACAGCTCCGTCCTCGAACCGGGCTAGAGGACCGGTCCGGGCGGCGACAGGGCGGCCGACGGCAACGCGGCGTCCAGGCGGACCGGTTCGGTGCCCACCGCCGCGACCAGGGCGCCCAGGCGGGAATCCGTCAGGTCCGTGACGTAGAGATCCTCGAAGCGCAGAGGTGCCCCGTCCGCCCGGTCGCCGAGCGGAAGCCCCGAGAGGTCGAGACGGCCGAGCGCGTCCAGATCCGTCCTGCCGATCTTGATCAGCGCCTCCTTGCGCACCCACTGACGCAGGAAGGCGCGGCCGGGGTCCGCGGCCGCGGTCACCAGGGCACGCTCGGCGGCGGTGAGCGCACGGTCCATGGCCCCGGGACCGTGGGTGCGCCCCAGCCGCTCCACGTCGATGCCCACCGGGACCCGACCGGCGGCCGCCGCCACCACGCCGTCGGTATGGGAGAGGCTCAGATGCACGTCGGGACGGCCCGCGAGCAGCGGCCTGCCGTGGTCACTCCCGTGGCACGTCGGGCAGTGCTGGGCGAAGGACACCTCGGCCGGGGCGATGCCCAGCAGCCGCCCCGCGCAGAACCGGACCAGGACGTGCGCGGCGAGGAAGTCCCGGCGGCCCTGCTCCCGGCGGAACCGCGCGAGGCGCCCCCGCTCACGGTCGTTCAGCAGATGTGCCCCCGCCGCGGGATGCCGCAGCACCTCGTCGGTGCCCGCGGCCACGGCCACCGGACCGCCCGTGTCAGCCATCCTCACGGCGCGGGTCGCCGTCAGCGGCCGTCGGCGCCGGCCAGGACCCGGTTCACCAGCTCGCCGACGGTGTGGCCGGCCAGCTCGGCGCGCCGGATGTTCACGCCGTACTCACGTTGCACCGTGACCAGAAGGTCGGCGAGATCGAGCGAATCGATCTCCAGGGTGTCGATGACGGTCTCCGTGGAGGTGTCCTCCTCCGGAATTCCGAGGGCGACGAGTTCGGTGCGGATCAGCCCGTGCACGGACTCCGCAGTCACCTCAGTGGACTGGGACATGGAGTTTCTCCTCATGGTTGCGCGGAAAGCGAGCCGCAGGCGATCTGGGTGCGCTTTCACACTCTCTCCAGTCAGACTCGATAAATCCTTGAATCGAACTGGAAGAAGGCTTGAGGAATTCCCGAGCGGCCCTTGAATTGCGTACGCGACCGGAGGGAGAGAAAGCACGCTTCGCCCGCGGAGTGCAGAGCGTATGCCCTGTTCAGAGCCGTGAGGCGGCCGGAACTCCGGATTACGACACTCGGCAGACCTTTTCTCTGAGATGCACGATTTACCACTGTGGCACCCGGCTCGTCACGATGTCCAGATCCGGGTCGGCCCACCGGAAAGAAGCCGCCGGGAGAGTATTGTCTACGCCGATCGGTCCGCGTATTGTCCGTGCAATGCATGATGACGTCGTAATCACAGGCATAGGTGCGCTGACTCCACTCGGAAATGACCGGGAGAGCAGCTGGGAAGCGATCGTGGCGGGCCGGTCGGGTGTCGGGCCCATCACCGCTTTCGATCCCACGGGTCTTGACACGCAGATCGCCGCCGAAGTGAAGTCGTTCCGGACTTCCGACCATTTTGACGCCAAACGTACCCGGCGCATCTCCCGGTTCACGGCGTTCGCCGTGGTCGCGGCGCGCGAGGCGGTGGCCGACGCGAAGCTGGACATCGACGACGACAACCGGGACCGGGTGTCGGTCGTGGTGAACGCCGGGGTGGCGGGCTTCGACACCATCGAGGCGGCCACCCGGCTGCTGGTCGACGGCAAGGTGCCGAGCTCCTACTTCGTGCCCTACTCGCTGACGAACATGCCCAGTTGCGAGGTGGCGATCGACCTCGGCATCCACGGCCCGGTCAACGCCAACGCGCTGGCCTGTGCGAGCGGCCTGTACGCGCTGCTGGACGCGCGGCGCCTGATCCTCTCCGGTGAGGCGGACGTGGTCGTCTGCGGCGGCACCGACGCGGGGATCACGCGGTCCTTCATGAACGGCCTGTCCACCCTGGGAGCCCTCTCCCGGCGCAACGACGACCCCACCCGGGCGAGCCGTCCCTTCGACGTGGACAGGGAGGGCTTCGTGCTGGGCGAAGGGGCGGTGGTCATGGTCCTGGAGTCCGCCGAGCACGCCCGCCGGCGCGGAGCCACCGCGTACGCCGCCGTCAGCGGTGGAGCGCTGACCTGCGACGCCTTCCACGTCACCGCCCCGAACCCGACGGGCGAGTACGCCACCGCCGCGATCAGGACCGCCGTCCAGCGGGCCGGGATCACGCCCGACGACCTCGACTACATCTGCGCCCACGGCACGTCCACCAAGGCCAACGACCGCACCGAGTCGGCGGCCATTCGCGCGGCGCTCGGCCCGGCGACGGACCGGATCGCCGTGAGCAGCCCGAAGTCGAGCGTCGGCCATCTGGTCGGTGGCGCGGGCGCCCTGGGCGCGATGGTGTGCGCCATGGCCATCCGGGACGGCGTCGTGCCGCCCACGATCAATCTGGACTCGGTCGACCCCGAGTGCGACCTGGACCATGTGGCCAACGTCGCGCGGCGGATGCCCGTGCGCACCGCGATGGCGAACGCCTTCGGGTTCGGCGGCCAGAACTGCGTCGCGGTGTTCAGCGCCCCCGAGGCCGCCTGAGGAGTTCCTGTCCACCCGGCAAGGGACCGCGAAGGACCCGAGCCACGGCAGAGGTGACGAAGTGCCCGGCAGCTGACGAGGTTGCCGGGCACACGTTGTTTTCCGCGCAGCCGCCCCCGCAGAGTCGTCGATGACCCCCGACCCGCGAGCGGCCGTTGCGAGAGGAGCCCCGAGTATCCGGGGCCGAGTGCGCTGAGCAGAACACACAGAAGAGAGAGTGGCAGTGATGCAGTTCGGCGTCTTCAGCGTGGGCGACAACCACAAGGACCCGGTGGCGGGACGTGCCCCGTCCGAGTACGAGCGGATCAAGGCGATGGTGGCCATCGCGGTCAAGGCCGAGGAGGTGGGCTTCGACGTCTTCGCGACCGGCGAGCACCACAACCCGCCGTTCGTACCGTCCTCGCCGACGACCATGCTGGGCTACATCGCCGCCCGCACCGAGCGGATCATCCTGTCCACGTCCACGACGCTGATCACCACCAACGACCCGGTGAAGATCGCCGAGGACTACGCGATGCTCCAGCACCTGGCGGACGGCCGGGTCGACCTGATGATGGGCCGCGGCAACACCGGCCCCGTCTACCCCTGGTTCGGCCAGGACATCCGCCAGGGCCTGCCGCTCGCCATCGAGAACTACGCGCTGCTGCACCGCCTGTGGCGCGAGCGGGTCGTCGACTGGGAGGGCCGCTTCCGCACCCCGCTGCAGGGCTTCACGTCAACGCCCCGGCCACTGCAGGGAGTTGCGCCCTTCGTGTGGCACGGCTCGATCCGCTCCACGGAGATCGCGGAGCAGGCCGCGTACTACGGGGACGGCTTCTTCGCCAACAACATCTTCTGGCCCAACGGCCACTACAAGCAGCTGATCTCGCTGTACCGGGAGCGGTACGCCCACTACGGGCACGGCACCCAGGAGCAGGCGATCGTCGGGCTCGGCGGCCAGACCTACATCCGGCCGCGCTCCCAGGACGCGATCCGCGAGTACCGCCCCTACTTCGACAACTCGCCGGTGATGGGCGGCGGGCCCTCCCTGGAGGCCTACGTCGACCAGACCCCCCTCTCCGTGGGCTCGCCGCAGCAGGTCATCGAGAAGACGCTGCGGTTCCGCGAGTACTACGGCGACTACCAGCGCCAGCTGTTCAACGTCGACGCGGGCGGCCTGCCGCTGAAGACCGTCCTGGAGCAGCTCGACCTGCTGGGCGAGTACGTCCTGCCCGAGCTGCGCAAGGAGTTCGCCAACCGCCGCCCGCCCGGTGTCGCCGACGGGCCCACGCACGCCGCCCGGGTCACCGCCGCACACCAGGAGAAGCAGGGATGAGGCTCACCGTCGTATCGGCGGGACTGAGCACCCCGTCCTCCACCCGGCTGCTCGCCGACCGGCTCACCGAGGCGACGCGCTCCCGACTCACCGACGCGGGGACCGGATCGACGGTCGAGGTGATCGAACTGCGCTCCCTCGCCCAGGACATCGCCGCCCGCCTCGTCTCCGCGTTCCCCTCCCCGGCGCTCGCCGAGGCCCTGGACAGCGTGGCCCGCGCCGACGCGCTGATCGCGGTCACCCCGGTGTTCTCCGCGTCCTACAGCGGCCTGTTCAAGTCCTTCTTCGACGTGCTCGAACCCGACACCCTCACCGGTACGCCCGTACTGCTCGCGGCGGCCGGCGGCACGGCCCGCCACTCCATGGTCCTCGACCACGCGCTGCGGCCGCTCTTCACGTTCCTGCGCGCCGAGCCCGTGCCCACCGCCGTGTTCGCCGCGTCCGAGGACTGGGGAGGCACCGGTGACGCGCTGACCGACACACTGCCGGTGCGGATCGCCCGCGCGGGCGCCGAACTGGCCGGCCGGCTGCTGAGCGGCGGGCCCGGCCGGGCAGCGGCGCAGGCGGAATTCATCCCGTTCGCCGAGCAGTTGGCGGGTCTCGAACGCCCCTGACCCACGGACTTCTGAAGCGGCCCGGCCCCCCTGACGGGGGCCGGGCCGCTTCGTCTTGTTCCCGAAAAGGACCCCTTCCCCATATGACATTTTCGCCGCCTTACTTTGTCGTATTCCCATTCCCTGCTCCGGTACGCGGAATTTAACGGCGGCACGTGACGAAGTGCGACTCCCGCCTTTGCCCGAGCATTAGAGAGCACCCAGACTCGAAGAGCAGAACCGGAAGTCTTATTCACTAGGAGGTCCTGGGTGACGATCAATGCGATCCCGGCACACCCGGCCGGGCTCGGCGAGGGTCTTTCGGAAACAGAACTGCGCCGAATACGGGGCCGCACGGCGCTGCAGCAGCCCGTGTGGGACGCCCCCGAACTCCTCGACAAGGCGCGCAATGAACTCGGCCAGCGACCGCCGCTGGTCTACCCCAACGACGTACGGACCCTGAGCCGCCTGCTCGCCGAGGTGGCCGCCGGCTCCCTCCAGGTGATCCAGGCGGGCGACTGCGCCGAGGACTTCGAGGAGTGCTCCGCCGAGCACATCCTGCGCAAGGCCGCCCTGCTCGACGCGGTGTCCGGCATCATGTCGCTGTCGTCGACGCGTCCGGTGATCCAGGTCGGCCGACTGGCGGGCCAGTTCGGCAAGCCGCGCTCCAAGCCGACCGAGATTGTCGACGGCGTCGAACTGCCCGTCTACCGCGGGCATCTGGTCAACCGTCCGGAGCCCACCCGGCAGGCCCGCCGCGCCGACCCGCTGCGGCTGCTGCTCGGCTACGACGCCGCGTTCATGGCCATGGACGCACTGCGCACCCGCGCGGCGACCCCGGTCGACGCGCCGGTGTGGACGAGCCACGAAGCGCTCGTCCTCGACTACGAGCTGCCGCTGGTACGCCGCGACGACCGCGGAGAGCTGCTGCTCACCTCGACGCACTGGCCCTGGATCGGCGAGCGCACCCGGCAGGTGGACGGCGCGCACGTCGAACTGCTCGCCTCTGTCGCCAACCCGGTCGCCTGCAAGGTCGGCCCCGGCATGCGCCACGCCGAACTGCTCGCCCTGTGCGCGAAGCTCGACCCGCGGCGCACGCCCGGTCGGCTCACGCTCATCGCGCGGATGGGCGCGGACAACGTGTCCGACGTCCTGCCCGGCCTGGTAAGGGCCGTGCGCGAGGCCGGGCACCCGGTGATCTGGCTGACCGACCCGATGCACGGCAACACCGTCACCGCGCCGGGCGGTCTCAAGACCCGTCTGGTGACGACCGTTCTGCGCGAGGTCGAACTCTTCCAGAAAGCGGTGCTCGAAGGAGGCGGCGCGGCCGGCGGACTGCATCTGGAAACCACGCCGCACGATGTCACCGAATGCGTGGACGACGTCGCGCAAATGGGGCAGTGCGGCGAGAAATACATCAGTTTCTGCGACCCCCGTCTCAACTCGGGCCAGGCGCTCGAGGTCGCCGCGTCCTGGCGTATTTAGCCGGGCCGACACCGCACATTGTCCGCAGCCCCGAGATTTGGAATCCCCATGAATGTCGATGAGACGGAAAAGAGGGTCGCGCTCGTCACCGGTGCGGCCGGAGGAATAGGCGAGGCCGTGGTGCGCGCCCTGGTGGCGCAGCGGACACCGGTGGCTCTGATCGACCGGGACGGCGAGCGGCTCGAAATGCTGGCCAAGGAGTTGCGCGCGGCGGGTGCCGAGGCCGAGGCGTTCCCGGCGGACGTGACCGACTCCGCGGAGGTCGAAGCCGCGATCGACGCCGTCGAGGAGCAGCTCGGCCCGGTGCGCTACCTGGTGAACGGGGCGGGCGTGCTCCGCCTCGGGCCGGCCAAGTCGCTCAGCGACGACGACTGGGCCACCACGTTCGCGGTGAACACCACCGGCGTCTTCTTCGTCTCCCGTGCGGCGGTCAACCGGATGGTGCCGCGCGGCGCCGGTGCGATCGTGACCATCGCCTCGAACGCCGCGGGCACCGCGCGGGTCGACATGTCGGCGTACTCCGCCTCCAAGGCGGCCTCCAGCATGTTCACCAAGGTCCTCGGCCTGGAGGTCGCCCGGTACGGGATCCGCTGCAACGTGGTGGCCCCGGGCTCCACGGCCACCCCGATGCTGACCTCGCTGTGGGACGACGAGAGCGCCGAGCGGATGTCCGTCGAGGGAGCGCCCGGCGCCTTCCGCGTCGGCATCCCGCTCGGCCGCATCGCCGCCCCCACGCACATCGCGGACGCCGTGCTGTTCCTGCTCTCCGACCGCGCCTCCCACATCACCATGCACGACCTGACGGTCGACGGCGGCGCCACGCTCGGCCGCTGACACCGGACGACACAGAGAGAGGAGCCCACAGATGGCTCTGCCCACCATCACGCCCTACCCGATGCCCGGCGAGGGGGATCTGCCGCACAACACCGCGCAGTGGACGGTGGACCCCCACCGTGCGGTACTGCTGATCCACGACATGCAGGAGTACTTCCTCGCCCCGTTCCCCCAGGACGAGTCGCCCCTGGTCCCGCTGGTCGCCAACACCGCGGCCCTGCGCGAGCGCTGCGCACAGCTGGGCATCCCGGTCGTCTACACGGCCCAGCCGGGCGACATGAGCCAGACCGACCGCGGTCTGCTCAAGGACTTCTGGGGCCCGGGGATGTCCGTGTCGCCCGAGCACAAGAAGGTGTGCGCCGAGGTGGCGCCCGCCGAGGGCGACACGGTCCTCACCAAATGGCGCTACAGCGCGTTCTTCCGTACCGAACTCCTGGAGCAGATGCGGGAGTCGGGCCGCGACCAGCTCATCGTGTGCGGTGTGTACGCGCACGTGGGCGTCCTCATGACGACGGCGGACGCGTTCACCAACGACATCCAGCCGTTCCTCGTCGGCGACGCCATCGCCGACTTCTCCCTCGAGTACCACCGCCTCGCCCTCACCTACGCGGCAGAGCGCACCGCCATGACGGTCACCACCAAGTCGGTGCTGGAGACGCTCACCCCGGCGCGGGAGGGGGCGCGATGACCCAGGAAGCCGCCCTCGACCGGGTCCTGGCCGCCGACCCGCCGCCGTTCGCCCTGCTGTACCGGCCGGAGGCGGCGGGCGCGGGAATCATCGACGTACTGATCGGCGAGTCGGCGCACGCCGAGACCCTGGCCGAGCTGCCCACCAGCGGCACGGCCGCACGGGCCGGCACCGGCCGCGCCGAGCACGAGGTGCTCGCCGTCGTGCCCTACCGGCAGCTCGCCGAGCGCGGCTTCGCCGCCGCGGACGACGGGGCGCCGCTGATCACCCTCGCGGTACGGGACCAGGACGCGGTGCCGCTGCGGGAGGTCCTCGACCGGCTGCCCGACGTGCACATCGACCTGGCCGACGGGCACTTCGACGTCGACGACAGCGCCTACGCGGAGGTCGTCGGGCAGATACTCGCCGACGAGATCGGCAACGGCGAGGGCGCCAACTTCGTCATCAAGCGCTCCTTCGTCGCCGACATCACCGACTACTCGCTCGCCTCGGCGCTCACCTTCTTCCGGCGTCTGCTCGAACGCGAACGCGGCGCCTACTGGACGTTCGTCCTGTCCACCGGCGAGCGCACCTTCGTCGGCGCGACACCCGAGCGCCACGTCAGCCTCTTCGACGGCCGCGCCGTGATGAACCCCATCAGCGGCACCTACCGTTACCCGGACTCCGGGCCGACCCTGGCCGGCGTCTCCGCCTTCCTGGCCGACCCCAAGGAGGCCGACGAGCTGTACATGGTCGTCGACGAAGAGCTCAAGATGATGGCGCGGATCTGCGAGAGCGGCGGCCGGGTGACCGGCCCGCACCTCAAGGAGATGGCGCGCCTCGCGCACACCGAGTACTTCATCGAGGGCCACAGCACCCGCGACGCGCGCGACATCCTGCGCGAGACGATGTTCGCGCCCACCGTGACCGGCAGCCCGCTGGAGAGCGCGGCCAAGGTCATCGCCAAGTACGAGCCCGCCGGGCGCGGCTACTACAGCGGGGTGGTCGCCCTGATCGGCCGCGATGCCGGCGGCGGCCCGACCCTGGACTCGTCCATCCTGATCCGCACGGCCGAGATCTCCGCCACCGGGCAGGTACGGATCGGCGTGGGCGCCACCCTCGTACGGGACTCGAGGCCCGAGGCCGAGGTGGCCGAGACCCGGGCCAAGGCGGCCGGGCTGCTCGCCGCGCTCGGCGCCGCGGAGAACTCGTTCGCCGCCCACCCCCAGGTGTGCGCGGCCCTCGCGCAGCGCAACGAGTCGATCTCCGGCTACTGGCTGCGCGACACCGCCGAGCGGGGGCAGGAGATTCCCGCACTGGCCGGGCGGCGGGTGCTCGTGGTCGACGCGGAGGACACCTTCACCGCGATGCTCGACCACCAACTGCGCTCGCTCGGGCTCGATGTGACGGTGCGCCGCTTCGACGCGGAGTACTCCTTCGACGACGGGTACGACCTGGTCGTGCTCGGGCCGGGGCCCGGCGACCCGCGCGAGGCGGACCACCCCAAGATCGCCCATCTGCGGGCGGCGACCCGGCAGTTGCTGGAGCGCGGCACCCCGTTCCTGTCGGTGTGCCTGAGCCACCAGGTGCTCAGCTCGCTGCTCGGTCTCGAACTGCGCCGCAAGGAACGGCCCAACCAGGGCGTCCAGAAGAAGATCGACCTGTTCGGCGCCGCCGAGCAGGTGGGCTTCTACAACACCTTCGCCGCGCGGAGCGACACCGACGAGTTCACCGCCGAGGGAGTGCCCGCCGCCGTGCGGGTCAGCCGCGACCCGGCCACCGGCGAGGTGCACGGGCTGCGCGGGCCCGGCTTCGCCTCGGTCCAGTTCCACCCCGAGTCCATCCTCACCGAGGACGGCGTGAGCATTCTGCGCTCCCTGCTCGCGTCCCTGCCGGCCGGCTGACGCCCAGCGGCCCTCTTGAACCGGTCGCGGGGGGGGGGGGGGGGGGGGGGGGGGGGGGGGGGGGGGGCGCGGGCGGGGGGGGGGGGGGGGGGGGGGGGGGGGGGGGGCGGGGGGTGAGTGCCGGTGGTCGGGTGCCGGTTGGGG
>NZ_JBIWKA010000025.1:0-22576 GCF_044765445.1 Streptomyces sp. NPDC102467 | reverse complement strand
GGGGGCGCGCCCCCCCGCTCGCGCCTTGTCGTGGGTGTGGTGTGTGTGTGGGGGGGGGGGGGGGGGCCGCGGGCGGGGGGGGCGGCGCCCCCCCCCCCCCCCGCCGGGGCCGCCCCCCCCCCCCCCCCCCCCCCCCCCCCCCCCCCCCCCGCGACCGCATCGATGACTGAACCAGGAGGACAACCATGCATGCCGTAGTCGTCTGGTGGGACCTGACGGGAAGCGGCCGAACCGTCGCGGGGCTGCGCGAGTTCCTGCGCGACGAGGCCGTGGACCGCTTCACCGGCACCCCGGGCCTGGTCCTCAAGACCTGGATCTCGGACGCCGCCGCCGAGCGCTGGGGCGCCCTGTTCCTGTGGGAGAGCGCCGAGGCGGCCGCGCAGCCGATGCCGCAGCGCGCCGCCGAGCTGATCGGCCGCCCGCCCACCGTGCGGCTCGCCTTCGACGTGGAGGCGACGGCGGAGGGCGTGCACACCCTCGCGTCGCTGTCCGGGCACGGCCTTGCCCTCGCCTGAGCGCGCGACCGCGGCGGTGCTCATCGGGCCGCCCGCTTCCGGGAAGACCAGTGTGGGGCAGCTGCTTGCCGCCCGCCTCGGGGTCGGGTTCCGGGACACGGACGCCGAGTTGGAGGCCGCCGCGGGCATGTCCGTGCCGCAGATCCTCCGCAGCAGGGGAGAGGCGCACTTCCGGATGGTCGAGCGCCGGGTGGTGCAGCGGGCGCTCGGCGCGGGGTGCGGGTCGGTGGTCGCGCTCGGCGGCGGCAGTGTCCTGGACGAGTCGGTGCGGCGCACCCTGTGCCACCAACCGGTGGTGCTGCTCGCCGTCGGTCTTGAGCAACTCATCGAGCGGGTCGGCGACGCCGAGGACAGGCCGCTGCTCACCGACGACCCCGCGGGGCGACTGCGTACCGCTCTGGCCGTCCGGACCCCCCTCTACACAAGGCTCGCCCGGTACACCGTGACGGTGGCGCCCGGCGAGCGTCCCCAGGAGGTCGCCGACCGGATCGCCGTTCTCGTGGCGCCCGTTCGGGCATCTGGCGAAAATCCACTCGAACAGAACTACTAACAGTGATGGATAATAATCACAGAGTAGCCATTAACATCTAAGGGAGTATTTTTTGATCTTGAACTCTGAGACGACCCCCACGGATTTCGTTGTCGAGGGTCAAAATTTACCATCGGCTATAAGTGCGTAAGTACCGTAAAAACCGGAAATAAAGGGTCACTTGAGGTGACTGAGTATCCGAACAACCCCCCTCCAAGAACATCTAATGTGGTTTTCTCTTGGAGTCGAACTAATGGGTGGGATTCCGCCCGGTGACTTGGGGGAGTCAAGTTGATGACCGAGGTGCATCCCGCCGGTGTCTGGGGCGACATCGCCGACGATTTCGTCACGGAGTTCTCTCAGCGCATGCTGGTGTCGCTGCCGCGCAGGGATCAGCGTGAGCACGGCGAGCGCTACATCTCCGGACTGCTGTCCGTTCCCGGGCGCAAGTCCATGCGCGCCATCGCCACGATGTTCGGCGGCGGCGCAGCCGAACAGAGCCTGCACCACTTCATCGGCAAGTCCTCCTGGGACTGGATGCCGGTGCGCAGGGTGCTGGCCCGCCACCTCGACCGCACGCTCCTCCCGCACGCCTGGGTCGTGCGCCCGATGGCCGTGGTCAAGACCGGCGCCCACACCGTGGGCGTCGAGGAATCCTTCGTCCCGCAGCTGGGCCGCGTGGTCAACAGCCAGCAGTCATACAGCGTGTGGATGGCCACCGAGGCGGCCAGCGTGCCGATCCAGTGGCGGCTCGTGCTGCCCTCGGGCTGGCTGCGCGACGAGCCCCGGCGCAGGCGCGCCGAGATCCCCGAGTCGGCCACCGAGGAAGCCCCCGCGCACTGCGCGGTCAACGCGGCCATGCAGCCTGCCGGGGACTGGGGCCTGCGCCGCCGCCCCATGGTCATGGACGCGCGCCTCCACGACGCGGTCTCCCTGGCCTGCACCCTGACGCGCCGTCAGGCGCCGTTCGTGCTGCGCATCAGCGGCGGTACCTGGCTGCGCCCGATCGGCCCGGCGCCGGCCGGACAGGGCCAAGGGGTGTTCCAGGCCCAGCAGTTGGTCGACATGGTCAAGACGGCCGGCCGCCCGGTCAACTGGACGGACCCGCGCAGCGGCATCAACCGCTGCGCCGTGGTCAACGGCATCAAGGTCGTCCTGCCCGGCCAGGAAGAGGCCACGGAGCTGGTGCTCGCGGGCGCCTGGTCAGGGCGGGAGCGCCGGGCCGGCGAGCTGTGGCTGTCGAACCTGACCGCGGTGCCGACGCCGATGCTGCTGCGTCTGGGGCGGCTCACCCAGCGCGTCGAGCAGGACTTCGGCGCCATCGCCGCGCATGTCGGCGTCATGGACTTCGAGGGACGTACCTACCCGGGCTGGCACCGGCACCTGACCCTCGCGGGTGTGGCGCACGCGCTCGTCGCCCTGTCCGAGCACCGCCGTGAAGAGGAGCTGGCCCCCGCCCGTCGCACGGCCTGACGGCCCGGCGGCAGGGACCCCGCGCCTCACGCGCTCCCGCCCTGCCGTTCGCGCCGCTCCACCTCGCCCCGGGCGGTGTCCAGCATCACCGCCACCGGGACCCGGGTGCACCCGGTCATCAACTGCACCTGCCGCACGGCCTGGTGGAGCAGCATGGACAGGCCCGGCACCACCGAACCGCCGTTGAACGAGACCGCCTTGGCGAGCCGGGTCGGCCAGTTCGCGTAGACCACGTCGAGCAGGGCCGCCCCGCTGCCCGCGACGGCCGGTGCGTACGGGTCGGCGGCGCCCGCGGGCAGCGTCGAGAGCACCACGTCCGCCCCGTCCAGGGCGTTCGCCAGGTCCTCGTACACGTAGAACTGCGGCATCACCCCGATCCGGCTCGCGGCCGCGCACACCTCGCCGCCCCGGGACTTCTCCCGCACCACCACCGCGATATCGCGCACCCCCAGGTTGCGCAGCGCGGCGAGCGCGGAGCACGCGGTGGCGCCGCCGCCGAGGATCACGGGCCGTTGGGGCGCGTCGACGCCCGCCTCGCGCAGCGCGCAGGCGATCCCGTACACATCGGTGTTGTCCCCGAACATGCCGCCGTCGCGGAAGACGATGGTGTTGACGCCGCCGGTGTCCATGGCAACGTCGCTGACCTCGTCGATCAGAGGCAGCGCCGGCCGCTTCAGCGGCATCGTCAGGGACAGGCCGGCCCATGACGCGTCGAGGCTCTCGAGGAAGGGCCGCAGTCCCCGCTCGTCGCACTCCACCGCGGTGTACGTCCAGTCGAGGCCGAGCGCGGTGTACGCGGAGCGGTGCAGCACGGGAGAGAGCGAGTGGGCGATGGGGGAGCCGAGCACGGCGGCCCGCAGGGCTGCTTCGGGGCGCGGCTCGACGCCGTCCCATCGGCTGAGGGAAAGGGTCTTCATCGGACGTCGTCGCTCCATATCTGGGCCGTTTCACTTTGTCTACCAGCCCGGAGCCGGATCACCGTGGCGCGCGCTGCTTATATGTCACGTCTGCTGTGCGACGCCGGTGAGTTGGGGAAATTTTGGGGAAGTTTTTGAGCCAGCGGCGGCCGTGTTCCGCGGCTCGGTCCTGACCGGCGGCGGCGAGCCGGTCGGACCGAAGTCCCTGTACAGGACACCGAAAATGTGCGGCGGCCTGTCCGGGCGACACGCGGCTTCACGCCAATTAGCGCGGTTGCAGGGGGAAACCGTCCCCGGGCCGGTGCCGCGGAACCGATCCGCGGAGCCGGACCCGGTGCGCCGGACGAAGATCGGACGAAGATCGCTCGACACGTGACGAAATCCCCCGGCATCGATTGCCCTGCACACGTGCTGAAGGGAATCGTCACTCAAGGTGCGCACGGCACGCCGCCTCCGCACAGAGCGGGCCCGCACCTTTCGAAACACCTTCATCCCACTAGGAGCAACCAGCGTGACGAACGTCGCCGTCATCTATTACTCATCCACGGGCAACGTCCACAAGCTCGCCGTGGCGGCGGCGGCTGCCGCCGAGAAGGCGGGCGCCGAGGTCCGTCTCCTGCGTGTGCCCGAGCTCGCCCCCGAGAGCGCCATCAACGCCAAGGAGGCCTGGGCCAAGCACCACGCGGAGACCAAGGACTCCCCGGTCGCCACGCTCGACGACCTCGTGTGGGCCGACGCCATCCTCTTCGGCACGCCGACCCGCTACGGCCTGCCGGCCGCCCAGCTCAAGCAGTTCATCGACACCACCGGTGGCCTGTGGCACGAGGGCAAGCTGACGAACAAGGTCGTCTCCTCGTTCACCTCGACCGCCACCGCGCACGGCGGCCAGGAGTCGACACTGCTCGCGCTGAACAACACGTTCTACCACTGGAGCTCGATCATCGTTCCGCCCGGCTACGCGAACCAGATCCAGTTCGCCGCCACCAACGGCAACCCGTACGGCACGAGCAGCGTGTCCAGCGGCGAGCCCGGTGTGACCGACGACAATCTCGGCGCCATCGAGTTCCAGGCCCGTCGCACGGTCGAGATCGCCACGGCCCTCAAGCGCGGCCTCGAAGCCGCCTGACGAGCAACGCCAAGGCCCGTCCGGGCCGGCCGAGCAGGGTCCTTGACCCCGAAGCGCTCCGGCGCACCCTGCTCGGCGTCATCCGGCGTCATCCGGCGTCATCCGGCGTCATCCGGCGCCGCGGGGGAGCGCCCGGCGCATCTCCATGAGGCCGAACCGTCCCGTCCCTCTGCTCCCACCAGGAAGGGACCCGTGCGCCCATGACGTCCACACCCAGGCATGCCCGACCGCCCGCACCCCGCCACGCGTTCGCGCTCCTGGCCACCGTGCAACTGGTCCTGAGCACCACCGTCACCACCACCTCCATAGCGGGCCCCGCGATCCGCGCCGCCTGCGGCCTGAGCGAGGGGCAGCTGGTCACGGTCTCCACCGCCTACCCGCTGGCGTTCAGCGGACTGCTGCTGCTCGGCGGCCGCCTCAGCGACCTGGTGGGGCAGCGGCGCTGCTTCACCGGCGGCGTACTGCTGTACGCCGTGGGCTGTCTGCTCGCCGTCCCGGCGACCGGCTTCGCACCCCTGGTGGCGGCGCGCGTGGTGCAGGGCGCCGGCGCCGCATGCGCCGCACCCGCCGCGATGGCGCTGCTCGGCTCCCTCTACCCCGACCCGCGGCGGCGCACCCGCGCCACCGCCGCCTGGGGCCCGCTGGCGAGCCTCGGCGCCACCGTCGGCGTGCTGCTCGGCGGGTTCGCGGTGGCCTGGATCTCGTGGCGGGCAGCGTTCGCGGCGCTGGCCCTGGTCGGGCTGCTCGTCGCCGCGCAGGCCGGGCGGCTGCTGCCCACCGGCCCGCCGCGGCGCGCCACCCGCGTCGATGTGCCCGGTGTACTGCTCGGCGCCGCGGGCGTCGCCCTGGTCGGCCAGGGGTTCGGCGCCGCGGGCGGCTCCGGATGGTCAAGTGCCGCCGCGCTGGCCCCACTTGGCGGAGGTGCACTGCTGGTCGCCGCCTTCGCCCTGGTGGAGTCGCGGGTACGCCATCCGGTACTGCCGCCGGCACTGCTGCGTTCACGCCGGCGGGCCGTCGCCCTGCTGACCGCCGCGGTGGGTCCCGCCTGCGGCGCCGGGGCGACCTTCGTACTCGGCCAGTACTTCCAGCGGGCCCGCGGGATGTCCGCGGCCCACACCGCGCTCGCCTTCGTCCCGTTCGGCCTGGTCCTCACCGGCATCGGACTCCTCGCGCCGCGCCTGTCGGCGAGGTTCAGCGCCCGGCGGACCACCGTCACCGGGCTCCTCGTCAGCGCCACCGGCCTGCTGCTGCTCGGCCGCACCGGTGAACACAGCCCGTACGCAGGTGAGTTGCTGGCCGGGCTCCTCGTCCTGCCCGCCGGCATCGGCCTGGTGGTCAGCGGGGCGACTCTGGTGGCCGCGCAACAGGTCCCGCCCGAGCTCGCCGGGGCGTTCGGCGGCACCCTCAACACCGCGATGCAGTCCGGACCCGCGCTCGGTATCGCCCTGCTGGTCTCGCTGTCGGGCGACGGGCCCGCGGGCTGTGCCGTCGCGTTCACCGCGGCCGGACTCGCCCTGCTCGCCGCGACCGTTCTGGTGGCGTTCGGTCTGCGCACCGGACGGAATACACAACTCCTGCAGCCGGAAAAGCCGCCGACTGACGCAGTGCTGACCAACTGACGAAGTAATCCGGTGTTGATTGTCGCGCTGTGAACGGCACCGCACAGTGAAGCCTGGAGATACCTCGGCGGTACCCGGAGAAACCGCATTCCCGTTACAGGAGAGTCTTGATGACTGCACGATTCACCGACAAGGTCGCACTGGTCACCGAAGGCGGTTCCGGCACCGGCCGGGCCACCGCCCTCGCCTTCGCCCGGGAGGGCGCCACCGTGGTGGTCACCGGACGCGAGCCCGGTGACCTGCGCAGAACCGTAGAACTGATCGAGGCCGACGGCGGCACCGCCGACGCCGTCATCGCCGACGTCACGCACGGCATGGACGTCATCCGCCTCATGAAGACGGTCGTGGAACGGCACGGCGGACTGCACATCGCCTTCAACAACGCGTGTTTCGTGGGAAATCCGAAACCGCTCGTGGAGATGTGCGAGGCCGTGTGGGGAGAAAACCTCGCCAGCAATCTCACCGGCGTGTGGCTGCTGATGAAGCACGAGATCTCTCATATGCGGGAGAACGGCGGCGGCGTCATCATCAACAATTCCACCAACATCAGCTTCATGGAGGGCCGGGTCGGTTTCGGCGCCTACGCCGCGTCGAAGGCCGCGCTCTCCGCGCTGACCAAGACCGCGGCCCAGGAGCACATCGGCGACGGCATCCGCATCAACGCGATCAGCCCCGGCGACGTGGCCGCGCCCGCGTCCCGCGTCGCGGTCGCCGCCCCGAGCGGGCAGATGGCCGAGGACGACGAGATCGCGAGCGCCGTGGTGTGGCTCGCGGGCGACGAGTCCCAGTTCGTCGTCGGCCACGACCTGGTCCTCGACGGAGCGGTCGCCGTGTGATGCGAGCCGCCCCCGACGCCCTCGCCCGCCCGGCCGCCGACGGTGTCCCGCTGCGGCCGGACGACATCGGCCGCAGCCGGCTCGCGAGCGGCGACCCGCGCAGACCCGTCGAGCACCGGCACGTCGTCGGCGGCACCGCAGACCCGGTGCACCAGGCCCACATGCGGGGCCCCCAAAGCGCCCGCAACCAGCACCTGTTGTGGGCGTCGACCGCGACGCGGGACGGGCTCGCCGGACTCGACGCCCCCTGGACCGCACCGCTCGACGCGGCCGCCGCCCCACCGGACACGTACCGCCCATGACGACGACACGTATCCCCGGATCCAAGAGCATCACCAACCGCGCCCTGCTGCTGGCCGCCGCCGCACGCGGCCGCAGCCGGCTGCGCGCCCCCCTGGTCAGCGACGACACCGTCGCCTTCCGCGAGGCCCTGCGCGCGCTCGGCGTACGGATCTCCGTACGCGGTGCGGACTGGGACGTCGACGGCCTCGGCGGCGCGCCGCGCACCGACGCCGGCATCTGGTGCGCCGACGCCGGCACCGCGGCCCGCTTCCTGCCGCCGCTCGTCGCGGCCGGCACCGGCAGCTACCGCGTCGACGGCTCGGCCCAGTTGCGGGCCCGCCCGCTCGGCCCGCTCACCTCGGCGCTGACCGAACTCGGCGCCGAGGTGGAGAGCGGCCCCGGCGGCGGACTGCCGCTGCGCATCACCGCGCGCGGGCTCGGAGGCGGCGGACTGCGCCTGGACTCCTCGACGTCCAGCCAGTACCTGACCGGCCTGCTGCTGTCCGCGCCGCTGATGCGGACCCCGCTCACCATCGATGCCGACGGTCTCGTCAGCCGCCCCTACATCGACATGACGCTGTCCCTGATGCGGTCGTTCGGCGCCGACGTCACCCAGGACGACACCGGCCGGCTACGCGTGGCGACCGGCGGCTACAGAGGCATCCGGCTGCACATCGAACCGGACGCCTCGACCGCCTCCTACCTGTTCGCCGCGGCCGCCGTCACCGGCACCACCGTCACCGTGCCGCACCTCGGCAAGACCTCGCTCCAGGGCGACCTGCGCTTCACCGAAGTGCTCGCACGGACCGGCGCGCACGTAGCGGTCGGGCCGGACGCCACCACCGTCACCGGGACCGGACCGCTGCGCGGCGGCTTCGACGTCGACATGGGCGACATCTCCGACACGTTCATGACGCTGGCGGCCATCGCACCGCTGGCCGACGCCCCCATCACCGTCCGGGGCATCGAGCACGCCCGGTACAAGGAGTCCGACCGTATCGACGCCGTCGCGAAGAACCTGCGCGCGGGCGGCATCCGGGTCGACGAGGGCCCCGACCGGCTCACCGTGCACCCGGGCCCGATGGCCCCCACCCGCATCGACTGCCGCCGCGACCACCGCATCGCCATGGCGTTCTCGGTGCTCGGCCTGCGCACGCACGGCATCACGCTCGACGACCCGGAGTGCGTCGCCAAGACCTTTCCGGACTTCCACCAGGAACTGCGCCGCGTCTTCGGCGCCACGGACTGAGACAGGGAAACGTACATGGCCAAGATACTCATCGCGGGCGGTGGCATCGGCGGTCTCGCCACCGCGCTCGCCATCGCCCGGCAGGGCCACGACGTGGTCGTCCTGGAGCGCCGCGACTGCTTCACCGAGCTCGGCGCGGGCATCCAGCTCGGCCCGAACGCCTTCCACGCCCTGGACCGGCTGGGCGTCGGCGACGACGTGCGCGAACGCGCCGTGTTCATCGACGAGTTGCGCTTCATGGACGGCACCACCGGCGAGAAGGTCCGCGCGATGCCGCTGACCGGCGCCTACCGCGAGCGGTTCGGCAACCCGTACGCGGTGGTCCACCGCATCGACATCTACGAGCCGCTGCTCGAGGCCTGCCGGGCCAGCGACGCCATCGACCTGAGCGTCAACTCCTCGGTGGAGCGCTACGAGCAGGACCCCGCCGGCGTCACCGTCTTCCTCACCGACGGCTCCGAGGAGCGCGGCGTCGCGCTGATCGGCGCGGACGGCATCAACTCCGTCGTCCGCAAGCAGCTGATCGGCGACGGCTACCCGCAGGTCTCCGGGCACACCATCTACCGCTCGGTGGTCCCGATGGACCAGGTGCCCGAGGAACTGCGCTGGAACACGGTCACCCTGTGGGCCGGCCCCGACTGGCACTTCGTCCACTACCCCATCGGCGGCGGCGAGTTCCTCAACCTGGCCGCCACCCGCAACGACGGCGCCACCGAGGCCGTCATCGGGCAGCCCGTCGAGCGGGACTTCGTCCTGAACGAGTTCCCCGGACTCGGCGCCACCGCGCGCCGCCTCCTGGAACTCGGCGAGGAGTGGAAGTCGTGGGTGCTGTGCGACCGCGACCCGGTGGAGAAGTGGACCGACGGCAAGGTCGTCCTCGTCGGCGACGCCGCCCACCCGATGCTGCAGTACGCGGCCCAGGGCGCGTGCCAGGCCGTCGAGGACGCGGTGGTGCTCGGCGACCTGATCGGCTCCGAGACCGCCGAGTTCGAGCAGCGCTTCGAGAAGTTCAACGCGGAACGCCGTGAGCGCACCGGCGCCGTCCAGCTCCTGGCCCGCGACATGGGCAAGCAGCTCTACCACCCGGCGGGCGACGCGGCGAAGGCCCGTAACGAGATGCTCCAGGGCCTCTCCGACGACGACCTGTACGCCAAGGTCGCGTGGGTGCACGGCGCGAAGGCCGGCGCCCGTGGCTAGTCTGCGCTGGCTGACCGCGGGAGAGTCGCACGGCCCCGCCCTGGTGGCGACCATCGAGGGCCTGCCCGCGGGGGTCCCGGTCACCACCGAGACGGTGGCCGGCCACCTGGCCCGGCGGCGTCTGGGCCACGGGCGCGGGGCGCGGATGAAGTTCGAGCGGGACGAGGTCACCTTCCTCGGCGGCGTCCGGCACGGCCGCACCCTCGGCTCGCCGGTCGCCGTGATGATCGGCAACACCGAGTGGCCCAAGTGGGACCAGGTGATGGCGGCCGACCCGGTGGACCCGGAGATCCTGGACGCCCTTGCCCGCAATGCCCCGTTGACGAGGCCGCGCCCCGGCCACGCGGATCTCGCGGGCATGCAGAAGTACGGGTTCGACGAGGCACGGCCGATCCTGGAGCGCGCCAGCGCGCGGGAGACGGCGGCCCGCGTCGCACTCGGCGCGATCGCCCGCTCGTACCTGAAGGAGACGGCCGGCATCGAGATCGTCAGCCATGTCGTGGAACTGGCGGCGGCGAAGGCCCCCTACGGCGTCCACCCGACCCCCTCCGACGTGGAGCGGCTGGACGCGGACCCGGTGCGCTGCCTGGACGCGCAGGCGTCGAAGGCGATGGTCGCGGAGATCGACCAGGCCCACAAGGACGGCGACACCCTCGGCGGTGTCGTCGAGGTCCTCTCCTACGGAGTACCGGTCGGCCTCGGCTCGCACGTGCACTGGGACCGCCGTCTCGACGCCCGGCTGGCCGCCGCCCTGATGGGCATTCAGGCGATCAAGGGCGTCGAGGTCGGCGACGGCTTCGACCTGGCCCGGGTGCCGGGCTCGCAGGCCCACGACGAGATCGTCACCGCGCCCGGCACCGGCATCCGGCGCACCTCCGGCCGGGCGGGCGGCACCGAAGGCGGCCTGACCACGGGCGAGTTGCTGCGGGTCCGCGCCGCGATGAAGCCGATCGCGACGGTACCGCGGGCCCTGGCCACCATCGACGTGGCGACCGGTGCGACGGCCACGGCGCACCACCAGCGCTCGGACGTCTGCGCCGTGCCCGCGGCCGGAATCGTGGCGGAGGCGATGGTGGCGCTGGTCCTCGCGGACGCGGTGGCGGAGAAGTTCGGCGGCGACAGCGTGCCCGAGACCCGGCGCAACGTGTCCTCGTACCTGGAGAACCTGCGCATCCACTGACCTCCCCGACGCCCCGTCCACCGACCTCTCCTCCGGCCTCTCCTCGGCGGTGACCTCCGCCGGCCACGTGACAGGCCGGTGGGCGGCCGACTACGACTCGGCCGCCCACCGGCCGCTGCGCTCAGGGTGCGACGGACCCGCTCAGGACCGAGCGGAAGGTGACCTCGTCGCCCTGGCGTGCGGTCACCTCCACCGCCGTGACGCCGGGACGGCCCGAGGGCACTTCGGCCGCCTCGATCAGGCACGGCTCGTCGAACTCGACGTAGTTCAGGAAGGTGTGCGACAGCTCGTCCGGCACGAGTCGCCCCCCGGTGACGGCGTACGCGGCCTGCTCGGCGGCCTCCGCCAGGACCAGGCCCGGCACATGGTCGGTGGGGTGGTCGAAGAGACCGGTGTCGGCGAAGTCGCAGCGCAGCAGGAAGCGGCCGGGCCCGTCGGCCTGGGCCAGGGTCACCTCGGCCGGGTCGGCCCGGCCGACGCTCGCCGCGGGAACGGGTGTGAGCGGGGGGACGTCGTCCGCGTCGAACCGGCCGCGTCCGCCGCGCAACCGGCGGTACACGGCGGGGGAGACCCACGAGAACTCCGTGGCTATCACGGCGATCACGACACCGTCGTGGCGGATCGTCGTCTCGGCGTGCAGCCCCGTCAGCACACGTCCGCCGCGTCCGCCCTCGCGGCAGACGATCTCGAGGTCGAGCGGCAGCGGCTCGCCCGTCGGCAGCGCGTGCTCAGGGTTCACACGCACCGTCAGGTCGCCGAGCAGGGTCTCGTGCGTGCGGGGAACGCCGAAGACGGCATGCGCGATGAACAGCGCCGCCTGGCGATGGCTCTGGCAGACCATCCGGGAGTCCGGCCGTCCGTCGCGCCCGGCGGCCGGCCACTGCGCGCGGAACAGGAAGGACATCGGACCCACGCGCGCCCACTCGCGTACGAACACCGACTCGTCCACAGTCAGGTGCAGCCAGTCCATGCGTATGTCCTCGGACCAACTGACTTGCCTGAGGTCAGGAGAAACCATTGTTTCGGACATGATCCACCCCTTGAATTAAGCTCAGATGAACTTGAGGCCCCGTGCCTCTGGGATGCCCCCGGGACCGGGTGTTGGGAGCTTTCCCGCACCGGCCGCTAGAGTATGGCCGGAAGAATCAACATTTGAAAAGTACGAGGAAGTTGGTGGAAGAAAAATGCCGCCGCAGCAACGAGCGATGCAAACCCGTCGGGACCTTCTGGTCGCGGCCGCCGAAGTGTTCTGCGAGAAGGGATACGAAGCAGCGAGCACGGTGGAGATCTTTCAGCGCGCAGGCGTGACAAAAGGCGCCCTGTACTTCCACTTCAAGTCCAAAAGCGATCTTGCCCTCGGTGTTCTCGAGGAGGCGGTGACTACGGAAGGAGTCGCTCCACAAACCTTCAAACTGCAGGAATGGATCGACATCGCCATGGCGCTGGCCTACCGGCTCCCGCGAGAACCCATGCTGCGCGCCGCCCTGCTGCTGCAGCTGGACCCGCAGTTCAGGTCCATTTTCGGTACGCAACCGTGGAAGGACTGGATCGAGCTCACGGCCCAGTATCTGAGCGACGCGAAGCGTGCGGGCGAGTTGCTGGCGCACGTCGATCCGGAGCGGGTGGCCCGCGTCCTGGTCAGTTCCTGGGCAGGGACCGAGGCGGTCCTCGAGGGGGTGCCGAGCGAGCGTGATTTCGAGGAAGAAGTCAGCTACTTGATCGGCATGGTCTTTCCGTCGATCGCTGTTCCGGCCGTCCTGATGGAACTGGACGCCTCGCCGGGACGTGGTATCCGCATTTTCAAGGAAAGCGGCTCTCCGGGAACTCCGAAGCAGATCATAAAAACCCGGCAGAGCCCACCGAAATAGAAAGCTCTTGAGTTACCTTTATGAATGGAAGTTGCTGCATGCTATCGCTTCCCCCGTAGTGAACTGTTCTGGCCGACAGGACTATGTCATCTCTGGCCCGGGTGGATCCTCCCGGACTATGTCAGGTTGGCCGGGCGGCGCCCTCGTAATCACAAATCCCGACACGGTTCGGGGGCGGACACGAATGAACCGGAACGACGTGACGAATCACGATCACGAGTTTGTTCATGATCGCGGCCACCGCTCGTTTCCGCCCTGCCGCGCGGCAATCCACCGGAATGCCGGAATACCCGGAGCACGCGGACAGGCAGGTGCGCCTGTTCTTGATCGCGGCCACCGCGCTACGGACGCGGCACCCAGCCCGCGGTGTCCCAGTACGTCAGCTGACGCAGCTTCGGCGTGGTCGCCACCTCGGTCACATCCGGCCCGCCCAGGATCATGGTGCTGGGGCGGTCCGGTGAGAACCCCGGCCACGAGGGCGCGTTCGCCGCGGCCGGGGTGCCGGTGCGCGCGAACGAGGCCACCAGGTCCATGAACGTCCGGGAGACCGCCGCCTCCAGGGGCCCGTTGCCGAAGATCTGCTGGTTCTCCGGCAGGCTGTAGCTGCCGAACAGGAACTTGGACGTCGCCTCGTGCGGGGTGCCGTACGAGGGCGCGTTGACGGGGTGGGCGAACTCCATCACGTACTGCCGCGTGCCGCTCTGCCGGGCATGGCGCTCGGCCAGCCGGACGACCTGGTAGCGGAAGAGGCCGTCACCCCACACCTCGGTCCACACCGACACCGGGTCCACCGGCAGGCTCTCCGCCGTCAGCGCCGTGCGGTAGGCCGAGACGCATTCCCGCACCTGCGCGTCGGTGACCGTCGTGGCGCCCTTGAGCAGCACGTCCCGTACCGCGGTGCGCAGTTCGGCCTCGTCGGCCGGGGCGGGCGGGGTCTGCGGCGAACCACCGGGGTACGTGAAGAACGAGCCCTCGGTGCGGGCGTGCACCGACAGGACCGGCACCCGCGGCACGGAACGCTGGTAGTCGAAGGCGGGCAGCCATGTGCCGTCGGGCACCGGGCCCCGGTACTCCCGCCCGCTGTCCACGATCCGGCCGGCCGGGGCGCCGGAGAAGACCTTCTGCCAGGCCGCCTGCAGCTGGGGGCCGGGGACGGAGCGCAGCCCCCGCACGTCCGTGCCGAACTGCGCGGCGAGCGCCTCGTACACCGTCCGCGCGTCGGACGGGGTCAGACTGATCGCCGGAGACCAGGCGTGGGCGGCGCTGATCGGCACGATCCGCTGTACGACACCGCGCAGTTGAGGCAGGAAGGCCAGCTGATAGGTGCTGGCGCCGCCCGCCGATGTGCCGACGAGCGTGATGTTGCCCGGGTCGCCGCCGAACGCCGCCGCGTTGTCCTGCACCCACTTCACCAGCGCCACCTGGTCCTGGAGACCCCAGTTGGCGCAGGACCCGGAGCCCGGGTCGGCCAGCTCCTCATGCAGGCCCCAACCGAAGCCGCCCAGACGGTAGTTGAAGGTGACGACCACCATGTCGGTGCGGGCCGCGAGCTGTGCGCCGTTGTAGTTCGCGAGGCTGCCCGCGCCCGCCTGCCAGCCACCGCCGTGGATGTACACCACGACCGGCCGCGCGCCACCGGTGCCCGGCGTCCACACATTCGCGTACAGCGCGTCCTCGGAGCCACTGCCGTCGAGCTGGTAGAAGGCGGAGGCGTACGCCGTCGCGTCCCGCACCCCGCTCCAGGCAACCGGCGGCCGCGGCCCGGCGAAACGCAGCTCCCCGACCGGCGGCCGGGCATAGGGCACCCCACGGAACACCGCGACCTGCCCCTCACGACGACCGGCGATCACCCCGGCAGTGGTCCGGGTCCGCACGGACTCACCGGCGGTCGGCACCTGTGCGAAAGCGCGCGGCGCCGTCAGCGCGGCGGTCGTGGTCACCGCGCCCACAAGGAACGAACGGCGCCGGAAAGGCGAGGCCACGTCGGTCATGACAGCGGTACTCCCAAACTAGGGCGAACTAGGTGACAGAGCGCGCGAGTCGGATCAGCGCTCGCCGGATCCTGCCGCCCGGCGCGGGAGCGGGCCAATGGCCGATGCCCGACTACGTCACTTTCCGGGCGCTGCCCACGGCCACGTACGGGGCTGAAACAGAGCAAGGCCCGCCCAGCAACTTCGGCCCCGCTCAGCCCCTTCGCAAAAGTGCAGTTCACAGGCTTGCGGGTCGAAACCACGGGGCTGAAGGGGCTGAAGGTCGTAGTTATCAGCTACACAAAGACTTTCTCGCACGCGCGTACGTGAACAACCCCTAAATGCTCTGTGCTGCTGATAACTACGCGTCTCAGCCCCTTCAGCCCCGTAGTCTGGCCGGTGCCCTTGCCTGACCTGCGCTTTCTTAGCGCGGGGCTGAAGGGGCCAAACACGGCGCGGGGCCGAGAAACACGTCCAGCCCCGTAGGCCCCGTCTCGTCGAAGGGGCTGAAGGGGCTGAACTTTCCGGATAGGCGTGTCTCTGCTTCCGGACCCCTGTATGTGGGCTACGCTCGTGGCTCGAACTCGAAAGACGAGCCCCTTCAGCCCCGTTGGGCCCGTCGCGCAGGTGTCGACGTTCACACCCCTACCGAACCGAAGGACGATCTGTTGGCCGGACAGCGCCTGTCCCCGGCGCAGGGCACGACACTGGCCGGCCCGGGCCCGGAGCGGGGCCGGGTCTGCGTCGCGTGTGTGCGACCCGAGTCCGACCGTCGAGGACGCTCATGAGTGCCGAGCACGACCGCTTCGACCCGCAGCGTGCCGCCGAGCAGATGCGCCAGCACACCCTCGAGCTGGAACTCCCCGAGCTGGTCCTCACCGAACCGGGAACCGCGAACCTGCCCGCCCAGGCGGTGCAAGAGCGCCCCGCGGCAGGCCAGGAGCACGACGTGCTCCTGCCCACCTCCCTGACCGACCGGGGCAACGCCAAGCTGTTCGCGCGCCTGTACAGCGAGCAGTTCCGCTACGTCATCGGCATGGGCTGGCACAGCTGGGACACCTACCGCTGGAAGCTGACCGGCGGGGACGAAGCCGCCGTATGGGCGGCGGGCGAGATGGCCGAGCAGTTCGCCGACCACGATCCCAGCGGCCGATTCACCCCCGGCAAACTCGCCGCACACCGCCGCCACTCCGAATCGACCGCCGGCATCAAGGCCATGCTGTTCCAGGCACAGGCAGCCCCGAGCCTGCGCCTGGACCCCAACGTCCTCGACGGCGACATCTACGCCCTGTGCACCCCGGCCGGCGTCGTCGACCTGCGCACCGGCGAGCTCCGCAAGCCCAACCCGATCGCGGACATGCACTCGCGGGCCACCAACGTCGCCCCGCAGCAGATGCCCATCCCGCGCTGGGAGAGCTTCCTGCGCGACACCTTCGGCGACGACGAGAAGGGCCAGGAGACCCGCCGGTTCCTGCATCTCCTCCTCGGATACTCGATCACCGGCGACGTCGGCGCGCAGATCCTGCCCTTCCTCTACGGCTCCGGCGCCAACGGCAAGTCCGTGCTCCTCGAAGTCACCATGCAGATCCTCGGCGACTACGCGAACGCCGCCCCGCCCGGATTCCTCATGGAGAAAGGCAAGTTCACCGAGCACTCCACCGAACTGACCGAGCTCCACGGCCGCCGCATCGTGGTCTGCTCCGAGCTCAAGCCGAACGACAAGTTCAACGAGGCCCGCGTCAAACTCCTCACCGGCGGCGACACCATCACCGCCCGGCGCATGCGGCAGAACTTCTTCACCTTCACCCCCACCCACAAACTGTGGCTGCTCGGCAACCACCGCCCCGAAGTCGGCACCGGTGGACACGCCTTCTGGCGCCGCATGCGGATCATCCCCTTCGAACGCCGCGTCCCCGACGAACGCAAGATCGACAACCTGGCGGACGAACTCGTCACCAACGAGGGCCCCGGCATCCTGCACTGGCTCATCGAAGGCGCCCGCCGCTACCTCGCCACCCGCGACCGACTGCACGGCCCCGCCTCCGTCCGCATCGCCACCGCCGCGTACGAGACGACCGAGGACCACGTCGGCCGGTTCATCGCCGAACGCTGCGTCAAGACGTCCGACGGGTACGACCCGGAGCTGCGCGTCGAGCAGAAGCTCCTCTACGAGACCTACGGCCGCTGGTGCTCCGACGAAGGCATCCGCGCCTCCACCCCACGCGCCTTCGCCAGCCGCATCCGCCAGGAACTCTGCCTCGCCTCACCCGCCGACATGATCAAAAGCAACGCCGCGAAGCTCTACCCCGGCCTCGGCCTGCTTCCCGACGAAGCCGTCTCCAGCGGGAGCGCAGGCCGATGACAAAGCCGGGCGCTCTGCCCGCTTCCCCCAGACGACCGTACGATGAGCGCAGCGCCCCGGGTCGGCACCGCACCAGCCGCCACCCCGTGAACGCTGCACCACCAGGCCGACCCGCGGCCACCCCCACGCAGGAGGGCCGATGAGCGCGCTACCGCAGGAAAGCGACCTCGCCCAAGAAGTCGAGATCGTGTGGCTGGAGGACCCGGCCCGCCTCGACTACGTCCGCCAGGCGCTCGACAAGGTCAACTCCCGCAAGGGCAAGCCCCGATACGAGCGCGACGGCCGGCTCATCGGCTACACCAACCTCGGCCCGAAGGCACCGCGCAGCGCGCACAGCGGCCTCTTCGCCCGCCGCACCTTCTACCTGCTGCCGCACGACCGCCCCAACCAGCCCGACGACCCTGACGGCCCGTACAAGGTCGGCTCCCCTCTGGAAGCGATCGATCCCCGCACCCTGGAGCCCGGCAAGGTCGGCAGGAAGACCGAACGCTCCCAGCGCACCGCGGAGATAGTGCCGACCGGAACCTGACCCGCGCAGTGACGGCTTCCGTCGACTGTCGCGACCCGGGGCCGACCTGGCGAGTGAACACGGCCATACGGATACGAGATCTGCTTCGTGCCCGGTGCGGGGGTCAGGCGGTCGGGGTCCAGTCAGCGGGTCGGGCGGTGTGGGTGTCGCGTTCGCGCTGGAGATGGCGTTTTTCGTTGGCTCTGGCGAGGGCCCATACGGCAGCCGTGACGGGGAGCGCGGCCCACCACAGATAGAGGCCGGTGCGGTAGCGGTCGGCATGCGGCAGGACGCGGGTGGCGGTGCCGGCCATGGCCAGCGCGAGGTGCCAGCACAGGATGCGGCCGAGGTGGCGGGCGAGGGTGATGGCGGTGTGGGTGGTCACCGGGACTCCTGGCGGGGTGCCGACCGTGCGGGGCCGGGGTGTGGTGGTGCCGGGCAGGAGTGGGGGGACGTGGTGCGGTGGAACGAGGGGTGACGCGTGGGGTGTGATGTGGATGCCCACATGGCGCGAAGTGATGCCTTCATCTTGCAGCCATTTGTGAACTAGGTAACCAGTGGGGCAAATCGACACCCGAAACATAGGAGACCGGGACGGAATCCCCTAATCCGTTGGTTCAAACCTGGCGCAAAAGAAACGTCAGCGGTCGGACAGGGCCAGAACCGACCCACCCGGAAAGCGTGATCGTCAGCTTTCCGTCAAGCTCCTGTCCGCCCCGTGCGCGGATCACGCAACACATGAACGTCAGGAGCCCGGTCGCGTCCATTTTGAAGCTCTTTGGTCCCGGACAGGAGAGGGGTCAGTTCCGGCCCGTATGGCCGATGTCTTCGCGATTTTACATGTGCCTACGAACCTTGGTCCTTGCCGGGGGCGACCGGGAAGGACGCCTCGTCGCGGTCCGTGCCGTCGGTGATCCACCAGCGGTCCCCGTCGAGAAGGAGCAGCTCAGCGCGGCCGTCGCCGTCCCAGTCGTGGACGGCGAAGAGCGAACCGTCGACGGAGTTGTCGTCACCCGGCTCGGAGCGCTTGGTGGCACGCCAGGGCTTCGACCCGAGCCCGTGCTCGGAGCCGCCGCGCAGCACCTCGATCCGCGCGTCCCCCTCCTCCTTCTTCTTGGTGAGCTGCACGGCCAGGTCGTCGCAGCCATCACCGTTGAAGTCTCCGACGCCGAGCTCGGTGCCGAAACCCTCCTTGAAGTCACCGCCTTCCATGGTGACCCACCTGCCCGGCTCCTTCCCGTAGCGGACATTGACCTGGCCGCGCCGGTGGGGTGCGGCGTCCTCGTCGTAGGAAGGGATGAAGCTCCGGCCGACGGCGACGTCCTGCCGCCCGTCGCCGTCGAAGTCGCCGAAGACGACGTTCTCGCCCTCCGGCAGCCGCGCGGGCTCCTTGCTCAGGCCGCCTGCGGTACGTGCGCCGCCGGTGAACAACAGGGGCGGATCGTACGCGGAGTCGTAGAGCGCGAGATCGGTGGCGCGGTCGTCGTTCGCGTCCCCGGCGACCAGCACGGGGTCCGCGCCCTCGCTGACCGGGCTGGGCATCTTCACGGTCCGGGCGGGGGCCCCGGAGCGCTTGAACGGCCCCTTGAGAACGACCAGTTCCCGATCCCGATCCTCGCCCGCATCCTTGAAGACCGCGAGGTCGATGTGGCCGTCCCCGTCGAAGTCCCCGGCGACCGGCGCGGTGTGGTACCAGCCGTCCGGCAGCGTGACGCGCCCGTGCGCTCCGCCGGCCTGCGGGCCCTTGGGGCCTCCCCACAGGACCTGGGCGGCTTCGCTGACGACGAGGTCGGCGTGGCCGTCCTCGTCCAGGTCGGCGACCGTGGGCTGCAACGGCTCGTCGCCCACCTGGACGTCGTCCGGCAGGCCGAGTTGATCGTGGGCGAGGACGGTCGTGCGGTCACCATCCGGACCGTGCTTGGAGCCGGGCACGATGGTCAGGTCGAAGTCCACATCTTCGGAGATCTCGTGCACCAGATCGACGGAGCCGTCCCCGTCGAGGTCCGGGCTCGCGGGCACGTCCTCGCGCGCCGAATCGCCCGGCCGACACGCACTGCCGGGCACCGAACGCACGCCGTCGGACGGCCGAAGGACAAGGAACGCCACCACCGCCACCACTACGAGGGAGACCAGTACGGCGTGCCACATGCGCAGGTGGCGGAAGAACGGACCGCCTGCTGTCGGAAAGTGCATCAGCCCACTTCACGGGCGTGGAAGCGACCTGCACAAGGAAGTGGATCACTTTGTTACGCGGGTGATGCACGACGATCCCGACCCCCGTCGTTGCCATGCGCTCCAACACCACCGCCCGTATCGTCAGCCGCCGCAACCTGCGGATCGCCGCCGCGACGTTGACGGCGGTCGCGGGGCTTTCCCTGACGGCCTGCTCGGGCTCGGACACCGATGCGGCGAGCGCCGCGAAGTCCTCCACGGGCACCTCGTCCTCGACGTCCTCGTCTTCGTCTTCGTCTTCGGACGGTGGCTCGAAGGCGGAGGGCGGCAGCGCCAAGGCGGGCTCGGGTGAGGGCACCCAGGCCGAGGCGGCCGCGAAGGGCGCGACGCAGACCAGCACCAAGGTGACGTTCTGCAAGACGGAGGACCTGGCCATCGACGCGGTGGACGCGGCGCCGGACGCGACCGAGGGCCGGATCAACATCACGATGGTCAACCGGGGTTCGACGACCTGCTCGGCGACGGGCTTCGCGGGTGTGGACATCAAGGACGAGGACAACACCTCGAACCCGATCGAGCGTGGCCCGGCCCAGCCGCGTGTCACCACCTTGAAGCCGGGTGACGCGGCGGTCTTCGACCTGGCCTACACCCTCGACAACAGCGGCAACAGCCTCTCCTCGCCGACCAACATCATTGTGACGCCCCCGAACGAGACCCACACCGTGACCCTGGACTGGCCGGCGGGCGCCGGAGACATCAAGGGCGCCTACACCGACGTCCAGGTCTACCCCACCCACACCACCAAGTAAGGGCGGTCGGCCCAGTGGCTGCCCCGCCGTACCCGGCCAGCCTGGCCACAGGTGAGGCCGCGGCCGGTGCAGCTCAATGTCACTCTCTCGCACGCGAGTTGTGCGGGAGTTCGCGACCCTGTTCGCGCTTAGCGCTCGCCGATCTGGAAAGCGGGAACCGGAGACTATCTCCTGGGTGGGTTCACCGTTAGGCCAGCACACTTGCGCGGGGGCGCCGTCGCCAGTGTCGAACAGGCAGCACACTCTCGCAGACGCCGACCGCGCCGGAGTGGCCAGCCACCTCGCCACGCTCGACCAGATCGCCTTCCACCCCCTCGACCTCGCAGCCGCCCTCGCCGCATCCGGCCATCTCACTCCCTGGCTGGTGCGGGCCGGCGGCATCACGGAGCGATGCCAACTCCCCGACAAAGTCGGGGAGTTCTTCCCGCGCAAAACACGGGAGAGGTCGAGCCGCCCGGTACCGTCCCCAGGACGGGGTAAGCGGGTCTCATGAATGACGGGCAGAGTCAGTCAGCTGCGAGACCTGCACCTGCTGGGCCAAGCACGGCGAAGTCTGCGGTTCTGGCGGTGGTGGCGATGGATCACCCTGATCCTGGCCTCCAGTTGGGCAGCCGCATGGGTGAACCGCCTCATCGACGGTGCGCAAGGCTGCAACAGATGGTGGCCCCTGGCCGCCACGATCGCATGGCTCCTCCTGTCCACCAACGCCTTCAGTTCCTACCGGCATAGGAAGACCACCCCGATTCCCACCCCGGCCGGCACCGCACCCTCGAGTCAGCCTGCGGAACCGAACAGGAGTAGCCATGATCTACGTACTGCTCTGCCTCTTCGCCGTCATGGGCCTGATCCAAGTCATCAAACCCCAGCTGCTGTGGAAAGCGAACCGACCCCTGCAACGCCCGTTCGTGAGGGACTACGACGCCACCGAGCCGACCAAGGCCGGCTACACGATGACCCGGATAGTAGGGGTGATCTTTCTGGGCATGGTCGCCTTCATGATCATCACTCACGCCACGTAGCCGCAGCAGCTGCCGCGTTTTCGTCCGGATCGCGGAGTGGCATGAAGAGACGCCCAACTCGGGCGTGCGTGTAGGGGAAGCGGGCAGGCGAGCAGGAGAGGGGGCCCGCATGCCGCAGCTACCGAATCATGAAGCGCCGGCCTGGAGCAGACCTGGAGCTCGCTGGGTGCCTTGGGTGTGTGGCCCGATGCTCTTCTTGAGTTTCGGGTTCCTGCTCTTGCGCATCCACGATGGTGACGGGACAGGAGCGATCGTCTCCTCAGGCTGCACGTGCTTCGTATTCGCCTGCGTTCTCATCTCCAACCGGATTCAGCGCGTCAAGCGGAAGCCGCAGGGGTAGCCCAGCCTCGGGCCGGATCGCGGAGCGATCCGAGCCGTCAGCAGCGCGGAGCGTTGCTGACTTAGCGTCACAGAGTGACGCCAACTCGGGTGCGGAGCACGTGAGTTGAGCTGGCTGATGTTGTGCGGGGTTGTGTTAGTGGTGTCTCGTCATTGTTCTGTCAGTGGATGACCGGCACATAGTTCCTGCTCACACCGCTACGTGTGACTGACAGCGCCTGCAGACTGCTGGTTGTCAGTGCTGCACATGATGCAGGTCAGCGTGCTGCAGATCGTGTTCACGCCTCTTTCCCGGGATGAACCTTGGGGAGTGGAGCATGCCTGCCCAGCTGGGGGTCGCCCAGAATTCAAACTAGCAAAAAAACTTAAGGAATTGACGAACCGTCAGATTCCTAAGGGGAGAGCCGAGAAGAGGGGCTCACCCTGTAGCCAGCCCCAGAAATTCGCGGAGCGAATTTCTGCAGGCCGGATTGCGGAGCAATTCGAGCCGCGGACAACGGAGTTGTCCGCGCTGGACGGCGAAGCCGACCGGTGGGCCACGCGGAGCGTGGCCGTCTTCCCGCCACGTAGTGGCGGCGCGTCGTGTCTGCGGAGCAGACCGCGCGC
>NZ_JBIWKA010000024.1:0-84293 GCF_044765445.1 Streptomyces sp. NPDC102467 | reverse complement strand
CGCACGACGGCGCAGCTCAAGCGGGTACTGGGAAGGACGTGCCATGACTCGATCCTCTCAAACGATCGAGTCCCTACCGAACCCGGAACGGTTCACAACGGACCCGCATGGGTGAACTCCTCGGCCAAATCCGTGACTTGCAGTCCAAATGGCCCGAGGAAGCCATCCAGCGGATCACAACTGAGAACGCCACCCTCAAGCAGCGCGTCCGCCAGCTCACCACCGACAACCGCACCCTCGACGAGCGACTCAAGGCCGCCCGCTCCAACCTGCGGTTCCAGGACCGGCGCGTCGCCGACCTCGAAGCCCACCTGACCGAACTGGGACCACCAACCTGACCCTGCCCCGCCGAGGCCCGCGGATGTCAGTGCTGCGGCCCATACTCGTGCCGCGGCGCCGCTCGGGTACCGCAGCACGAGGGGAGCAACATGGCTGAGGTTCTGGTTTTCCACCATGGACACGGGCTGACCGCAGGCGTTCGGGAGTTCGCCGAGCAACTGCGACGGGCCGGACACACCGTCCACACCCCAGACCTATACGAGGGGCAGGTATTCGACAGCCTCGAGGAGGGCGCCGGCTACGCCGAGACCGCCGGGTTCGACACGATCACCGCGCGCGGAACCGGCGCCGCGGAGGGGCTGCCTGCCGAGCTCGTCTATGTTGGCTTCTCCCTCGGCGTCCTGCCAGCCCAGAAGCTGGCCCAGACCCGCTCCGGCGCAAAGGGCGCACTGTTGCTCGAGGCATGCGTCCCGGTCTCGGAGTTCGGCGGCCCTTGGCCCCAGGACGTCCCGGTCCAGATCCACGGCATGGACAAAGATCCCTTCTTCGCCGGGGAGGGCGATGTGGACGCCGCCCGCGCGCTCGTCGAGACGGCGACGGATGCCGAGCTGTTCCTCTACCGGGGAGAAAGCCACCTGTTCACCGACAGCAGCCTGCCGTCCTACGACGAACAGGCCGCAAAGCAGGTCAACCATCGCGTGCTCGGCTTCCTCGATCGCATCAAGTAAGGGCATCAAGTAAGGGCATCAACAACTTGCTCTTGTCCGGCTGACGACCGCGCGGCCCGTCCACCGCCCCGGTGGACGGGCCGTCCTGACTGTGACGGCTTCTTCGGGCTCTGGTCCACTTCGTGTGGAGCCGGTCGCCATCGCGTCGCTGGGCAGCGGCAACGCAGATGCGGCGCAGATCAGGCACCTCTGCCAGGACAGCGCAGAGGCGCCCCTGCCCAGCACCACAGAGAGTGGGCCAGAGCCCAAAAGTCATCGCGATTTATCATGTCGAGAGCCAACCAGTGACTCCCGCACTCATCGCGAAACGACTCCCGCTGAGAGGCTCTGGTCCACTTTGTGTGGAGCCCGCAGAAGCTGCGATGCCCGGTCGACAAGCGGCTCAGCACTTCGCAGTTCAGACGCCTTCGTCAGGAGTACGAAGCAGTGCTCCAAGCCGACGCCGCACAAAGCGGACCAGAGCCGCTTGAAGTGAACGAAGCCAGCCGGAAGCGCGGCGAGGAGGGCTGGTATGTCGATCTCGCCCATCAGCAGAGAGACTTGCAGGCAGGGCTGTCCGTCGCTTACGAGGGGTGCGCGCATCGGAGGCCCTGCGCATCACCGCTGCTGGCGTCGGGGCGAGAGTCCGCCCGCGGACGGGTCTGCTCTGCGTCACCGGCCCTGATCCAGCTCGTCCTCCCGGTAGCGGTCGCCACCCGCGGCGGCGGCCCGAGGGATGGACAGGAGATGATGGCCGTCGAGGCGGGTGAGAGACAGGAAGGTTCTTCGTGACGCAGCGGGACAGGGCGGTGCGGCGCATGCTTGCAGGGCTGCTGGCCGAGAGCCACCTGATGGCGTTCGAGGTGCTGCCGTCGCGGGTGGCCGAGCACGCTGCGCCGGCCGGCCTCCATGACGTATCGATCTACCTCGGTGACCTGCAGCGCCGCGTCCTGCGGCGGCTCACCGGCCACGGCCAGGACGCCGCGCAAGACGCGTGCGGAAACGTCACGGAGCTGGCCGTGGAAGGCACCGTGGCCGGCCGCGCCTACCAGTACGGGCGCATTGTGCCCGCCGCCACCCGTGAGGACGGCCGGTACGGGTGGTGGGTGCCGCTGCTGGACGGCACCGAACGCCTCGGCGTGCTGCACATGGCCACCGCCGGGGACGGAGGGGACGTCCGCGAGGACATGCTGGCGCTGGCCTCCCTGGTGGCGATGCTGGTGGTGGGCAGCCGGGACACCAGCGATGCATACGCCCGCCTGGCCCGCAGCCGGCCGATGAACGTCGCGGCCGAGATGCAGTGGACGCTCATACCGCCGCGTACCTATGCCGATGGCCGGGTGGTCATCGCCGCGGCGATGGAACCCGCCTACGAGGTCGGGGGCGACGCCTACGACTACGCCACCGCCGGCGACACCGTCCACCTGTCGATCTTCGACGCCATGGGCCACGACACCGCGGCCGGCCTCACCGCAAACCTCGCCGTGGGCGCCTGCCGCAACCACCGCAGACAGGGCACACCCCTGGAGGACCTCGGTGACGCCGTGGAACAGGTGCTGCTGGAACAATTCGGTCCGTCACGTTACGTCACCGGGATCCTGGCCGACCTGGACACCGCCACCGGCATGCTGACCTGGGTCAACCGCGGCCACCACCCCCCGGTCGTCATCCGCGACGGACGCTGGACCACACTTCTGCGCTGCCCTCCCGCCCACCCCATGGGCACCGATCTGCACCTGCCCACCACCGTCTGCCGCGAGCAGCTCCAGCCCGGCGACCGCCTCGTCCTCTACACCGACGGCATCATCGAAGCCCGCACCCGCGGCGAGGAGTTCGGCCTCACCCGATTCACCGACTTCCTCATCCGCCACCACGCCGACGGCCTCTCCGTCCCCGAAACCCTCCGCCGCCTCACCCGTGCCCACCTGCGCCACCACAACAACCGCCTCCAGGACGACGCCACCATCCTGCTGTGCGAATGGCTCGGCCCCCGAGCGGACAAGACCACGAGCGCCACATCGCTGGCGGGGGTACCCGACACTGCGGCCCACGGCTGAGCACTCTCGGTGGGGACAGCCCGAGCACCACGGCGTTCGAGCCGGAGCAGGAGGGTGAGGCGCCATGCAGGCCAGGCACAGCACTACTGGATGGCGCAGCCCCGCGCTGCGTCACACGGCCGTGATTCGTTCGATGCGGCTGGAGAGGGGCCGTACAGGACTCCCCACATGGGCCGCCGGCCACGTCGGGGCGTGGCTCGGGGCCGGGGATGCACCCGCCTGCCCGGGAAGCCCGGGCCAGCGGGTGCACAGCTGTCGTGCTCTCGCGAGAACGGACGGCCACCGCCTGGCTTCCTAAGCGACCCCTCGCGAGGCAAAGCTGTCACGGCACGCCGTGACAGCTACAGACCCACGTGCGCTTCACACTGTCACCACTATCGGGTGACGTACAGGGCAAAGCGAGAATATTGCCAATATCGGGTCGTCAAGGGCGGGGCCGCAGAGGGGGTCGCGGGGCCGGGGCCGACCGGCGATATCGGTGAGCAGACGCGTGCAGACGTCGCGGAGGTTGACATTGGTCTCCTGCGACAGCCGACGCAGCAGGTCGAATACCCCGATGAACTGCGTGGGCGAGCGGCCCGCGAGGTCCGCGCCACCGGCCGGCCGATCGCGCACGTCGCGAAGGACCTGACCATCCATAAGGCGGCCCTGCGCGGCTGGGTCCCCAAGGCCGAGGTCGACCATGGCCAACATGATGACCGGCTGCCTACCGGCGAGCGCGACGAGCTAAGGCAACTTCCCAAGGAGAACGCCGAATTGAAGCGGGCGAACGAGATCCTCAAAGCCGCCTCGGTGTTTTTTGCCCGGGAGATCAACCGAATATGGCGCCCCCGGACACCCCCCGGCACATTTCCGACACCTGCACCTGCACCTGCACCTGCACCTGTGGCAGGAGTTGGAGTTGGATCACGAGACTCTACGATCTCGGCCCGCACCCACTGCCGCGGGCAGCCTCGACCCCGGGGCCTGAGAGGTGGCCGCCGTCCCGCCCGCAAAGTCCATCGGCCATCGGAACGACTCAGCTTTACCGGCGCCACGGAACGGGGACTTCACTGCCTGCATGACGCTTCCACACTTGCATACGTGTCGAGGGGAGACGGCGCTTCGGTTCGTGCGGTCAGGCGCTGCCCGGCTCGCCGCGATGTTGGTCTTCTTCCGCCCTCCGTGCGGCGGTGACGGCCGACTCGCGCTCGATGGCGCTCTGTTCCCGCTCATCGCGGTCGTCAGCACGGTGCAGCTTGGCTTCACCGCGCGCCACACGACGCTGGCTGGACTTGATCAGCCCCCGGGATCGGGCGAGCATTTCATACGAACGCTGCCGCAGCGACGGAGCCGTCAGTCCCGCCCTCCGGGCGCGCGCATCAACCTGCCCCTCCCGCGTATCAACCTGCCCCTCCCGCGTATCAAGCCGGTCCTCCCGTGTATCAAGCCGGTCTTCCCGCACATCGGCAGCGTCTTCCCGCAGATCGGCGTGCTGCTCCCGCGCATCCGCAGCACTCCCCCGCGCGTCGGCCGCCTGCTCCCGCTTGACCACCGCCTCCTCCCGCGCGGCAGCGGCATCCTGCCGCCGTCCACGCTCGCCCCGCCCAGGCACGCCATCCCCTGCCCGGCTTGAGCGGTTATTTTCCATGCCCCCAGTCTGCCCCTCACAGCCCCGTTCATCGCCCGGCCGGCCCCGGCCCACGTCGGCCCCGG
The DNA here is from genome assembly GCF_044765445.1 of Streptomyces sp. NPDC102467. NCBI lineage: Bacteria > Bacillati > Actinomycetota > Actinomycetes > Kitasatosporales > Streptomycetaceae > Streptomyces > Streptomyces sp. NPDC102467. The sequence goes on along the minus strand of NZ_JBIWKA010000024.1, from coordinate 79,555 downwards.
CCTGTTCCCACCAACCGCCCACAACGCCTCGCTCCGCAAAAGCAGCCGGGTGCAACACCGCTACCGGCTTCGTTCTCGCCCCGCCGGCCCACCGTGCCAGGCGCCCACGCCCCGCGACTGCCGATACGCCCAAAACCGGGCGGCCCTCGGGAGGCGCCCCCGGGCCACAGCCGTAACGGCCCCGCGGGCGAGAAACGGCGCTGCGCATCTGCTGGCGGCCCCGCCCCCTGACAGGGCGCCGTTCGCGGGGACCGGTCTCGTCAGCTCCCCCGGCGGTACCGGCCAGTGGGCAGACAGGGGCCTGGCTGGGACTTTGGATGCGCCGTCATGGGGACACGTCGTCGTGGTGGTGGGATGCTGTGAGGCTCCGGTTGCCGCCGCGGACACGACGGCAACCGGGGCACACGGACCCGAGCACATTGGTTCGGGCGTCGGATGCCCTGCCCCTGCTGGCGTCGGGGAGCAGGACCACGGAATTACCCTGCTCACCATCACGCCCGGAGGGCCAGGGCTGGAGCCGCGTAGCCGGCGATGCGGCCCCCCACCGGCCTCATGGCACGGCCCGGGGACTGGGAGCCTGGGGCGCGGGCCTATGCCTGCGCTTCGCTCATGAGCACAGAGCGGATGCACGCGCTGGCGGAAGAAGGTCCCGGGACCCACGTGTTCAGGTTTCTGGCGCTACCGGTGCCAAATACTGACGTCTTGCCCCCTCCGACCCGGGCGCAGCACGTGAGCCGTTCGCGTACAGAGCCAGCCCCGCGTATCGATGGCGGAAGATCGGGAAGATGAACGGCTCGGCAGGCTCCGTGCCCAGACCCCGCACGGGGCCTGTCGGCTGCGCCTGTCTTCAGCTGCGCACGGGGGCACGAGTCCTGGGACACGACGAGCAGGTCGTGGTCAGGTCTCGAGGGGTCTCCCCCGGTTCGGATAGCAGCCAGGGGCCGCCCTGCGTCTGTCAGGCCAGGCTGCCGCGTTCCACGGTGAGGCGGGCTACGTCTCGCAGCTTGATGTTCTTCTCCTGCGAGTAGCGGCGCAAGACGTCGAAGGCCTGGTCTTCGCTGAGGCTGTGGGCGGACATGAGCAGGCCCATCGCTTCGCCGATGAGGCCGCGTGTCTCCACCGCCTGTTCCAGCTGGGCCTGTTGCCGGGCTTCGGCGAAGGCCACGGCGGCGTGGGAGGCCAGCAGCCAGCCGGCCGTCTCACTGTCCTCGGTGAAGGCCCCCGCCAAAGAGGAGTACAGGTTGAGGGCGCCCAGGTCCTGCTCGTGGGTGTAGAGCAGGAACCCCATCATGCTGCCGATCCCCAGCGACCGTGCCTCGGGCGCATAGTGCCGCCACCGCGTCGTCTCCGTCGTCATGTCATGGATACGGAAAACGGGGTGGCCCGTCCTGGCCGCGTCGAAACAGGGGCCCTCACCGAGCCGCTCCTGCAGGTGGTCGCTGTCCAGCACCAGCGGTGAGGTGGCCGCATAGGACCGCGCCCTGCCACCGGCCAGCCGGAGAATCCCGGCCGCCTCGCACCCCGGAACCAGCCGGACCGCCGCCGCACTGATCTCCCCCAGCGTCCCGTCCACCGAATCCTGATCCCGCAGCGTGCGGGCCATCGAGGCCAGCTCCACGGCAAAGTCACGCCAGTCCATATCGCCCTCCGAAAACCCAGGCCAGCGCACCGCCGACACACCAGCCTGTCACGGCGCCCACCTGATCGCCGAGCTTCAGGCCACCACGTCTCCCGCTCCCTTAGTGGTTGGCCCTGTAAGACCTTCGGGGGTGCCGGCTGGTCAAGTTGATGCAGGAGCAGCGAGTTGAGGTCTGCAGCGGTGCTGGTCGTATGCCTGCGTGGGGCGTCTCGGTTGGGTGTTGCCGAGGTCAGCTGTAGGCGGCGAGGAAGGCTCTGATCCCGGCGGCCGCGTAGCGGTCGAGTTCGTTCTGTGTGTGCTGCGGGCTTCCGTGGAACATGGCCTTGTTGACGGGGATCCAGAGCAGTAGGCCGGAGAAGTGGTTGGCGGCCAGGTGGGGGTCGGCGATGCGGAGGAGTCCGTGGTCGGCGAGGCGTTGGAAAGTGGTTGCGAGAGTGGCCAGGACACGTTCGAAACCCTGCTCGTACCAGGCGGCGCCGAGCTGGGGGAACGTGTCGGCGTTGGCAATGATCAGGCGCCGAAGCTGGAGTACCTCGGGCTGAGTGAGGGCGGTCAGGAACTGGCGGGCCAGGCGGGTGAGGTTCTCTTCGAGGGCGTGGGCGTCGGCCGGGATGTCGGCCACCAGGTCGACCATGGCGTCGACTCGGTGGGTGGTGGCAAGGACGATCTCGGCAAACAGCTTCTCCTTGTCGGTGAAGTGCTTGTAGACGGTCTGCTTGGAGACCGCGGCGAGCTTCGCGATGTCGTCCATGCTGGTCCCGGCGTAGCCCTTGGCCATGAACGCCCTGGTCGCCGCATCCATGATCGCCTTGCGCTTGCGCGCCGACCGGCCTTCCTCGCTTGCCGTCATGACCCATCCCCTCACCAGTACTGGACAGTCTAGTTTCTTCGTGGCTACTCTAGCGTCCGACTCCGAACGAGTACCAGACCGTCTAGTTCCATCCAGGGGGGTTAATGACTCAGTCCATCGGCACTCCAGCCACTGCCACCGTCGTATCGCCGACGCGGACCAAGACCCGGGCTCTGCTTGCCGGTGGCATCGCGGCCGGTCCTCCGCTGTTTCTGGGCACCGGCGCGGTCCAGGGACTCACCCAAGACGGCTTCGACGGCACCCGCAACGCGATCAGCCAGCTCAGCCTGGGCGACGTGGGATGGATCCAGGTCGCGAGCTTCCTGCTCACCGGCGCGCTGGCCATCGCCGGCGCCGGAATCCGCCACACGCTGCCCGGCACAGCCGAAGGCCGCTGGGCGCCGCGTCTGATCTCCACATGCTCAGCGCCATGGTGGGCTTCCTCGCCCTGGGCGCGTCCTTTCTGGTGCCGGCCCGCCACTTCGCCGCCCGGCGGCAGCGAGGCTGGGCCCTGGGCTCCCGTCTGGTGCCGCTCGGCGTCCTCGCGGGGTTCGCCGCGTCCTCCGCCACCGTGCCGGCCTTCACGCCCGGAGCCGCTCTCGGCCTACTGTGGCTGACCGCAATCACCGCCCGGCTGGCCACCACGCTCCCGGCCACGCACAACTAGCGGCATCCGCCCAGACGTTGGACACAAAGACGACAAGTATGAACTCTTCGAAGCGAACAGGCAGGACAACACCCATGAGCGCACCAGTGAAGGGCCCCGCCAGCTACTTCCCCTCGATCGAGAAGAAGTACGGCCGCCCGATCGTGGAGTGGAAGGAACTCCTCCGCGCCTCGCCCCTGACCAAGCACATGGAACTCGTCACCTGGCTCAAGACCGAGCATGGAATCGGCCACGGCCACGCCAACGCGCTCGTCGCCCACACCCTCGCCGAAGACAGCGGCAAGTAACCGGGCATCTACGGTGACCGCATAGGTTCGCCGGTTTGATGGTCGCCACGGTTGGACGGCCGGTGACGTCCGATCCTTTCGGTGGAGGTGCGGTGGCTGAGCCTGGGACTTGACCCAAGGCCGGGTAGTTAACGAACTCGCAGGTCACGCAGGGAGTGTTGGGGTCCATGCTGTGGCGGCATAGAGGCCGGGTCCGAGTTTATGGATGAGGCCGGTCTCAGCCCATCTGGAGAGCTGTCGATACATGGTCTCCATGGTGATGTCGCCGATATGCGAGGCGATGTCGCGGGGTCGCCAGAGGCGGTCGGGGTCCTTCTCGAGCAAGGCCAGGATCCGATGCCGGCGGCGCCCGGCGAGGGCAGTGTGCCGGTCGTCGCGGGAGACGGCGGGGAGCTGTGGGTGGGATTGCGCTGGCTCGAGCTCGACGCCGGCCGGGCCGCCCGAACGCAGGACCCGCCCGTTCATGATCGTGTGACGGAGCGCGTAGTAAGCCGTTTCGTGTTCCCACCGCTGGTGGTAGAGACCTGCCAGCAGGGGCGCCGGGTAGCGGCGGGCGTCTGTGAGGGTAGTGACCAGCCGGTAGGAGCTTGTGAAAACGGTCCCGTCCGCGCAGGTCACCATGATGGTCGCGTCGATGACACGGACCTTCCCCGTATCGATCACCGACAGGTACGAGCCGTCGCCCAGGCGCGTCAGGACCGGGGTTCGGCGGTTGGCCCGGAGCCGGCCCAGCACCTGGGCGCCGGTCGCGTTCACGGCGGCGAGGAAGCTGTTGCTGTCGAAGCCCTTGTCCCACAGCACCAGCATGTCCGGCCGCAGCAGGTGCAGGAGCCGGGCGGCGAAGCTGGTCTCACCCTCGGCGGTGGGGCCGAACAGCGCGCCGATCAGCGCCCTCGTCCCGGTTTCGACCGGAGTCATCAACTCCAGCGTGGGACAGCCGTGGTGGGAAGTACGGCCCGGCCAGGCGCGGTTTCGTTCCGTGTCGGGGACCTTCTGCGAACTGCAGCCGTCGAACGACACTGTCCGGTAGGGGCCGAACCGCACTCCTGGGGTCGTCGGACGGGCCAGCGGCCCGGCGAGCACGTCGAACAGCGCCCGCACCGGCGCACAGCCCAGCCTCCGGCGCAGATCACGCAGGGCTTTCGGGGTCGGAGACACCACCGGCCTCCCGGCCAGCCCGGCGGTTACTGGCTTCAGCTCGTCGGGGTGAATCTTTGCGAAGTCCCCGACGGGTGTGGGTGGGCGGCTGTAGCCGTGGTGTGTGAGATATGCGGATGGGGGCGGGCTGACGCCGACGGGACGCTGGCGTCGGGAGACGGTACGGATACAGGCGGCCGAACTGTTCGAGCAGATGATCAACCCGTCGGAAGTTGCACGGCGACTGCGAGTGAGCGTGAAGTCCGCTTATCAGTGGCACCAGTTGTGGCGGGACGGTGGTGGTCAGGCACTGGCATCCCGCGGTCCGAGCGGGCCACGGTGCCGCCTGTCCCCGCGGTCTCTGGAGAAGCTGGCCGGGTATCTGGAGGAGGGGCCGGCCGCGCACGGCTGGGTGGAGGATCAGGTGTGGACCGCGTCGCGGGTGGCCACGCTAATCGCCAGGAAGTTCCACGTCTCCTACAGCGTCTCCGGAGCGACCAGGCTGATGCACCGGCTCGGCTTCAGTCCTCAGGTTCCCGCACGGCGGGTTGCCGAGCGCGACGAGCAGGCCGTCGCCGCGTGGAAGGAAGCGACCTGGGCGGAGGTAAAAGGGGCCCGGGCGGCGTGCGGGGGCTACGTCTGTTTCGAGGACGAAGCTGGCTTCACCCGCAGGCCAGCCCAGCGACGGACCTGGGGCCGACGCGGGGTGACTCCGGTCGTCACCATCAGCGGCCGGCGTTCGGGGCGGCTGTCCGTGGCCGGGCTGATTGCGATGCGGCCGGGTTCCCGGACCCGGCTGTGTCACCGTCTGCGGACCCACCCTGCGGGGAAAGGCACACGTCGCAGCATGAGCGAGCAGGACTTCATCGCGCTGATTGACGGCGTCCATCAGCTGGTCAGGGCGCCGATCGTGCTGGTGTGGGACCGCCTGAACACCCACGTCTCCCGCAGGATGCGGGAACTTGTCGCCGAGCGCGCGTGGCTGAGGATGTTCCTGCTGCCCACCTACTCACCCGACCTCAACCCCTCGAATGGGTATGGGCCCACGTCAAGCGCAGCCTCGCCAACCTAGCCGTTATGGCCCTCGACCACCTCGAAGCACTCGTCCGCAACAGGCTCAAACGCCTCCAGTACCGGCCCCACACCCTCGACGGCTTCATAGCTGGCACCGGCCTGCCCCTCCACGACCCACCATCACCCTGACGAGCTGAAGTCAGTCATCGCATAGGACGGCGCGAAGGGCCGGTCTTTGCTCCCCCCGGCGGGAGTGGGGATTGCCCCGACCGGTAACGTGGCGAACTTCGGGCGGCGTAGGCACCCGGAGTCCCAAAGGTGAATCCCCATGACGATCGACGAGCTGCCCATCGCTTGGAGGCTGTCCTCCGAGGACGTCCAGGCTGGGTGGCGTGCGCTGTGGTGGACCGTGGGACCGGACGGCGAATTCGCCGTGATGCTGGTCCAGCGCCGGTACCTGAGCCGCGACAAGTATCCCCGCGGGTGGGTCGGATGGCATGTCGAGACGCCCTTCGACGGAGAGCTGGTCATCACCTCAGGACAGGAGCAGCGGCGCATACCGGTCGAAGGGATCGACATGTGGCCCAGCCATCTGGCCCTGCTCCCCGGGTCCCGGTTCCTGCTGGCGTCGAGCCGTACCAACCGGGACGCGGCGGGAGACTGGCGGGCGAATGCCGTCGTGTACTCCCCCGAGGGTCGACAAGAGGGCGCCTTCTGTCTCGGTGACGACATTCCGGCCCTGGTCACCGACCGCAGCGGGGGGATCTGGACCGCCTACGGCGACGAAGGTATTTACGGCGGCCACCCGGAGTCCGCGGCCGGCCTGGCGGGCTGGAACAGTCGGGGTGTCGCGACGTGGGCGCCGAAGGGGAGACTCCCCGACTGGCCGCTGGAGGGTTGCACGGCCGCCACGGAAGGCGAGTCGGTGTGGCTGGTCTGGTACAGCCCCAAAGGAACTTTCCTCACCCGGATCACACCCTCCACCGGCGAAGTCGCGAGCTGTCGCAGCCCGGTGAAGGCCCCGGACGGATTCGCCGTGCACGGCACGCGGGTGGTCCTGACCAGCCGCGACCACTACAAGCGCAGGACCACCGTGACCCGCGCGGAACTGGCCGGCGACGTGTGTGTCGCCACCAGCCAGGAGCAGGTGCGGGTGCCTGGGCGGGTAGTGATGCATTGCGGCCAGGGCCGCGACGGCACCCTGTTTCTCCGCGCCGGTCGCACCTGGGTGCGCATCGAAGCCTGAGATCCGCGGCTGCCAGACCCGCGGCAGGGAGCTCGTGAAGGTTCGCCGGTAGACCGCCGGGGAGGCGCCTATCACCGCCGAGAGGTGCTGGCGCAGGGAGACGGCCGCGCCGAAGCCCGCCTGAGCCGCGACGTCCTCGACGGATTCCTCGCGGGAACCGCCCTCTCCCTCGACCTCCCCCCACCGTCACCCTGAAGCGCCGACGTCAGTAATTTATCCCAGACCAGCCGATAGCCGACTTCGGGAAAGAGGCACATCGCGAGCAGGAAGTAGACACCGCCGCGCGAAGGAAGAATACGCAGGCGCTTCTGCACGCTCCGGGTCTCCGACAAGACCGCGTCGATGAGCTCGAACGGCACGACGGCCGTCAGCTCGCCCAGATGGTCGGGCGCGAACCTTCCCGCGGCCACAGTGACCATACGGGTGACGGTCACCACCGGGGCGGACAGGACATCATGAAACGGCAACGGAGCTCCTCGGGAACAGGCTGTCTTGGTCGACTGCCTGTACCAACGGGCTCCGTTGCTTTTACGTCGGAAATCCTCCAACGAACTTGCTTGACCTGCGAGTTCGTTAACTACCCGGCCTTGGGTCAAGATCCGTGGCCGAACTCGCCCTGATCTGGCGCACCGGCCCCGCCCTGAGCGAGGCCTCCTAATCGGGCCCGCGGCGGATGGTCGGCGGCGGTGAACACCGCCATGATCGGGAACGAACCACTCCGTAGATCAGCGCGCCACAGGGCATACGCGTACTGGAGGCCGGGTTCTGCTGGTGTCAGCCGAACTGCTCAACCGCGCTGTGCAGCGGCGTCGGTCACCAGCTGCCACATCTCATAGTTCCCGCATTCTGCCGTGATCTCAGCCGTCGCCTGAGCCGCGGCGAAGAAGTCGTCGGCCAGCGGCGAGGTGCGCGACGCTGCCATCGCGACGAATACCTGGTCGGGCGCCAGGTCCAGGACGGGCACGTACCTGATGTCCGGCCGTGAGTAGAACACGGTCTCCGAGCGCCCCACGAACGAGATGCCACGGCCGGCCGCGACGTGCTCGAGCTTCTCCTCCACCCCGCGCACCCGGAGCCCGGAGTCGGGGAGCGGACGCCTCGTGGGCTGCGTACTCGGGTCGGCATGCCAGATCAGCGGTTCACCGGCCAGGTCCGCCTCGGTGACCTCCTCCTTGCCCGCCAGCGGGTGGCCCGCGGGCAGCGCCACCATGAGCGGCTCGGTATAGAGAGGGGTCAGGCGCAGGCCGGTCTCGTCGACAGGCAGCCGCACAAAACCGACGTCGACGCGGCCGTCGAGCAGCATAGGGACCTGGTCGTCCCATTCCATGCGCTGCACGTCCACGACCACGTCCGGATGGCGGCCACCGAACTCTCGCGCCGCGGGGATGACCGGGATCCCAGCCCGAAAACCGACCACCAGCCGCTGGCCGCCACGGGCAGCCGCGGTCACCCGGCGCCTGACCGCTTGCGCGGAGGCGAGCAACGGACCGGCGTCGTCCAGGAGTTGTCGGCCCGCGTCCGTCAGCGTGACGCCGTGGCTGTCCCGGGTGAACAGGGGGGCGCCGAGGTCCTGTTCCAGCGCGCGGATCTGCCGGCTGAGCGCCGGCTGCGCGATGTGCAGGTCCTCGGCGGCGCGGCCGAAGTGCAGCCTGTCGGCGACGGCGATGAAGTAGCGCAACTTGCGGAGATCCAGATCCATGGGGCCCCTCCCGGTCCGGCAATGCCTTGAGGTTATCACCACGGTCGAAACGGGTCTTGGACACCAGCTCAGGCCAATGGCATCGTTCATGGGGCCGAGAGAATTCGGTACAAGAATTCGGGATCGGTAATTGCTACTCATCAATTCAATGGAGTGATCGTGGGAAAGCTCGATGGCAAGGTAGCGGTAATTACCGGTGGATCCACCGGATTGGCACTGGCCGGGGCCAAGCTTTTCGTCGAGGAAGGAGCGCATGTCTTCATCCAGGCCCGTCGGCAGGAAGCACTGGACGAGGCCGTCGAACTGATCGGCCGCAACGTCACCGCCGTCCAGGGTGACGCGTCCGACCTGGACGACCTGGACCGCTTGTACGACACCGTCAAGCGGGAGAAGGGCTCGATCGACGTGCTGTGGGCCAGTGCCGGGATGGGCGAGCCCGCCATGCTCGGCGAGATCACCGAGGAACAGTTCCACCGCTCCTTCTCGCTCAACGCCCGCGGCACCCTGTTCACCGTGCAGAAGGCACTGCCGCTGATCAACGACCACGGCTCGATCGTGATGACCGGATCCAACGCCTCCCTCGGCGCCTTCCCCGGCTGGAGCCTCTACGCGGGAAGCAAGGCGGTCCAGCAGGCCTTTGCCCGTGTCTGGCTCAACGAGCTCCGCGACCGCAAGATCCGGGTGAACGTCCTGACCCCCGGCCAGGTCGGCACGGCCAAGCAGGAAGAGCTGTTCGACGAGGCGACCAGGACTGCCTTCGAGTCCCTGATCCCCCGCGGAAAGATGGGCCGCCCCGAGGAGATCGCCACGATCGCCCTGTTCCTGGCCTCCGACGACTCCAGCTACGTCAACGGTCTGGAGCTGGTCGCCGACGGCGGCACCACCGCTATCTGAACCACGCACGAACGAGACCGGACCACGCACGAACGCGACAGAGCGGCGCCTGGAGAACAGGCGCCCCCGAGAACAGGAAGAGAGCACAGCTCATGAGCAGCATCACCTTCATCGGTGCGGGGAACATGGCCCGCACGATCGGCGCGCTCGCGGTAGCGGGCGGTAACACCGTCGAGATCATGGCACGCGATCAGTCCAAGGCCGAGGGCCTGGCCAAGACTCTGGGCGGCGGCACGACGACGGGTGAGTGGGGCGCCGTCCCGGCCGGGGACATCGTCATCACGGCCATGTTGTACGACGGGGTCGTTCCGGCCGTCGCCCAGTACGGGGACGCCCTCGCGGGCAAGACCATCGTCGATATCAGCAACCCCTTCAACACCACGGGCGATGGCCTGGCCCACAGCGAGGAGACCTCGATCGCGCAGGAAGTCGCCAAGGTGGCCCCGGCCGATGCCAACGTGTTCAAGGCCTTCAACACCGTCTTCCGTGGCGTTCTGGAGAACGGCCGGCCCGACGTCTTCTTCGCCGGTGACGACCCGCAGGCCAAGGCGGACGTCGCGGCATTCATCGAGAGCCTCGGACTGCGCCCGCTGGACGTCGGCGGCCTGAAGATGGCGCACTGGCTCGAAGGAGCGGGCGTGCTCACGGTAGGCCTCGCCGGCAACGGGATCGGCCACGGGAACTTCGCCCTGGGCGTCAACGAGTTTACGGACTGACCCCCCGGGACTGGCTCACCAAGCAGTCGGCAAATAGGGCGCCGTGCGCTCTGGCTAATTGGTGGAACCACCGACTCGTCGATGTCAGATTTCAGAAGTCAGATGTCAGATGTCAATAGTGGCGAAAGAGTTCGCCCGAGGAGGCGCAACGCAATGCAGCTCGGTTTCGTGATTCCCCTTGTCGGGCCCGCGGTCAGCGACGCCCCCGCCCTGAGCGCTTTCGCCCGCGGACTCGAGGACCTCGGCTACGACACCCTGTGGGTCGGCGATCGCCTGGTCACGCCGGTTGATCTGGGCAACGGCTATCTGGACCGGGGGCCACAGATGGCCCGCTCCTTCGATCCGATGCTGCTGTTGACCGTCGCTGCGGCGGCGACCGACCGGGTGCGCCTGAACACCAGCACGCTCAGCACGTTCTACTACGAGCCGCCGCACCTGGCCCGGCAGTTGACCACGCTCGACGTGCTCAGCGGCGGCCGCCTCGGCGTGGGTGTGGGTGTGGGGTGGATGAAGCAGGAGTACGACGTCGCCCGCAGCGCGGACTGGAGCCGGCGCGGCAAGATGCTCGATGACATGCTGGCGTTCCTGCGGGCGTGGTGGACTACCAGTCCCGTGTCCTGGGACAGCGAGTTCTTCACCATGCCACCGGTCCACGCCGGCCTCCGTCCGGTCCAGGCGGGCGGGCCGCCCATCTGGATCGGTGGTGACAGTGAGGCCGCGATGCGCCGGGTCGGCCGCAGCGGGGTCGGCTGGCTCGGGGTCGAAGGGCCGGCGCCCGCCGCGTCGGTCAGTAGTCAGGACGAGGGCGCAGGCCGCTTGTGGTCGATCGCGCGTCGAGCGGCGGAGGAGGCCGGCCGCGATCCCGACGCACTCAAGACGGCCATGCGGATCAACCTCGAGCCGGGCACGTCCGTCGACTCGGTCGCGGACCAACTGAAGCGGTACGCCGAATCCGGTGTCGATGAGGCGTACTTCGATGCCTTCACGATGTTCGCCGGCCTTGACCAGCTGCTCGACTTCGCCGGCCAGGTGATCGAGCGTACCGGCCGGCTGTGACCACCGAAGCAACGACGGGCGAAAAAACGACGGGCGGGCAAACCGTTCGATTCGGACCAGAGGAAGAGAGTCTCACCATGAGCAGCATCAGTTTCATCGGTCTGGGGGGCATGACCCACGCCATCGCCTCACGTGCGGTAGCGGGCGGTAGCTCCGTCGAGCTGATCGGCCGCGACGCCGCCAAGGCCAAGGGCCTGGCCGCCGAGCTCGGCGCCGGGGCCACGGTGGGGACCTTCGGCGCCGTCCCTGTGGGCGACATCGTTGTCCTCGCTGTGCCCTACACCAGCGCCGTGCCGGTCGTCGCCCAGTACGGGGATGCCTTGGCCGGCAAGGTCATCATCGACATCTCCAACACGTTCGACGCCGACGCCACCGGAGTGGTCACTCCCGAGGGCACGTCCGGTGCGCAGGAGATCGCCAAGGCGGCCCCGGCGAGCGCGCACGTCGTGAAGGCGTTCAACACAGTGTTCGGCCATGTCCTGGTCCAGGAGCGTCCGTTGGACGTGCTCTTCGCCGGAGATGACGCACAGGCCAAGGTCGCCGTGTCGGCGTTCATCGCGAGCCTCGGACTGCGTCCCCTCGACGTCGGCGGCCTGGAGATGGCCCGCTGGCTGGAAGGGATCGGGCCGCTGCTGATGGGCCTGGCCCGGAACGGCGCGGGGACCTTCGACGTCGCCCTCGGCGTCGACCTCCGCGGCTGAGCACACCCGCACCACCACTTCGCGCACCACATCACTGAAAAGGAGCAGTACCTTGCGTGTCTTCGTCACTGGCGGGACCGGCCATTCCGGTTCGTACATCATCCCCGAACTCATCGCCGCAGGACACGAGGTCACCGGCCTCGTCCGGTCGGACACGGCCGCCGCGGCACTGTCCGCGCTCGGCGCGAAGATACGCCGCGGCGACCTCCAGGACCTCGACGGGCTCAAGGAGGCGGCCGCGGACTCCGACGGCGTCATCCACGTCGCGCACCGGCAGGACCTGCTTCCGTCCGGCGGGATGGCCGCGGTGGCCGCCGCGGAGCTCCCGGTCATGCTCGCGTACGGCGAGGCCCTCGCGGGGACCGGTAAGCCGCTGGTCGCGGCGGGGAGCATCGGCTCGCCCGGGACCGGGACGTACCTGGGCCGGCCGGGTACCGAGGAAGACCCGGCCCTGCCCGTCGGCGACGAGCACAAGGGCACCCTGCGGGCCCGTAATGTCGTGGAGTCCGCCGTCATCGGACTTGCCGAGCAGAAGGTACGGTCCTCGGTCGTGCGGATCGCCAACATCATGCACAGCACGACCGATCGTGGCTTTCTCCCCATGCTGATCGCGCTCGCGAAGGAGAAGGGCTTCGCCGGCTACCCCGGAGACGGCGCGAACCGGTGGAACGCCGTGCACGCCCGCGATGCCGCCTCCCTGTTCCGTCTGGCGCTGGAGAAGGGCCCGGCCGGCAGCTACTGGCACGCGGTCGAGGACGGGGGCATCCCGTTCCGCGAGATCGCCGAGGCCATCGGCAGCCGCCTGGGCCTGCCCGCCGTGAGCGTTCCCCTGGACGAGTTGATCCTGCCGGCACATTTCGGGTTCCTTACGAACGTCGTCACGCAGAGCTACCCGACGTCCAACCTCATCACCCGCCGGACCCTCGGCTGGGAGCCGGCTCAACCCCGGCTCCTCGCCGATCTGGACAACGGCCACTACTTCCCCGCCGGCTGACAGCAGGGGGCCCGGGTCGCGACGAGTCCGACGCATGGCAAGGACGAGGCTCTTACGACGAGGCTCGTACAAAGACAAGGCTCTTCTGGAAGGACGCCGAGAACATGACGACTGTGGGATTCATCGGAAGCGGATCCATCGGCAGCACCATCGCGCGGCTCGCCGTCAAGGCCGGACATCAGGTCGTGCTCAGCAACTCGCGCGGTCCCGGGACGCTCACGGACACGGTCGCGAGACTGGGTCCGGGGGCCTCCGCGGCGACGAGCGAGGAAGCCGCGACGGCCGGTGACATCGTCGTGGTCACGGTGCCGGTCACGGCCTTCCCCGACCTTCCCGCCGCACCACTGGTGGGAAAGACGGTCATCGACACGTGCAACTACGGCCCCGAGCGTGACGGGCACATCCCCGAGCTCGACAGTGGGTCGCTCACCTCGAGCGAACTGCTGCTGCGCTACGTCCCGGACGCCGGACTCGTGAAGGCGTTCAACACCATCTACTTCAAGCACCTGCTGTCACTCGCCCGCCCGGCGGGGGCGGCCGACCGGTCGTACCTGCCGATCGCCGCGGACTCGGCGCCGGCGAAGGCGGCGGTCACCGACTTCATCGACTCCATCGGGTACGGCGTGGTGGACGCAGGACCGCTGGCTGACAGTTGGCGGCAGGCGACGGGCACACCGGTGTGGGGCAGCCCTTATGGGCCGTACTCGAACGAGAAGGGCCGGCCCGCCGGCGACGACGTCATCCGCGCGGCACTGGCCACCGCCACGCGGTGACCGCAGGTCTGCGCGGGCCGGCGACGGCGTCGACCAGGTCCAGGCGCTGTCGCACGCTCACGTGCTCACGTGAGCACGTGAGCACGTGAGCACGACCAGGAGAGGCACATGACCGACCACCCGCCGCTGATCGCTGTGACCGATGCGGAACTCGAAGACCTGCGCGCGCGGCTGCGCGCCACCCGGTGGCCCACCCGGTGGCCCGTCGATGGCTGGGAAGCGGGCGCCGACACCACTGAGGTGCGCCGTCTGGCGGAGTACTGGACCACAGGCTATGACTGGCGCACCCACGAGGCGCGGATCAACGCCCTGCCGCACCACACGGCCGTCATCGGCGGCACGCCCGTTCATTACCTCCGGTACGACGGCGAGCAACCGGGCGCCCTGCCGATCGTGCTGACCCACGGCTGGCCCAGCACCTTCCTGGAGCTCACCGACCTCGCCCAGCGTCTCGCGGAGCCGTCGAAGCACGGCGGCGACGCGTCCGACGCGTTCACGGTCGTCGTCCCCTCGCTGCCCGGCTACGCGTTCTCGCCGCAACGCCCGGACCTCCCGCCGATGCTCCAGACCCACCAGATCTGGCACCGGCTCATGCGGGACGAGCTCGGCTTCGACCGGTACGCCGCCCACGGCGGGGACCTGGGCGCGGGGATCACCTCGCGTCTGGGTGAGGCCTACCCGGAGTCGCTGGCCGGCATCCACCTGCTCGCCGTCGCCGCGCCCCAGGAGTACGACGCCGCCGGCCTCACCCTGGACGAACAGGCCTACCTCGACCAGGTCGCCAACTGGAGCGCGAAGGAGGGCGGTTACCAGCACCAGCAGAACACCCGGCCCCTCACCCTGGCCCACGCGCTGTCCGACTCTCCGACCGGCCTGCTGGCCTGGGTCGTGGAGAAGTACCGCGCCTGGAGCGACTCGGTCGGCAACCTGTCGTCCCGGTTCACCGACGACTTCGTCCTCACCCAGGCGTCCCTGTACTGGTTCACCGGCACGATCTCGACATCGTTCCGGCCCTACTACGAGTACGCCCGCGGCCTGACCCGGCGCGTCGAGAAGGTCGAAGTACCCACCGCCGTCGCCGTCTTCCCCGCCGACCTCACCCGGCCCCCGCGCTCCTGGGCCGAACCCACTAACCACATCACCCGGTACACGTCGATGCCGCGCGGCGGACACTTCGCCGCCCACGAAGAGCCCGGACTGCTCGCCGACGACATCACCGAGTTCTTCCGCCAACTGCGCTGACACCGACCCGGCAGCGGTCCAGGCCCAGGTCGGCCACCCCTCAGGTCACCAGACCGCTGCGGTAGGCGTGGACCACCGCCTGCACACGGTCCCGCAGGCCGAGCCTGGTCAGGATGCGCGACACGTAGGTCTTGACGGTCTCCGGGCTGATCACCAGCGTTGCGGCGATCTCACCGTTCGACAGGCCGTTGGCGATCAGGCCCAGCACCTCGAGCTCGCGCGGCGTCAGCCCGGCGTCGGCAGCCGCGCTCTCGGCGGACGGGGACCACGTGACCACGCCGGTAGGCCAGCCACATGAGCATGCCGGTGGCCAGCACGCCGAACACCACCGCGAAGACACTGCCCTCCGGTCCGAAGTCGCCGCCCGTGACCGGCGCTGGACCCGACACCGTCGCGTCCGGCAGGCCCTGCGGGGTGTTGCTGCCGGACACCTCGGTGCTGAAGATGGCGCTCGCGGCGATGTTCCAGCCGAAGTGCAGACCGATCGGCACCCACAGCTTTCGGGTGGCGATGTACGCGGCAGTCAGCATCCCGCCTGCCTCAATGGCGATGGCGATGGCACCCCACAGGGTGGCGTTGACGTTGAGCAGGTGGATCAGCCCGAAGAGCGTGCCGGTCAGGACGAGAGCGATCCAGGTTCCGGTCCCTCGTTCGATGTGCCGGAACAGGACGCCGCGGAAGACCAGTTCCTCGGTCACGGCGGCACCCGCCATGATCCCGAGCAGGCCGACGGCGCTCGACGGCGTGCCCAGGCCGTTGACCGTGTAGTCACCGAAGAAGGCGATGTTCGCGATGACTGCCCCGAACAGCGCGATGCCGAGCAGCGTGCCCCGGCTGATTCCGGCACCTGCTCCCTTCAGCGACACCTCGAAGGACGCACGCTGCTCGGTTCGCCGCACCACCCAGCCGTAGACCAAGACCGCGACGACGGCCGTCAGCAGGCCGGCGACGAGCGCCAGCGCGGGGGTGTCCTTCACCGCAGCCATGCCCGGATTGCCGAGGATCCAGACCGCCACAACCACCAAGAATTGCCATATCAGACGCATGATGGCTCCTTCGTGAGAAGCCGTGGCGGGAGCGCCGCAGGCCACCCCGAACGCTATGGATCCGCCCGCCCGAAGTCGTCACCGCACGGTGGACACTCGCAGGTAGCTCGCACGGGGGACAGGCCGGGGCCCTCTAGGTGGCGGCTGGCTCGTCCGTGTTCTTCTCCCTCCCCTATCCCTGCCCCGGGCAGTGCGAGCAGTAGCAGCGATCGGCGTGAACGTCGACGACCGCATCCGCTCCACGAGGAACGGATGCGGTCGCGTTGGCCACCACTCGCCCGTGCGCGGTTACGACGTGGACGCGGCGCGGTCGGGGCGGCGGCCGGCCACGAGTACCGGGCCGCCGGGCACCGTGGGGATCTGGCGCAGGTCCTCGAAGCCGAGGTCGCCCAGTGCCTCGGCCATCCGGTGCGAGGTCAGTGCGCTGCCCCCGTTGCGCACCGCGTTCCAGTTCGCGACGGCCGCGAGCAGCGGCTCGTGCGGTGCCGGGTTGGTGCCGGCCACCAGCCATCCCCCATCGGTGAGGGCGGCCGCCAGGTGCGGGAGACACGCCTGCAACGCGTCGTCGGAGAGGAACGGCGCCGGTAGCCAGACCAGGTCGTAGACATCCCGTTCGCGCACGTCGACGGCGTCCTGATGCCGTAGTTCGATCCGCTCGGAGCCGGGTCCCGCTCCGTCCAGTTCTCGGCGGGCCAGCCGGATCGCCCGCTCAAGGCTGTCGATCCCGGTCACCCGGGCCTGCGGAAGTTTCTGGGCCAGCGCGAGGGCGAGCGCCCCGGTCCCTGTGCCGATGTCCAGGACGCGGCTGCCCGGGGTGGCGACACGGTCGGCCAGTCCCGGCAGGGCGGGCACGAGACGGGTGGCGAGCGCGTGCCCGGTGGCCGCGGAGGCGCGCCCCTGGTCGAGCAGTACGTCGTCGCTCTGCGCGTCCCACCCCGTCACAGCCTCGCCGGCGGCGGCGGCGACCGCCTGTCGCATGGAACTGAGCCGTGCGGACGCCGCGTTGGAGGAGGCGGGACCGACCTGCAACGCGGGGACGGCGACCGTGTCACTGCCCTCGCGGCGCACCACGCCCGCTGCTTCCAGCACCGCGGTACGCGCCGCGTCCGCCGCCAGGGCTTTCTCCAACGAGCCCGTCCCGGCCTCCCGCAAGGTCGCGACGACCGCGGCAAGCGCCCATACCTGCCCTTCCAGTACGGCCATCGGATCGTTCCGCTCGACGTCGTCGTTCACGCCTCGTCCTTTGTTCGTCACGCCGCGGCCCGGCTCCGGTCCGGCCGACCGGACCAGCGGGTGCGAAGTGGGGATGTCGTGCCATCGGGGTGTACCTGGGACCTGTGAGGTCAATATGGTCGTGGTCTCATGGCGCTCCGCGCAGGGCCTCGGCGGCTTGTCGGACGAGCCAGTGTTCGGCTCGGTCGAAGGTCCAGCCGTTGTCGTCGACCAGCGTGAAGAAGCCCGAGTAGCCGAAGTAGAACCACAGCACGTCGGTCGCCCGCTCCACGGTGAAGTCGCGGTGCATGCCGCCGACCTCGTGGAGCCGCCCGGCGAGGTCGGTGACCGCGTCCCGGTACCGCCCGGTCGCGACGCGCAGCCCCTCCGCGACCGCGGCCTGGTGCGGGGCGGTGGCCAGGGCCACCCGCATGATGTCCCCGTACTCCTCGCGCATGCTCCGCACGGCGGCGGCCGCGTTCCGCAGGATCTCGTCCGCGTCGGTGAGTTCCGCCCCGCGGCGGCGCGTCTCCGCGACGATCGGGGCCTGGCTCCACAGGTCGACGAGAGTGCTGATCAGCCCCTGCTTGCCGCCGCCGACGGCGTAGACGGTCGCGGGCGCGACCCTGGCGGACTTGGCGATGTCCTCGACGGTGGTCGCGAAGTACCCCTGGTGAGCGAAGAGTTGGCGGGCGGCGTCGACGATGGCGGCGCGGGTCGCTTCCGCGTACTCGGCGCGGCGGCTCGTGGGCGATGAAGTCATGGGCTGGTGAGCATAGCTTATGCGCACCGTTCAGGGTATTCACTCGTTCATCAGAGATTGACTCTGATGAACAGAACGTTACTCTGAACGCGTCAAAGACCCCCTCCCCGAGGCGAAGGCAGCTCGTGACCACATCGACGAACAGACGCACCGACCGCCTGGCCGACACCCTTCGCCGTACGATCGACGCCGACCGGGTCGTCATCTCCGGGGCCGCCTACGACACCGCCGTGAAGGTGTGGAACGGCGCGGTGGCACACCGCCCCGACGTGGTCGTCCGCTGTGTCACCCCCGCCGACGCCCGGGCGGCGGTCCTGGCCGCCCGGGAGCACGGTGTCGCGCTCTCGGTGCGCGGTGGCGGGCACGACTGGGCGGGCCGGGCACTGACCGACGGCGGGCTGACCATCGACCTGTCCGGCCTGTGCGAAGTGCGGGTGGACCCGGACGCGGCGGTGGCCGAGGTGGCGGGAGGCGCGACCGGCGCCGACCTCGCCCGCGCCGCCCACCCCTTCGGTCTCACCGCGGCGACCGGCACCGTCGGCGGCGTCGGCATGGTGGGCCTGAGTCTCGGCGGCGGTTACGGGCCGTTGAGCGGCAGGTTCGGCCTCGCGCTGGACAATGTGCTGTCCGCGGACGTGGTGCTCGCCGACGGCTCGACTGTCACGGCCGACCCGGAGCGGGAGCCGGAGCTGCTGTGGGCGCTGCGCGGCGGCGGCGGCAATTTCGGCGTGGTCACCGCGATGCGTGTCCGGCTCCACCGGACGCCGACGCTCATCTCCGGCCGCATCCTGTTCCCCTGGGCGCAGGCGTCCGCGGTGCTGGCCCGGCTGGCGGAGTTCGTTCCCGAAGGGCCCGACGAGCTGACCGTGCAGTGCGGCTTCCTCGCCGGCCCCGACGGAGCGCCCGTCGTGTTCGTCATACCGACGTGGAGCGGCGACGACGCCCGGGCCGGCGAGGAAACGCTGGCGCGGCTCACCGCCCTCGGCGAGCCGCTGGTCGCTCGACTCGGCGCCACCACCGGCCACGACATGCTGGCCGGCACTGACGCGATGTTCCCGCTCGGCAAACACGTCGAGATCCGCCCGCGGACGGTCCCCGCGCTCACTCCCGCCGTGCGGGCCGCCCTCCTCGACGCAGGCGACTCCCTGACCTCGCCGCTGTCCGCCGTCTCCCTGCACAGCCTGCACGGCGCCGCGTCCCGGACACCCGCGACAGACACGGCCTTCGGAAACCGCACCCCCCACCTCATGGTGGAGACCATCGCCCGCTGGGAACCGGGCGACCCCCGGGAACCGGAACACCGCGCATGGGCACGTGACGTGTCCGCAGCGCTGGAATCCGGGGCCATGCCGGGTAGCTACCCCAACCTGCTGGGTCCCGACGAGACCGAGCAGATCGCACACGCTTACGGACCCAACACCGAACGACTGCTCGCGGCGAAGCACCGATTCGACCCCGACGGGGTGTTCCACGCCATTCCCCTGCCCATCCCGTCCCGTCCGTCCGACGTCCGCGGCGTGTGAGGGCCGGCCACCACTTCGAGGCCCGCGACAGCCCGATGGCGCGCCTGGCCTGCTGATCGCGCTCCCGTGCCGCGACCCGGCCCCGACCCCGGCCCCGACGTTCGCGGGATCGGAATCGGGGCCGTGACCGGAACCGGAACCGGGGACCGTGCTGCCGGGCTGGGGCTCAGGCGTCGATGATGACCGGGCTGATCAGGGGCCTGCGGTTGTGGGCGCGGAACGCCCAGTTCGCCGCGGCGCGGGCGAGAGGCTGGTTCAGCTGGCGTGCGTCCCCGAAGCCCTCCGAGGCCGCGGTGGCCAGAGCCTTCTCGATGACGGGGGTGACCGGCTCGAAGGTGGCGTCGTCGTGGACGAAGCCGCGGGCCAGGAAGTCGGGGGCCTCGGCGAGGGCGCCGGTGTCCGCGTCGACGATCGCCACCACCGTGACCACGCCTTCGTTGGCGAGGGTGAGGCGGTCCTTGAGGGACGCTTCGGTGGTGCCACCGACTTCCATGCCGTCCACGCAGACGTTGTCGGCGGGGACCTTGCCGGTGATGGACGCGCGCCCGTCGACGAGGTCGACGACGATGCCGTGCACGGGCAAGACATTGCGAGGCTTGACGATGTTGTAGCAGTAGACGAGTTCGCCGGCGCCGGCGCGCCCGGAGACATGCACCTTGGCGTTGCCCTTGTGGACCACGTTGGCGGCCGCCGGGTGAGCCCGTTGATCACCCGGTAGATGGCGTTCTCGTTGCCGGGGATGAGGGAGCTGGCGAGCAGGACATCCTCGGCCGCTACAGCTTCACCGCCTTCACTCCGCCTGCTGGCGCTCTGCGTCTGCTGCGCGACCCGGATACGCCCGAGCTGGATGAGGACGAAGAGGGCGAGGAGTGAGCGCGAGGTTGCTGCTCGACGGTTACGCAGCGCCCTCGGTCTCGGCCCGCAGCCGGGCGGCCAAGACACAGGTCCCTCCGCCTGGACTGTTGCACCAGGGACGTTGTCGGCGTTGACGCGGCGGGCATCACTTCTCGTCCGCACCGGGTTCCGCGCTGTCGAAGATCGGCATCAGGTTGCCGCGGGTAAAGGTCCCACAGGGGGAAGAGATGGGCGGTGATCTGTTCCCACGGCCCCTGCGCCAGAGCCGCCGCCGGAAGGGGAACGAGCTCTTCGCTGGGCACTCCCGGGCGGCTTCGCCCGGTCTGAGCCCAACGTCACCCGGCTGCGTCCCGCGCGTCCCCGGCCCTGATACCGCCCGGGGGTGGCGTTTGGCAAGAGGACGACCTTGCCCAACGGGTGGTCGTGTTCCAGGTGGGCGAAGGCCGCCCGGACCTCGGTCAGCGGGTAGGTCCGGCTGACCGGCGCCTCGATCCTGCCGACCGCTGACAGCCCGGCCAGTTCGGCCAGTACCACCCGGTCGGTGCCCTCGGCGCTGCCGTGCGACCGGGTGCCGAGCGCGGCCGCAGCGCCGTAGTCGAGCGTGTTGACCCGGTGGGGCGGCACCCCCAGGGACAGCGCGATGCGCGGGTAGTCGCCGCCGTGGAAGTCGAGGAAGGCGTGCGCTGTGCCGCCGCCGTCGCCTTCGATCGCCCGGCGAAGGCGTTCGTCGACCCTGCTTCCATAGCCGACGAGGGCGGCGCCCTGGGACTCCAGCCAGTCCTGGTGCCGTGCCGAGGCGACCGCCACCACGCGCGCCCTGCGCAGGCGCAGGAGTTGAACGGCGAAGCTGCCGACCCCACCCGTGGCCCCGCTGACCACGATCGTCTCCCCGGCCTGCGGGGCGACCGCGGCGACGGCTGCCCAGGCGGTGCTGCCCGCGACGTAGAGGGCGCCCACGGCGGCCCAGGGGAGCTTCTGGGGTTTGCGGACGAGCTGGTCCGCCGGTACGACGACGTACTCGGCGTGGCTGGACCGCTCCCAGGACCAGCCAAGGACCGGGTCCCCCGGTGCCCAACCGGTCACCGCGTCCCCGGTCGCGGTGACGGTACCGGCCAGGTCACTGCCCTGTCCGGAAGGGAACGTCGCAGGAAAGTGCTCGTGCAGGGCCCCGGTGCGGATCTTGGCCTCGCCCGGGTTGATGCCGGCGGCCCATACCCGGACCAGGACGTCCTTGGGGCCGAGCGGACGCGGTTCGACGTCCTCGACGCCGAGCACCTCGATGTCTCCGTAGCGGTGGAAGCGTACGGCTTTTACGAAGTCAGCCCTCCGGCTGGGCATGGCTGTTGATAAAGGCGGCGACGTGGTCGAGGGCGCGCGCGGCCTCATCGACGAGTGGGGCGAAGCCCTGGAAGACGTGCGGTGCTCCGGGGAAGGTCTGCAGGGTGACCGGGACGTCGGCACGGGCGGCCCGCGCGGCCAGCCGCAGGGCGTCATCGAGCAGGATCTCCCTACCGCCGGCCTGGATCAGCAGCGGTGGCAGTCCGCGCAGATCGGCGTGGAGCGGGCTGGCCAGCGGGGTGCGCGGATCCGCCCCGGCGAGGTAGTCGGCGGCCCGGATCTTGAGGGCCTCGGGAGTGAGCGCCGGATCCGCCTCCGCCCGGCTCGCCATGGTGGCGCCGGACTGGGTGAGGTCCGTCCACGGGGACAGAACCGTCGCGGACGAGGGCTGCGGCAGCCCCGCCTCCCGGATCGCCAGGAGTAGGGCGAGGGCGAGGCCGCCGCCGGCCGACTCTCCTGTGACCGCGACCGAGTCGGCCCGGGCGCCCCGGTCCAGCAGTGCCCGGTAGGCGGTGAGGGCGTCGTCGACGGCGGCAGGGAAGGGGTGCTCGGGGGCGAGCCGGTAGTCGACGGAGAGGGCGGTGGCCGCGGTGCGCCGGGCGATCTCCGAAACCAGGCCGACACTGGCAGCGGCGGAGCCGATCGCGTAAGCACCGCCGTGGAGGTACAGCACGGTGACACCCGTCGGCGCAGCGGCGCCGGCACGCACCTCGACGGCCGGCACCCCGCCCAGCTCGGTGGTCCGGGTGCGGACGTCGTCGGGCAGCGGAGCGGAGCCCAGCATGTCGTCGAAGACGTGGCGCATCTTCTCGACGTCGCCGCCCAGGTCCAGCGGAGAGTTCTGCAGCAGGTCG
The DNA here is from genome assembly GCF_044765445.1 of Streptomyces sp. NPDC102467. Taxonomy (NCBI): domain Bacteria; kingdom Bacillati; phylum Actinomycetota; class Actinomycetes; order Kitasatosporales; family Streptomycetaceae; genus Streptomyces; species Streptomyces sp. NPDC102467. The sequence continues at coordinate 57,049 of NZ_JBIWKA010000024.1, read as the reverse complement.
GAGACGGCGTTCAGCTGACTGCGGGTCATGTCGTTGATTCCTTGCGGAGGGAAGTGGTTGGTGACTGGAGGGGGTGCGGGGTGACCTACGCCCGGGCGACGTGCAGGACTTCCTCGAAGCCCATGCGCCGTACGAAGTCCGTACGGGCCTCCAGTACCGCGGAGTTGGCCTGTTCGACCATGGAGTTGGTCAGGTCCACCACGCTGCGGAAGGGGCGCTCGCCGAAAGGCAGGGCCAGGATCCTGGTGATCTCCTGGGCGACCACCACCGGGTCGGCCTGCGTGCCCGGGGTGAACAGGCCCTCGGTGGCTGCCTCGTTGCGGTTGGCCAGCGGGTCCAGGGCCCGGTATCCGGCGGCGACACCGGTGGTGTCCGCGGGCCGTGCCGCCTTGGAGAAGTGGTCGGTGCCCTGGGTGAAGGCCCCCGGCATGACGATCACGGTCTCGATGCCGAGCGGGGCCACGTCGTAGGAGGTCACCAGAGCCAGAGCGTCCATGGCCGCCTTGGAGACCACGTACGGGCCGAGGAAGGGCGGGGTGGTCACCGGGATGGTGCTGCCCACGTAGAGGAGGGTGCCGTGGCCTTGGGTGCGCAGGTGCGGGAGTGCAGCCCGGTTGAGCCGCTGGACGCCGAGGGTGTTGACGTCGATCAGGTGGGCGATCTCATCGGCGGTGAACGCCTCGACGTAGCCGGTGACCAGGTGGCCGGCGTTGTGGATGACGACGTCGAGCGTCCCCGCGTCTTTGAGCACGGCCGCCACCGCGTGTTCGGCGGACTCCTGCGAGGCGACGTCGAGTTCGACCACGTGCAGGTCGAGATGCTCCTCCGTGGCCAGGCGGTGCAGTTCCTCGGCGCGGGTGGCGTTGCGGGTGCCGGGGGCACGCATCGAGGCGTAGACGCGGTGGCCGGCCCGGGCGAGCGCCCGCGCGGTCAGGTTGCCGATGCCGGTGCCGGCACCGGTGATGAGGACGGTTGACATGATAGTTCTCCGATCGGTGGGGTGGGAGCGGGGATTGGCGGTCAGGCGATACCGCCGTTGCTGAACAGCACCTGGCCGTTGATCCAGCGGCCGCCGGGCCCGGCCAGGAAGGCCACCGCCTCGGCGATGTCCTTAGGCGTGCCCAGTCGCTCCAAAGGTGCGGCGGCGGCGATCTTGGCGATCAGCTCCTCGCTCTTGCCCTCGACGAACAGCGGCGTCGCGGTCGGCCCGGGGGCCACTGCGTTGACGGTGACATCCCGGCCGCGCAGTTCGCGGGCCAGGATCAGCGTCATGGCCTCGACCGCGCCCTTGGTCGCCGCGTAGCCGCCGTAGTCGGGCTGCTGAAGCCGGGTGACCGAGGTGGAGAAGTTGATCAGCGAGCCGCCGGGACGCAGTCGGCGGGCGGCGAGCCGGGAGACAACGAAGGTCCCTCGGACGTTGACCCGGTGCATCCGGTCGAAATCGTCCAGCTCCATCTCGGCGAGCGGGGCGAGCAGCATAATTCCTGCGGTGTTGACGACGACATCAATGCCGCCGAAACGCGCCTCCGCGGCGTCGAAGAGCTGCGCCATGTCCGCCGGCTCGGCGATGTCGCCGGAGTGAGCAACTGCCGTGCCCCCGGCCACGGTGATCGACTCGACGATCGCCTCGGCCTTCGCCGCACTGCCCGCGTAGTGGACTACGACGGCCGTACCGTCCGCGGCCAGCCGCCGCGCGACCGCGCCGCCGATGCCGCCCGAGCCGCCGGCCACCACGGCCACCCTGGGCCGACCGGGTCCGTTCTCCGCTGTCGCGTCGTTCATGACTGCTCCGATCCGGCATCCGGAGGGATGCCCGTAGTGATGAGGCTGTTCGCGGACGATGCGCCCGGCGACGTGAACAACACTCCGCCTCCCACAAGTATTTGTCTAATGCATGAAATGCACCTAGGTTATGCGCATGGTGCATATCGAACGAGTCGACCTCAACCTGCTGGCACCGTTGGCCGCACTGCTGGAGGAACAGCACGTCTCGCACGCCGCGGAACTCGCCAGGATGAGCCAACCGGCGATGAGCCGGGCGCTGCAGCGGCTGCGCGACACGCTCGGCGACGAACTGCTGGTGCGCACGCCCGGCGGATACCGGCTCACCCCGCGGGCCGAGCGTGTACAGCGCCAACTGCGAGCGGTCCTGCCGCGACTGGAGAGCCTGTTCGCTCCTGAGGAGTTCGACCCCGCTGTGGCCGCCGAGGCATTCCGGATCGCCGGGACCGACTACGCCCGGGTGTTCGCCCCCGCGGTCTTCCAGCGCGTCTTCCAGGAGTCACCGCGCTCCACGCTGAACTTCCGCACGTGGCACAACGCCATCTACGACGATCTCGACCGAGGCGTCGTCGACCTGGTGTTCTATGGCGGGCCGGGGCCGGGGCCGGGGCCGGGCACCGCGCTGCGAACGGAGCATCTGTTCGACGACCGATTTGTGTGCCTCCTGTCCGCGGACCACCCGCTGGCCGATCGCCCGGAGATCACCCTGGAGGAGTACCTGGGCGCCGCTCACGTGATCGTCGGCACCACCGGCGAGCGCCAGACCGCGATCGAGGGGCGCCTGGAGGGCCTCGGAGCGCGCCGCCGGGCCGGGTTGACCGTGCCCTACCACTCCCTGGCTGCTCACTCAGTCCCGGGCACCCGACTGATCCTCACCCTGCCCGCGAGGCTGCTCGCGCAGCAACGCCCGGACGCCGGGATCCGGATCTTGCCCGCTCCCGAGGAGATCCGCCCACTGCAATATCAAATGGCCTGGCACCCGCGCCTCGACGGCGACCTGGGGCAGCGCTGGCTCCGGGACAGCGTCCGCGCCGTCGCAGCCGAACTGCCGGAGCCGGTCCCTGAGGGGGCGGGCTGATCACCGGGAAGGGTCCCGCCGCCACAGGCGCGTCGATCAGGCGCGAGGGTTTCGCATGCGCCTTCACAGGGGTCGGGAATGTCGGCAAACGAACGAATGGCGACAGGCCCGTTGGGCGTCCAATGGAGCAACTCTGGTCTATTGGATCCGGTGACGGATGACGACAGAGCTAGATGACACCCAGGGCCCGATGCGCCGACACAAGCGGCATGGCCAACCTCGTCTACAAGCGGGTCTCGGCCGACCAGCAGTCGACCGATCGCCAGAACCTCGTCCCGGGCGAGGACAGGATCGAGGGCCGTCGTCGGACCTCTCCTCAACGGTGTCTCCGAGCCGGTCCAGGAGCGGGCTCTCACGTACTGGTCCAACATCGACAAGACCATCGGCGAGCGTATCGCGGACGGCGTGCGCGCCAAGGCCGACGAGAAGGACCCCAAGGCCGCGGAGCAGGGCAATCCGGCACGCAGCTCGATGCAGCACAAGGCGTGAGCAGGCGCCGCCGCGGACCCGGTGACGGCCCCACGACGGCTTCGTCCGCGGTGCGGGCTCTCCCGGCCGGCCCGCACCGCGCGCCGGGTCATTCGGTAACCGGGTCTGTACGCTCACCGGTGTAATTGATGATCATGGAAGAGACATCAAGTGACTGACATCGTTACCGAGCTCGTGACCGTCGATGACCAGGCGGAACCGACTCTAAATGCCGCGAGCGTCGAGCAGAAGCTCATCGACCAGTTCGTCGAGCAGGCCCGGAGCAAGAGTCTGCAGCTGACCGGCGAGCGCGGGCTGCTGAGCAGCTGACGAAAACGGTGCTGGAGTCCGCCCTGGAGGGCGAGATCACCGACCATCTCGGCTACGACAAGCACGATCGGGTGGGTAAGGACGGCGGCAACTCCCGCAACGGCACCCGCTCCAAGACCGTGCTGACCGACATCGGGCCGGTCGAGATCGACGTGCCGCGGGACCGTGACGGCTCCTTCGAGCCGGCCATCGTCAAGAAGCGGCAGCGCCGTCTGACCGGCGTCGACGAGATGGTCCTGTCACTGTCCGCGAAGGGCCTCACGCACGGCGAGATCTCCTCGCACCTTGCCAAGGTCTACGGCGCAAACGTGTCCAAGACGACCATCAGCACGATCACCGACAAGGTGATTCGCAACCACCGATAGAAACCGCCCAGCCGCCCGTCAGCCCTTCTGCCAGGGTGGAGCTGGCGTCTGCAGCCGTGTGAACACGGCGGGAGACTTACAAGGCAGACGCGACTGCGGTGTTACGAGGTTTGCTGCCCGTCGGACACGGAGAGTACGTCAGCCGCTTTCCTCTCCCCCTGCCAGGACGTCGGCGCGCAGACCGGCCGCCCTCTTGCGGGCCTGCTCAGCGCGCTGCCGGTACTCGGTCTCCTGCTGCGGATGGGCCAGGGCAAGCTGCTCGTACTCACCGGCCAGTGCGTCCTGGGTCACCGCCCGGGCGCCCGCGACCTGGATGAACTGCCGCCGCAGGCGGCGCTCCCTCGCTTCCAGGACCACCCATTGGGCAGGACCTTCGTCGGCCTGGAGCGCTGTGGAGAAGGACACCTCCCGCTCCACGTCCCGCTGCTCGCGTTCATCGGACGCATCCGCGCGCCCCAACGCCGCCTCGCTGCGGTCCAGCCGCTCCCTGCTGGCCTCCAGCAGCCCGCGGGCCCGGCCCAGCGTCTCGTACGCCTGCCGCCGAAGGCCCGGGGCTTGCGTCCCCGCCACACGGACCCGGTCATCCACACGGCTCTCCCACGCGGCAAGCCGCACCTCCCGCTGATCAGCAATCTCCTCGCGCCGGTCAGCGATCTCCTCCCGCTGATCGGCAGCGGTATCCCGCTGGTCAGCGACAGCGGCGCTCTCTTGCAGCCGAAGTGCCTCCCGGCGGACGCCGTCGGCGGAGCCGTACCAGTCATCGGGCCGATCGGTCTCCATGCCGTCAGTATCGCGGCCGGCCTCCATAGCCGTAACCCCGTGTCACGGCCGGGATGCGGCGCACCCCCTGGCCCCGGAACTTCCCTCCCCGCCACCGAGTTCAGCGGCTTCTACGGGAAGGCTGTTCGCCTGAGCGAGGACGCGCGGGTCAGCTGCCGCGACAGGTCGGGGCCCCGGCGGAAAGGAGGCTGCGACGGCAGGGCTTCTGCCGTTCCGCGAGGCAGCCGCCCCCAGGATGCGCCCGCTAGGACAGCGAACGGCACGGGCGAAGTCAGTCGGTTCGGTCCAGGGGCGGCCAGGCCACGCCGGCGACGATGACGCGCGCCAGCGCGTAGACGGCCAGTCCGCGCATGTGGGCCTGGTGGTGCAGCATGGTGTCGGCTTCGGGGATCGCAAGGTGCAGGCGGGCGGCGAGGATTCCTTTCGCCTGTTCGGTGACGATCTGTACATCGTGGACGCGTGCGAGGTGGGCGATCACGTCGTGCTGCTGGTCCGCAACGTGGTGGAAGGCCAGAGCGATGGCGGCGATGTCCGCCAGCGCCCGCGCATGAGCGCAGTCCTCCAGGGTGAAAGGCGCGGGGGTGTCGCGGTAGAAGACCAGCACGCCCAGGATCCGGCCGGCGTTGATCAGGGGCACCGCGTGCAGGGCGCAGAAGCCGGCCACGGCCGCGGGGGCGCGCTGGGCGGGCCCCCGGGAATCTTCGGCCTGCAGGTCGACGGCGGTGACCGGCCGGCCGGAGGTGAAAGCGCGCCGGCTGGGGCCGCCGGCATGCTCCGGGTCGTCGGCGAAGGTAGCGCCGGTGGTGGTGGAGGCCAGGGTGGAGTGCAGCCGGTGGTGCGTGTCCGCCAGCTCGACGCCCACCGAGGCGGCGTCCACCAGCAACAGGCTGTGCCGCAGGAGCAGTCCGGCATGGGCGTGGGGGTCGAACGCGCCGCTGCGCGGGCCGGTCAGCGCCAGCAGGGCGTCGACCAGCAGCTCCTGGGCCGACGCTTCGTCCGACAGGTCATGCGTCACGGTGAATCCCCTTGGGCGGGCAGGGTGAGGCGTCGGTTGACCACGTCCACGGCGACATCGGCCAGGGGACACTGATGAGCGAAGGCATAGGCTCGCAGGCTGGCCACTGCTTCCTGCGCGGTGCAGCCCTGCTGGCCGCGCAGGAAGCCGGCCGCCTGGTGCAGGATGGCGACCGGCTCCGGGAGCGATTCCTCACCGGCCACCAGGGTGTCGAGGAAGGGATCCGCCGCCCGGGCATGATGCAGCAACAGGATGCCGGCCGCCGCCGCCTGGATCACCGCAGCACGCATCCCCTCCGGCCGCCGCCGCCTGGATCACCGCAGCACGCATCCCCTCCGCGGACAGGGGGCCGGGCCGGCCCCGGTAACAGGTGAACAGCGCCACCACCTGGCCGTGCGCCAGCAGCGGCAAGACAAAAACAGCGTGGATGCCGCAGGCGAGGGCCTCGGTGGCGAACACCGGCCAGTCCACACAGGCAGCCGGCTGGGAAATGTCCGGCGCCAGCACCGCGCTCCTGCGCCGGTCGGCGGCGAAGCCGGGCCCTCGCCCAGGGCGAGCTGCAGCGCCGCGCCCTGCTCGGCCAGATCGCCCCACCAGCTCAGACACAACGGCGTCGCCGCCATCAGCCCCGCCGTCAGCACCAGCGCCGCCGCATCGATACCGGGAACGGCGGCGCAAGCCCGCGCGGCGACGGACCGCACACCGCCCTCGCCCACCATCTCCCGCAGCGCATGGCGGATATCCACCGAAGCCCCGCCCCCCACTCGGGCTCTCGTTGCCGCATCAGCCCTCCGCATGACACATCGCGCCCGGCCCCCCTGCCACTCAGACCGTCGCGGGTGCCCGGGGGTCTACGCGGATCCAAGCCTGCGTTTCAGCCTAGAAGAAGCGCGGCCGCACGCGCACCGGTCTACACAACGTCATCCCCCGGCGCCGACCAGCTCGCCGACCAGCGACCGGCGCGCCAGGCGAACCCGGTTGTCCTCGACCTGCATGGGCAGGACGGAAACGTCGCTGCTGCTGTGCTGCGGAGTGCGCGACGGGGCCGACGTCTGCGACGTACGTACGCGTAGGGGTACTGGCCCACCACAAGGACCGCGGGGCCGCGGGGCAGGACCCATGTCCTTCGGCGGATTTCCGCGCGTGGTGGGTGGGCTGTACCGGCTTCCGCGTGTCGCAGATAAGCGGCCGACTGGCCGACCATGGCCCTGTCGCATGACGGGGACCGGCCGCAAGGGAACCCGTGACGGTACAAAATGTGCCGGCCGGGAAGGTGTTCCGGTGTGGAGGTCGCCATGGACGAGCAACTGCACCGGTACGCGCCGACGCATGAGCGGGCCCGGAAACTGGTAGCCGCAACCCGTGAACTCGCCGCGCGGCACCAGCAACTCGCCATCCGGCACCAGCAGGTCCTGACCGCCTACCGGGCCCGACTCCACGCCGGTGCACGCCCTGCGGTCCGTACCCCACCGCCAGCCCCGGAGACGGCAGACACCGAACGCGAGGCCCTGCTCCGGGAGATCCAGCAGCTGCGGGAGGCGATGACCAGCCGCCCGGTCATCGACCAGGCCCGCGGCATCCTGATGGTTCACGCCCAATGCGGACCCCAGGCGGCCTGGAACATCCTGGTCGAGGTCTCCCAGCGCACCAACACCAAGCTGCGCCGCATCGCGGAAATGATCGTGACCGCCCACCTGGAAGACCACTGGCCCCCCGGCCCGGGCTCCATTGCCGAGCAGGTGCAGGCCTGCGTCGCCCGCACCACCGCCGCCGACCGCGAGCCTCGCGGTCCGGAACGCTGACTCTGCCCGGAAAGGCTGCCGGCCACCATGCGGGGGCAGACGCGGGCAGGAGCGGCACGCACGGACGGTGACCCCGCACGTCCTACGCTCGTCTCCCCCCTCGTCCGTACCTGCAGCAGCCCTGAATTGTCGGCGGAAGCGGCCGCACAGAGATGATGCTCGGCAGCCCCCTGCGCACTGTCCAGTTCCGCTTTCTGCCTGGCGTGCCGGGGCGTAGCGTGAAATTGGAGCTGGGTCCGTTGTGGCGGGCCGCGGGGCGGCGGCTGCCCCGGTCTCACGGTGGGTGGGGCTCGGCCGCCGGGCGTGCAAAGGAATCTGCCTCCCCTGTGCGATTCCTTCGCACGGGGTCCTTTCGCCGGGGCACGGGAGCTACCTGTGAGAGGGCCGGGCTGGAGCCGTGCAGACGGCGGCGTGCGGCTCCAGCAGACCCGGACCGAACAGGCGGCGGCCCCGCACCGTGAGGCCGTACCAGGACCCCCCTGCGAGGAAGGGCGCCGGCACGCCCTGGGGGCGTTCTTCAGTCCGCTGTGGGACTGAATCGAAGGGCCGTCAGCCTGCGCTCGCTGTCGCTTCGCATCCGCTGCGCCCTGGCGTAGGCGGCTGTGGCGGCGGCATGCATGGCCTCGGCGCGCGCGGTCGCGGCGCGCGCGTAGGCGCGCATGTGCTCCGCCTGCCGGCGCATGGAGGCCTGGTCCGTCCGAGCCGACTTCATAGGTCACCGGCCTTGCCCGCCTGGTCGCAACCCCTCGCAGAAGCGGTGCCACCGCGCCCGGGGCGTTCCGGGGGCAGTTACCTACAGGGGCCGCCGAGGAACGGGGTCCGGGCCCCTCGGCAGGCATGTGGTGCCGTGTGCACGGCGGCCGCGCGCCGGCCACCGCGCATCTGCACAGCACTCGAAGTGTCCTCCTCCCCCGGCACCGCGCATGCCAGAGCACCGAAGCCGAGGCACTGCTACGTCACGTGACGTGATGGGGCCTCCCGCTTATGCGCCCCCACGCGCGCTTTCCGCGCAGGACGGAGCCTCCATGGCACATCGGTACGATGGCTGTGGCTGCGCGTGAAGTCCGTCTGCGCGCATCAGGCAGCCCTGCCGAAGGAGCCACGCGCGGGACCTCAATTGCCTCAACCTGCCCGGCGCGCACGGCGGTTGTCCTTCGGACAGACCGGTTTGAGATGGCTCGTTGCGCAGACACGTCACCATGGTGGTGGGACGCTGTGAGGATTCCGGTTGCCACCGCGGACACGGCGGCAACCGGAGCACGCGCACCGCGGGCACTTGGTGGTGCAGGCGTCGCGTGCACGGCCCTGCGGAGCGTGGGCAGCGGGACCGCGGAATTGCCCCGCTGCCCGAGCACGCACCGGAGGACCGGGGCTGGAGCCGCGTAGTGGGCGATGCGGCTCCAGCCGGCCTCATGAGTCACGGCTCGGGGGCCGGGAGCCTGCAAAAGGGGCGGGCAGCACCAGGCGCCCAGCACCCTCTTCCTTCCTGAGCGTAGAACCGATGCACGGACCAGGGGAAGAAGCCCAGGAGGCGCGGCTTGTCAGCGCCATGCGGCAGAAAATAGTCATGTCACCGGTCCAACGCCGCAACCGGACGCGAAGGGTGCGCCGGTCCCCCACAGGGACGCGCTCCCCCGGCGCGGCCGGATCCCACGGTCGCTGTCAGCGTGCAGACCGAACAGCGAGGGGACGTTCGACGGGCCCGGCCGTCGATGCAGAGGGTCACGGGGTAGCGGCCGGGCGGGGGCATGCTCATCACCGCCACCCCGCGGCTGCGAGCAGGTGCGTGCGACACAGGTCCGGCCAGCGCGGCTTGTCGCCGGGGGCGACCATCGCCACGATCCCGCACACCGGCCGTGATGGGGACGGGCACGGCGGCAGCGGCCCTGCGCTCAGGGGCTGAGGAAGGGCTTCTCCAGGCCGCCGCGATCCACGGTGCGCCGGGCCACCTCGCGCAGCTTGATGTTGTTCTCCTGCGAGTAGCGGCGCAGCACGTCGAAGGCTTCGTCCTGGCTGAGGTGGTGGCTGGCCATGAGCACGCCCATCGCTTCCCCGATCAGGCCGCGGGTCTGAACCGCCTGGGCCAGCTGCGAGTGTTCGCGGGATTCGGCGAAGGCCACGGCCGCATGCGAGGCCAGCAGCCAGCCGGCCGTCTCGCAGTCCTCGGTGAAGGCCCCCGCCTTCGGTGAGTACATGTCGAGGGCGCCCAGGTCCTGCTCGTTGGTGTAGAGCAGGAAGCCCATCATGCTGCCGATCCCCAGCGCTCTCGCCTCGGGCGCGTACCGGCGCCACCGCGTCGTCTCGGTCGTCATGTCGTGGATACGGAAGACGGGATGGCCCACTTTGGCCGCATCAAAGCAGGGCCCCTCGCCGAACCGCTCCTGCAGATGGTCACTTTCCTGCACCAGCGGTGAGGTGACCGCGTAGGACCGCACCGTGCCACCGGACAGGCGCAGGATGCCCGCCGCCTCACATCCCGGGACCAGCCGGACCGCCGCGGCGGTGATCTCACTCAGCGTTCCCTCCACGGAGTCCTGCTCCAGCAGATTGCGGGCCACCGAGGCCAGTTCTATGGCGAAGTCACGCCAGTCCATGCCCCTGTCCTTCCACGTGACACCGGCCGGCGCGCCGCCGGCACCCTTCAAGCCTGCCACGCGCACCTCAGCCCGCCACCGTCAGCCTCACGCATACCCTTCGCGCAGCAACCCGGTAACGACACCCGGCGCGGGACGCCAAGGCGGACACCGCGACCGCCAGCCTCGATCCGCGGCTGCGGCTGCTCCTGGATGAGTCGTTCCGCCGCGGCAAGGCCATCGGCGGCCGGGCCGGCGTCGCGCAGGTCCTCGACGCCCCTGCCATTGTCCTCGGCGACAACGGCGCCACGGTCCTCGACCAGATCAAGAGGTTGCGCGCACCGCGTCTGGGAGCGGTTCGGCACCACTGTGTGACGGGGCTGCCGACCCAACGCAGGGCCAGGGCTCCGCGGATCATTTTCCCGGCCCGGGCCCTGTGTACCGGGATCAGCGGTCGACGGCCTCGGCCAGGTCCTGCTTGTTCATCGACGAACACCCCTCTACGTTCTTCTTTCTTACCTGCGCGTACAGCTGATCCTTCGTCGGCTCTGGCCGTGCGGACGCGTGTCACCGCGCTGCGGGGCGGATCTCATCTCCCGCTTGGACGTCTTGCTCGCCGACTGTGACTCGGCGGCAAGCTGCGGTGCCCGTTGTCACCGGGGCCACCTGGTGAGGCGGCCTGCAGTGCGACGGGAGAGGGGCGCTCGCGCGCAGTGCGGATGGTCATTTCGACGTGCAGGGTCGCCGGTCCTCGTGGGCGTGCACGACCGGCTGCGCCGCTGTTCAGGTTGTTGTTCTGCGGGACTGAGGGCGGGCTGTCTCCGAGATGATCTCGGCGAGGTCGAGTGTGCGTTCCGTGAGCGCCTGCGCTGTCTCCGACAGGCGCGCCTGTCGGCGCTGGGTGTAGGCGTGCAGGGCGGTGGAGGCGTCGGGGATGGAGAGCCCGCCGTATCGGGCGATCATTCCTTTCGCCATTTCGACGGTGGCCTTGGCGACGATGGCGGACTGCACCCGGGTGATGATGTCGCCGTCGCGTGGTGCTTCGTTGGTCCAGTTCAGCAGGGAGAGGGCCGCGATGTCGGCGAGTGCCTGGCCCACTGCCGTGTCGTCGGCGTTCATGTTGCCGGGGCTGGTGCGAAAGAGGTTGACCGCGCCGATGATCTGCTCGTGCACGCGCAGCGGGAGGGCGTGCATGGAGCGGAATCCGGCGTCCAGCGCTGCGGACACCAGGCGGGGCCACTGATCCTTGGCCTGCTCGAGGTCGGTGACGTGAACGGGTGTTTTGCTGCGGTAGCACTGCATGCACGGCCCGCGGCCGGTCTGCAGCTGCAGCAGTTCGAGGAAGGCGGCCTGTTCGTCGGAGGCGGCCATGGTGCGCAGGCCCCCGCGGGCGTCGGCCATCATGACGGCCGATGCCTGCACGTCGAGGAGTTGGACGCAGTCGCCGACCAGTGTCTCGAAGAGCGCCAGGGGGTCGAATCCCGGTGAGACGGTGTCGGCCAGGGCGACGAACGCACGGGCCAGTTGCTGCTCGCGGCTCATGCCTGCCTCCTGATCGCCGCCGTGTTCCTGCTCGCGTTCATTCATGGCCGTTGATGTCCAACCTGCGATTGACGATGTCATGCGCTACCTGGGTCGCGGTCTGGCCCTGGGCGAAGGCCCGGGCCCGCAGACGGGACAGGGCCTCGTCCGCGCTGATGTCCATCGCAACCATGATCATCCCGGCGGCCTGGTAGACGTCCTCGTGGTCGATCACCGCTGCATCGAGCCACTCATCGATGGCGCCGTCCATGGACGGCTGCCGCTCGAAGAGCATGATGATCTCAAGGACCGCGTCGGCGGCCCACATGGCGCAGCGCAGTTCCTCCTGGGCCAACGGTCCCGCACCGTCCCGGTACATGTCGAGACTCCCCAGATGAGAGACGGCCGTGCCCAGCGGAACGGAGAAGACGGCTTCGGCTCCGGCGGCGACGGCCTGCCGGGCAAACAGCGGCCACCGGCGGGCATCGGCGCCCTGGGTGAGGTCGGCCGCCAGAACGGGAGCCCGCAGTCGAGCCGATTCCACTGCTGGTCCCTCGCCCAGGGTGTATTGCAGCTCCGTAAGATGTGCCGCGGTCGCATCGCTCGCACAAAGGACCACGCTCATCCCGCTCCCGCCTCCTCTCACCTGCACCGACAGGCCCGTGACGGGAAGAAGGCCCAGCACCGCCTTGCAGAGGGACGCGGGTACTTCAGCGGTGGGCACCGCGCGCACGCTGTCGCTCAGCGTTGCGACGATCCGGCGCCGTTGAGCCACGTCCTCGGCATCGCTATCGTCCTCACCCGCATTCTCGCCGGCCACGTCCCTCACCTCCCCGCCTCGCCCGCGCTGCTGCTGCTGAGCCTAAGCGATCACCCCCGCAAGGGCAGGACGGCGGATCCGCCGCTCGCTGGCCGTGGCAAGCACCCTGGTGGCCTGTGCGCTGGCCCTCGGATATCTCGTCGAGGACCGGCTCGGATCCGGCCCGCCCGCGCAGGTACCGCGGCCCGGGGGCGCCGCTTCCCGCGCTCTCCGCGGCGCTGACCTCTCTGCTGATCGTGGCGCTGTCCTTTGCCGGGCGGCGCACGTCGGCCGGCAACCGCTAGCCGGGCCCGCCCGCAGCCGGCGAGGGATCATGCCCAACGCTGCGAGGAGGCGGCGGGTCCACCGTGCGGACGTGCGCAGCTCATTCAGGCCGGCGGCGAAGTCATGCTCGACTGATAGCCCAGATCAGCCCGGGCGTTGCTGATGTCGTAGCTACGGTCGCGCCCCATGATGGCGAACAGCCAGTTGTACAACGGCGGCCGGGTGGGGCGGCGCAGCAGTCGCCATGTCCGGTCGCGGATCCGGGCGACCGGCGTAGCGACTGCGCGCAGCCGACAGCCGCGCCCCCGGGCCCGCGCGTCCGATCAACCGCCGGCACGGCCTCGACCACGGCCTGACCTACCGGACGACGGCTCCCTGCGCGCCCCCTCGCCGTGCCGGGCAGCGGCGTGCGCACCACCGGGCCGATCAGCACCCGTGACATCTACTGGTTACGGTTCATTACCAGCACGCCGAGTCCCTGGTGCGCGCGGGGGTCGATCGTGGCAACGAGGGCACCGTCGGGACGGCCCGGCATCGAGCGGGTGGCACGGGCCGCTGCTCCCACGCCGAACGGAACGTTCTGACGGTGCAGGTCGGTGATGGCGTGAGCGGCTGCGTAGTCGTGCGGCCGGGCGGGGGTTCTCTCCGGGGGCAGCCAGGGGCGGGCCCCTCTGCAGGGGCGTGCGCTACCCGGCTTCTGCTGGTTCGGCTGGAGTCGTCCGTGCGGAACGGTCAGATCCGGGTACTTCGCCTCCACCGTGTGCGCGGACAGCTCGCACGGCCCCCGCCCAGCCATGCGCACCCCAGGAGATACAGATGAACGCGGCCGGCGAGACCACCTTGGTGAAGTTCCACTGGAAGCCGAAGCTCGGCGTGCACTCCCTCGTCTGGGAGGAGGCGCAGATCGCCGGCGGCGTGGACCCCGACTTCCACCGCCGCGACCTCGCCGACGCCATCGAGGCGAGCATCTACCCCGAGTGGGAACTGGGCATCCAGACCTTCCCCGACACCCCCGAGCAGACCTTCGAAGGCATCGACCTGCTCGACCCCACAAAGATCGTGCCCGAGGAACTGGCCCCGGTGCAGCCCATCGGGCTGCTCACCCTCAACCGCAACCCCTCGAACTACTTCGCCGAGACCGAGCAGGTCGCCTTCCACCTCGGCCACCTCGTCCCCGGCATCGACGTCACCGACGACCCGCTGCTCCAGGGACGGCTCTTCTCCTACCTCGACACCCAGATCAGTCGGCTCGGCGGGCCCAACTTCGGCCAGCTGCCCATCAACCGCCCGCACACGCCCGTCAACGACATGCTGCGCGACGGCATGCACCAGACCGCCGTGCACCGCGGCGTCGCGCCCTATCACCCCAACTCCCTCGACGCGGGCTGCCCGTTCCTGGCGGGCGCCGAGAGCGGCGCCGACATCGAGGTCCCCGTCGCACTGCCCGCCTCCCGCAAAGTCCGCGAGGCACCGGCCACCTTCGACGACCACTTCAGCCAGGCCCGTCTGTTCTGGCTGAGCATGAGCCCGCCCGAGCGCGAGCACATCACAGGCGCCTACTCCTTCGAGCTCGGCAAATGCTACGAGCAGGCCGTCAAGCAGCGCGGCCTGCAGTCCCTGGCCAACATCGACACCGAGCTGTGCGCCCAGGTCGCCACCGCACTCGGACTACCCGCACCCCAGCCGACCGAGCCGCTGCAGGACCCACAGCCCAGCCCGGCTCTCTCCCAGCTCGGCCACACCTGGCCGCTGGACGGACGCATCATCGGCATCGTCACCGACGGCACAGGCGACCTCGACGCAGTGCGTGCCGTCCGACAGACCATGCTCGACGCAGGCATGGTGGCGCTGGTCATCGCCCCGGCCGGCGGGAAGCTGGACGCCGGCGGCGAACCCATCACCGTGCAGGGGACCTTCGCCACGGCCCGCTCCATCGAGTTCGACGCCCTGCTGGTGGTAGGCACGCCCGCCGCCGGCGCCGACGCCCTCCCGGCGCGGGACGCGAAGGTGAAGACGCCAGCCTCCGCACTCGATCCGCGGCTGCGACTGCTCCTGGACGAGGCGTTCCGCCACGGCAAGGCCATCGGCGGCTGGGCCGGCGCCGAGCAGGTCCTCGACGCCGCCGGTCTGCCGGCCGACGCCCCCGGCATCGTTCTCGGCGGCAACGGCGCCGCGGTCCCCGACCAACTGCAAGAACTGCTCAGCGCACACCGCGTCTGGGAACGGTTCGCCCCGACCATGTGACGGCGCGGCACACCGACCGGGCCGGCCTTTCGGGCAGTACCTGCCTCAAGGGCCGGACCCGGCGCTGCGGTCGAAGACTGGCCCCCACACGCTGCAGCCGGTTACAACACGTGGCCGTTAGCCGGCGCTGTCCTGCGCACGGTCGCGGACGCGTGCGCAGCTGGTCGTGATGAGGCGGGAGATCTGCATCTGGGAGACGCCGATCTTCTCGGCGATGCGGGCTTGGGTCAAATCTTCGAAGTAGCGCAGGTAGAGGATGTGACGTTCCCGCTCGGGCAGGGCGCGCAAGCCGGCCTTGGCGGCTTCGCGCCGCTCGATCCGGTCGTAGGCAGCCTCCACGGTGCCCAGAGTGTCAGCCAGGCTGAACTCGTCCTCACGGGTGGCGGACTCCGCGTCGAGCGACAGCGCCCGGTAGCTCTGCAGGGCCTCCATGCCGTCGCGGGCCTCCTGGAGGGACAGGCCCGCCTGCGCGGCAATCTCCTCCACGCTCGGCTCGCTGGTGTAGCCGGGCTGGTTCATCACCTCGTGGCGGGCGGTGCGGACCGTGTTGCGCAGCTCCTGCACTCGGCGCGGGACCCGTACGTCCCAGCCGTGGTCGCGGAAGTGGCGCCGGATCTCGCCAGTGATCGTGGGCACTGCGTAGGCTTCGAAGGCGCCCTGGGCGGGGTTGTAGCGCTCGACGGCTTTGACCAGACCGATGGCGGCGACCTGCTTGAGGTCCTCCAGGCTCTCCCCGCGGTTGCGGAACTTGGTCGCGAGCCGGTCAGCCATCGGCAGCCACGCTGTCACAAGCTCCTCCACCAACAGTTCCCGCTCCCGCCCCGCCGTCGCGGCGGCAAGCCGTCGGAACGCTGCCGTGGTGTCGGGAGCATCAGTGTGGGGGTGACGGGTGACCATCGGGGTGCTCCTATCGCTGCTGGTGGCGGATCCTCACCGCGGAAGCAGCACCAACCGCCCGATCAACGACAGGCATCTGGATCGACCGCTCCCGCAGATGCGCCTGTTGTCCCAAGCACTCAAAAATTCGATGCCCGACGACCCCGCCCACAAACAGACCCGCGACTGGGCGAACACCATCCGGCCGCGCCGCCTTCAAGCCGCCCCTTGATGCCGTAGCTCGAGCATCACCACAGGACGGCCACAGCGCCTGCCCAGGGCCGACAGCGGTATCACCGCGTTGCTCGCCGCCAGGAACCTGGCCATCGAACAGAGCGGCGACATGGAGTCGCAAATTCAAGAACAGCAAGGCCCAGGACCAGTAGTTGTCCGGCGGCCAGGGTCAAGTGGTCCACGGCCGTGCGCAGGGCGGGTGCCGTCGCATGGTCAAGCTCGCCGGTGATCTCCCATAGGGGACTACCGGTGGCCGCGTCGCGGGCGGTGATCGTCAGCGGGCTCATCCCAGGTCTTGGCCCGCAGGTGGGGAAAGCGGGGCGGACACAAGGAGCCGGAGTCCACACGGCGAAGATGCCGCACCCGGTTGAGGTGCGCCTGGTCTTCGGCCCAGCCCTTCGAAAGGTGTCCTGGGAGGTCTCCTAGCATGAGCGCATGATTGCCAGTGACGCCCAGGAGTCTGGGGGAGGGTGGGGAGCCATGTCCCGTGACGCCGCTGAGGTCGAGTGTGTTCAGGTCTCCTCAGAGTGTGGAGAAGACCGCGAAATCGGGCTGCGCCGCGGACCACAAGATGACGGTGCAACAGAAAACGGTCACTCGGTTGCGGCTCTGGTGGAGCAGGCGGCCGCCCTGGTCGAACCGGTCAAGCCGAGGTTGCGGGGCTGGCTCCATGCCGGGATGGTCCCTGCCGCGCTGATCGCCGGCATCGTCCTCATCTGCCTGGCTCGCACGCCGCAGGCGGCCTGGGCCTGCGCGGTGTACGCGGTCACCGCCTGGCTGCTGTTCGCAACGAGCGCCGTCTACCACCGCGGCACCTGGGGGCCGCTCGGCGAGGCTCTGCTGCGACGTCTGGACCACGCCAACATCTTCCTGATCATCGCCGGCACCTGTACCCCTCTGGCCGTGCTCCTCCTGCCGCCGGATCAGCGGTCCGTGCTGTTGTGGATCGTGTGGGTGGGTGCAGTGGCCGGCATCGCGTTCCGGGTCCTGTGGGTCGGCGCTCCGCGCTGGCTGTACACCCCGTGCTACCTGGCCCTGGGATGGGCGCCGGTGCGCTACCTGCCCGACTTCCTGCAGCGCGGCGGAGCGGCCGTACTCACCCTGATCGTGGTCGGCGGACTCCTCTACAGCGCGGGCGCCGTCGTCTACGGCCTGAAGCGCCCCGACCCCTCGCCCCGCTGGTTCGGCTTCCACGAGGTGTTCCACGCGCTGACCGTGGCGGCCTTCACCACGCATTGCACGGCCATCTTCCTGGCCCTCTACTGACCGCCGCCCCGATCTGTGCTGAGACGGGCTGCGGGCCGACGGGGCCGCCGGAAGAGTTGTGTCCTCCGAGCGGTGCACGGCGCCGTATTTCCTAAAACGCTGGACATCGGCGCCGGGCAATATCTATGACCGCGAGATGAGGGTTTACCGCGCGGGGTAGAGAGTGTTTTTAGGGCACCTACCAGAGCGGAGTTATTTACCGTACGCGGACCGCTACCTCATGCTACTGTCATTCTCAGTTGCAGTTGTGGTTCCCAAAACTTCAGGCTCCTCCACTCATATTTCTCGGTGGCTGGAAGCTTTTTTGTGTTGCCGGTCTTTTCCGGACGGGGCTTCATCGCGGCGACCCGGCATCCGCGCCTCGCGGGTTCCGGCGTACTGCCCCAAAGGAGATATGACGTGGCATCAGGCACCGTGAAGTGGTTCAACGCGGCCAAGGGTTTCGGCTTCATCGAGCAGGACGGTGGCGGCGCCGACGTGTTCGCCCACTTCTCCAACATTGCCGCCCAGGGCTTCCGCGAACTGCTCGAAGGCCAGAAGGCCACCTTCGACATCGCGGCGGGCCAGAAGGGCCCGACGGCCGAGAACATCGTTCTCGCCTGACGCGGACAAGATCTTCGCAGCTGGGGCCCGCATCCCTCGGGGTGCGGGCCCCAGCTACGGACATTTCCCACAGCGCCCTCACCTGTGGGTGCACATCACCCCGACGCCAGGTCCCATCTTCAGAGATGCGCGCCTTTCCGGGACTGCACCGGTCGACGTCCGGAATTTCACGCCCCAGTTACGTCGCCTGTTTCATGGCCTGCATGCTGCACCGCGCTCATTGCGGGCCGCAATTCTTTTCTCATTCTGTTCGGTTCGTTCTTGTGATTCCCCGCGCTGCTCTATCGCTGCGGGAATTCCTTGATGCGCGCCGTATCAAGGAAGGTTCTCGATGAACCCCACTCGTACGAACAACCGCTCTTCCCGCCCCCGCCGCAGCGAGAGCCCCGCTTTCGGGTCCGGCGCTGATTCGAGGCGGGGCGCCCGCTTCGGCTCGCCTGCCCCGAGCCGTTCCGGTGCCCCGAGCCGTTCCGGCGGACAGGGCCGCTCGGGCGGGTACGGCCGGCGGCCCGCCGCGGTGCAGGGCGAGTTCGCCCTGCCGAAGACGATCACTCCCGCGCTGCCCGCGGTCGAGGAGTTCGCCGACCTCGACATGCCGGCGCAGCTGCTGGCCGCGCTGACCGCGCAAGGTCTGCGCGTCCCGTTCCCGATCCAGGGGGCGACCCTGCCCAACACCCTCGCGGGCCGCGATGCCCTGGGCCGCGGGCGCACCGGCTCCGGCAAGACTCTCGCCTTCGGCCTGGCCCTGTTGGCCCGCACCGCCGGACAGCGCGCCGAGCCGCGCCAGCCGCTGGCCCTGATCCTCGTGCCCACGCGTGAGCTGGCCCAGCAGGTGACCGACGCGCTCACTCCCTATGCCCGCTCGGTGCAGGTGCGCCTGGCCACCGTCGTCGGCGGAATGTCCATCGGCAGGCAGGCCGGCGCGCTGCGGGGCGGCGCCGAGGTCGTCGTCGCGACGCCGGGCCGCCTCAAGGACCTCATCGACCGCGGTGACTGCCGACTCGACCAGGTCGCGATCACCGTCCTGGACGAGGCGGACCAGATGGCCGACATGGGCTTCATGCCCCAGGTCACCGCGCTCCTGGACCAGGTACGCCCCGAAGGCCAGCGGATGCTGTTCTCCGCCACCCTCGACCGTAACGTCGACCGCCTGGTCCGCCGTTACCTCACCGACCCCGTCGTCCACTCCGTCGACCCGTCCGCGGGCGCGGTCACCACGATGGAACACCACGTGCTGCACGTCCACGGCGCCGACAAACACCGGGCGACCACCGAGATCGCGGCCCGCGACGGCCGGGTGATCATGTTCCTGGACACCAAGCACGCCGTCGACCGGCTCACCCAGGACCTGCTGAACAGCGGGGTGCGGGCCGCCGCGCTGCACGGCGGCAAGTCCCAGCCCCAGCGCACCCGCACCCTGACCCAGTTCAAGACCGGTCACGTCACCGTGCTCGTGGCCACGAACGTGGCCGCCCGCGGCATCCACGTCGATGACCTCGACCTCGTCGTCAACGTCGACCCGCCGACCGACCACAAGGACTACCTCCACCGCGGCGGCCGCACCGCGCGGGCCGGGGAGTCCGGCAGCGTCGTCACCCTGGTCACCCCCAACCAGCGCCGTGACATGACCCGCCTCATGACCGCCGCCGGCATCGTGCCCCAGACCACCCAGGTCCGCTCCGGCGAAGAGGCGCTCAGCCGGATCACCGGCGCCCAGGCCCCCTCCGGTGTCCCGGTCACGATCACCGCTCCGGTGGCCGAGCGGCGCAAGCGCAGCACGTCCTCACGCGGCCGCCGCAGCCCCGCTTCAACCGCCCGGCGCACGACGGCGCGACAGACCTCCTTCGACGCGGCGGCCTGAAAACTTCGTGATCAGGAAACTGACCCACCACTGCAGGAGACACCTTTTGACGCTGGTTCAGATGCAGTCCCGCCCGGCACACACCACCCCCGCGCACAGGACGGCGGCCGACGCCATGGACACCGGCGAACCGCAGGTCTGCGACGACATGACCGTCGAGGTCGCCCTGTCCGTCATGGCCGGCGCCCGCACCGGGCATCTCCTCATCTGCGACAACGACAGTCTGCGCACCGGGCTCCTCACCCGCGCCCAGCTCACTGCGGCCCGTGACAGCTCCACCTACACGGACCGGACCCAGCTGCGCGACATCCTCGGCGGCAACGCCCTGGGCGTCCTCTCCCTGGCCCGCTGAACCGCCTGGACCGCGGCAGAACCGCCCCCTCGTTCTTCTCCCTGTGAGGCATCATGCGCTGTGTCATCGCCCGTTTTCCCTTCGACCTCACCAAGAGCGGCGTCCTGGAATCGATGAAAGGTGTCAAGCCGGAGGGAGTCTTCGGGGCGTCCGTGATCGTCGGTCGTCGCACCTACCCCGTCAAGCAGGTCGGGCAGGTCGTCACCCGCCAGGACCGCCGCGACTTCAGCGCCGGCGAGGTCCTGCGGGCCATGACCCAGCTCGGCTTCACCTGCCGCGACCTTTCCCGAACCGCCGCACCCACGCGCCCGCTCAGCGCGTTCCAGGAGGCTTCCGCGATGCTCGGGGCCCCTGCGGCAGTCTGACCGACGGGCAGGAACGAGCCGCCGTTGCAGCAGCTGAGTCTGAGCTTGCCGTTTAACTTCAGTCGTTCGGCTGGGTGGACGCCGCAGTCATCGCGGACGGCGCCCGCACCATGCCGCACACCCTGCGCTCCCTGGAGCTCACCGACGAGATCACCACCGATCGCGGCAACGGTGACCTGCGCTGCCCATGCCGAAGGGCATCACCCTGCTGGCGACGCCGGAAGGCTGGCGCCACAGTGTCCTCACAGAGGAAGGCGGGATGCTGTGCGGGCGTCTTGCCGACGTGCCGGCCAATACCGACCCAGCCGAGGCACGGGCCGCCGTGGCCGCCATCGTGGTGGGACTCGCACACGGCGTCCACGAAACTGACGTCGACGTGACCTGGGATCCGTCTCGTGAACCCGGGTAACTCACGGTGCTGGTCGGCTTCGACCAGGACCTCGCCTCCGAGGCCACCCGCACCAGCAACCGCATACGCGGCCTGCTCACCCAGTTTCCATCCCAGCCTGGAACGCGTCCTGGGCCCACGTCTGGATCACCAGGCCGTCACCTGGCTCCCCGAGCGACACGGCTCTCCGGCCACGCTGCGAAAGGCCGGGCGCCACAGACTCGTTGAGGTGATCCGGCCCAAGGCGCGCATGGCCCCCGGCTGATCGACGACATCTTCGACGTGCTCGACGAGCGGACCGTCATCGTTCCCGGCACCGCGGCACCCTCGACATAGTCGTCCCGTCCCCGGCCCGCTCGCTCGCTCGCAGCCGTCCATGAACAAGGCCGGGCTCTGGAAGCCAGATCAAACCCCTGCTGGAGGAACACCCTTTTCCCCAGGTCCTGATCTCGATGCCGGGGCCGCGGCCGGGTGGAGCCTGGGCTGGAGTGGCCGGCGGCGGCCCCTGCATGCAGTCTCCTGTTGGGCCCGGGTCGATACGGCTCGTGCCCTGTGAGGTTCGCGGGCGGCCCCTCCGGCTGCTTGGCCGAACCGGAGGGGCCGGGCGGAAACACCCGCGCACCGTGGCGCGCTCCCGCCTGCCGCAAAGTTCCCCTCTCCACGCTTTTCACCCCCTCCACCGCAGTTGTGATTTTCGCTGGTCTTCCACCTCACTGCCTCCACCGGCGGGGCGGCCAGAAGAGTCGGCGAGGATTTGTCATGCCCAGGCCCTCCGGGGGGGGCTGTTCCGCAGCCGGCCCGTCGTCCTTCCCGCCGGCGGAAGCCGTGCGCAGGCACAGGCATGTGGGGCCAGACCCCACTCCGCGCACCTGTGCTGTCCAGGGGCACATGGCCTGCCGCCCCGCGATGCGCCGGCCCGTGGAGGCGTCTGCCACGCCAGGGCAGCCGTGTCGGATACCGGGGTCAAGGGTTCAGGCGAGGGCGGTCGGCACGGTGGGGTGCACCGCGATGATGGTGTCGACGCCTACGATCCGATCCGCAGCACGCGCAGCACGCCGGCGTTCGCTCCGGCCAGGCGCAGCCAGCCGCCGGCATCGGTGGCCTGGCGGTAGGCGGTCAGCAGTATGTTCAGACCGCTGGAGTCCATGTCGGGTCTGGACACGTCGGATGTGTCAGGCGACGGAGAAACGCGCGGCGGCTTCGGCAGGCGTGATTCCTTGGCGGCGCCCTGGAACATCGTGGACGGTTGTTGCGCCCTCGGAGCGAAGCTGGTCGGCACCAGCATCTCGGATCATGATGGCGGCGTAGGCACGGACGTCCGCAGCGGTGAGGTCCGTGCGGCCTCGCTCGGTGTACTGCTGGATGAGGCCGGTGACGTCCGGGTTGAATCGCAGCATGGTCACCGGGGCGCTGAAGCGGCAGGCGAGGGCGATGAGTCGTGCGCGTGCCTGTGGCGTGACGTTCGTTGACTCGGCGACTGCGCTGTGTCCGGCGGCGAGTCTGGTGACGATCCTGCGGTCGCGTTCCTCGAAGATCCGTGCGTCCGCCTCGTCGGATTCCGCTTGTGCGGGTGAGGTACCGAAACGCTCCGCGCGAATCTCGTCGCTGGATACCACGGCTGCCGCGTCGATCTGCCGCCGCGCGACCAGTGCCCGAACGAAACTGGTCTTACCCGAGGCTGGTGGGCCGACGAGGACAATGAGTCCCGCTGGCACCCGGAAAGCCGGCGAGAGAACGCTGAGGTGGAGGTCGCCCGCGCAGTCGAGGGCCTCCTCCGCAGAGCCGACGGGCAGTCCGCTGGGCAGGACGGCGTCCCGGTAGCTGTCACTACTCGCCAGGTATGAGGCGAAGCCCCAGGTGTGCAGCCCGCCGGTGAAGCGCAGTCGGCACAGCGGCAGGCTTTTTCCGCCCGGCAGCTCGGCTGCCACGTAGGCGAATCCTGCACGGAAACGAACCGTAATGGCGTTCACGTGGGGCCAGCATTCGCGGGCGTGGCGGTTCAGACGCTGGCGCAGATGCTGCTGCATTGTTTCCGGGGGGCTCTTCGGCACGGGCCTATCCTGCCGGGCGCGGCGGCGGCCCGCCATGATCGTTGGCCATGGAGGGCGGGCAACGGGCGGGGACAGCGGTGGAGGTGACTATCAGTTCAGGGGTCCGCGAGCAGCTGGTGCGGACTGTGGCCTCGCCGAAGTCCGAGGTGCGCGCGGTGCTGCGCGCCCGGATCGTACTCGTGTCTTCTGGCAGCGAGCGTCCATGCTGTGCGCGCTCTACCTTGATCCGCCGGAGCCACGGTTCGGATATCGATGGCCGCGATGAGCTCGAGCCCGTACCGACAGCCCCTACAGCCATGACTCACGACGACCATGCATGCGCTGCGGCGGCGCGCTGGTGTTCGGCGTTGAGGCGCTGGGCTTCCTCGAGCTGGTCTTCGAGGATAACGATCCGGCAGGCAGCCTCGATCGGGGTGCCCTGGTCGACGAGTTCCCGCGCACGGGCGGCGATGCGCAACTGGTAGCGGGAGTAGCGGCGGTGGCCGCCCGCCGAGCGCAGCGGGGTGATGAGGCGGGCATCGCCGATGGCGCGCAAAAAGCCCTGGGTGGTGCCGAGCATGCCGGCAGCCCGGCCCATCGTGTAGGCGGGGAAATCGTCGTCATCCAGCCGGCTGAAGGAGTCGTCTGCGGTCATTACACCTTTCTGTGAAACGCGTGGAGGGGCCCGGGTGCATAGTTGCGCCCGGGCCCCGAAGGAACTGCTACACCATCTGCCGACCCTGATCCTGCGCCGGCCTTCTGTGTCCGCCGCCCCGAGTGAACTGCGGTCGGGGGTGCGGGGATCGCGGTTGCTTGACCGGAGACCACCTCACTAACGATGTCCTGCGGTACCCGGGCCCAAGAATTCCGCCCGGGCGATCCTGATGGCGCCTGGTTCCTCCGTTCTTTCCCTCTGAGATGAATCACTTACCTACTGCTGGTGGCCTGTCCCAGCGCCACTCTCCGGCAGCCAGCGCCCGTGCTGCACCTGCTGTGGCTTGGAACCCACTGCCGAACCTCCCGGTGCGCGCGCCCGCAGCCGACGCCTTCACCAAGGTGCTGCTCACTTCTCTCCACTGCGGTCCTGCGAACTGCACGTACCTGTACTGCGGTTACTGCTGGTGGTGGCCCCTGATCACTGCGGGCCAC
Organism: Streptomyces sp. NPDC102467; assembly: GCF_044765445.1. Classification (NCBI taxonomy): domain Bacteria; kingdom Bacillati; phylum Actinomycetota; class Actinomycetes; order Kitasatosporales; family Streptomycetaceae; genus Streptomyces; species Streptomyces sp. NPDC102467. The sequence goes on along the minus strand of NZ_JBIWKA010000024.1, from coordinate 32,883 downwards.
CCGGTCCGGTCGCCAGCCCCGTCGCCGTCCTGCAACCATCCTGGCTTCGGAACTCCACCACCGCACCGTCCTGCAACTGCACATGCTGGTACTGCTGCCTGGCAGTTCATCTCTGCCGGGCCCTGCTCAATCTCCGTTACGAGAGAAACCATAACCACACCCCCACTCAATGTCTACTCCCGCCGATGCAGGTTTTCATGTGCTCGACGGTGAGGTAGTCGCCCTCGAACGGCACGGGGACGAACGGCGCCGCGGGCCGGCTCGGGCCGTCCCCGTGACTAGGGCCTGTTGCGAAAGTGCAGCCCCACGCCTGTGCCTGCCCGACGGCTTCGTAAGCTTCATCGGGTGACCGACATGCCCAACGACTCGAATTGGACGCCTGCCCACAGGGCCGTGGAGACCAGTGACCATGAGCTGCTCACTTTTCATCTGGCGTCTGGAACAGACCCGAACGAAACATGCTGGGGCTTCACGCTACTCGTCCACGCTCTCGATATCGAAGGCGATGGCCACCTGCAGACGGGACACCCGTGGAACACCGCGGCGACGGCCATTCTCCTCGCCTACGGTGCAGACCCCCTGCTCCCAAACAGCAATGGAGTTACACCTCTGCAGATGGCTGAACGCTACGACCACTACATGGCACAGGCGCTGCTCAAGCGTTTCATAGCCACTCGTTGAGGACTGCGACCAGCACGGTTGACTCGTAGCGGACGGCAAGCTTGTCGTACCTGGTGGCGACAGCACGGTGCCGCTTGAGACGGTTGATGCCGCACTCGACCGCGTGACGTGCGCGGTAGTCGGCCTGGTCGAATTTGGGCGGCCGACCTCCGCGGGAGCCGCGCTTGCGGCGGTTGTGAACACGGTCCGCAGGGACCGGAATGGTGGCCTTGATGCCGCGCCGCCGCAGGTAGGCACGGTTCCTGCGAGAGTCGTATGCCTTGTCCGCCCGGACCCGCGCTGGACGTGTACGAGGTCGCCCCCGGCCCGGCCGAGGCACTCTTATCGCCTCCAGGACCGGCTCGAACTGCGGGGAATCACCGCGCTGCCCAGCCGTGATGACTACGGAAAGGGGATTTTGCCCCTGCTCGACAGCGAGGTGGATCTTGCTGGTCAGGCCGCCCCGGGAGCGCCCGAGACCGTGGTCGGACGGCTCGTCGGAGATGCCACCGGGCGGTTCCTTTTGGAGGTCCCCCTTTTCGCGGCCCCAGCCGCGTGCTGATGGGCCCGGCAGACCGTGGAGTCGACGTTCACCTCCCAGGTGATCAGCCCCTTGGCGTCCGCGTCGATCTGGAGCTGGGTGACGATCCGGGCCCAGGCGCCATCCCGCTGCCAGCGCCGAAACAGGTCATAGACCCGATCCCACGGACCGTATCTTTCGGGCACATCCCGCCACGGGGCACCCGTCCGGGTCCGCCACCGTATGCCATCTATCAGCTGCCGCCGAGTCCACACCGGCGGACGTCCCGACTTGGCGCCTCTCGGCAACAAGAGCTCCAGCCGGGCCCATTGGCCGTCCGTCAAATCACCACGCCTCACGAGGCGTGATCATCCATGACCAAGATCTACTTTCGCAACACGCCCTAGCGGCACGATCACCGGGAACACGGGCCGGTACGGCGGGCGAACAGACAGCACAAGGCAAAGCAGCAGAGTCTGCTGGACGGCACCGCGAACTGACCGCAGGCGCCGATACGCCGACACCACGCAAGACACCGGACCGCCCGGGGCAGCAGCCCTGGACGGTTCTGCCTTGAAGGCCGCAAACCGTTGTCTGTGCCGTACGGGTTCGTGACGCCCGAGGACTGGCCTCCGGCCGGGTTTCCGCTGGGGGTGTGGCTGACCCATCAGCGGCGCTCCTACAAGGCGGGGCGGCTGGATGCGGAGCGGGTCGCGGAGTTGGACGGGCTGGGGATGGTGTGGGCGCCGCGCGAGGAGGCGTTCGCCGACGGCCTCGCCGCGGCGAAGGCGTGGGCTGCGGCGCACGGGCACTTCCTGCCGCCGGCCACCGCCGTGTGGAACGGCTACCCGGTGGGGAACGGCTACCCGGTGGGGCCGTGGGCGAAGAACATGCGGGATGCGGCCAGGCTCGCGGACCGGATCGCCGCGCGCCGGGAGGCCGGTGAGCCGGTCGGGTCGGAGGCCGGGGCGCTCACCGACGAACGCCGCCACCAGCTCGACGACCTCGATCCCGGCTGGGCCCCCAGTTGGCAACGCTGCCTCCGGCTGATCCAGGCACACCTGGCCGACGGCGGGAGCCTGCCGACGAAGGTGAGGGACGTCGTGGTCCGGGGCAAGGAGCTCGGGCGCTGGGTACAGACACGGGCTTGGTATTGATGCGGCCGAGGAGGAGCGGCCGGTTAAGCGGACCCAGAACCACACGTGGGCGCTGAATCTCGCCGCCGCCCGCCAGTACCGTGTCCGCGAAGGCCCCGGACCTGATCGGCCGCGACTTTCACGCCGAGCGGCCCGGGACCTGGCTGGTCGGCGACAGCACCTGCCTGCCCACCGCCGAGGGCTGGCTCGACCTGGCCTGCTGGCTGGACCTGGCCACCCGCGAGGTCGTCGGTTACGCCATGGCCGACCACCACCGCGCCGACCTTGTCGTCGACGCCCTGGACATGGCTCACGGCCGGGGCCAGCTGAAGCCCGGCTGCGTGATCCACAGCGACCGCGGCAGTGCATACACCTCAGCCCAATTCCGCACTCGACTGCGGGAGTTGGGGCTTCGGCAAAGTTGCGGACGCACCGGATCGTGCTTCGACTGTCAGGCTCTTGGCACCGGATTCCGCAAGGATCGGGGAGCCTCGGCCGAGTCGTTCTTCCAGGGCCTGAAACGGGAGTTGCTGCACGGTCGACGCCTCACCTCGAAGGCCCAGACACGCCTGAAGCTGTTCCGCTGGCCGGCCTACTACAACCGGCGCCGCCGCCAATCCTCCCTCGACTACCTCACACCGGCCGAGTTCGAACAACAACTGACCTCACCACCTACGCTGTCACTCGTCGCATGAAACTCGGTGTCCTCACGCGCTGCCCACACCGTGTCCGCATCAGTGGGTCGGGGCAGTGCACTGCGGAGCCGGGGAGGTGGCCGCGGAGGCCTCCGGGTGGATGGTGCAGACCCGGTCCTGGCCGACGATGGACAGGATGCGGGCGGTGTGAGCGGGGACCGCGGCCAGGGCTGTGTCGCCGCTCTGCTCGATGGCCAGGTTCCGGGCGGCGCGCAGCGCGGTAATGCCGCTGGAGTCGCAGAATGCAAGTCCGGCAAGGTCCAGGATCAGGAGCTGTCCGGCGGCCAGGGTCGGATGGTCAAGGGCGGTGCGGAGCGCGGGTGCCGTCGCATGGTCGAGGACACCGGTGAGCTCCCAGAGGGGGCCGGTGGCCGCATCGCGGGCGGTGATCGTCAGCGGGCTCATCTCAGGTCTTGACCCGCGGGAGCGGAAAACTGGGCGGGCATGCCGAGGGCGAGCAGTGCGGTGTCGTCGTCGAGTCCGTCGCCGAAGCTGGCGATGAGCCCGGTCAGGGCGTCGATCAGGGCCTGTGGGCCGGCAGGCGGCTGGGCGGCGCCGAAGGCACGCAGGGCGTCCTCGCCATACAGTTCGCGCGTGGGTGCGGGGCGGGCTTCGGTGAGGCCGTCGGTGTACAGGAGCAGGGTGTCGCCGGGGGCCAACTCGGTGCGGGCGGCGGTGAACTGGGCCCGGGGCAGGACGCCGACGAGCATGCCGCCGGGGGTGGGCAGGTAGTCGGTCCTTCCGTTCGCCCGCTGGATCAGTGCCGAGGGGTGTCCGCCGGCGGCCAGGTGCACGCCGACCTGCCCGTCACGGGGGTGCAGGGTGCCGAAGATGGCGGTGCAGTAGCGCGGGTCGCCGCTGGTGTACCGCTCGTGCAGCACCGTGTTCAAGGTGGTCAGCACGTTCACGGGGTCGGGGTCGTGCAGGGCCGCTGCGCGCAGGGTGTAGCGGGTCAGGGAGGTCACGGCGGCGGCCTGGGGGCCTTTGCCGCACACGTCGCCGAGGAAGAATGCCCACCGGCCCGCGCCGGCGGGGAACAGGTCGTAGAAGTCGCCGCCCAGAAGATCTGGGGAGGCCGTGTGGTAGTAGGAGGCGGCCTCCAGGCCTGGAATGTGCGGCAGTTGGGCGGGCAGCAGGCTCTGCTGCAGGACCGCGAGGGTTTCCTGGAGGCGGTCCCGGTCGGCCTCGGCCTGCCGGCGTGCTTCCTCGGCCGCCTGGCGGCTGCGCAGCAGTTCGTTCTCGTAGGATCTGCGCTCGCGGGCGTCGAAGACGGTGGCGCGGATCAGCAGCGGTTCGCCACGTTCGCTCGTCTTCACCTTCGAGCTGACCAGTACCGGCATCCGCCGGCTGCCGGCGGCTTTGATCTCCAGGGCGATGCCGCTGATCTCGCCCTGCATCTGCAGCGTCGGGGCGAAGTGCGTCTCGTGGTAGAGCCTGCCGCCCACCGTGAGGAGATCGGTGAACCGCAGCCGCCCCACCACCTGGGACCGTTCGAAGCCCAGCCAGTCCAGCAGCGTGGTGTTGATCTTCGCGATGGTGCCGTCCATCAACGTCGACAGGTACCCGCACGGAGCCTGCTCGTACAACTCCTGCGCGCTGTCTTCCAGCAGCGAGGTGAACGCCGCATCCAGGGCCTCGACGCCCGGCTCCCCCTCCGGACCCTGATCCTGGCCGGTGCGGCACATCATCCGGACGCCCCGACAAAGCTGGTGATCGCCCCGGCGGTGGCCTGCGGCGCGCTCAGCTGCGGACAGTGCCCGGTCGCCTCCAGCGTCACCAGGCGGCTGCCCGGGATCACGGCGTGCACATAGGCGCCGACCTCGCGGGGCGCGATCACATCCTGCTCGCACTCCAGCACCAGGGTCGGCACCGCAACCGTCTTCAGATCCTCCCGGCTGTCGGACAAAAAGGTCGTGCGGGCGAAGACACGCGCCATGTTCGGGTCGGTCGCACAGAACGCGGCGGTCAGCTCCTCGCCGAGTTCCGGCCGGTCCGCGTTGCCCATGATCACCGGAGCCATCGCAGCCGACCAGCCCAGATAGTTCGGCCCCAGGGACTCCAGCAACTCATCAATGTCATCCGCGGAGAACCCGCCCCGGTACCCGTCGTCATCGAGGTAACACGGCGAGGGAGCCACCATCACCAGATGCGAAAACCGCTCTGGTGCTCTCGCCGCCGCGTACACCCCGACCATCGCACTGACCGAATGTCCCACGAAGGTCACCTCCTGCAGGTCCAGTTCCTCACAGACCTCCAGCACATCGAGCGGGTAACCCTGAAGCGAGCTGTAGCGCCGCTCATCCCAGGCCGCAGGGTCCGCCCGGCCCGAGCCCACACAGTCAAAGAGGACCACCCGGAACTCCGCGGCCAGAGTGGGGAGCACCAGGCGCCACATGTTCTGGTCACAGCCGAACCCGTGCGCCAGCACGAGCACCGGCCCGTCGGCACGGCCGGTGACGGTGACGTGGTTCCTGCGCCGGATATCCATAGCCGCCCGTTTCCTCTCGCCCTGCCCACCTGCAGCAGGGGTTTCATCTCTCATTGCTGCCGCCCGCCCCGGCATTCTTCGCCGGTTCGACGGCGGCCCCTCCGGCTGCTGTGCCGAACCAGAGGGGCCCGGACGGGAACACGTGCGCACCCTGGCGCACTCCCGCAGGCAACGAAGTCCCCCTCGACACGCACTTCACACCCGCCGCCACCGATTGCGGCCGCCGATCTTTCTCCGCTGCCGCATCCGCAGGCGGAGTTACGTCGGAAAGAGCGGTGGGGAGTTCGCATGCCCGGACCCCGCGCGGGGCTCTTCCGCGGCTCGCGCCATGCTGGACGCGTGACCGGCCTACCTGCGTGGCGCGTCCGTTGTCCCGTACAGCCCGGCACCTCGGCAGGCAAAGGGCGTGGTGAGTATCGCCGTGTGCTCCTCGGCATGCGGCCCGTTCATGTCCCATATGGGAGCGGGGACGGCAGCCTCGAAGGCCGGGTCGCCCGCGGTTGTGTAGAAGCCGAGGTCGAGCACCGCGACGGGCCGGTCGGCCGCGTCGATGTGGACGTTGGGCGGGACGAGGTCGCTATGGATCGCTGTCACCGGGCCGTCGGGACACGCACGCGCCGTTTGCGTGCGTTCAACTCCCGCCGCGAAGTCCGACACGTAAACAGCCAGGACAGCACCATGCCGGGCTGCGGCCTGAAGGACCAGAGCCGCGAGCGCGTCGCGGAAGCAGTCGTGGTCGTGCCACTGCGGACGGTCGTCGCCCTGCTCAGTCAACTGGCGCATGGCGTCGGTGCCCGGCGCGGAGGCCAGAGCACGCAGAACGGCCTTCGGTCAGTTCTTGTACTGGACGTCCTTTTCCGCGATGCGCACGGAGTTCGGCACCATGGCCTGCGGGCGGATGACGTTCTTGAGCAGGAACTGCAGTAGTTCTTCGGCGTTCTTGGCGCGCAGGACGTCCCCGTTCTTGGGATCGACCTCGCTGATGCGTGCCACCTCGGCCAGGACCCGTTCGACGAGACCGGGAACGATGTCGGGGCCGACCAGCACGTTCTGCTGGAGCAGCTCCGGGCGTTCGATCCGGGCCCCGGCCCCGCGGTACTCCTGTCTGGCGTTGACCTCGTCCTGCAGCTGCTGGCGGACGTGGGCCAGCTGGGCCCGGCGCTCCATGCTCATATCCGCGGCACGTGCGGAGGTTTCCGGAATGACGCCGGAGCTCCGTTTGAACGTGCGCAGTGGATCTTTGAAGTCCGGGTTCGCCTTCGAAAACTCCCTCTTGCTCTTGGTGTACGAGGTGACGGCGACCGGGTCGGTGCGCTTGGCCATCAGGTTCGGGAAGTCCCGGGTGTTGAAGTCGGTCAGCATGACCCAGCCCGTGGAGAGCAGACCGGACTCCTCCAGCCCGAGGGTGATCCGGGTATCGCCGAAGCGCGAATCCCGGAAACCGTCAGTGGGCGCCTCCAGGTAGAAGAAGACGAAGCCCGTATTGGCCAGCACGTGGTCGTCGTAGGGCTGGGTGTTGTGCTCGCCGCCGGATTCGGCCTCGATCCGCGCCTTCGATTTGATCCCTTCGTCGAGCAGCGACTGCACCCGGCTGCGCTGCGTGTAGTGCCGCACCACGAACGTCCGCAGGGTCTGCTGCAAGTCCTGGCGCATCGACTCGAACCAGGGGTCGAGGCGCCCCGCGGTCTCCTTCCGCATCCCTTCGAGGTTCAGGGCGGAGAGCTCGTCGAAGTAGGCCTTGTCCGTCTTGCCGACGGCCTCCGTGTTCTTCGGGAAGCTCTCCTCCGACCAGAGCAGACCCTGGCGGGTCATAAGTTCGTAGGGACCTTCCGCCGTCGTCGAAGACTGCCGGAGGAAGTCCAGCTCCGCGGCGACATGGTCGAATTCCTTGCTCACGATCTCGCGGACCGGGCCGGCCCCGGCCGGCAGCAGCTGCTGGATCTTCTCCAGCGTCCTGCGTTGCAGGGTGAGCTGGGAGTCCGTGAGGCCGTCGTACGTCGCGATCTCCTTGCTCACGTCGTTCGCGACCTCGGCTGTGCCGAGTTGGTCGGCAAGAGGGGTGGCGGTGCGGCGCTGGACGGCGGGCGTCACGGGGTGCACGTACCCTTCGTGCGTCCCGGCGTCCGGTAAGCCCTGCGCGGCAGGCCGGGAAGCGGCCATGACCCTGGTGGCGTTCGCCTCCGCCGCCCGTTCGAAGCGGTCGTCGGGGTGGGAGACGGACAGGCCCGCACCGTTGTCCGTGCCCGCGACGGACCCGCGGCGCTGCTGGATGACGTGCGTCAACTCGTGGGCCAGAGTGTGTCCGTCGAGCCGGGGCGCGTTCGCGACGATGTGGTGACCCGAGGTGTAGGCGACGGCCCCGATCTCGGCGGCGGAGTCCCGGGCAGTGCTGTCGGTGTGCAGGCGTACGTCCGAGAAATCGGAGCCCAGGCGGGCTTCCATCTCCTGGCGCAGGGGCCGGTCGAGGGGGCGCCCAGGCGACCGCAACACCTCGTGCACCGTGGATCGCTGCACGACCGGGTGGCCGGGCTCCGCCGCTCCCTCCGAGGCGGAGTGCCGTGCCCGCTCGGCGAGCATCCGGGCCACGGCGGCGTTGCCTACGGTCCTTTGCAGGCGCAGGACGGTACCCGGCGAGAGAGGACCGCCGTCCAGAGCGGCCGCGAGGGCGGCGCTGACGTCCGCCCGGCGCGTGCTCGCGGCGGTCGGGCCGGGCCCGGGCATGTCCCGCTGCTGACGCTCACGCTTCTTCTGCGGCATGTTCTTCCCTTCGCCTGGCCCGTCACGGCGTGGCCAGGGTGGGCCAGGGATACCACGGCGGCAAGAAGCCCCGAGGCAGGGGAATGGGCAATCCTCGTGGGACGTCCGAGGCAGGCGTGCTGCCCCAGACAGCGCCGGAAAAGCATCGTGTCTCCGCACCATGACCATGGCTGGCACGGTGACGTCCTGGTCGGGTGCGGTTCCTGGCTCATACAAGGTTTCCGTGGGGCTTGATCGCCCATGGATCATCGGAGACATCCCGGGCTGGGGTGCGTCGGCGGTGCGCCACGAAAGGTGCCGCCCGGCTTATGCCGGGCGGCACCTGCGCGCGCACGGGGAGCCTGCCGCCCGGCTCCCTTCCGCGCCCTGCCCACACCGGCGTCCGCATCCTCCGCGCCACGCGCATGGGGGCCTTCCTCACCAAGCACGCCAGGGTGCGCCTGGCCCTCGCGCGTGAACCCACCGCGCGTGGGCGCGACATCGCCGCGGCCTGCCACCTCAGCGAACGCACCGCCCAGAGCATCGTCGCCGACCTCGAACAGGCCGGCCATCTCAGCCGGGAACACCACGGGCGCCACCCACTACGCACCGGCTGGACCACACCCTCCACCACCCAGCCGACGCCCACCTGCCCGTCCAGGCTCTGCTCGACCTCTTCACCACCCACGACAGCAGACGCTGACCTCACCGGCCCACCCTGGCAGGTCCGTGCGGTGACGGCGGTGCCTGTGTCGCCTCAACTCACCCCGCACGGCGTGCCTGCGCTCCCCTGCCGGCCCGCGTCATCGTCGTCGCACTCGCCTACGCCATACAGGCCCCCGCACCTCCTGCGCCTGCTCCCACGACAGCGGACCGCCCGGACCGGCTCCCCCCGCCAACGCCAGCACTACGCTGGCAACGGAGTCAGAGATCCATGGAATACGGCGCCCGCCAGTGACGTGACAGCCGCCGCAGGACGCGGTCCCGCCCCCTTGCTCCCCCGGGGGAAGCGTGACCGCGCAGGCGCCCTGCACCCTCGTTGGCCCCGATGGACATCTTCGATGCCCAGAATCGACTCGAGACCGGACAGGGAACCGGCCGGTCGCCGATTCCGCGCGCCTGTTACGGCACGGCAATCCCTGCCAAGGCGCCGCACACACCCCAGGCCCCGCGGACGCTCCCGACGCACACCGAAAGCCGACCGCCACGCAGTCGGACCCCGCCGCTCGACGCTGATGTGACCGCGCCCGCCCACGGCAGCTGCCATCAGGAAACCGCTCGTGCGCCCGGCACAGCAGAACCCGCGACGGGGCCGCCCGCGAATCCAGGGCGGACTGGTCTGGCCAGGGCATCCAGTCGCCTCGTCCACGCTCTGGAAGATCCTGCGGCTGGCTTCGTTCACTTCAAACAGCAGCGTTTGTCTGCCGGTTTGGGCAGCAGTTCGTGATCTTGAGGCACGTGGATGTTCACGAGAAATAGCAGCAAGTCCATGGGACGGTCCGCCGCCTGTGAGATGTCTGTTTCTGAACCTGTGGCACAGGATGGGCTAGGTAGCCCGATCAGGCGAGCGCGGGCCACGTTGGTGGCCACCAACGTGAGATCGATCAAGGAATCGCGTAACGCGCGAGGGTGTCGCCGCGCGCCCGTCAGGCGTCGAAACGGCCGCGTGCACTCTCGATGTGACCGAGGTGCTGGTGGGTCCAGCCGCATATGGCGTCGACCGCGGTGCGCAGGGCCCGGCCCGGCTCGGTGAGGGTGTACTCGACTCGCGGCGGCACGGTGGGGTGCACCTTCCGGTCGACTAGGCCATTGCGCTCCAGCATGCGCAGGTTCTGGGTGAGCATCTTGTGGCTGACGCCCTCGACCTCGTTCCGCAGCTCGCTGAAGCGCAGGGTGCGCTCGCCGAGCGCCTCGATGATCAGGAGCGCCCACTTGTTGGCGACGTCCGAGAAGATCTCCCGCGCCAGGGAGTCTGCGCGCCGCAGGTCAGCGTCGTCAGGCAGACCCTTGAGTAGTTGCTTGGTCACCATCAGGTTCCTCAGTCACCGAAAAGTGCGTTCTTCCAGGTCAACCGTAACTCTCCTACAGTTCCTGAGTAACTACAAGAGAGCACAGCGGAAGGGCGAGTACCGTGGCCACCATTGAGGTCTTCAACTACAACGTGCCGGCCGAGAGCGACTTCGGCTACTCACAGGCGATCAAGTCCGGCGAGCTGATCCACGTCTCTGGACAGCTCTCGTTCGATGAGGCAGGCGAGTTCCTCTACGCGAGCGACTTCGCCGCCCAGCTCAAGCAGACCTACGCCAACATGGACAAGGTCCTGGACCACTACGGCGCCACCCGGAACCAGGTCGTCTCGCAGACCCTGTACCTGGTGAACCTGCGGCAGAATGCCGCGGTGACGGCGGAGGGCAACCGGGAGTACTTCGGCGACCACCGCCCGGCCAGCACGGTCTTGGGCATCACTGAACTGACCTTGCCCGGCCAGGTCATCGAAATCAGCTTCGTCATCGACACGAAACTGCCCGCTTGAGGTCTTCTCCTCGTACGTTCCACAGCCCTCTGGGGGCTCTGTTCGTGGAAACAGCCACAGTGACCGTTCCACGAACGCTCCCATAACCCTCGATTTTCCGGCCGGCTCGGTGGCCCCGCCCGATCGCCGCGTACAGCTCGACCTTCGACATCTACGGCATGACAAGGGCCTTTCACCGGGAACACCCCGATGCTGTCCTGGCAAGCCCCCACTGCCATAGAAACTCGCGAACATCACCCGACCGTGGAAACAGGCGCCTCCCAAACCCGTGTACAACCGCCTGACGGGAGGCGCCGTGCCCGCGGGTGTCAGTTCAGCCCGCGGGTGTGCTCCGCGGTGGTCTACTCGGTGACGATGGCTTTCTGGGCCGCGGCCAGCGTCACTTTGCCCGAGCAGACGGTGATGTGCAGTTTCGTCTCCACCGGGTCCTTCTTGTTGTTCACCCCGCCGCCCGGCTGGTGGCCCCGGGTCCGCGGGCTCCACTCACAGGTTGCGGGCATCATTCGGGTCACCGCCGAGCTGGAGCGAAATGTCGTGATCGTATTCGGCGTCGCCCAGGCTGCCCGGGTAGCCGTAGGAGGCGGCGTTCAACTTCTTCTCCCGCCCCGTGACCGAGACCGGCGGGCGAATGCCCTTGGTATAGCCGCCCTTCCGGCAGATCTTCCGCGCCAGCGTCGCCTGGGTGACCGCCGGCGAGGCCGCGCCCGGCGTGCACTTCAGATCCGGCAAGGTTCCCCGGCCCCGGTGTGCCGGTAGTGACAGCTACCGGCCGGCGGCTGCCGCTGCACCGTGTACCTCTTCTGCGGACCGGCCCCCACCGCAATCGCCCCCGCCGCTGTCCCGGACAGCGCCGGACCGGTCGTTCCTGCCGGGCCGGTCGCTTTTGAAGAACCGGCAGCTGATGCACCGTTCCTTCAGTCCCCGCCTTTGCCGGAGCCCGCCCCAGTGGACGAGCCCCCGGCCAGCGCAAAGCAGGCCAGCACCACCAGCGGCACGGCGCGACCGACAGAAACCATGACGACTCCTCACCGAGCGGAACAGACCGAGCAGATGCTGCCCCGTCAAGACCGCCCCACCACCTCCCGGGCCCCGGCGCGCGGAAGCACGTCAGAATTCAGGCGGGTTCGGCAGCGATGCGGCGGCGCAGGAAGACGCAGGATTTCAGGCTGGCCAGCGGCTTCCGGTCGAGTACTGAGGCTGCACCTTTGGAGTGGACACCCTGACAATGGATCTTGATGGTCCAGGGAGGGATGTCCAGGTGGGACGGCAGTCTCCGTATCCGGAGAAGTTCCGGAAGGATGCCGTCGCGCTGTATCGCGCGTCGGGCGGTAAGCGGACGTATGCGGCGGTGGCTGCGGATCTCGGGATCACCGGGGAGACGCTGCGCACATGGGTCCACAAGGACGCCAGCGGGGCCGCACCCGAGCCGCCGGGCGGCACCGCGCTCAGCCCGGCTGAGGAGCTGGCGCGGTTGCGGGCCGAGAACCAGCGGCTGCTGAAGGCGTAGAAGGAGCGGCAACTGGAGCGGGAGATCCTGCGCCATGCATGCAGCCGCCTATTTCGCTCGGGCGGTGAAGTGAGCCGCCACCGCTGGGACTTCATCTCCGACAACCGCGCCGTCTTCGGTGTGCAGCGGATCTGCCGAATCCTGGGCGTCTCCCGCTCCGGCTACTACCGGCACCAGGCCACCGCGCAGACCCGCGTCGCGCGTCAGGCCGAGCAGGCCCCCGCGGTCGCTGAGATCCGGCAGATCCGCGCCGAGCACCACGGCGCCTACGGTGCCCCGCGGATCCATGCCGAACTCCGGGCCCGTGGCCGCAAGGTCAACCGCAAGCGGGTGGCCCGGCTGATGCGGGTCAACCACATCGTCGGCCGTCACCTGCGCCGCAAGAAGCGGACCACGATCGCGGACAGGACGGCCGCGCCCGCACCGGATCTGATGATGCGTGACTTCACGGCCACGGCGTTGAACACCAGGTGGCGCGGCGACATCACCTATATCGCTGTCGGCTCGACGTGGTTGTTCCTGGCCACGGTCATCGACATCTGCTCGCGTCGCGTGACCGGCTGGTCCATCGCCGACCACATGCGCACCCAACTGGTCACCGACGCAACCGAGATGGCAGTCGCCACCCGCGGCGGCCGGGTCGACGGCGTCGTCTTTCACACGGACAGGGGCGCGCGCAGTACGTCCGTCGGGCCTTCGCCGAGGTTTGCCGCCGGCACGGCATCCGCCGCAGCATGGGGCGTATCGGGTCGAGCTACGACTGTCAGTCTCTTGGCACCGGATTCCGCAAGGATCGGGGAGCCCCGGCCGTGACGGTCTTACCCTTGCTATGACCGACCCCACGGGTATCCTGGCGTTGATCTGTCGACCGTCCGGCCAGGCACGCGGCAAGCGCTGCCGCTGGCTGGATGTGACCTGATAAGAGCCTAGAGACACCTCGTCAAAGCGTCCCCGTGACAGTCCTGTCCGTCCGGCCAGCGACAGCGTGCACTTCACGCTACCGGCCGGAAGGAACGCGATGAACCCCAACGAGCAGCACAGGTCCGGGCACGTCGTGATCGGCGTCGACACCGCCGCGGAAATCCTCGTCGTGGTCGGCGACAACCCCGAACGCACCATGTCCGAGGCAGCCCTCGCCAAATTTGCGGGGATCGCACCGCTGGCCACCGGTTCCGGCATGACCAGTGGCAGGCACCGCATCAACCACGGCGGCCGCCGACAGCTCAACGCCGCGATCTACCGCACCGTCTCGTCCGCATGCAGTACCACCAACCCACGATCGACTACGTTGCCCGCCGCACCTCCGAGGGCAAGACGAAACGCGAGATCATCCGCTGCCTCAAACGCTACGTCATCCGCGAGGTCTACCACCTGATCCGACCCGCTCCCCGGAAGATCCCCGCAGCAACTTGACAGCTATAGGAGCGTCAACGCGATGGCCGAAGCCCTCAAAAGCTCCTTCAAGGCCGAGCTGATCGAGCATCAAGGCCCATGACGGGGCGCTGACCAGGTCGAACATTCCGTCGTTCAATAGGTCGGCTGGCACAACATCGAGCGCCTGCACTCCGCCCACGGCTACCTCCCAGAGAATCCGGCCGCTACAAACTCGGGGCAGTTCACCAGGGCCGCTTTGCCCTTGGGAAGCCGGTGATAGAAGGCCGGACGCCCATACCGGTCCGACCAGTCCACAGCGACCAGTGTTGCCAACCATCGCTTGCCCATGTCGAACACACCACGACCGCGTAAAGAGCTGGAAGCTCCTCAGCGACTGCCGCCTGGGTCGAAGCAGTCTGGTTGTCACCAACACGGCATTCGACCTGTCACAGGCGCTCATTCAGCTACCCGGCGAGATTGCGGAACAGGCCCTCGAGGTCCTGTTCGCCGTCCCGGGTCTGGGCGCCGTTGGCCAGCCCGGCGCTCATGAGCTGTGCTGTGGCGGGGCGGAATACGAGCCCGGCCCAGGTCTCGTTCTCCCATGCCAGGCCACCAGAATGATCGCGGAGGACGATAGCGCGCTTGACTGCCGCGACGACGCCGCCGGGCAGCGCGGCGATGTTACCGGCGAGGCGGTCGACGAACTCGTCAAGCTGGTCGGCGGGTACGGCTCGGTTGACCCAGCCGTACCGCTCGGCGGTCTCGGCGTCCATCAGATCGGCACCGAGCACGATCTCCAAGGCACGGTTACGGCCGACGCGCTCGGTGAGGTACTGCGTGGCGCCACCGCCGGGGACGATGCCCATGAGTGCTTCGATATGGCCGAGCCCGGCCTTGCCGATCGCCGCGAACGCCATGTCCGCAACCACGACGAACTCGGCACCGCCGCCACGCGCCTTGCCTGCGAGCTTGACGATGGTTACCTGAGGCTGGCGGCGTAGCTGCTCCCCCACGGCCTGGAAGACGTTGACGCCGTCCGGCAGGTCGGCCATGAGTCCGGCGAGGGCCTCCGGGGTGGCGGTCATGTCGACGTGGGCGAGGAAGAAGTCCGGGTCCGCACTGTCGAACACGATCACATGGACGGTGCCGTCGTCGGCCAACGAGGTGAGCAGGCGTCGCACATCGGTTATGACCGCGACGCTGAGGACGTTGACCGGCGGGTTGTCGATCGTGACATGCGCGACTCCGTCCTTCTGGCTGATCCGCAAGGTCCGGTAGACGTCGTGGCCCATGACATGTCTCCTAGGTATCCGGCAGGACTCTGGTTCCTGTTGTATACCTACTGTGAAACCGTCTCTGACCTGCGTCAATAACGCACTTCAAGCATCCTAGGGATCGTGGAGGATACCGCCATGGCCACTTCTGAGGCCGTCTACCAGGCCATCGCCGAGCACAACGCGGTGTTTCGGTCCGACTGTCCGAGCCGCCCGATCCTCGATCAGATCGCCGACAAGTGGTCGATGATGGTGATGGCGGTCTTGGCCGAACCACGCCGGTTCAACGAGATCAAGCGCCGCCTCGAGGGCGTCACGCAACGCAGCCTCACGCAGACCTTGCGCCGGCTCGAACGCAACGGGATGGTCGAGCGCCACGTGCTGCCGACCTCGCCGGTCGGCGTCGAATATTCGATGACCCCCCTCGGCGAATCCCTGCGCGAGCCATTCGCTCACCTCTACGACTGGACCGTCGCGAACGCCTCCGAGATACAGGCTCGCCGGCGCGACTACGACCAGCGAGCCCCGCACTGAGAGGAGAGCGAGGTACTACTTGAACAGGTGCCGGTGGTGTGCCGTTCGGATACTCATCGCTGCTGCTTGGAGTGGGTCTGGCGAGCCCCGACAGCCTGCTCGAAGCCTGTCCGGATGACCGTCTCATTGGTGTATCAGGTGGCTCGGAAGCTGCTCGCGGTCCCGGCGGCACTGCTGCGCCCGGACGCCGTCAAGGATGCGGAACTGCTCGTGCTGCGCCACGAGAACGAAGTGCTGCGCAGGCTACTCTCGGGTCCGGTGCGGTACGAGCCGGCACCGTCCGGTCGTAGCGTCGTGCGCAGTACAGGCGGGCGGGCGGCTGTGAGCGCTCTGCCTGCGCCCCGGCCTGCCCGACAGAGTCCCTCTGCTTAAGATCCGCTCGTGGATCTACAACTTGATCGAACTGCAGCGGCGCAGATCGACTACGGGTCCTGGGGCAGCGGATCAACCCGTGCACCGGAAAACGCCACCGGGTCTAAGCGTTTGGCGCTCTGGTCGGGTGTGGCAGCAGGCCGATGGCCGTGACGCGGACCACGCCCTTTCTACTATTGTTTCGGCGTGCATCGGAATGTCGGAACAAGGGTAACGGGGTGGCGAATTGAGCACGATTGCGATCGTCGGCGCAGGTCCGCAGCTGGGGCGCGCGATCGGTCGGCGGTTCGCCGCCGAGGGGTTCGACGTGGCGCTGATCGCCCGAAACCGTACGACGCTCCGGGCGGTGGCCGACGATCTGTCCGACACGGGCGTCCGGGTCGGGGTGTTCCCCGCCGACGTCACCGATCGTCCCGCTCTGCACGCGGCGCTGACCGCCACCGAGGAGCGGCTGGGGCCGATCGACGTACTCGAGTACTCGCCCGCGCCCTCCCCGGCAGACCTGCGCCGCGCGCCGCTCGTCGAGGCCACGAAGGTCACCGTCGACTCGGTTCTGGCCCAGCTGGATCTCTACCTGCTCGGCGGTGTCGCGGCGGTGCAGCACGTCCTGCCCGGCATGCTGGAGCGCGGCACGGGGACGGTCCTGGTCAGCAGTGGCGCGGGGTCGGGCCCGGTGATCGCCCCGCACGTAGCGAACGTCCAGATCGCCACTGGTGGAATGCGCAACTGGATCCTCAACCTGCATGCGGCACTTTCCGGTACCGGCGTCTACGCCGCGCACGTGGCGATCGCCGCCTTCATCGGCCAGGGGGGCCACGACTCCCAGCCTCAGACGATGGCCGACGCCTACTGGCGGCTGCACACCGCACGCACCGAAGCCGAGCTGGTCGTCCAGGACCTGCCGGACGACTACCTGGAACGCGGCCTGGCGGACAAGTTCGTCGAGTCCTGAGCCGCTGCCGGCTTCGCGGGTCGTTGTCAGGCGCGTGAGTTCGGGACCCGGCGCCGTGGGCGCCGGTCTGCCGCTCGGCCAATTCGCGGTTCACCGCCCCACGGCCCGGGAAATCGCCAGGCCCGCCGTCCGCAGCGCCGTCCGTGCGGCGGCGGCCTTCCGCCGTCGTCGGAAGCGACCAGGGACAGCGCGCCCAGCACGTTACCGCGACGCTGCAGGATCGAGCCGCGACGGTTGACATGGCGGGGGCCCGGAACGCGGGGGGGGCGGGCACCGTCATGGCGCAGACACCCTCCGTGCGGACGGCGGCCATGAGCCGGCGCAGGAGCGCCGCGTCGTTCGCGTCGGCCAGCGCCTCCTCCCGCACCCGCTCGGGGGCGTGCGCCAGCAGGGCGATACCGATGCCGGTCCCGGTGAGGGGGAGGCGACCGCCGACCCGGTACTTGATCTCTGCCGAGTCCCGTGCGGACAGGCGCTCGACGAGAACGGCCTCGTCGTCGTCGCGCACGGCGAGGAGGATGTGCTGGCCGGTGACCGGGGCAGCTCCTCCATGAACGGCAGCGCGGCGGCGCGCAGTCCGTGGCCGCGGGGCGCCAGCGAGGCGATCTCGAGGAGTTGCACGCCGACGACGAAATCGCCGTTGTCGAGGCGTTCGAGGGCGCCCGCACCCGTCAGCTGGGCCGCGATCCGGGACGTGGTGCTCTTCGGAAGGCCCGCCCGCGCCGCGAACGTGTGCAGGGGCAGGCCCTCCCCCGCGTCGCCCTGGGCGCGCCAGTGGCGTACCCACTTGTAAGCAGTGGCGCGGGAGATGTCCATTTCGTCGGCGATGTGCGCGATGTGGCGTCCGATGCGCCCCCTTCGATCAGGAGGCGTCTGCCGTGGACGGTCAGCCGGGCATTGGAGTGGGGTACATGTTCCTTGGCCGTGAGCCTGCGGTGCGGGGCCTCAGTCGAGGATGAAGGTGCCGCCGGCTGCGGTGGCGAGGTCGGGTCCGAGGTCTGCTGCGGCGGTGTAGGCGCCGGGCTTGCCCTGGCCGCGTGCGAGGCGGGCGGCGGTCTCGGCGGCGACGGCGGCGTAGTCCATGCCGTCGTCGGCACGCAGCCAGCCCTCGCGACGGGTGCCGTCGGGCCAGGTGATGACCGCGTGGCCCCAGGAGTGCCTGCGCGGCCTGGGCGTGGCCCTTACCTTGACGACGGATGGCGAAACGCTGCACCGCCGGGATCGACAGCAGCTTCCCGGCCGGCGGAAGGATCGCGCGTGCGATCGCTGACGTGGGGGCCAGGGCCGTGGTCACGGTGACCGAGTCGGCGCCGCTGACCCGCTGTGCGGCCATGAGTTCGCCGGCGGGGTCGCCCGCGGACTTCACCGTCTCGCCATCGGGGAGGGTGAGACGCTGCGGGTCGGCGCCCAGGCGTGCGGTGACCAGCCGGCCGTTTTCGTAGGCACGGCCGCCCATGGACATGGTGTCCACGATGGAGGCGGCGAACGCGGAGCCCACGGTGCCCGCGCTCATCCCGACCGAGCCCAGGGCATCGACGCGTACCCGCTCCGGGGTGGGCTGGTTCTCGCACAGTTTGGCCACGACGGCCTCGGCAGCCAGGACACCGAATCCCGCGCCGGTGACCAGCGTGCTTCCCGCTGCCGCGGCATCGTCATGCAGGACGAGGAGACGGGAGGGCTACGAGGTCGGCTGCCATATCGACGTAGTGACCACCCACTTGCATGCACGCGTGGGCGATCGGAGTGGCGGTCGCGGCGAAGCTGCCGGTGGCATTGACGACCATGGCGGGACGCTGCCGGGTGATCTCGGCGGCGATGTCATCCGCTGAGGTCGTGACGATGATCTTCGCCTTGTTTCCGCCCCGAGACTCGCCGCGGCCCTGTCCAGGCCATCCTTTCCGCGCCCGACGAGGACCAAGGTGGATCCCTGTGCCGCCAGGCGGGGCGTAACAGCGCCGCCGACGCGCCAGACCGGCCTTGCCCTGTAGACCGAGTCAGTCGTCCAGGACTGCCAGGGCGTCGATCTCCACGAGCAGTCCCGGAGGGAGCTGCATGTGGACGGTGGTGCGGGCGGGGAAGGGTTCGCCGACGGCCGCCGCGTACGCCTCGTTCAGCTGGGGCAGGTGGGCGGGGTCGGTGAGGTAGACGCGGAGCATCACGACGTCCTTCAGTCCGGCGCCGGCCGCCTTGAGTACGGCGGTGACGTTGCGCAGGGTCTGCGTGGTCTGCTCGGCGACCGTGGTGCCGACGACCGCGCCGGTGGCCGGGTCGAACGGGAGTTGCCCGGAGACCTGAAGGATCGGGCCCTTGCAAATGCCCTGGGACAGCGGGGCTGCCGGAGCGAGTGCGTTCTCGGTGGTGATGACGGTTCTCATGGTGTGTCCTTGACGGAAGGGCGCGTAGAGCAATCTGTGCGAGGGGGGCAGGCCCAGGCCTGTCGTTCCTGGCTGCGGGGGTCGTCGACCTGGGTCCACTCGGCGTCGATGCGCATCGTGGTCCGGCGTGTGGTGTCGTACTGGTCCCAGCCGGGGTTGCCGGTCCTGGCGAAGCGGATCCAGGCCTCGTGCGTGCGGGCAGCGAGGTCCGCGGGGGGCTTGTCGGGGCCGAGCAGGACACCCTCACCCGCCAGCTGCGGGAGTTCCGCGATGTCGAAGACGAAGGGGAGTTCCATCGTGTGGGTGGCGCCGAGGTCTCCGCCCAGGGCCTGGGAGCGCCAGGCGAACTCGTAGCTGAACGTGGCGGATTGAGAGTGGGCGGCATGTGCGCCGACCAGGGCCCAGCTGCCCGCGCCGAACAGCGCGTCCCCCATGATGGCCGACCGCAGCTCACCGAAGGACGCCTCGGGGCGGGCGTTGCGGTACGTCTCCACGAGCTGCGCGGGCTTCGGGTGCGAGCGCGCCGCCGTATCGTCGACATCGTCGGCGGTCGAGGTTGCGTACTTGTCCACCGGGACCAGGTAGAGGTTTCCCTCCTCGGTGTTGGTCCCGACGAGCAGGTCGACATCGGCGCTGAGGCCGGCGCCGACGGATACGGCGGGCTGTGTGTCGAGCACCAGACTGAAGGGGCTGAGGCCGATCAGCGGATCGTGGTGCGTCTCGGTCCGCAGGTCGATGCCCGCGAGCCGGGAGGCGGCCTCCACCAGGCGCTCGTCGGAGATGTCCGCGAAGGCGTCGGTGTGCGGCTCGATGCCCAGCTCCTCGGTCGCGGCCTTGGTGACACGGGCGGCCTGCTCGGAGGTGAACGCCCCCAGACCGCTGCCGCTCTGCACGATCGCCCGGCGGAACAGGCCCGCGACCTCAGGGGTGGCGAGGATGCCGCCGACGACGGTCGCCCCGGCCGACTGGCCGAAGAGGGTGACGTTGTTCGGGTCACCGCCGAAGGCGGCGATGTTCTCCCGCACCCAGCGCAGCGCCGCGACGACATCGAGCAGGCCGCGGTTGGCGGGCGCCCCGGGGATGTCGAGGAACCCGGCGATGCCCAGCCGGTAGTTGAGTGTGACCAGGACGACGCCGTCGCGGGCGAAGGCGGAACCGTCGTACAGCGCGGACCGCGTCGACCCTGCGACGAACCCGCCACCGTGGACGAACACCATCACGGGCAGAGCGCTGTCCGAGGCGGTGGGCTGGAAGACGTTGACGGTGAGGTAGTCCTCGCCACGGCTCCAGCCGGCGCCGAAGTAGGGGGCCATGTCGATGCTGCCGAACTTCCGCTCGGACTGCGGGGCGTTGGGGCCGGGCACGGTGGCGTCCCGTATGCCGGCCCAGGGCTCGTGCGGCTGCGGCGGGGCGAACCGGCCGGCGCCCATCGGAGGAGCGGCGTAGGGGATGTTCAGATAGGTGGCGGTGCCGTCGTCCTGACGGAGACCGCGGACGGCTCCCTGTGCTGTGGTGACGACGGGCTCGAGTTCGTGGCTCACGGCTATGCCTTTCCGGGGGTGTCAGCCCTGCTCGGAGTACGGGGCGAAGGGCGCCCAACCCTTGATGTCGAACGTGTCGCCGTCACGCGCGATCTCGGCAGCGCCGTGACCACCCAGGTGCGCGGGGATCAGGAGCGCGTTGTTGTCGGCCGCCCAGCCCAGCACCTTGCGGCGGGTGGCGCGGGCGCCCGCGGGGTCCTCGCAGAAGCAGCTGTTGGCGTCCGGCTCGACGATCTGCACCGGGCTGTGCAGCAGGTCACCGACGAACACAGCGCGGTCCGTTCCGGAGCTGAGGGTCAGCACGGAGGAGCCGGGGGTGTGTCCAGGAGCCGCGTCCAGGCGCAGGTCGGCGTCGATCTGGTGGCTGTTCTCCCACAGCAGCGTCTGCCCGGCCTGGTGCACCGGTGCCACGCTGTCCTCGAAGACGTTCTGGTTACCGCGACCGGGAAGCGGCTGGTGGCCGTTGGCCGGGTTCCAGAAGTCGAAGTCGTCCTTCGGCATCAGATAGGTGGCGTTGGGAAAGGTGGGAACCCAACTCCGCCCGTCCAGGTACGTGTTCCAGCCGACGTGATCGATGTGCAGATGCGTGTTGATCACGATGTCCACGTCCTCGGGCCGGACACCTGCCCGGGCGAGGTTGGCCAGAAAGTCCGTCTCCAGGTGGCTCCAGACCGGCGCGTAGGGGCGCTCCTTGTGGTTGCCCACACCGGTGTCGACGAGGATGGTCTTGCCTCCGCTGCGCAGCAGCCAGGTCTGGATCGCGGAATTCACGGTGTTGGTCTCGGAGTCCAGGAAATGCGGGGCCAGCCAGTGGACGCCGTCCTTCCAGACTTCCTGCGAGCTTTCCGGGAAAAAGGCGTGGGGCTCCATTTCGACGGACCCGTAGTATTCCCAAACGCGGGCGATAGAGACGTTGCCGAGCGTAATCTGTTCCATGTGAATTCCTTGGAGTTCATAAGGTTTACCCAACCGTACGAGCGGCTCCAGCGGGCGCGGTATCCGTCACGTGACTGCACCGGTGCGTACGGCTCTGAACTCGGGGCTTTTCCTCTTGTAGGCCAGGTGAAAGGCGAGGCGGCTCCCCGTTTCGAGTCCCGTTCCCGGATGCCTTGTGGACGAGCACGTGGCTACGTCGCCGCGTTCACGAGGCGGCAGCCGGGTCCGTATGCCCGCTTGCCGGCCGTGTCGTGTGCGGTGGCCTTCCCTGCCTTTCAGGCGTCCTTGCGGTCATCGCCTGCGGGATCCAGCACGGAATTCGCAGCCTGGACCAGGGCGACCAGGGCCCAGTCGTAGTAGCGCTCGCACTTCGCCCCTGCCCCGGCCGAGGGCCGCTGCCACGCTCGTTTCGGCAGGCTGGCGGTGAGCGTGTCCGCGCGGATGAGCCCGAACGCGGTCGGGACGCGACGATCGCAGCCGATGGCCGGCACATACCCGGCCCGGCGGATCTCCAGCTCGTCCCGCAGGGCGGGATCCGCGCCATATACCCCGTCCCCGGCGATCCATCGCGCCGGCACCCCAGCGTTCCGGGCGCGGCAGATCATGCCCGTGGCCGGCGCGGGCTTGGTCAGGAACCCGATGTCGGCGGGCACCCCGGCTTCGGCGCACCGGTCGGGGCCGCCTGTCCAGGACTTCGGCAAGTAGAGCTCGTGGTCGATCATCGCGTGGCCACGGGCGCCGGCGTAGGTCAGGTAGACCGCGACCTGAGCGTTCTCGATCCGCCCAGCGGTGCCGGTGTACTGGCGTTGGAGCCCGACCGTGCAGGTGCCTTCTTCAGGTCACCGGTCTCGTCGACCACCAGCACCGCATCGGTGTCGCCGAGGTTGGTGGTGACGTAGTCGCGGACACCGTCGGTATCCCAGCCCGCTCGCCCGAGCAGGTAGTGCATTCCGTGCGGATCCACATCACCGGCGTGCTCGGCATGCTCCAACAGTTCTTCCGGGGAAGGTCGGCCAGCAGCCCGACCAGAAAACCGGGCGGCGCGGCGGCGAGTCTCGATCCGACCGAACCTGGCGGCGATCAAGGCGAGCATCCTGTCGGTCTCGGCTCGCCAACGGTCAGGTTCTGCTCTGTGGCCCACGGCCACCGCTTGATCATCTGATGTCGACACAACGGAGGAGGATCACGCGGTGGCCGTGCCATGCCCGGGACCGCCACGCCGGAAGACCACGGACTACGGCTGGGGTATCAGGAACGGACCCGGTCCGCGGGCGCGGTCCAGCCGGTGGAGCGGATCCACTCGGCCAGGTCCCAGGTGGTCGGCTCGATCGCCCGCACCGCTGCGAGGTCCGACGGGTATGCGGACGCCTCGGCGAACTGGCGGAACATCGCCTTGTCGAGGTCGTTGCCGAGGACGCTCAGTGGCAGGGCCTCGTAGCGTGACGGTAGCCCGGCGCGCGCGCCGAACGCGGCGGCGATCTGGGAACCCGTCGGCTCGTCGCCGATGACCTCGATGGCTCCGCCGGGCACGTCCGCGGTGTCGAGCAGGATCGCGGCGGCCACCTGTCCGATGTCCTTGATCGAGACCATCTTCAGGGCGATGTCGTCCGGCAGCGGCAGCCTCAGCACGATCGTTCCGTCCTCCAGGCTCGGGGCCATCACGGTCGCGAAGTTCTCCATGAAGGCGGCCGGGCGAACCATCGTGGCCCTCAAGCCGGAAATCTTCAGGTATTCCTCGATCCGGTGCTTCGAGTCGTGGTGCGGCACGCCCGTTTCGCGATCCGCTCCGAAGACCGAGTTGAACACGACGTGTGGCACGCGCGCAGCGGACGCCGCATCGACGAGGGCGGCGCCCACTCGGACCTCCTCCTCGATCTCCTTGAGGCTGTTCGCCTCCGGGGTCATGAAGTAGAACGCGGCGACCGCCTCCAGTGCGGCGACCGTTGACGCCGGGTCGTCGATCCGGACGGTCGCCAGCTCGACGCCTCGGGCGGCCAGCGCCTGCGCTCGATCGGACTTGGGGCTGCGGACGAGGGCCCGCACCCGTGCTCCTCGGGCCAGGAGCGCGTCGACGACCGCCCCGCCCTGCTGTCCCGTCGCACCGAAAACCGCGATGGCACCGTTTTCCCGCGTGGCCATGTCGTCACCTCTCGCTAGGGCATGGCATGAACCCTAACTAGTTCACGCCATGAACCATATTAGTTCATGGCGTGAACTGACGCCAGGCATGAGGTGCCTAGGAGGACCGCGCGGTATGTCAGGACGAGGTGGACGCCGAGACGCCCGACGCGGCCACGATGGCGGTGGCTAGGCGTTCGAGGTCGCGCTGGGCGTCGGCGTCGAGGTTCTCCGCGACGTCGGGCAGGCGCTTGGTGGTCTCTGCGAACACCGCCTCGGCGAGCACCTTCCCTGTGGGCGTCACGCTGAGCATGATGACCCGCCGGTCCTGCTCTGAACTCGCTCGGCTGACCAGGTGGCGCCGCTCGGTGCGATCGACGAGCTGGCTCAGCGCGTTCTTGGTCATGCCGAGCGAGGCGGCGAGGTACGCCATCTGCCGCGGCTCGTCCTTGACCGCGCACAGAAGCGTGGCCTGTGAGGAAGTCAGGTCGTACTCGGCGCAGATCTGCGCGTACCTTCGCTGGATCAGGACCGAGAGCCAGAAGAGCTTGTCGCCGTAGTCCACGCCCGTCGCCCCTCGTCTGGTGCCTAACACCCAGTCTACCGACGCCGACCGGCTTGCCCGACCGTCCAGCTGCGGCGCGCTCAGAACCGCGTCCGCCTCGTCTGCGCCCTCTACGAACGCCTGGACCGCCTGGAAGGCGGCTGCGTCGACGCCCCGATTCTGCTGCTCCGGGATCATTGGGAGAGGGGACTGGGACTTCGGGGAAGATCAGCCGACCGGGGCCAGCACACGGCACGGGCCCGGTCCGCCTCGACTGGTCATGGTGATCACGGCTGTGTCCCACGGCCCGTTGGCGTTCCTGTGAGGATGCCCGACTATAGGGCGGCGGGGAGAGCGAGGCTGTGCCGTCTTCGGAGGAGGCACCGGAGTGTCTGTGGCATCCAGGGTGCTTACTGCTCGCCTGTGGTGATGCGTGGGTCGGGTCCGTACTGGTGCGGGACGCCGAGGTTCGCGCGCAGGGTCGTGCCCGGGTACTCGGTGGGACAGATGCCGCGTTCCTGCGGGGTCGGCACCACCTCGTCGACGAATGCGTCGATGCCGTCCTCGTAGATGTCGGGTGTCAGGATCGGCATTCTGGGCGTAGGACACATCGGCAAGACTCTGGCCCAGCGACTCAGAGCCGCGGGACACGATGTGAAGGTGGCCAACTCGCGCGGCCCACACACGATCGAGGCCGATGTGCTGTCCTCGGGCGGACGCGCGGTCACAGCGGCGGAGGCCGTGGCGGACGTCGACGTCATGATCCTCTCGATTCCCCTGATCCGTCTTCCACGGGCGGCGTCGCTGATCGTCAACGTGCCGATTGACACGGCCGTCATCGACACGTCGAACTACTACCCGGCGCGAGAGGGCCGGATCGAGGCCATCGACGCCGGTCAGGTCGAGAGCCTGTGGGTCACCGAGCAGCTGGGCCGGCCGATCGCCAAAGCGCGGAACGCGATCGGTTCCCACTCGTTCGCGTCCAAGGACAAGCCCGCGGGAAGCCCGGGCCGCATCGCCATCCCCGTCGGCGCCGACCGAGACCAGGACCGGCAGGTGGCCATGGCACTGGTCGAGGACACCGGGTTCGACGCCTTCGACGCCGGCACGCTCGCGGATTCCTGGCGCCAGCAGCTCGGTGCGCCCTGCTACCGCACCGACCTCACGCGCGAGGATATGCCGGGCGCGCTGGCCGCGGCAGAGGCTGGACGCCTGCCCAGTCGGCGCGACCTGGCCGTCGCCGCGGTCACGGAGAGGGTCGAGACGCCACGACCAACCCCGATGCGGAGTACAGCGTCCGCCTGAACCGGGCCCTCTTCATGTGAACCCCCGAGGCGTGCCCGTACGCGCACATCGGCCGTCGGGCAGTACACACCCCACCCGCTCCGGATACCTTGGCGTCGACGTCGGTCGACGTCGACGCCAAGGTATCCGGACAGCGCACGAGGTTACGGCGCTGCCCTCAACTCGGCGTTTAACCTCGCTGGTCACCCGACCTGCTGAACTACGGTTCGTCCCGGGACAGCGGATGCGGCCGTTCCTCACGCTTCGAGATGTCGAACAACGAATTGTGACAACAGTCGGGGTATGCATCACGTGACTGCATCGCCCCCGGACGACGACTGCGCTCTGAGTGCTCTGAGCGGGTTCGATACCGCTACCGGCACTGCCGCCGCAGCCCCACGCTAGTGTCTGGCGTGTCTCGATTCCTTGGAGTATCCGTGCAGAACGATTCGTGCAGAACGATGGAACGGCTCGTGAGGGCCAGCGCTCGACGCGGGATTGTGGTCCGGCGGCGGTGAGCCGAGAGACCGAGACCGCGGAAATCATCCGGCGTGTGAGCACTCACCGGTCCCACAGGGACGTCTTGATCGTCACGGGTGACCCCGGTGCCGGCAAGAGCACGCTGCTCGATCTCGCGGCCGATCGCGCACGGGGCGCGGGTGGCCGAGTGCTGCGGGCGGTGGGGAGCGGATCCGAGGCGCACCTCGGGTTCGCCGGTCTTCATCAGTTGTTGCGTCCGGTACTCGCTGAAGCGCAGGGGCTGCCGTCGCGGCAGCGCTCCGCGCTCCGAGCCGTCCTGGGGCTCGAAGAGTGTGCGGAGACTCCCGACGCAATGCTCGTCGGTCTGGCGGTCCTGACCTTGTTCTCGGACCTGGCGGAAACCGCCCCGCTGCTGGTGGTGGTCGACGACGCCCAGTGGATCGACCGCGGATCACTGGACGTTCTCTCTTTCGTGGCGCGACGCATGGACAGCGAGCCTGTCACCCTGCTGGTCGGAGTCCGCACCGCGGCCGCCCTGCCTGGATTCGACAAGGGATACGAGCGCCTCGAACTCGGCCCGCTGGACGACGAGGCGGCCAACCTACTGCTGGACCGGCAACCCACGCCGCCCACCGGCCGAGCCCGGGTGCGGATCCTCCAGGAGGCGGCCGGCAACCCGCTGGCCCTGGTGGAACTGACCCACGCCACCGCGATCCGGCACCCCGAGGGCAGTGGCCTGGAGGGCCCGCTGCCGGTCACCGACCGACTGGAACGGATCTTCGCGGGGCACGCGGCGGATCTGCCGGAACCGACCCGCCGCATCTTGCTGCGGCTCGCGGCCGCCGACGCGGCGGACGGTCCGGCGGCAGCCGTGGGACTTCCCGAGGCGGACGACGAGGCATGGGTACCCGCGGAGCGGGCCGGTCTCGTACGCCAGGACGGATCCGGGATCTCCTTCCGTCACCCGCTCGTCCGCTCCGCCGTCTACCACGCCGCGTCGTTCGAGGAACGCCGCCAAGCCCACCTCGCTCTCGCGGAGTTGCTGCGCGAGGAGCCCGACCGCCGCGCATGGCATCTCGCCGCCGCGACCGTACGCCCCGACCAGGACGTGTCGGCCGCACTGCAGCAGACGGCCGACCGGGCCCGGCGCCGGGGTGGCTTCGCAGCCGCGGCCGCGGCCCAGGAGCGCGCCGCGGAACTCAGCCCGCGCCGCGAGGACCGAGCGCGACTTCTGACCGAAGCCGCCGCCACCGCCGTCTTCACCGGTCAACTCGGCTGGGTGGAACATCTGGCCGCCGCAGTCCGCGAGTGCACCGACGACCAGGCGCTGCTGGGCAGAGCCGCACTGGCCACCGGACAGCTCATGTCGCTGGGCTCCCGGCACACAGCAACCTTCGCCCTGCTCATGCGTGTTGCCGACGAAGCGGCGGACACCCGGTTGCCCATCGTTCTCGACGCGCTGGCCGCGGCGGCGGTGGTCCGTTACTACTCGGGCGAGGAGTCCCAACAGCGACAGATCCAAAGCCTGCTCTCCCGCATACCCGACGATGCCGCCGGAGCGGCGCTGCGCGCCTGGGTCCTGGCCGTCTCCGACCCCAGCAGCGCAGGAGCCTTGCTCACACCAGCCCTGCCCGGGCTCATCGCCGAGGCCAAGGGCGACGCCAGTCGCCTGACCGCGCTGGCCATCGTCGCCTGGCTGCTCGACCAGACCACCCTCGCCGCCAGGACATTCGACGAGGCGTTCGACCAGTGGCACGCCCGTGGATGGCTCCCGGACGGACTGGGATGTGCGGCCGGCTGGACTCGCCTGGAGCAGGGCCGATGGGCCGAGGCCCGCTCGGTGGCGACTGACATCGCGGCCATGGCATCGTCGGCCGGACTCGACCACGCCGAGGCGTGTGCCAAGGCACTCGATGCCACGGTGGTCGCTCTATTGGGCGACCCGGCCACCGCACGCCGGCTCGTCGAACGAGCCCTGGCTCTCGTCGATCCACTGGAGAGCCGCTCCGTCGCGGTCTTCGCGCGTCGGGCCCTGGGGATGGCGGCCGTGGCCGAGGGCGACTACGACACCGCGTACACGCAGTTCCGCGCCGCGTTCACCGCCGACGGCGATCCGGTCCACTACCACGTCTCTTACACCCTCCTGGCCGAACTGGCGGCGGCAGCTGTCCGCCGAGGACGACAAGAGCACGCCGCAGAGCTACTGGAACGGTCGGCGCGGCGTCTCAGTACAGGCATGTCGGCACGGGTGAGGACACTGATCGACCGGGGCCGCGCTTTGTTGGCGGCTCCCGAGCACGCGGAGCCGTTCTTCCGGGCGGCGCTCAAGGAACCCGCAGGTGAGCAGTGGCCGTTCGAACGGGCGCAGACACGGCTCGACTACGGGGAATGGCTCCGGCGGCAGCGCCGTATCGCCGAGGCCCGTCCGCTGCTGAGCGCCGCCCTGGAAACCTTCCAGCGGCTGGGCGCACGGCCGTGGGTCGAGCGGGCACAGGCAGAACTACGCGCCGCCGGCATCGAGGCCGGCAATGTCGTACCCACTGCCTTCGCCGAACTCAGTCCCCAGCAGCAGCAGATCGTCCAGCTGGCGGCCCGTGGCCTGACGAATCGTGAGATCGGGGAAAAGCTGTTCCTCTCACCGCGCACGGTCGGTTCACACCTCTACCGGGTTTTCCCCAAGCTCGGCATCACCGCCCGCTCGCAGCTCCGCGACGTGGTCGAAGGCGTCCTGTCGGGTACCGGCGTCCGGGCTGAGTGAAGGTTGCCCGTAATAGTGGACGCTCGATGCTTACGCTGCGAGGGCGTGTTCTTGCTCATGTCGTTGCCCGTGCACCGAGAGGCGATGTTGCAAGACGGCGATCTCGTGGGCCAGGGCGTCTCGGCGGCCCGGCGGGCGGCGCGGGCCTCACTACGAGTAGGAAAACCTGGCAACGGATCTACTTCCGGCTACGGAACAGCCCCATCGAGTGCCGGCCCCCGGGCAGCGACGGGGCCGCATCCGCTGGATGGACGTTGGCCGATCCCGGTCCTCGAAAGGCGGCCCTGCACGGCGAACTCCACTGTGGCGTAGGCGGCTTCGGACTCGTATCCCTGCCCCGGAACACCCGCCCGAGCCGCCGGCTGATCTCCACCTGACCGGCGGCCTCGGACGGAGCGTAGGTGACGAACAGGCCGACGGCGCCCGCCAGTTCACCGGAAGCCAGGAGCTCGACCGCGAAGATCCCGAAGCCTTCCTCGTCCCACGTCTCCTCCCACGCCTCGAGCCTACGCACCACAGGCCGACTCCACCCGCAACGAGGCTCACCCCGGAGCTCCATGACTTGGGTGACACCCGGACTGTCACACCCTCCTCGGACGAGCGGCGGGCCGCCTCCTGGCCGCAAGGGCGTCCTGGACGTGACCGGCTCGTGGGCCGAGCACGCAGCACAGCAACGTACGCGCCAGGTGAATCAGGGCCCACATCCGGCAGAGAGCAGCGTGCCGGGGATCCGATCCTCGGCTGAGGCGGTACGAGTTGACCGTGCTGCCGTAGCAATCTCATCATCGCGCAGTCGCTCCGAAGAATGACGGTTTCGATCGCCCGATGGCAGCTGTGCCTTCCCCGCGACACCGGCGACACGTACCGGCCGGCCGCCAGACTGCTCATCCAATTCTTCGCCTACGGAGGCGGGCTCGACCGAGCCCGGGCCCAGGAGGGAGCGCAGCTCTTCTAGGTACTCCTGCAGGGATTTGGGAACTTCCCGCCCAAGCGCCGCTGCGCGCTCGTGTCTTCCGCGCGGCCCAGGGCAAGATGACCTGCAAGCACAGGCCGTGATGGCGGTGTTCACCGGAGCGCTTCCGCCAGGCGGCCCTTCCGGTGCGACGCGGGGCCGGGAATAAGGGTGCCGTCGATCCCCGGTCGGCAGCGGTGTGCGGCGTTCCGGGAAAGAGAAGCAGGAAGAAAAATGCGTACCCGAGGCGAAAGTTCAGTCCGCGAACGCGGCCACGTACGACGCCACGCACGGCTCCGGAGTGGCCAGTGAGGTGACGACGTGGCCGTCGACGGTCATCGGCGGGTCGAGCGGCACCTGGAGCAGTCGCTCGGAGCGGGACCCGTCGAGCTGCTCGGCAGCCATCAGCGTCCAGCCCTCTGGATCCCGGCCCACCTCGAACAGTACGTTGAGCATGTCCCCGGCAGGTGGCCGCAACGGGGCCACGGGCAGGGCGGCGAGGACCGCGTCGTGCATCGGCGGGTCACTGTCGCGGGCGGGGAGCCTCAGGCCGTACGGATCGAGGTCGTGCAGGCTGACCGCGGGCTTGCGAGCGGCGGGATGTTCATGCCCGAGCACCGCGTACAGCGGCTCGGACCAGGCGCGCGCCACCGTCACCGCCGTGGAGGCGAGCGCACCTCGCACTAGTGCCAGGTCCAGCTCGCCGTCGCGGACGGCGTCGAGTCGGGCGGCCACCGGCAGGTCGACCAGTCTCGGCTCGGCGGGGCGTTCGCCGTCGCCCAGTCGGCCCACCGCGCGGTCGAGCCGTCGGGTGGCGCAGGAGGCCACCCCGATCCGCAGGACGGCCGCCGGTTCGCCGGCGGCCACCCGTACCCGAGCCGCTGCAGCGAGGGTCTTACTGGCCGCGGCAAGCACTCGCTCGCCGGCCGGGGTGAGCCGCACCCGGCGCGAGGTGCGGTCGAGCAGGCGTACGCCAAGCTCACGTTCGAGCCGGGCGATCTGCTGGCTCACCGCCGGCTGCACGATGCCCAGCCGTTGCGCCGCGCGCCCGAAGTGCAGCTCTTCGGTGACGGTGACGAAGTACTGCAGCGCTCTCAGTTCCATCTGCCTGATCTATCACACGATGTGATCGCTGCCGAGCGTTCCTGGTCATTGTTCGGGCGGACCACCTCGACTGTGATGGGTACGACCCGCCGGAGCGGTCCTACCCGCTGGATGGCTCGACGCGGGCAAATGTGAACGGAGAACAGAGTGAGCCCAACAACCCTCGGCGTCATCGGCACCGGCATGGTCGGCGTCAGCGCCGCCCGTCGCGCCGTCGACGCCGGCCTGAACGTCGTCCTGAGCAACTCACGCGGCCCCGAGACGCTGGCCGCTCTCGTCGCGGAGCTGGGCGAGCGGGCCCGCGCGGCCACCCCGGCCGAAGCGGCGAGCGCCGGTGATCTCGTCCTCGCCTCCGTGCCACTGGCCGCCTACGAGAAACTGCCTCGGGCCGAGCTGGCCGGCAAGACCGTTATCGACCCGATGAACTACGCGCCCCACGCCGACTTCGAGATGCCGGTACTCGACAGTCACAAGCTGACCTCCAGCGAAATGGTGCAGCGCCACCTCGTGGATGCCCGGGTGGTGAAGGCCTTGCACAACATCGGCCCCAAGCAGTTGCTGGAGCTGTTCCGCCCGACCGGAGCCTTTGACCGTACCGCGCTGCCGCTTTCCGGCGATGACCCGGACGCCAAGAAGGAGGTGGCCGACCTGCTGGACGACCTCGGGTTTGATTCGGTGGACCTCGGTACGCTGGCCGACAGCTGGCGCAGCGAACCCAACAGCCCTTTGTACGCCATCCCGTACGTGGGGCAGACGCCGTCCGGCCTCACCGTCAGGGAGTTCGTGGCCTGGGTCCAGCAGGCGCCCGGTGTGCCCGTACCCGCCGCCCGGGTCAGCGAACTCGCCGCCGCCGCGGTGCGGGGGCCGGCGGGTTTCCGGATGTAGCAGCGGCTTGGGTTCGGGCTCTGGCGGATCGGGGGCTCTGGCCGGCCGCGGCCCGGACATCCGACCGTGACCGCTGCCGGGCGCGGGAGTCGCGTCAGCGGCGGGGAAGCCCGCCCACCCGGAGAGGGCGAAGCCGTCGCCGTCACGGCGGACCTCGGCGCCCCCGCGCCCCGGCCAGTGGGCCGGGATAATGATCTCGCGCAGTTCGGCGGCGCGTGAGAGGTCGGCGCGACGGGTCTTGGCCGCGAGCTGGGGGTCGTCGCAGAAGCAGCTGTTCCAGTCGGGCTCAAGGACTTGGACGGGGCTGTGCAGCATGTCCCCGACGAGACGGCGCGGTCGGTGCCCGAGCGCAGAGTGAGGACGGACGAACCAGGGGTGTGGCCCCGGCGCGAGGCCTTCAGACGACATCGAATTCGTTGCCCTCGGGGTCCTGCATGGCGGCGGAGTAGTGCCCCATGTCGGGCTCATCCTTGATCTCCGTGACGGTGGCACCAGCTTTGACCAGCCGTTCCACCGTCGCCTTCACCCGCTGTGCGCGGACATCCAATGGCACGTGACGACCCCCACCGGCCTTCAGATCGAAGTGCCACCGGTTCTTGGCGGTCTTCGGCTCCGGAACCGGCTGGAACCACATCCTCGGTCCACGTCCCGCGGGATCGATGATCGACTCCGGAGTGTCCCCGGCATCGGCCGGCAACTCTTCCTCGGGCACCCCCACCGCCACCCAGTAGGCACGCCACGTGGCGTGCCCGCCCGGCGGAGGCTCAGGTACGTAACCCAGGGCCTCGGCCCAGAAAGTCACCATTCTCTGCGGATCGGAGCAGTCGATCGCCAGCTGCACTGTCATCTCCATGCTCGGAGCATCCCAGGCAGGTGTGACAGACGATCCACTTTCGATACACGCCCTACTGAGGTTTTCGGTGTGGGGTCGGGTGGTGACCGGTGATCGCAAGACCGGTCCCGGCGAGGCAGCCGTCGATGAGGTCGGGTCGGTATTGAAGCTGTCGCGGGCCGCGGCGGAGGGTTCGGGTGAGCTCGTCGGCATCGGCGAAGGCGGCGTTGGCCAGAGGCCCGCGCCGCAGCAGGGACCAGACGCCCTCGACGGGATTCAAATCGGGCGCATAG
>NZ_JBIWKA010000023.1:0-96122 GCF_044765445.1 Streptomyces sp. NPDC102467 | reverse complement strand
GGACCCTGTGGGAGAGTAGGACGCCGCCGAACTAAATTTGATAGACAGAAAACCCCCGTCCGGGGATACCGGACGGGGGTTTTCTGCGTTTACGGTGCGTGTCCGTGAATTATGCGGGCTCCACCAATTTCGCGTCGTACGCCACGATCACCGCCTGGACTCTGTCCCGCGCTCCCGTCTTCGCCAGAATGCGGGACACATGCGTTTTTACCGTTGATTCCGCGAGATGCAGACGTGCGGCGATCTCCGCATTGCTCCAGCCCTGGGCGATGACCGTGAGGATCTCGCGCTCGCGTTCGGTGAGAGAGGCTGTACGGGGGTCAGGTGCCGCGGGGACGTTCGGGGCGGCCGGGAGATGGTGGACGTAGGCGTCCAGGAGGCGGCGGGTCAGGCCCGGGGCGACGATCGCGTCGCCGCCCGCCACCGCGCGGATGCCGGCGAGGAGTTCTTCCGGGAGCGCGTCCTTGATGAGGAAGCCGGAGGCGCCGGCGCGGAGGCCCGCGTACGCGTACTCGTCCATGTCGAACGTGGTGAGAATGAGGATGCGCGGGCCGGGCTCGCTGCCGGTCGGCGTCGAGACGATGCGGCGCGTGGCCTCGATGCCGTCCATGCCCGGCATACGGATGTCCATCAGGACGACGTCAGGGTGCAGCCGCGACGCGAGGGCGACTGCTTCCGTGCCGTTACCCGCCTCCCCGGCGACCCGCATGTCGTCCTGGCTCTCCAGGAGCATGCGGAAACCGAAACGCTGCATGGGCTGATCGTCGACGATGAGGACTGAGGTGGCCGAGGTGGCTGGGGCCGGGCTCACGTGGTGGGTTCCTTAAGGGCGAGGAGAAGGGACGGGGAGGCGGGCCGTGACGCGCCAGCCGCCGGTCGGCTGTGGGCCGGCCTCAAGTGTGCCGCTGTAGAGGGAAGTTCGCTCGCGCATACCTGCGAGGCCCCGGCCGCCGGTGGCGGGGGTGCCACCGCGGCCCGTGTCGGTGATGGTGAGGGTGACTACGTCGGAGGCGTAGGAGAGGTCGGCTGTGGCGGTCGCCTTCGGGCCCGCGTGCTTCAGGGCGTTCGTCAGGGCTTCCTGGAGGATGCGGTAGAGGGCGAGTTGGGTGCCCGGCGGGAGTGGGGCGGGCGGGGCGCCGCTGTGTGTCAGTCGGACCGCGAGGCCCGCGGTGCGTACCCCGTCGATGAGGGCGTCGACGTCCCCGAGAGCGGGCTGCGGGGACAATTCCGTTTCTGTCGACGGGGCTTCCTCGCGCAGGACGTCCAGGAGCCGACGGAGTTCGGTGAGGGCCTGGCGGCTGGTGGTGGCGATCGCGGTGAGGGCCTGGCCCGCGCGTTCCGGGTTGCGGGCGGCCGCGTAGGAGCCGCCGTCGGCGAGGCCCGTGATGACCGAGAGGTTGTGGCCGATGATGTCGTGCATCTCGCGGGCGATCCGGGCGCGTTCGGCGGCGGCCGCGAGCTGGGCCTGCTGATCGCGTTCGACCTCGAGCCGACGGGCGCGTTCGACGAGGGAGTTCGTGTAGTCCTGGCGGCTGCGGAGGGCGATGCCGAACGCGGAGACGAGGGCCAGGGCCCAGAACTGGGGGACGACCTGGGCGTCCCAACTGCCCCTGGGGAAGCGGACGACCGCGACCACGACCGGGATCATCGTCAGGGCGCAGGCCAGGACCAGGGTGCGCATGCGGGCGCGCAGGGCGACGTTGAAGACGACGAAGAGCTGGAGCAGGGCCGCCTGGAGGAGGGCACCGGTCGCGCTGTTCACGATGCCCGCGGGTACCAGGACGGAGAGCACCGCCATGGGGTGGCTGCGGCGCCACAGCATCGGGACGGACAGGGCGAGGCTGAGGAGGAGGACCAGCGGGCCGGGGACGTGGGTGTCGGCGGCTATGTTCTTCCAGCCGTCGCCCGCGTAGTCGATGACGGCCGCGATGACGCAGAACCCCGTCAGGACCAGGTCCCACACCAGCGGGCGGCGCCGGTCGAAGGCGCGCACCCGCCGGGTGGAGCGGTGCTGGAACTGGCTGATGCGGGACTCGGGCTCGCCGGCTTCGGACGTCACGTGATCATCCTGGTCATACGTCGCGGCGCTTGAGAAGGAGTGCGGCCGCGGCGAGCACGGCGGCGGCCCACACGAGGAGGCTGACCAAGCCGGTCACCGGGGCATTGTGGTCGGTCAGCGGTGCGATCGTGCCGAGGGACTCCGCGGACTTGGCCGGGAAGTACTTCACGGCGCTCTGTACGAAGTCGTTGCTGATCGCCCCGAGGACCTCGGGCAGGATCATGACGGCGCCGACGAATGCTCCGATGGCGGCCGGGATCGAGCGGCACAGGGCGCCGAGGCCCACGGCGAT
This sequence comes from Streptomyces sp. NPDC102467, assembly GCF_044765445.1. NCBI lineage: Bacteria > Bacillati > Actinomycetota > Actinomycetes > Kitasatosporales > Streptomycetaceae > Streptomyces > Streptomyces sp. NPDC102467. Next base: position 93,771 of record NZ_JBIWKA010000023.1, on the reverse strand, counting down.
CAGGCTGAGGAGGGTGACGCCAGCGGCGTTGCCCGCGAGGGCGCCGAGGACACCGGAGTCCGTCAGCGACAGGGCCTTGTCGGTGTCGGACAGCCAGATCTGTGCCAGCAGGAACGTCACGGTGTTCGTCGCGAAGGTGAGAGTGAAGGCGCAGGCCGTGAAGACGCCGGCCTTCGACCAGAGGACGGGAAGGCGGCGCGGGACGGCCGCCAGCGTGGCGCGGACCAGGCCCGTCGAGTACTCGCTCGCGGTGACCAGGATGCCGAGGACGGCGACACAGATCTGGGAGAGCTGCGAGCCGAAGAGGACGAAGAGGACGGTGTCGATGTTCGCGTCGTCGCCGTCGTATGTGGAGCCCATCATGAGGCCGACGCCGATCACCAGGGCGGTGGCCAGGCCGAGGGTCCACCAAGTGGAGCGCAGCGTACGGAGTTTGTGCCATTCCGCGTGCAGGATGCGGCGCGGCGTCACCGCGTAGGGGGCGGTGGTGGTCGTCGTCGACGTTGTCATCGTGCGGCTCCCGTCAGGGCGGTGGTCGCCTGGTACTCGACCGCGTCGTGGGTGAGGTTCATGAAGGCCTGTTCCAACGAGGCGGTCTGCGGGCTCAGTTCGAAGAGGGGGATGGTGTGGGCGGCGGCGATCCGGCCGATGTCGGGGGCTTCGAGTCCGCGTACGTGGAGGGTGTCGGCGGCCTCGGTGGTGGTCTCGGCGCCGGTCAGCAGGGAGCGCAGGCGGGCGGCGTCGGGTGTGACGACCTTGACGTAGGCGGCGCCCGACGCGCGGACGAGCTCGGCGACCGTCGTGTCCGCGAGGAGGCGGCCGCGGCCGATGACGACGAGGTGGTCGGCGGTCAGCGCCATTTCGCTCATCAGGTGCGAGGAGATCAGGACCGTACGGCCCTGCTGGGCAAGGGACTTGAGGAGGTTGCGCATCCACAGGACGCCCTCGGGGTCGAGGCCGTTGACGGGTTCGTCGAGGACGATCGCGGCCGGGTCGCCGAGCAGGGCCGCGGCGATGCCGAGGCGCTGGCCCATGCCGAGGGAGAAGCCCTTGGCGCGCTTTCCGGCTACCTCGGTGAGGCCCGCGAGGTCGAGAACGTGGTCGACGCGGGAGCGCGGGATGCCGTGGGTGTGGGCGAGCGCCATGAGGTGGTGGAAGGCGCTGCGGCCCGGGTGGACGGCCTTCGCCTCGAGGAGCGCGCCGACCTCGCACAGGGGCGCGGGGTGGGTCGCGTAGGCGCGGCCGCCGATCGTGGCGCGTCCGGAGGTCGGGGCGTCCAGGCCGAGGAGCATGCGCAGGGTCGTGGACTTGCCGGCGCCGTTCGGGCCGAGGAAGCCGGTGACCGTGCCGGGCTCGACCGTGAAGGTCAGGTCGTCGACCGCTGTCTTGCCGGGCTTGCCGCCGTAGCGTTTGGTGAGGCCGTGCGCTCGGATCGTCATGCCTATGAAGGTGCCGTGAGAGGACCCCCGGCCGCGTCCGACCCGGGCACCGAGCTGCGGAAAAGGCGGTAGTACCCGGGTACTACGGGCCCGTAGGGTGCCGCGCATGGATTACGAGATACGCGTCGTACGCCCTGAGGAGTGGCCCGCGGTGAAGGAGCTGCGGCTTGCCGCGCTGCTCGACCCGGTGGCTCCGCTGGCGTTCCTGGAGACGTACGAGCAGGCGCTCGCGCGGCCCGACGTGTTCTGGCAGGACCGGGCTGCGGGGGCCTCGCACGGCATGGCCGCGCGGCAATTCGTGGCGGTGGGGAGCGACGGGGTGTGGGCCGGGACGGTGGTGGTGCTCGTCGAGGACGAGGGGGCCGTGGACTTCTTCGGGGAGGTCGTCGAGGAGCGGCAGGCGCAGCTCGTCGGGGTGTTCGTGCGGCCGGAGGCGCGGGGGCGCGGGGTGACGGAGGCGTTGTTCTCGGCGGCCGTCGAGTGGGCGCTGGGGGTCGACGGGGTGGCCCGGGTGCGGCTGCACGTCCATGAGGACAATGCGCGGGCGGCGGGGTTCTACCGGAAGTTCGGGTTCGTACGGTCGGGCGGGGCCGTCCCGAATCCGGGCGACCCTTCCAAGGTGGACCACGAGATGGTGCTCAGGGTTGGTTAGCTGATTTGGCCGGTGTGGCTGATCTGGCTGGTGTGCTGGGCGTGGCTGATGTTGCCGGTTCAGTTGTACGGGCGTTCCGCGCGGGCCGTGCGTAGGGCGTGGGCCCACCAGTCCAGCTGGTCGAGCAGGATCTTGGCGGCTGTGCCGGCGCCCTCGGGTGCGTGGGCCGCGCCGTTCTCGGCGAAGTGGTCGGGGGTCGCGCGGTGGAAGCTGACGCCGTCGCGGACCGTGACGGCGTGCAACTCGGCGAAAACCAGGCGGAGTTGCTCCACCGCGCGCAGGCCTCCGCCGACGCCGCCGTACGAGACGAAGCCGACCGGCTTGGCCTGCCATTCCTTGTGGTGCAGGTCGATGAAGTGCTTCAGGTGGGCCGGGAAGCTGTGGTTGTACTCGGGGGTGACGATCACGTAGGCGTCGGCGGCGTCCACCCGGGCGGCCAGAGCGGCCTGCTCGGGGGTGTGCGTGTGGCCCCAGTCCGGGTGGGTGTCGGGGAGGTCGAGGTCGGTCAGGTCGATGACGTCGAAGTGGGTGTCGGGGGCGTGGGTCCTGGCGTGCCCGGTGAACCAGGCGCCCACGGTGGGGGCGAGGCGCCCGTCGCGGGTGGAGCCGATGACGATGGCTACGCGGAGGGGGGTGGTGTTGCTGTTGGCGGTCATGGTGGGTCTCCCTGTATGCGGGGGCGGCGTTGGGCTGTGATGGTGTTGGCGGGTTTCGGCGGTGTGGTCGGGCCGTGGTGGTGCCAGCGGGGCGTGGCGGTGCCAGCGGGCTGCGCTGGTGCTGTTCGGGCGGTGGTGGCGCCCGCGGGCTTTGGCGTCGTCCGCGTCGTCATTGGGCCGTGGTGGTGCCAGCGGGGCGTGGCGGTGCCAGCCGGCTGTGATGGTGCTAGCGAGTTTCGGGAGTGCTGTCGGGCCGGCCGTGGTGGCTCCGGCGCGCCGTGGTGGTGCTAACGGGCTGCGATGGTGCGATCCGGGTCGTGGTGGGGCCAGCGGGCTTCGGCGGTGTTGATGGGCCGCTGTGGTGTCGGCGGGCTTCGGCAGTGTCGTCGGGAGGTGGTGGGGCCGGCGGGCTGTGCTGGTGCTGTCCGGGAGGTGGTGGTGCCCGCGGGCTTTGGCGTCGTCCGCGTCGTCATTGGGCCGTTGTGGTGCCCGCAGGGTTCGGCTGTGTCAGCGGGGCGCTGCTGAGGGGGCCTTGGTGAAGCTCGGGGTCTCGGGACGTGGGGTGTGGGTCGCCGGCGAGCGCTTGCCTTTGGGGGCGAGCAGGGCGTATGCGAGGGCTGCCAGTGCTGTCATCAGGACCGTCACCGTCCAGAGCGTGAGGTGCCAGGCTGCCGTGAATTCCGGGGCGTGGCCGCCTGTGCCCGCTGTGACCTGGGCCGCTGCCCGGCTTGAGCCGATCCGGGGTTCGACGGAGGCGAGCAGCAGCGCGCCGAAGACCGTCAGCATGACGGCGCCGGTGCCGCCGCGAACGGTGTTGAGGAAGCCGGAGGCCATGCCGACCTCGGACGGGGCGACCATCGACATGGCCTGCGCGTCGATGATGCCGATGGAGAGGCCCTGTCCGGTGCCGATGGTGAGCAGTGGGCCGGCGAGCGCGCCGGCGGTGATGCCGGGGTGCAGGGTGGTGAGCCAGGCGTTGCCCGCGGCGATCAGCAGCAGGGACAGGACCAGCAGGTGGCGGGCGGGTACGCCGCGGTTGACGAGGCGGGCGCCGAGCGGGGGCAGGGCGAGGACGGGCACCGTCATCAGGAGCAGGGTCAGTCCTGCCGCGCCGGCCGTGGTGCCGTTCACGCCCTGGAGGTAGGTGGGGAGGAAGGTGAGGGCGCCGGTGGTGCCCGCGCCCAGGCCGAAGGAGCCGACGGCCCAGCCGAGGAACGCCGGGTTGCGGGCGAGCCCCAGATCGAGGATCGGGCGGCCCCTGCCGGTGCGGGTGATGCGCTGCTCCACGCGGACGAAGGTGAGGAGCAGGGCCAGGGCGAGGGTGGCGGGGAGCAGCGTTGCGGGCGATGTCCAGCCGGACTTGGAGCCCTGGGTGATGGCGAAGAGGGCGAGGGCGAGGCCCGCGATGAAGGTGGCCGCGCCCGCCTTGTCGACGCGGGGCCGGGTCTCGGCCCGGGACTCGCTCATCAGGCGGGTGCCGATGAGGATGACGGTGCCCACGGCGACGTAGGACAGGAAGGTGGCGCGCCAGCCGAGCGCGTCGACGAGCCAGCCGGAGAACGTCGGGCCGAAGGCGAGGCCGAGGCCCGCGGTGGTGCCGAGTAAGGCGAAGACGCGGGTGCGGGCGGGGCCGGTGAAGGTCGCGGCGAGCAGGGAGCCGCCGCTGGCCATGACGCCCGCGGCGCCGATGCCGGACAGTGCGCGGGCCGCGTCCAGGAGAAGGATGTGCTGGACGAGGGCGGAGGCCAGGGTGCCGGCCGTGTAGATCGCGGCGCCGATGGTGAGGATCCGGCGGCGGCCGTAGAGGTCGCCGAGTGCGCCTGCGACCAGCATGAACGAGGAAGCGGCGAGGAAGTAGCCGACGACGACCCACTGCAGTGCGGCGCCGGACGCGTCGAGGTCGGCGCCGATGCGGGGCAGTGCCACCGTCGTGCCGGACATGGCCATCGGCAGGGTGAGCATGCCGAGGAGGACGACGATCAGGGTGAAGGCGGGGCGGCGGCCGTCGGACGTGGGGACCGCCGAAGCCTGGGGGTCGGTTGCCATGAGCAGTAAGGTACAACCGCGGTTGTAATAAGTGCAACAGTCGTTGTACCTAGGTCTTTGTGTCCAGAGGTGTCCAAGGGTGTCTAGGCTGGACGGCGGTGACGGAGGAACGTATGGCGGAGCAGGACGGGCCGGGCCCTCGCAAGGGCACGGCCGAGAAGCGGCAGGCGCTGCTGCGCGGTGCGCGCACGGTCTTCGGGCGCGAGGGCTATGCGCGTGCGGGCATCGACGAGATCGCGGCCGAGGCCGGCGTCTCGACCCGTACGCTCTACAACCACTTCGGCGGCAAGAAGAACCTGTTCCGTGAAGTGCTGATGGACAGCGCCGCGGAGGTCACCGCTGCCCATGTCGCTCTCATCGAGCGGCACTTGGGCAAGGTGACGGACATCGGGGAGGACATTCGGGCCCTCGCGCGCGAGTGGATGGCGGGGCGCGCCGAGCACGCCCCGCACATGCTGCTCGTCCGGCAGATCATCTCGGAGGGACCGCATCTGCCCGCCGACGTCATCGAGGAGTGGCAGCGGACCGGGCCGCGAGCCGTCACGGAAGCGGTGCGCGAGCGGTTCGTCGAGCTGGGTGCGCAGGGCCTGTTGAACGTCGAGGAGTCCAACTCCCTCGAAGCGGCGCGGTACTTCACGCTGCTGACCGCGGGGACTGTCACCGTGGACACATTCTTCGGGGTCGTACCGATGCCGAGGGCGGAGGTCGACGCGCGGGTGGAGAGCGGAGTGCGGGTCTTCCTGCGGCTGTACGCCACCGGGAACAGCGCCTAGACCGCCGGGAGTTCGGCGTCCGGCCAGCGGCTGCGGCCCTGTTCGCGGGAGCGGAGCAGGGCCAGGGTCGGCAGGCCCCGGCCCGCTCCGGTGGCCAGCAGCTCCGGTAGCTGGGGAAGCGGAGCCACCGCCGCGACGTCGTCCAGGACGAGCGTCATTGGTGGGTCGAGCCGACCGGCGGGTGACCTTTCGGCCATGCGGCGGCCGTGCTCGACCACGCTCGAGGCGAGGGCCGTCAGCAGCGGCATCGCACCGGGATTCCCCTTGGGGTCCTCGATGGCTTCGCCCACCACATAAAGCGTGCCCCCTTCGTCGATGAAGGAATCCAGGGTGAGCGCATCAGTTCGGTTGGCGGTGCAGGCCTCGCGGATGTGGACCGAGAAGAGCGAGGACAGTGCGCGGGCCGTCAACTCCTGCGCCATGTCGCGGCGTTCGGGGTGTGAGGTGAGCGCCGCTTCCAGTTCGCCCGCGGAGCCGGCGGCCGCCTTCGGGCTCGTCCGCAGGATGCGTACGGCGTCCTGCACCTGACTGCCCTGGGCCCAGCGGTGGACGTGGCGGAACGGTTTGCCGTCGACGGCGGCCGCGTGGAGGTAGCTGCGCAGCAGCGTGTCGGCGGTCTCGGCCACCGCGGAGTCGAGCTTGGCCGTCGGCCGGGTCGGGGCGAGCAGCGCCGCCGCGCGGGTGACCGCCGTGGCCCTGTCCTCGCAGCCCGCGGCGGGGTTCCAGTGCATGCGGGCCGGGGTGTCGCACCGGTGGGCCGGGTCGTAGAGGAGGACGGGGCCGAGTTTGGCCCGCGCGTCCTTGGTCTCCTCCCAGACGCAGGGGGCCGAGGTGATGACGAGGGCGGGGCCCTCGGCGTCCTGGATCGCCTGTACGGCCAGCGGGTGGCGGTCCGTCGGTGGGCCGAGGAGGAGGGGGCCGCGGGGGGCCGGGACGGGGGAGGGGTCGGCCGGGGCCGCCGGGGCCACAGCAGGCGCCGGGGCGGGCTCGACGGGGTGGAACTCCGGTGTCTGTCCGGCCGGGGGTCCGGCGTGTGTGGCCGCCGCAGCCACCGGTGCTTGTGGTTGTTCGCGCGCCGGGGCGGATGGTCCGCTGACCGGTACACCCTCGCGCCCCTGAACAGGCGCTGGCACCGGCTCGGAAGCAGGCCCCGCGACCATCGGCCCCGCGACCATCGGCCCCGCGACCATCGGCTGGGCGACCGGCCCGGCGACCGGGCCGCGCCCCGCCCGTACCGCCCGCCATCTCGCCACCGTGCCCGCCACGAAAATGGCCAGCACCACAAGGATCATCAACTGGCCGATGAACAGCCCCCAGAAGAGCCCGTACCCGGAGAGTTCCGCCCCGGGGGTGTTCGGCCAGGCGCCCGGCAGATCGTGCGGCTTGGCGACCAAATAACGTATGGCCAGCGGCGTATGACCGAACGTCACCTGCGAAGGCCACGCGCCTTTGGTGAACAGGCCCGCAAGGCCCGTCGCCGTCCACACCATGATCGTCATGCCCAGCAGGAACGCCAGGACGCCGACCAGCAGCCCGTCGGGAATGCCCCGGCCGCGCTGGTCACGCCCGTCGGGGTATCGCCGCTCGTCCCGCATCAGCACGCCACCTCACGCCACCGTGGACTCGGAGGAATCGCTGAGCCGCTGCTCGACGAAGGACGCCGCCCGTTCCTCGGCCTCCAGCTCGGCCGCGTGCAGGGCGTCGTCGGCGAGCGACGCGTCGGACGCCTCGGTCATCGCGCGGTCGGTGAAGACCAGGGGCCGTTCCGTCTCGGTGATCAGGTGTTTGACCACCTGGACGTTGCCGTTGACGTCCCAGACCGCGATGCCGGGGGTGAGGGTCGGGATGATCTCCACGGCCCAGCGGGGAAGCCCGAGGACCCGCCCCGTCGCCCGTGCCTCGTCCGCCTTCTGGGCGTAGATCGTGCGCGTGGACGCCATTTTGAGGATGGCCGCCGCCTCCTTCGCGGCCGCCCCGTCCACCACGTCGCTCAAGTGATGCACGACCGCCACGAAGGACAGGCCGAGCCGTCGCCCGAACTTCAGCAGCCGCTGGAACAGCTGCGCCACAAAAGGCGAGTTGATGATGTGCCAGGCCTCCTCGACCAGGAAGATGCGCTTCTTCCGGTCGGGGCGGATCCAGGTGTGCTCCAGCCATACGCCGACGATCGCCATCAGGATCGGCATCGCGATCGAGTTGCGGTCGATGTGCGAGAGGTCGAAGACGATCAGTGGGGCGTCGAGATCGATGCCGACCGTCGTCGGGCCGTCGAACATGCCGCGGAGGTCACCGTCGACGAGCCGGTCCAGGACCAGAGCGACGTCGAGGCCCCAGGCCCGTACGTCCTCTATGGCCACGTTCATCGCCTCGGCCGACTCCGGCTCGGGGTGGCGGAGCTGCTCGACGATGTCGGTGAGGACCGGCTGCCGCTCGACGATCGTCTCGTTGACGTAGGCGTGCGCGACCTTGAGCGCGAAGCCGGACCGCTCGTCCAGGCCGTGGCCCATCGCGACCTCGATGATCGTCCGGAGCAGCGCGAGCTGCCCGGTCGTCGTGATCGCCGGGTCGAGCGGGTTGAGCCGGATCCCCATGTCCAGGGCGGCGGTCGGGTCGAGCCGGATGGGGGTTATCCCCAGCTCCTGCGCGATGAGGTTCCATTCGCCGACCCCGTCCTCGCCCTGCGCGTCGAGGACGACGACCTGCCGGTCCCGGAACCTCAACTGCCGCAGTACGTAGGTCTTCTCCAGGGCCGACTTGCCGTTGCCCGACTCGCCGAGGACCAGCCAGTGCGGGGCGGGCAGCTGCTGCCCGTACAGCTGGAACGGGTCGTAGATGTAGCCCTTGCCGGAGTAGACCTCACGCCCGATGATCACGCCGGAGTCGCCGAGGCCGGGCGCGGCGGTCGGCAGGTAGACGGCCTGGGCCTGCCCCGTCGACGTACGCACGGGCAGCCGGGACGTCTCCACCTTTCCGAACAGAAAAGAGGTGAAGGCGTCGGTGAGGAGGGACAACGGATCCCGCATGAGCAGCGCCTACCTTCTGGCCTTGTGGGACACGGGCCTACCGTCGGATGCCGGTGGCGAACGGCAAGGTGTTCACGAACGCCCGGTGATGCTCCCGGTCACACCATTCCAGCTTCAAGTACGACTTTCCGGCCGAGGCCCGGATGGTGCGCTTGTCGCGGGCGAGCGAGTCCGGGTTGCGGGACGAGACCGTGATGTAGCCGACGATGTTGACGCCCGCCGCTCCGCTCGCCAGGTCCTCGCCGCGCTGGTCGAGGCGGCCGTGGGCGGCGATGTCGCGCGGGTCGACGGTCCTGTTCATCTTGGCGGCGCGGGACGCGTCCGCCTCGTCGTTGGTCTTCTCGGTGAGCATCCGCTCGATGGCGACCTCGGTCGGTTCCAGATCCATCGTGACGGCGACGGTTCTGATGACGTCCGGGGTGTGGACCAGCAGCGGCGCGAGGAAGTTCACGCCGACCGGCGTCATCGGCCACTCCTTGACCCAGGCGGTGGCGTGACACCAGGGCGCGCGCGTCGAGGACTCCCGCGTCTTCGCCTGGAGGTAGGTCGGCTCCATCGCGTCGAGCTCGGCCGGCCAGGCGTTCCGCTTCGTCATCGCCTGGATGTGGTCGATGGGGTGGTCCGGGTCGTACATGGAGTGGATGAGCGAGGAGAGGCGGCCCTGGCCGAGCGGCTGCCGTACGCGGATGTCGGCTTCCTGGAGCCGCGAGCAGATGTCGGTGAGCTCGCGTGCCATGACGACGGCGAGGCCCGCGTCCCTGTCGACCTTCTTGCCGGCCTTCGGGCGGGTGGCCCGCGCCATCGCGTTCGCCTCGGAGGCCAGCTCGCGGGTGAAGTGCATGCAGGCCACGAGGTAGGCGCGGTGCTGCTCGCTGCTGGTCGACACCATGGACTGCAGTTGGTCGTACGACTCCTGCAGCCAGCCCAGGGAACGGTCGTCGCCGCGCATGGCGACGTCCTTGGCGTGCGCGTCCGGGTCGGCGGGCAGGGTGCGGGCGAGCATCTGGAGGCGGGTCACGAACCCGTCCCCGTTCGCCACGTGCTTCAGCAGCGTGCCGAACCGGTCGACCAGCGCCTCCTGGTCCTCCGAGTCGCGCAGCCCGACGCCCGGACCCTCGATCTCGATGGCCGCGGTGACCGTGCGCCGGTCGGCGTGGAGCAGGACGGCGATCTCGTCCGGGCCGAACGGGGCGGCGAGCCACGTAAGCCGCCCGATGCCCGGCGGCGGCCCGACCTCGACCTCGCGCCCGTCGAACCGGACCCCGGCCTCCATCGTGCGCGAACGGTAGGCGGTGCCCCGCTTGAGGGAGCGCTTGTAACTGCGGTTGATCTCGAACCACTTGTAGAAGGTGCGGTGCTTGTACGGGACGTAGACCGCGGCCAGGGCAAGGAGCGGGAACCCCATGAGGAGCACGATCCGCATGGACAGGACAGGGACGAGCAGCCCGCACATCATGCCGAGGAACGCCCCGCCGATGATCAGGGCGATCTCACCGGACTCACGGTTCCTGCCGACGATCGCGTTCGGCCGGGCGCGGCCGATCAGATATGTACGGCGGGGCGTGACCGGAGGGGACACATGGGACTGGGTCGTCAACGCCCTGCACCTCCTTGCGGTTTGCTGTTGTAGCCGGAATTGCCGCCCCCGCTGCCGCGGTTACCCGCGTGCGGGGTGTTCGTGGGGCTCGTACGGGGCGGGGGTGCGGCGGAGGGGACAGATCCGCCGCCGCCCCCGGCGGCCGGGCGCGTGCTGTGCGCGGCCACGCCGCCGGACACGGGGTTGGCGGGACGGGCCTGGCTGGCGCCGCCTCCACCGCCACCGCCGCTGTCCGGACGGGCGCTGTGGGTCTTGATGCCCTGCGAGACGAGCGAGGCGGGCGAGGTGAACGCGGCGGCCGCCTTGCCCTCCGCGCCCTGCATGATGCGGTTCTTTCGTACGTTGGCCATCTCGTCGCCGAAGCCCGGGACGAAGCGGTAGATCATGCCGCTCGCGAAGATGGCGAGCAGCACGATGGCGAGTCCTGAGACGACCGCGGCCAGCGAGTCGGGCCCGCCGTTGCCGGTGGTGAGCGCGCCGGCGAGACCCAGCACGATCACGATGACCGGTTTGACGAGAATGATGGCGACCATGATCCCGACCCAGCGGCGGACATGGCCCCACAGGTTCTTGTCGACCATCCCCGAGTACACGACGACGCCGAGCAGGGCGCCTACGTACAGCAGCACGGCCCGCAGATACAGCTCCATGTAGAGCACGCCGGCCGCGACGATGGAGACCAGCGACACGACGATCAGCATGATCGGGCCGCCGCCGATGTCGTCGCCCTGCTTGAGGGCCTCGGAGAACGTTCCGAAGAACGTGTCCGTCTGGTTGCCCGTCGCCTTGGCCAGTACGTCGGTGACACCGTCCGTGGCGGAGACGATCGTGTACAGGATCAGGGGCGTGAAGGCCGAGGCGACCACGGTCAGCCAGAGGAATCCGACGGCTTCCGTGATCGCGGTGGTCAGCGGTACGCCGCGGACGGCTCGTTTGGCGACGGCGAGCAGCCACAGCACGATCGTCAGGACGGCCGACGCGGCGAAGACGACGGCGTACTGCTGCAGGAATTTCTGGTTGGTGAAGTCGACGTCGGCGGTCTTCTGTACGGCTTCGCTGAGTTGGTCGACGGTCCAGGAGGCGGCTTCCGCGCAGCCCTTGGCGAGGCTGGAGAGTGGGTCCAGGGGGTTGGTGGTGTCGGGGGCCAGATTGCCGCCTGTGGGGGCGCTCTTCTTGTTGCCGCGTTGGCAGTACTGCTTGGCGGGACCCACGATGAGGTCGCAGTTGTCCTCGGGAGCCGCGACGGCGCGGGCCGAGAGGAGGACGACCGCTGTCTGTACGGCGACGGCGGTGCCGGTGAGTTTGAGCGCGAGTCGGCTACCGGGCATAGGTGAACCCTCCGTACTCCTCGACGGCCTTGGCGATCTCGTCGGCCGACGAGACCTTGTTGTCGCCGTTCACGGGGGACGGGCCGTCCTTCTGGGAGAAGCTCTCGACCTTCCAGTCGCCGTTCACCCAGCGCAGCTTGAGCGTCATGGTGAACCAGTCGTTGGTCACCGGGTTCTTCGAGGCCTCCCCGGCCGTGCCGAAGGCACCGGTGCACCAGACCTCGGCGGTCGCCGTGCTGTCGGCGTAGGCGGTCGTCCTGGTGCCGACCGGCACGGTGCGGGAGACGTAGGTCTGACCCGCGGCGGCGTTGCCGTTCTCGTCGAGGCCGACCTTGGCCAGGAAGTCCTTCGAGTACGCGTTGTCGAACCGCGCCTGGAGGGAGCTCACCCGGTCGGCGACGAACAGCCGCGCCAGGATGTCGGGCCTGCGGTCCGGTTTGAGGATGTCCGCCGAAACGAGCTGGACCGCATAATTCGCCGCGGCCGACTGCACCCCTTGCTCATCATGGGCGAACCCCGACCCCACCGCTTTCGTGCCGGTCGGTGACGTGGGAGAGGATTTCGGGCCGTTGTCCGATTTCGCGGAGCCGCCGGAGGCACCGTCGTCGCCCCGGTTCGCGAAGGCGATCGCCGCGATGAGGAGCACCACGACGCCGACCACGGTGACCAGGGAACGGGACGAGGAGCGGCCGCCTCTTCGCGCGCCTCCGTACACGTCGCCGCCCGAGCCCTCGGGGAGCCGCGTCCGGGTCTGCCCGGTGCCGCCGTAGACGTCGTCGTCCCGCCGGTCGTCGACACTCATAGCGCGCACGTCCCCTCAACCTCGTGCTGAACCGTCGAATACGCCGCATACGACGGTAGCCGCACTGGTTCCCGTGCGGGCGCGGTGTGGTGACTGGACATCAGGGAGACGCAACCTCAGCCGGTGGGCACGACAGGACGGATGGTGTAGAGGGGTTATTAGAGGTAACCGGGTGGGACCGGACCGAAACTGACGGCGTGCCCGCCGCGGGACATGCGGCGAGGGGACCGGGGGCCGCCGGGCTACACGGCCATGCCGTACACGATCGTGAAGAGCGTGCCGAGGGATCCGATGATGAAAACCCCGGTCAGGCCCGCGACGATCAACCCCTTGCCCTGTTCGGCGCTGAAGGTGTCGCGCAGGGCCGTGGCCCCGATCCGTTGCTTGGCCGCGCCCCAGATCGCGATGCCGAGGCAGAGCAGGATGGCCACCGCCATCACTACCTCGATCATTACGCGTGCCTCGTTGCCCAGGCTCCCGAACGGGCCCCAGTCGGGGGCGATCCCGCCGATAATGGTCGTGATGTCGCCCTTTTCGGCTGCCATCAGCATGTGTAACTCACCGCCCCATGTGGGTAGTTCTGTCGCCTCCGCCGCAGCGCAGAGGTCAGGCCCATTCTGACCCAGATTGGCGCTGATGCCTGCACACTTGGCGCCATTCGTTGGCCGAGTTCGTACGGTCCCGCGGTCGCGGGGCCGCCTCGCGGGGCGGTTCCGTATGCGAGGGAACGTATGGTCACTCTGTGTATCACGCCTGGTCACGCCGGGCAACGACGGTTCGCGGTGTCCTGGCGCCCGGGGAGCCGCCGGTGAACTGCCGGTCGCGCGGCCGGGACGGCTCTAGACTGTGACGCCGGTGGACTCCCGTGCGGCGAAGGGCGGTTGACGGTGCGTAAGGCGTGGATCGTCGCAGGATCGGCCGTCGCCGGGGGGACCGGGTTCGTGAGCCTGCTCGTCGTCGGTACGTACATGGCGGCCGGGAGCCTGACGAACGGGGTCGGTCAGGGGGCCGTCGGGCTCGCCAAGGGCGCTGTGCCCGCCGCATACCAGTCGCTGGTGCAGAAGTGGGGCAACATGTGCCCCGCCATCAACCCGGCGCTGCTCGCCGCGCAGCTCTATCAGGAGAGCGGCTTCAACCCGAAGGCCACGTCTCCCGCGAAGGCGTACGGCATCGCGCAGTTCATCTCGGGGACCTGGGCCGCGCACGGTGTCGACGGGGACGGCGACGGGGACCGTGACATCTGGGACCCGAACGACGCGATCCCCTCGGCCGCCTCGTACGACTGCAAGCTCGCCTCGTACGTGAAGGACGCGCCCGGCGATCAGACGAAGAACATGCTCGCCGCGTACAACGCGGGGGCGTACGCCGTCATCAAGTACGGGGGCGTGCCGCCGTACCGGGAGACGCAGAACTACGTGAAGACGATCACGACGCTGGAGAAGTCGTTCGCCAGGCCCGTGGGGCGGGTGCAGCCCTCGCAGCAGGCCGCGGCGGCGATCTACTACGCGCAGAAAAAGCTGGGCACCCCCTACCTGTGGGGTGGGAACGGGACGGCGGACCAGGGTGGGCGGTTCGACTGTTCCGGGCTGACCAAGGCCGCGTACGAGGCGGTGGGCGTGGAGTTGCCGCGCGTCGCCAATGACCAGTACAACGCCGGGGCGCACCCGAAAAGGGACGAGTTGCTGCCGGGAGATCTGGTGTTCTTCTCGGACGATCTCAGCAACAGCCGCGCCATCCGGCACGTGGGCATCTACGTCGGCGGCGGTTACATGATCGACGCGCCGCGACCTGGTGCGGTCATCCGTTTCGACCCCGTCGACACGCCGGATTACTTCGGCGCGACGCGGGTCACCGAGGACGGCGCAGAGGCTTTGCCCAGCACGTCACCCGAAGTGTGACGTGGCTTGAACTCTCCGTTAACGCCCGGCCCTGAGCTGCGGGTTTCCATCTCTCTTCGATAACGTCTGGGTGATCGTTCGGTGGAGTGCGGAACGTTGGGAACGGGAATGTGCGTTCCTCTTGCTGAACCGGAAAACAGACCACGGGGGTGGCTGAAGACGAAGGGGCCGCTGAATCATGGCTGGACTCGAGGCACTCGAGAGTTCCGGATCAAACCCTGACGTCTCGCTGCTCTACGACATCAATGGGCTCACGGACGCCACACCGGGCTGGTTCGACAAGGCCATGGAGTTCGTCGGCGAGTACGGAATTCTGCTCGGGCTCGTGGTCGTCGTGGTGTGGTGCTGGTGGGGCGCCCGGCGCCGGGGCGCGCTCGACGACGCCGCCTCGTCCGTCGCCGCCGTGGTGTGGGCGCCGCTCGCCGCGGCCGCCGCGGTCCTGGTGAACGCGCCGATCCGGTCCTTCGTCGAGCGGCCGCGGCCCTTCAAGGACCACGACGGGCTCACCGTCCTGGTGACGGGGAAGAACGACTTCTCGTTCGTCAGCGACCACGCGACGCTGGCCATGGCGATGGGCGCCGCGCTCTTCGTCGCCCACCGCAAGCTCGGCCTCGCCGGGATCGCCCTCGCCGTGATCGAGGGGTTCTGCCGGGTCTTCATGGGCGTGCACTACCCGACCGACGTCATCGGCGGGTTCGCGCTCGGCACCGCTGTCGCGCTACTGCTCTCGCCGCTCGCGTCGGCGCTGCTCACGCCGCTGGCCAGGGCGATCGGGCGGTCCCGTGCCGGATGGCTGGTGTGGGCGCCTAGGTCTGTGGTGCCGGCTCCGGGAGCGGTGGAGCTTCCAGAGGCCCGGGGGTCCGGCTCGGCCGAGGAGCGGGATCTGGCCGCGTAGTCGCCCGGCTGCCCGCGCGCGACCGGGAGAGTCCGGTGGCGGCGGCGGCCAGCGCCACGGTCGCGGAGGCCGCCGCGAGCGGGCCCGCCTCGGAGTGTGCTGATCCGTCGTCAAGGGCGGCCGCCACGGCGGCACCCAGGGTGAGGACGACGGCGGAGGCCGCGGAGGCCGCGACTATTCGGGGCTTGTTCATGAGTCCAGCGCAACCCCGCCCGGTGCTTTGGGCCACCCGAGGGCGTGTCGCGTGGTCCATACGGGGTGGGGGTTGCCCGATCCGGCCCCGCGCGGCCCGGTGAGGCGCCCTACAGCGCCTGCGGGAAGCTGAAGAAGCCCGACGGGTCGTAACTGCGCTTCACCTTCGTCAGACGGTCGGCGGCGGCGCCGTAGTAGGCCTGCTTCCAGTCCGTCAGGGTCGCGTCCGTGTAGTTCTGGTACGCCGCACCCGACGCGTACGGGCGCATCGCGGTGTGGGCCTTTTTCAGCCACCCCTGGGCGGCCGTGCCGGAGGTGCCGGCCCGCCACGACACGATGTACTGCGCGAGCATCCGCGAGCGGCGGTGGACGAACGCCGTGGCCGTCGGGTCGACCCGGTTGATCGCGCCGCCGAGCGCGGTGAGGGCGACGGAGCCCGCGCCCGCCGTCACCGCCTCCATCTGCTTGAGCAGGGCGCGCACGCCGGCGTCCGACAGCGAGCGGTCGAAGAAGTCCGAGTGCGCCGCGTAGGTCTCGCGCTGCAGCGCGCCTTGCGCGGAGCGGCCGGGGGTGGCGCCGGGGAGGTGGCACTGGGCGTCGGAGGAGAAGGCGGAGCAGCCCGCGTAGACCTCCATCGACTCCTCGTAGGAGCGGCGCTTGAGCGAGACGGAGGTGGCCGGGCCCGGACCGCCGGGGCCGTCGGCGAGGCGGTCCACCGCGTTCTGCAGTTCGGTGTACGTGCCGAGCGAGAAGGCCGATACGGAGATCGTGGGGCGCCCGCCCGCCGCGTTCGCCACGTGCAGCGACGACCAGATCTCGTCGGCCTGGTCGGGGCCCCACTTCTGCCAGGCCTTGAGGACCGTCGCCGCCTTCGACCAGGGCCACGTCATGTACGCGGAGACGGCCTGCGGCGCCGGGTGGGTCTTGAAGCGGAGCTCCGTCACCACGCCGAACTGGCCGTTGCCCGCGCCGCGGAGCGCCCAGAACAGCTCTTTGTTCGTCGAGGAGTCGGCGGTGAGCTGCTTGCCGTCCGCCGTGATGATCGTGGCCTGCGTCAGGCTGTCGCAGGTCAGGCCGTAGGCGCGGGAGACCACTCCGTGGCCGCCGCCCAGGGTGAGGCCGGAGACGCCGACCGTGGGGCAGGAGCCCGCCGGTATCGTGACGCCCTTCGCGGCCAGGGCCCGGTAGACGTCGATGAGTTTGGCGCCCGCGCCGACCACGGCCTCGCCGCCGGAGGCGCGGACCGTCTTCATACGGGACACGTCGAGGATCAGCCGGCCGTTGCCCGAGGACCAGCCCGCGTACGAATGCCCGCCGTTGCGTATGGCGACCGGGACCTTGTGGGCGCGGGCGTACGCGAGGGTCGTCCGGAGGTCGTCCGGCCCGGCGACGTAGGCGACCGCGCTCGGCTTCAGCGCGTCGAAGCGGGTGTTGTACAACTGGCGGGCCGCCGCCCACGCCGACTGGCCGGGGCGGACGAGGGAACCGTCGAGGTCCTTGGCCAGCGCGTCCAGGTTCGCCGCGGCGCGGACCGTCGATGAGGCGCTCGCGCTCGTGGTGCGGAGCGGGGCCGAGGACGAGGCCGTGGGCGACGCGGGCGACGAAGGCCCGGACGAGGCACCGCCGTCCGCGCTGCAGGCGGATATCGCGCCCGCGCCGATTGCGGCCGCCGAGGCCGTGATGAACGTACGCCGCTGCATGCCGTGTCTCCCTGGGCCACCGGTTGCTTCCCGTGGTGCAAGACGAGATCTGTGAGCCACGGGTTCCCGGTGCCCGCCAGGGCGGGTTCTAGGGCCTGTCTGACAGTTCCCGTCGTTGCCCGAAGGGCGGCCAGGCGTCGCGCCGGCAGACGGGAAATGTCAGACAGGCCCTAGGCGGCCTGGACGTGGTCCTCCGCGTCGGTGCGGGCTCTGCTGCGGGCCCTTCTCGCGGGGCCGCGCCAGCCGCAGGTGCACCGGGCCAGGCAGAACCGGCCCTGTTCCACGACCGTCGTCGCATGATCATGCTGCTGTTGCGCCACGCGGCCACGGTAACGGGCTCGGGTAAACCACCGTTCGCGTGACGGTCGACCCTACTCGTCGTTAACCGGTCAGCAGCGGGGCCGCAGACGCACGGAACAGCTTGGGGGTAGACAAGCGATGGTGGTGCAGCACAGGCGCCCGACGAGACGAGCGGCGGCGGCCCTCGCCACGGCGGGAATCGTGGCCGGGACCGCCGGTTGCGGCGGCGGCGCCGCGGCGGGTGACCGGACCGCGGATCCGGCCCGGGTCGTCCGCCAGGCCGCCGACCGGCTGGTGCGCGAGGGCAGTTCGCAGGCGCGTACGTCGATGGAGATGGCCAGCGGTGGCACGCGGGTCACTGTTCGGGGCACCGGCGTCTACGACTACCGCAGAGGTCTGGGCGAGCTGAAGGTGCAGCTGCCGCAGGACGCGGCCGGCGCGCAGGAGCACCGGCCGATCACCGAACTGCTCGCTCCCGGCGCCCTCTTCATGAAGAACCGCGGCGCGGGTGTGCCCGCCGACAAGTGGGTGCGGGTCGAGACGGCCTCGCTGACCGACGGCAATCTGGTCACCGGCGGCGCCACCGATCCGCTCGCCGCGGCCGAACTCCTGCGGGGCGCACATGCCGTGACGTATGTGGGTGAGAGCGACATCGCGGGTGTGCGGACCCGCCATTACAAAGGGACCGTCGATCTTCTCGTCGCGGCGAAGGCGGCGTCCGCGGGGAACAAGGGGGCGATCGCCGCGGCGGCGAAAGGGTTCGGCGCCTCGCCGGTGCCGTTCGACGTGTACCTCGACGACGAGGGACTCATCCGCAAGGTCAGGCACCGGTTCAGCTTCGCCAACGCCCAGGAGAAGAAGGACGTCGCGGTGGCGTCGACGACCCTGCTCTACGGGTTCGGGAAGCCCGCGAGTGTCCGGCTGCCGCGGAAGAAGGACATCTACGCGGGCCGGGTAGCAGAGAAATAGGGGTCCTGTCGGGGGCCGGAAATGGTTCTTCCGTGCCATGCGCGGCCCGTGCGGTGCTCCCTACTCTGGGAAGTCGACCGACGATGGCTGGAAGAGGTGATGAACGTGGCTCCCCTGAGCGGTACAGCGGTCCAGGACCACGTCGCCCTCGCCGAGATCGAGCTGTGCGGTGAGTTGATCATCGCGGCGTCCGCCGCCTCGGAGGGGCGGCTGAGCGCGGACCGGATCGATGAGGTGCTGCGGGTGGCCGACGCGCTGCCCGGCGGTACGAGCGGCGAGGACTGATACCGAGGGCAAGGACCCCGGGCCCAGCCCTCGCTCGGGGAACTCGTCAGGTACGCAGCCCTCTCGTACGCGGTACTCAGGTCCGCAGCAGCCGGGCGATCGCCTTCGTGGCCTCCTCGACCTTGGCGTCGATCTCGTCGCCGCCCTTGACCGCGGCGTCGGCGACACAGTGCCGCAGGTGCTCCTCGAGGAGCTGGAGCGCGAAGGACTGCAGCGCCTTCGTGGAGGCAGAGACCTGCGTGAGTATGTCGATGCAGTAGACGTCCTCGTCGACCATCCGCTGCAGGCCGCGGATCTGGCCCTCGATGCGGCGCAGGCGCTTGAGGTGCTCGTCCTTCTGGTAGTGGTAGCCGTGGATGCCGCGGTCGTGGTCGGTCACGATCTCGGTGGCCCCGGCCGTGGGCGTCTGTGCGGCGTCCGCCGCCGGCTGGCTCGCGTCCGTGGTCATCGTGTCCGACCTCCCGTGGTGGTTCCACATACCCCCTGCGGGTATATGATACCGGACTTTCCGGGGGTCCTGCCGGTTCGCGGGACCCCGTGCTGATCACTGTGCCTGATGGGCGACACTGGGGGAACGCCGGTTAGCCGTGGCCGGATGATGCGCCTAGCATCAGCCTGACCCAATCCAGAGCACCCCGAGGACCCCACGTGCGCTTTCGTCTGACCCCCAGGGAGACGAGCTTCTACGACATGTTCGCCGCATCCGCGGACAACATCGTCACGGGCTCGAAGCTCCTGATGGAACTGCTCGGAGCGGACACGTCCGCCCGGGCCGAGATCGCGGAGCGGATGCGGGCAGCCGAACACGCCGGTGACGACGCAACGCACGCGATCTTCCACCAACTCAACTCCTCGTTCATCACGCCGTTCGACCGCGAGGACATCTACAACCTCGCCTCGTGCCTCGACGACATCATGGACTTCATGGAAGAGGCCGTCGACCTGGTCGTCCTCTACCAGGTGGAGGAGCTTCCCAAGGGTGTGGAGCAGCAGATCGAGGTCCTCGCCCGGGCAGCCGAGCTGACCGCCGAGGCCATGCCGAACCTGCGCACCATGGCGAACCTCACCGAGTACTGGATCGAGGTCAACCGGCTGGAGAACCAGGCCGACCAGATCCACCGCAAGCTGCTCGCCCAGCTCTTCAACGGCAAGTACGACGCCATGGAAGTTCTGAAGCTGAAGCAGATCGTCGATGTGCTGGAAGAGGCGGCTGACGCCTTCGAGCACGTGGCCAACACGGTGGAGACGATCGCCGTGAAGGAGTCCTGACCGGCTCATGGACACCTTCACCCTGATCGTGACGATCGGCGTCGCGCTCGGATTCACGTACACGAACGGCTTTCACGACTCCGCGAACGCCATCGCCACATCCGTATCCACCCGTGCGCTGACGCCCCGTGCGGCACTCGCCATGGCCGCGGTGATGAACCTCGCCGGTGCCTTCCTGGGCAGCGGGGTCGCCAAGACGGTCAGCGAAGGCATCATCGCCACCCCCGAGGGCAACAAGGGGATGGGGATCCTCTTCGCGGCGCTGGCCGGCGCGATCGTCTGGAACCTCGTCACCTGGTACTTCGGGCTGCCCTCTTCGTCCTCGCACGCCTTGTTCGGTGGCATGGTCGGCGCCGCGCTCGCCGGGGGGACGACCGTCTACTGGTCCGGGGTGCTCGACAAGATCGTCATCCCGATGTTCACGTCGCCGGTGATCGGTCTCGTCGTCGGTTACCTCGTGATGACGCTCATCATGTGGATGTTCCGGCGCTCCAACCCGCACAAGGCCAAGCGCGGATTCCGTATCGCGCAGACCGTCTCGGCGGCCGGTATGGCGCTCGGCCACGGTCTGCAGGACGCGCAGAAGACCATGGGCATCGTGGTCATGGCGCTGGTCATCGGCGGTCACGAGAGCTTCGAGGACCCGATTCCGGTCTGGGTCAAGATCGTGTGTGCGCTGATGCTGTCGCTCGGTACGTATGCCGGTGGCTGGCGGATCATGCGCACCCTGGGTCGCAAGATCATCGAGCTGGATCCGCCGCAGGGGTTCGCCGCGGAGACCACGGGGGCCTCGATCATGTTCGGGTCCGCGTTCCTGTTCCACGCGCCGATCTCGACGACGCACGTCATCACTTCGGCGATCATGGGTGTCGGGGCGACGAAGCGTATGAACGCCGTGCGCTGGGGCGTCGCCAAGAACATCGTGATCGGGTGGTTCATCACGATGCCGGCCGCGGCGCTTGTCGCTGCCGCTTCGTACGGGATTGTCTGGCTGGCCTTCGGATAAGCCCCGCTGGGGCTCAGCCACGTATAAGCCGCAGTCGCGTCTGCTCGGTACATGAGCAGACGCGACCGCGGCTTTTTCGTGGCTGGGCGCGCAGTTCCCCGCGCCCCTGGCCGGGTCAAAGTGAGAGCCCGCCCCCTACCGGGGCGGGCTCTCCAGCCTCGTGGCGGCACCGCCATGCAGCGCCACGAGGAGTCCGGGTCAAGGGCGGCCGGCCCCTAGCCGAAGCGGCCCGAGATGTAGTCCTCCGTGGCCTGGACCGACGGGTTGGAGAAGATGCGTTCCGTCTCGTCGATCTCCACGAGCTTGCCGGGCTGGCCGACCGCCGAGAGGTTGAAGAACGCCGTGCGGTCCGAGACGCGGGCCGCCTGCTGCATGTTGTGCGTCACGATGACGATCGTGAAGCGCTCCTTGAGCTCGCCGATCAGGTCCTCGATGGCGAGGGTCGAGATCGGGTCGAGGGCCGAGCAGGGCTCGTCCATGAGCAGGACGTCGGGCTCGACCGCGATGGCGCGGGCGATGCACAGGCGCTGCTGCTGACCGCCGGAGAGGCCAGAGCCCGGCTTGTTCAGGCGGTCCTTGACCTCGTTCCAGAGGTTGGCGCCCTTGAGGGACTTCTCCACGACGTCGTTCAGCTCGGACTTCTTGTAGCTGCCGTTGAGCTTCAGGCCCGCCGCCACGTTGTCGAAGATCGACATCGTGGGGAAGGGGTTGGGGCGCTGGAAGACCATGCCGACCGTGCGGCGCACGGCGACGGGGTCGATGTGGGTGCCGTACAGGTCCTCGTCGTCGAGGAGGACCTTGCCCTCGACGCGGCCGCCGGGGGTGACCTCGTGCATCCGGTTGAGGGTGCGCAGGAAGGTCGACTTGCCGCAGCCGGAGGGGCCGATGAAGGCCGTCACCGAGCGGGGCTCGACCGTCATCGAGATGTCTTCGATCGCCTTGTGGGATCCGTAGAAGGCGGTGAGTCCGCTTACGTCGATTCGCTTGGCCATGGGGTCAGTTCACTTCCGGTTTTGAGTCGCTGAGAGCGCCGTAGCGCTGTAGCCGCGTCAGCGGCTCGTCTTCGGGGCCTTCCAGCGGGCGACGCCGCGGGCCACGAGGTTGAGGATCATGATGAAGGCGATGAGGACCAGGGCCGCGGCCCAGGCGCGGTCGTACGCCGCCTCGCTGCCGCCGCTGCTCGCGTACTGCTGGTAGATGTACAGCGGCAGCGAGGCCTGCGGGCCGTCGAACGGGTTGCCGTTGATCAGCGGGTTTCCGAAGACCAGCAGCAGCACCGGGGCCGTCTCGCCCGCGATGCGGGCGACCGCCAGCATCACGCCGGTCAGGATGCCGCCGAGCGAGGTCGGCAGGACGACCTTGAGGATCGTGCGCCACTTCGGGACGCCGAGGGCGAGGGAGGCCTCGCGCAGCTCGTTCGGGACGAGCTTGAGCATCTCCTCGGTGGAGCGGACCACGACCGGGATCATCAGGATGGACAGGGCCATCGAGCCGGCGAAGCCGGAGAAGCCGAAGCCGAGGATCAGGATCCAGAAGCTGAGGATGAACAGGCCCGCGACGATCGACGGGATGCCCGTCATGACGTCGACGAAGAAGGTCACCGCCTTGGCGAGCTTGCCGCGGCCGTACTCCACCAGGTAGATCGCGGTCAGCAGACCGATCGGGACCGAGATCAGGGTGGCGAGGCCGACCTGCTCCAGGGTGCCGAGGATCGCGTGGTAGATGCCGCCGCCGGGCTGGTAGGCGGTGACGAAGCCCATCGAGTGCGACAGGAAGTACGGGTCGAGGACGGTGATGCCGCGCTTGACCGTCTCGTAGACCAGGGAGGCGAGCGGGATCACGGCCAGGATGAACGCGACCCAGACGATGCTGGTCGCGACCCGGTCCTTGGCCTGGCGCCGGCCCTCGACCTTCGCGGCGAGGCCGTAGGTGCCGAGGACGAAGAGCAGGGCGGCGAGCAGCCCCCACTGGATGTGGCTGGTCAGGCCGCCGATCAGGCCGATCGCGCAGCCCGCGGCGACCGAGCCGAGTGCGATGGCCCAGGGGGACCACTTGGGCAGGCGCGCGCCGTGCAGGGAGGAGGGGCGCTTCGCGGGCGCGGGCGTGGGCGTCGTCGCGTGGCTCATGCGTTGGCCCCCGAGTACTCCTTGCGGCGGGCGATGATCATCCGCGCGGCGCCGTTGACCAGCAGGGTGATGACGAAGAGGACGAGACCGGAGGCGATGAGGGCGTCGCGGCCCTGGTCGTTGGCCTCGGAGAACTTCGCGGCGATGTTCTGTGCGAAGGTGCCGCCGCCCGGGTCGAGCAGGCTGGCGTGGATCAGGAAGTCGGGGGAGAGGACCGTGGCGACGGCCATCGTCTCGCCGAGCGCGCGGCCGAGGCCGAGCATCGACGCGGAGATCACACCGGAGCGGCCGAAGGGGATCACCGACATGCGGATGACCTCCCAGCGGGTGGCGCCGAGCGCGAGGGCCGCCTCCTGGTGCATCTGGGGGGCCTGTCGGAAGACCTCGCGGGAGACGTTCGTGATGATCGGCAGGATCATGATCGCCAGCAGGACGCCGACGGCGAGCAGGGTGCGCGGGGCGCCGCCCTGCCAGGAGAAGATGCCGGTCCAGCCGAAGTAGTCGTCGAGCCAGCTGTAGAGGCCGGTCATGTGCGGCACCAGGAAGAGGGCGCCCCACAGGCCGTACACGATGGACGGCACGGCGGCCAGCAGGTCGATCACGTAGCCGATGACGCCGCTCAGCTTCTTCGGCGCGTAGTGCGTCAGGAAGAGCGCGATGCCGACGGCGACGGGGACCGCGATCAGCATGGCGATGATCGAGGTGACGATCGTGCCGAAGGCGAGGACGGCGATGCCGAAGACGGGCGGGGTCGCGGTCGCGTTCCACTCGAAGGTGGTGAGGAAGTTGCCCTCGTTCTTCGAGAGGACCAGCGAGGCGCGGTAGGTCAGGAAGACCGCGATCGCGGCCATGATCACCAGCAGCAGGATGCCCGAGCCGCGCGAGAGACCGAGGAAGATCCGGTCACCGGGGCGGGTGGCGCCGCGTTCGGCGCGCTTCTGCTGGGCGGGGGTCGGGCGATCGGCGGGCGCCGGTGGCGCGGGTGGTTGCGTGGCTATGTCTGTGTTGTCCATGGGGGTCTCCGGTCTGCGAAGTCCTTTGCCGCGTTCGGCGGTCTCGTACGGGACTTCTGGCGGCGGTGCACCGGACGGTGCGGGCCACCCGTGGTGTGGGGCGGCCCGCACGCGGGTCAGCTGATGCTGGCGACGGTCTCGCGGACCTTGGCGTTGATCTCCGTGGGGATCGGGGCGTAGCCCAGGTCGGCGAGGGCGGCCTGGCCCTCTTCGGAGGCCGTGTAGGTCAGGAAGGACTTGGTCGCGGCGAGGGTGTCCGACTTGTTGCCCTTGTCGCAGACGATCTCGTACGTGACCAGGGTGATCGGGTAGGCGCCCTCGGCCTTGGTCGCGTAGTTCAGCTCCAGGGCGAGGTCCTTGCCGGTGCCGATGATCTTGGCGTCGGCGATCGCCTTGGAGGCGTTCTCCGTGGTGGCCTTGACCGGGGCGGCGGCGCCCGTGTCGATGTCGACGGTCTTCACGCCGTCCTTGGCGTAGGACAGCTCGAAGTAGGAGATGGCGCCGTCGGTCTGCTTGACCTGCTGGGCCAGACCGGACGAGCCCTGTGCGGACTGGCCGCCCTTGGCCTGCCAGGCCTTGCCGCCCTCGTACTTCCAGTCGCTCGCGGCCGTGGCCTTGAGGTACTTGGTGAAGTTGTCCGTGGTGCCGGACTCGTCCGAGCGGTGGTACGCCTGGATCTTGGTGGAGGGCAGCTTCGCGTCGGGGTTGAGCTTCGCGATCGCCGGGTCGTTCCACTTGGTGATCTTCGAGTCGAAGATCTTGGCGAGGGTCGGGCCGTCCAGGACGAGGTTGTCGACGCCCGAGACGTTGTACGCGACCGCGATCGGGCCGCCGACCATCGGGAGGTCGATGCCCTGGCCGGTCTTGCAGACCTTCTTCGAGGCGGTGACCTCTTCGGGCTTGAGCGCCGAGTCGGAGCCGGCGAAGGCGACCTGGCCCTGGTTGAACGCGGTGACACCGGCGCCCGATCCGTCGGGCTTGTAGTTGATCTGCACGCCCGAGCAGGCCTGCGCGTAGGCCTGGCGCCAGGCGTCGACCGCGTTGGCCTGGGCCGAGGAGCCGATGCCAAGGAGCTGGCCCTTGGCGTCGTCGCACTTGATGTTGCCGGCCTTGGCCGACGAGCTGGAGCCGCCCCCGCCGGTGCTGTTGGTGTCGTCGGAGCCGCACGCCGTGAGGGCCAGGGCGCCGGAGACGGCGAGAGCGCCGAGAGAGAGGGCGCGGAGCCGGTTCTTGCGCTGAAGCTTCACCTTCGGGTTTTCCTTCCAGGAGCCGCCGGCCTCTTGTCTGTCTGTGGCGGCGTGCGATCTGCGGATGTTTCAGATGAACGGTGGGGCTTGCCCCCGTCTCGGGGACTCACCGTCTAAGGCCGAAATTAAGCAGATCAAGTGAAGCGCCCCATGGCCGTGAGTGAACGGAGGGTGAACCTAAGCAGGCGGTGTGGTTAGGTCACGGAGCGATTACGTCAGGTGGCGTGGAGGGCGGCCAGCAGAGCGTCCAGAATCTTGCGGTCGCGGGGCTGCGTCAGGCGGTTGCGGGCGGCCATGGGCGGCAGCCACACGATGCGGTCGACCTCGTCGTTCGGGGTGAACGTGCCCGACGTGGCCTCCGCCGCCCAGTAGTCGACCTTCTTGGGGCGGCCGTTCGCGAGATAGCGCACGGTGGGCAGAGTGGCGCCGGGGGCGCACGCGTGGCCGGTTTCCTCCCGTACCTCACGCAGCGCGCCCGTCAACGGGTCCTCGCCGCGCTTCAGCTTGCCTTTCGGATGCGACCAGTCGTCGTACTTGGGTCGATGAACGAGGCAGATCTCCAGGCCGCCGTCGATCGCCGACCGCCGCCACAGGACGCAGCCCGCCGCTCGGATGGTGTTCATGTCGTCCTCGTGCACGGTCACGGGGTTCCCACCGCCTCTCTGTGCCATGCCCCCCTGAACGCGATCCTGGCGGCCTCCACCTGATGGCGCTGGTCCGCGTGGAGCACGCCCAGGGCGTACGCCGTCGCCGGGGCGATGCGCGGGGTGCGGGCCGCGTGCGCGGCCGCGCCGGCGGCCTCGGCGGCGTCGCGGTGCGCGTTCAGGGCGTGCGCCGCCTCGTTCTCCTTGCGGTTCTCCTCGCGGCGTAGGTCGCTCGCGGGGCCCTCTGGGGTGACCTCCTGCGCGTAGCGGTGCAGGCGCAGCAGCAGGCGTACGTGGTGCCAGGGGGTGTCGGCGTCCGGGTTGTAGGGGTGGCCGGTGTCGTGCAGCGCGGCGACCGCCTCCGTGAGCCGGTTCTCGGCGGCCTCGGCGAGCTTCTTCAGCTCCGCGTCCGCGCCGCGGAGCGGGACCTCGCTGGCGAGTACGGCGACGCTGTCCGCCACCGCGTGGAACCGGGACGAGCCGAGCGCTCCCAGAGCCGTGCTGTGGGCTCTCGTCTTGGCGAGGGTCAGTTGGCGGTCGAGCAGGGCCGCCGCCTTGGCCGCGCCGAGCGTGAGGGTCTCCCGCGCGGGCGGCGCCGCGTCCTTCTCCGCACGCGGCGCCGGTGGCCCCGCCGACCCGCCCCGCCCCGCCGCGGTGAGCCGGTGCAGTGCCTCGTTCAGCCGCTGCAACCGCTCCGCGTACGCGTGCTCCTGGGCCAACGTGCCCGAGAGCCACGCCAGTTCGGGGCGCAGGCCGTCGGACCACTCGGCGTCGAGCAGCGGGCGGAACGTGTGCAGCGTGCCGCTGATGCGACGGGCGGCGCGGCGCAGGGCGCGGGCCGCGCCCGCCGTCTCTCCGGCCGCGCCGCTCTCGCGGTGCTGGCGCAGGGCGCGCAGGAACTCGGTCGCCTGGGCCCGCAGATAGGACGCCAGGACGGCTTCGGCGGTGTGCGCCGTGCCGGGATCAAGGTGTTGCTGTGCCACGCCGGCGCCTCCGGGCGTCTATGAGCATCTCCTGTACGTTGCGCAGCGGCCGCCCGTCCGCGTCCAGCGCGTGCCGGGTCCAGTTGCCGTCCGGGCCCAGGTGCCAGGAGGCGGTGGTGTCGGACATCCCCGTTTCGAGGAGCCGGCTGAGGGCCGCGCGGTGCGCCGGGTCCTCGACGCGGACCAGGGCCTCGATGCGGCGGTCGAGGTTGCGGTGCATCATGTCGGCGCTGCCGATCCACACCTCGGGCTCGCCGCCGTTGCCGAAGGCGAAGACGCGGGAGTGCTCCAGGAAGCGGCCGAGCACCGAGCGGACCCGGATGTTCTCGGACAGGCCCGCGACCCCGGGCCGCACCGCGCAGATCCCGCGGACCCACACGTCCACCGTGACGCCCGCCTGCGACGCCCGGTACAGCGCGTCGATGACGGCCTCGTCGACCATCGAGTTGACCTTGACGCGGACGTAGGCGGGGCGGCCCGCACGGTGGTGCTGGACCTCCTTCTCGATCCGCGTGATCAGGCCCGTACGAAGGGACTTGGGGGCTACGAGCAGACGGCGGTAGGTCTCCCGGCGCGAGTAGCCGGACAGCCGGTTGAAGAGGTCGGAGAGGTCGGCCCCGACTTCCTGATTGGCCGTCAGGAGGCCCAAGTCCTCATACAGGCGCGCCGTCTTGGGGTGGTAGTTGCCGGTGCCGACGTGCGAGTAGCGGACGAGCTGGTCGCCCTCCTGGCGGACGACCAGGGAGAGCTTGCAGTGCGTCTTCAGGCCGACGAGGCCGTAGACGACATGGCAGCCCGACTCCTCCAGCTTCCGCGCCCACTTGATGTTGGCCTGCTCGTCGAAACGTGCCTTGATCTCGACCAGGACGAGGACCTGCTTGCCGGCCTCGGCGGCGTCTATCAGCGCGTCCACGATCGGGGAGTCGCCCGACGTCCGGTACAGCGTCTGCTTGATGGCGAGCACGTCCGGGTCGTTCGCGGCCTGCTCCAGGAAGGCCTGCACGGACGTGGAGAAGCTGTCGTACGGGTGGTGCAGCAGGACATCGTGCTGGCGGAGCGCCGCGAAGACGTCGGGTGCCGAGGACGACTCGACCTCGGCGAGGTCGCGGTGGGTGCCCGCCACGAACTTCTGGTACTTCAGCTCGGGCCGGTCCAGGACCGCGATCGCGAACAGACCCGTGAGGTCGAGGGGGCCCGGCAGCGGGTACACCTCGGCCTCGCTCATCTTCAACTCCCGTACGAGCAGGCTCAGTACCTCGGAGTCGATGCTCTCCTCGACCTCCAGGCGCACCGGCGGCCCGAAGCGGCGCCGCATGAGCTCCTTCTCCAGGGCCTGGAGCAGGTTCTCGGCGTCGTCCTCCTCGACCTCCAGGTCCTCGTTGCGGGTCAGCCGGAACATGTGGTGCTCCTCGACCGTCATGCCGGGGAAGAGCTCGCCAAGGTGGCGGGGGGCCGCGATGACGTCCTCGATGGGGACGTAGCGCTGCGGGGAGGCCTCCAGGAAGCGGGCGAGGAGGGGCGGCACCTTGACGCGGGCGAAGTGGCGGTGGCCCGACACGGGGTTCGAGACCACGACCGCGAGGTTGAGGGAGAGCCCCGAGATGTACGGGAACGGGTGCGCGGGGTCGACGGCCAGCGGCGTCAGGACCGGGAAGATCTGCTGCATGAACAGCGTGTAGAGCCGCGCCTGCTCCTTGTCGGTCAGCTCGTTCCAGCGCACGACGTGGATGCCCTCGTCGGCCAGGGAAGGGGCGACCTCGTCCTGGTAGCAGGCGGCGTGCCGGGCCATGAGCTCGCGGGAGCGGTTCCAGATCAGCTCCAGGACCTCGCGGGGCTGCAGCCCCGAGGCCGAACGGGTGGCGACGCCGGTCGCGATGCGCCGCTTGAGCCCTGCCACGCGGACCATGAAGAACTCGTCGAGGTTCGAGGCGAAGATCGCCAGGAAGTTCGCGCGCTCCAGGAGCGGGGTGTTCGGGTCCTCGGCCAGCTCCAGGACCCGCTCGTTGAACGCCAGCCAGCTGCGCTCCCGGTCCAGGAAACGGCCCTGCGGGAGCTCCGCGTCCTCCCGGCCCGCGTACTCGTCCTCGTAGTCGTCGGGGTCCGCGTCGATGTCGGCGACGATCCCGGCGAGCTTCGCGGCCGCCCGCTCGAAGTCGCCGCCCGCCACGGGTTGCGGGCGGAGCGCGGCGAGCGAGCCCACGGACGGCTGGGGCTGCGGGGCCGAGGTGGCCCCCGGCGCGGCGGCGGTCGGGTCCTGTGCGGCGTTCGGCTGGCTCATGGCCCCATTCTTCCGCGCGGAGACCGTCTTGGGCGCGCCGGGCAGATCGGAGAGCGCGGGCGCGAGATAGAGCCGGCCCTGCGGCGCGGGCTCCGGCGGCGCGGGCTCCGGCGAGGCCTTCGCGGGATCGGACGCGGGGGGTTGCATTCCGTGAGCGTCGCAAGCCCGTCTGAATCGCCGGTTACGGCGACATGACGTGCGGGATATGGGCGGGCGGCCCCGGGGCGTCTACGGGGGCGGGTGTTTGTCGGCTGGGAAGTGGCGGGGCCGGGGTTTTGGTGCGGGCCGCTGTTGGTTGACCGGGCGCCGTCGGGGTTTTTCCTGTGTGTGGCCGCGGGCCGGTGGGGACTTCTCGCGCAGTTCCCCGCGCCCCGTCGGGGCGCACACCGTCAAGCCGTGCGGCGGCGCAGGAGCCAGAACGTGGCGGCGACGGTGGCCGCGGTGATGGTGAGGACGACGGTGGATTCCGCAAGTTGTAGGGGCCAGTAGTGGGACGACGGGTGGTACGTCACCCAGAAGTCGCGGAACTGGGCGGTGCAGCGGCGCAGGTCGGCGCCCTGGTCGCCGACGCAGGCGTTGTTGTTCGTGACGCGCTCGCCGGTGCGCAGGACCGTGCCGTGCACCAGGACTTGGGCGTCGGCCGGCGGGCGCAGGGCTCCCGTGCCGGTGGTGGTCACCGTCGGCCACAGGCTGACCCGGTAACGCCCGAGCAGGGTGGAGACGGCGAACAGCGCGGCGACGGCGAGTGCCGGGCTCTTGACGGTACTGCGGGTGAACAGGCCCGCGAATGCGCCGAAAGCCAGGCCCAGCAGTGCGTACGCGACCGGGAGCAGGCCCGTGGGGACGAACGCCTCGTCGGCGTACCAGGCAGTGCCGAGGAAGTCGTCGGAAGCGCCCCACGCCGCCCGGTTCAGCAGGGCGAGCGGGGTCAGGGTCGCGATGATCAGCGCGGCCGGCGCGGCCAGTGTCGTAGCGAGCCAGCGGGGTGGGGAGACGGACTGGGTCCAGAGCAGGGCGGCGGTGCCCCGCTCCAGCTCGCGGCCGATCAGGAGGGCGCCCGCGTACGCGGCCACCAGGAACGGGGTCACCGTGAGGAGCGTGCCCGCCGCGGCGGTGAGCTGCTCGTAGTGGGTCCGGGGCCCGCTGAACACCTCGCACATGTCGCCGCCCACGCAGCGCGGCTCGTCCCGCCGCGCTGCCGCCGCCCCCGGCCCGCCCAGCCACAGCAGGGCTCCGCCGACGAGGAGGACGTACCCCGCCCACACCCACAGGGCCGTACGGTGCAGGCGCAGTACGGGGCGCAGGCTGCCGGTGGGGCGGGGGCGCGGCAGGGTGAGGGCGGGGGCGGAAGTGGTCACCGGGCGACTCTCCTTCTCAGGATGCGGAACGCGAGGAACGTGATGCCTCCGGCGAGGAGCAACAGCAGCCCCGTCTCGACCAGTTGGAGCGGCCAGAAGTGGGAGGGCGGGTGGCCCTCGGTGTAGAAGCCGGTGATGTGGCGATCGGTGAGGCAGGCGCGGTTGTCGCCGCACATGGGGTCGGCGACAACCGCGCCGGAGCCCGTGATCGCACCCTCGTCCCGGACGTCGCCGGTGAAGCCGGGGTAGCCCTGGCGGAGACTGCCGGTCGCGGTGACAGTGGGCCACAGGTGTGGGCGCAGCACCCCCGCGAGCACGGTCAGCAGGAGCAGGAGCACGCCGGAGAAGCCCGCCGCGGGCAGGGCCTTTCTCTGCCACAGGGCGCCGAGGGCCCCGCACGCCAGGCCGAGGAGGGGGAGCGCCACGGCCGTCGTGCCCAGAACATCGAAGGTGCCGGACACGTACCACTGGTTGTCGGGGAGCCCGGGGGCCCGCGCGGCGACCGCGTGGCGCAGCGCCACCAGGAGGCCGGTGCCGACGGTGAGCAAGAGGGCGGGCAGGGTCAGCTTCGCGGTGAGCCAGCGGACCGGGGACATGGACTGCGTCCAGGCCAACTGGGCGGTGCCGTGCTCCAGTTCGCGGCCGATGAGCATGCCGCCCGTGAACACAGCGGCGAGCAGGGGCACGGCGCCCATGGACGCCTGGACGGCGTCGAGCACGTGGCGGTACGTGTCCGCGGTCGGGCCGGTCGCGGTGCAGGAGTTGCCGATCCCCGGCACGCAGTGTCCGGTGATGTCGAGCCCCGCAGAGCCGGGCCCCCACAGCCACAGCAGCAGCCCCGCCGCCACGGCGACGTAACCGATCCATGCCCCCAGGGCGATCCGGTGCAGCCGCAGCACGGTCCAGGTGAGGCCCTTCGGGCGGGTGAGGGCGATGCTCATGCGGTGGCCTCCTTCGTGACCTTCGCGGCGCGGCGCGGCTGGTACCGGCGCAGGACGAGGAATGCCGCGACGACGGCGAGGACGGTGAGGCCGAGCAGGATGCCCGTCTCGGTGAGCTGGCGGGGCCAGTAGTCGGGGGAGGGCAGGTAGTGGCGGGTGAAGCCGGTGACGTGGTGCCGGGCGAGGCACTTCAGGTCCTCGTAGCAGCCGGGGTCGGTGATCTCGGCGCCGCCGGAGGTGATCGCCTTGTTGTGGACCGGGAGTTCGGGCTGCTGGTAATTCCCCTGGAAGGGCCAGGAGTTGCCGCGCAGCGCGCCGGCCAGGTACTGGCCGATCCCGGCGACGGCCAGGGCGGGCAGGGTGCGGCGCACGACCAGCGCGACGAGCACGCCGAACGCGAGACCGAACAGCGCGTTCGCCACCGTGGCCGGGCCGACGGAGAAGGCGATGTCGCGCGGGCCGATGCCGGCGACGAGCAGATGGTTGCGCCCGTCCCAGACCAGCCGGTACAGGGCGACGACCAGGCCGGTGCCGACGGTGATGAGCAGCGCGGGCACGGCCAGCTTGGCGGCGAGCCAGCGGGCCGGCGACACGGACTGGGTCCACGCCAACTGGGCGGTGCCCGACTCCAGTTCACGCGCGATCAGCGGGCCCGCGGCGAACACGGCGACGGCGACCGCGGCGATCCGGGTCAGCGACAGCGGGTTGTAGAAGACGGAGTCGAAGGAGCCGAGGAGGGGGAGGCTGTCGGACAGCCCGCGAAAGGCGTTGTCCTGCGCCCCGCTGTAGCCGAACGCGTCGAACGCCTGCTGCGCGGCCGACGAGCCGGGCCCCCACAGCCACAGCAGCAGACCGACGCTGATCACGACGTAGCCGAGCCACATCCACAGGGCCGTGCGGTGCAGCCGCAGCACGGTCCACACCAGGCCGTCCGGGCCCGGCAGGGTGCGCCGGGGCGGGTGGGCCTCGGTGTCGGGCCGCTTCAGGGTCGCCGTGCTCATGCGGACACCGCCGTACCGGACGTGCGGACGGTGGTGCCCGGGGTGAGCAGGGCCGGGGCGTCGGGGGAGCGCAGGTGGGCCAGGAGCAGCTCCTCCAGGGAGGGTTCCTGGACCTGCCACTCGTCGCCGAGCGGTCCGTCGCGGCGGATCAGCGCGGTGGTGCCGCGGCCCGAGGCGCGGGACTCCACGACCGTGTGCCGGGACAGGTCGCCGCGCCCGGTGACCAGGCTGTGCGCGCCGGTCAGGTCGTCGATGCCGCCGCCGAGCCGGATCCGGCCGCCGCCCAGGAGCAGCAGGTGGTCGCAGGCGTCGGCCAGCTCGGCCACGATGTGGGAGGACATCAGCACGGTCGTGCCGTGCTCGGCGGCGTCCGCCATCAGCGTGCCCATCAGCTCGTGCCGGGCGAGCGGGTCCAGGTCGGCCATCGGTTCGTCCAGGAGCATCAGCTCGGGCCGCTTGCCCAGGGCCAGGGCGAGCGCGACGCGGGTGCGCTGGCCACCGGAGAGGGCGCGGACGCGGGCCTTCGGGTCGAGGGCGCCCTGCTCGACGACCTTCGCCGCGTAGGCCGCGTCCCAGCGGCCGGGGTTCAGCTCGGCGCCCATGCGCAGTGTGTCGGCGATGGACAGCTGGGGGTGCAGGGGCTTGTCCTGCGAGAGGTAGGCGACCTTCGCGCGGTGCTCGCCGGGGGCGCCGCCCAGCACCTCGATCCGCCCCGAGTTCTGCCGCATCAGGCCCGCGGCGATCGCCAACAGGGTGGATTTACCTGCCCCGTTGGGCCCGACGAGAGCGCTGATCCGGCCCGTGGGCAGCCGGAACGAGCAGTCGTCCAGGGCGACGCCGCCGCGCCGCCCGTACCTCTTGACGAGGCCGGTCGCCTCGATGGCCGTGCTCATGGGGTCCCCTTGCCGGTGGTGCTGAAGTGTGCTTCCAATGCGCTGGCGAACAGGGCCGCCACGTCCTCGCGGTCGAGCCCCGTCTCCTTCGCCCGTCTCGTCCAGTCGTCGAGCTCCGCCCGCAGGGGCGAGTCGGCCGGTGCGGATCCGAGGGATCTGCGGACGAACGTGCCCAGGCCGCGGCGGGCCTCGACGAGCCCCGCCCGCTCCAGCTCGCGGTACGCCTTGAGCACGGTGTTCGGATTGATGGCCGTCGCCTCGACCACCTCGCGGGCGGTGGGCAGCTTGTCGCCCGGTTCGAGCATGCCCATGCGCAGGGCCTGCTCGGTCTGGTGGACGATCTGCAGATAGGTGGCGACGCCGCTGTGGCGGTCGATCCGGAACTCGATGACGTACTCGCGCTCACCCACTGGCGTACCCCCCTTTCACTACTTTCACTAATCAAGTAGTGAAAGGGTGATGCAAGAGAGGGGGCGGCGTCAAGTGACGCCGCCCCCTCTCGGGTCGCTCCAGCCGGTTATGACTCGGTTCGGTACATCAAATCCGTTTCGTACGTCGTGAAGCCGAGCCGCTCGTACACGCTCACCGCCGCCTTGTTGTCGGCGTCGACGTACAGCATCGCCGTCGGCAGCCCGGCCGCGGCCAGGTGACGCAGGCCCGTCGTGGTCAGCGCTTTGCCGAGGCCGCCGCCCTGGTTGCCCGGCGCGACGCCGAGCACATACACCTCGCCGAGCTGCTCCTCGGCGTGCGTCTTCGTCCAGTGGAAGCCGACCAGCTCGTCGTTCTTGAACGCGAGGAAGAAGCCCGCCGGGTCGAACCACGGCTCGGCCTTGCGGTCGTCCAGGTCGCGCTGGGTGAGAGAGCCCTGCTCGGGGTGGTGCGCGAACGCCGCCGCGTTCACCGCCAGCCAGGCCGCGTCGTCCTGACCCGGCACGAAGGTGCGGATGCGCACGCCCGCGGGCAGCACGGGGTCGGGCAGGTCCAGATCGGCCAACGGGCGCCGCATCTGGCGCAGTTCACGGAACAGGGTCAGGCCGAGCACCTGCGCGAGGTGCCGTGCCGCGCCGTGCCCGCCGTGCGCCCACACCCGCAGCCGCTTCCCGGAGGTGGCGAGCAGCGCCGTGCCGAGCGCCCGCCCGTGCCCGCGCCCGCGGTGCCCCGGGTGCACGACCAGCTCGGAGGCGGGGGCCTCGACCGGGTCGGTGTCCTCCAGCTGCGCGTACCCGAGCAGCTCCCCGCCGACGCTGAGCAGCAAGTGGTGCACACCGTCGCGCTCCCCGCCCCGCAGCTGGAGCCTGCCCTGCTCCGACACGGCCTGCTGTCCGTCGGCGCGGGCGGCGTCGGTCAGCAGCGCGAGCACGGTCGCGGACTGCGCGTCGGTCAGGGTGGAGAGGGTGTCGATCTGACGCCCCGAGGGGGCCGGATCGCTGGCGGGGGCGGGGTCGGTGGTCATGGGGACGAGGGTACGGCGCCCTCCCGGCCAGGCGGCGGCAACCAGCTCGTAACCGGCAACCCCCTGTTGCGCTACGCGCGTTGACTCTAGGCTTCCGGCAGTCAGAGCCACACGCACAGTCACCGCACAGCATCCACGGATCCAGGGGAACGTATGCCCGTCATGCCGCAGGGACTCAGACCAGGCGCTCGTCCGCTCCGCCGCCGCGCCAAGGCGGTGCTCGGGGCGGTCGCGACCCTCACCACGGCCGGGGCGCTGATCGCCGCGCTGCCCGCGAGCGCCGCCCACGGCGGCGGGCACCACGGGGGGCAGCACGGCCAGAGCCGCTACCAGGACGTACAGCTGCTGTCGTTCAACGACTTCCACGGGAACCTGGAGCCGCCGGCCGGATCGTCCGGGCAGGTCGCGGAGAAGCAGGCCGACGGCACGACGAAGCAGGTCGACGCGGGTGGCGCGGAGTACCTGGCCACTTCCTTGCGCACCGCTCGCAAGGGGCACCCGTACAGCGTCACGGCGGCCGCCGGCGACCTGATCGGCGCGAGCCCGCTGCTGTCTGGCCTCTTCCACGACGAGCCGACCGTCGAGGCGATGAACAAGCTCGACCTGGACGTCACCGGTGTCGGCAACCACGAGTTCGACGAGGGCGCCACCGAGCTGGCGCGCATCCAGAACGGCGGGTGTCACCCCAAGGACGGCTGCTTCGAGAAGGGCCGCACGTTCAAGGGCGCGGACTACCCCTACCTCGCGGCGAACGTGACCGACGAGAAGACCGGCAAGCCGATCCTCAAGCCGTACTGGGTGTGGAAGAACAAGGGCGTCAAGGTCGGTTTCATCGGCGTCACGCTGGAGGGCACGCCGAACATCGTGTCCGCCGACGGCGTCAAGGGCCTGAAGTTCCACGACGAGATCGAGACCGTCAACAAGTACGCGAAGATCCTCGACAAGCAGGGCGTGAAGTCGATCGTCGCGCTCATCCACGAAGGCGGCGTGCCCGCTTCGTCGTCCTACAACTACGACTGCGATTCCCCGGGCGCGGGCGACGGCGTCTCCGGGCCGATCGTCGACATAGCCAAGGGCATCACACCGAAGGTCGACGCGCTGGTCACGGGCCACACGCACAACGCCTACGTATGCACCATCCCCGACCCGTCGGGCAAGCCGCGCATGGTCACGTCGGCGTCCTCCTACGGAAAGCTCTACACGGACACCACCCTCACCTACGACCGCCGCACCAAGGACATCGTCCGGACGGCTGTGAAGTCGCAGAAGTCGCAGAAGTCGCAGAGGGCTGGGAAGTCGCCGAAGTCGCCCACCTCGGTGAACCACGTCGTGTCGCGCACGCAGCCCAAGGCGCCGGACATGACCGCGCTGATCGACCGGTGGAACAAGCTCGCCGCGCCCGTCTCGAACCAGGCCGTCGGTCACATCTCCGCCGACATTCCCGGCCGTGGCGCCGGTACGCCGGAGGAGCCGCTCGGCGACCTCATCGCGGACGCGCAGCTCGCGCACGCCAAGTCGCTCGACCCGAAGGCGTCGCTGGCCCTGATGAACCCGGGCGGGGTCCGCTCCGACCTGGTGTTCAAGGCGAGCGGGGGCGAGGGCGACGGAGTCGTAACGTACGGCGAGGCGTTCACCGTGCAGCCCTTCAGCAACACGGTCAATCTCGCCGACCTCACCGGCGCGCAGGTGGTTCAGGCGTTGCAGCAGCAGGTCAGCGGCACCAACGAGGCCTCGCCGAAGATCCTCCAGCCGTCGGCCGGGCTCACGTACACGCTCGACATGACCAAGACAGGAGCGGCCCGCGTTCTCGTCGACTCGATCAAGCTGAACGGGGCGGCGATCGACCCGGCCGCCACCTACCGCGTCGCGATGAACTCCTTCCTCGCGGGCGGCGGCGACGGCTTCGCGGCGCTCGGGCAGGGCAAGAACCCGCTGGTCGGCGCGGACGACCTGAAGGCGTTCAACGACTACCTGACCGCCAACTCGTCGGCGGCGGAACCGATCGCGCCGCCGAAGACGGACCGGATCACGATCGTGAAGTGACCCGATCATGAACTGACCGGAAACTTCGCGTACATATAGGTGGCCTACGGTGGACCGTAGGCCACCTGTTGTGTGCGAACGCTGTTTGTGAAGGTTGTTTGCGTAAAGGGTGGGGGTATGTGGTGCAATCACCCGATGCGTACCCCCCACCGCATAGCCAACGACCGTGCCCCGTCAGAGGGTTGGCCACCTGACGTCTCCGTTCCCCTGGAACCCGTGCGGACGGCCAACCCGTACGAGGAGCTGGCCGCGCTCGCGGACAACCCGCTCGACGAGGTCCTCCACGAGGAGCCGCGGCGCCTGGACGACCCGGACGACGACTGGCTGCCGCCCCACCACGGGCGGCGCGGCAGCCGCCGCCGCAACCGCTTCGCCGGGCTGCCGCTCCTCGCCAAGGGTGTGGTCGCCGTCCTCGTCGTCCTGGCGTTCCTCGCCCTCGGCGACCGCTGGGCCGTCCTGTACGCCGAACACCGCGCCGCGCAGCAGCTCAAGAAAGAGCTGAAGCTGACCGCGGCGCCCGAGGTCGAGATCAAGGGCTTCCCCTTCCTTACCCAGCTCGCCGACCGCCGCGTCGACGAGATGAAGGTCACCGTTCCCGACGTCGCCGCCGACCGCGTCACCCTCGCCAAGGTCTCGGCGACCGCGCGCAACGTACGCATCGAGGGCTCCGGCCTCACCGGCATCAGCGGCGCCTACGTCGACGCGATGCACGGCGAAGTGCTGCTCAGCTTCTCCGACATGAACCGTGAACTGGGCGCTTCCCAGGTCACGTTCACCGGCCACGGCAACGACCGGGTGCTCGCCCGCGGCACCCTGCCGGTCGCCGGGCACGAGGTGAAGGTGCGGGCCGACGCCACGATCCGCCGCCTCGGCGCGACCGGCATCTCCACCGACATCGACGGCATGCGCCTGGACCTCGGCGACCTCGCCACCTACCGGCCGGGCACCGGTACCGGCGAGGGCCTGCACCTGACGGCCAAGTCGGTGAAGCGGATCACCGAGGAGACCGACAAGGCCAAGCGGCTGCTGTCGATCCCCGCCATCGTGCACCGGGCCGGCGTCCCCGCCTCGGTCGTCCGCCAGGCGCTGGACGGCGACAAGAAGGTGAGCGAGGTGACCGGAACGCCCCGCTTCGTGAAGAGCCTGATGGGGATGAACCTGGTCGACATCGCACTCGACCACCCCTGGATCCTGCAGAAACTGGGCCTGGACCCGTCCCTGCTCGACGGCCTCTCCGACCTCACCCGCCCCGAACTCGCCGACCGCCTCTCCCTCGCGTTCCGGCTGCCGAAGCTGCCGGGCGACCACGGCTACGTACGGCTGCGTGACGTGACCGTGGAGAAGGACGGGATCCGGGTCGACCTGTCGGGTGCCGGTCTCTCCGTGGGGCACTGAGGGCCGGCTCAGCCTGACCAGTCCGTTCAGCCTGTCCTGGTGGTCAGGGGACGGTCTCCGGCGGTGGGGTCGGGGCGCCGGGCAGCCGCATCGTCGCGACCGTGCCGCCGCCGTCCGCCGCGGCGAGGGCGACCTCGCCGCCGTTCGCCTCGACGGTACGGGCCACGATGGACAGACCGAGCCCCGAGCCGGGCAGCGCGCGGGCGGTCGGCGAACGCCAGAACCGGCCGAAGACGTACGGGAGTTCGTCGGCGGGGATGCCAGGACCGTGGTCCCGCACGGTGAGCGTCCCGCGCATCAGCCGCACCTCGACCGTGCCCTTCTCCGGGCTGAACTTCACGGCGTTGTCGAGCAGGTTCACGACCGCCCGCTCCAGCGCCGCCGGTTCCGCCCGGACGTACCAGGGGGCCAGCTCGGAGTCGATGGTCAGCTCGGGGCCGCGCAGGCGGGCGCGTTCGATGGCGGTACGGACGGTCTCGTGCAGCGAGACGACCTTGAGGGGGCCGTCGCTCCCGTTCAGCCCGGTACGCGACAGCTCCTGCAAGTCCCCGATCAGCGCGGCCAGTTCGGTCATCTGCGCCTTCACCGAGGCCATCAGTGCCTTGCGGTCGTCCGGGGGGATGGCGCGGCCCGTCTCCTCGCTGCGGGTGAGCAGTTCGATGTTGGTCCGCATCGAGGTGAGCGGTGTCCGCAGCTCGTGACCCGCGTCGGCGATCAGCTGCTGTTGCAGCTCGCGGGAGGACGCCAAGGACGCCGTCATCGAGTTGAACGACTCGGACAGCCGGGCGATCTCGTCGTCCCCCTCGACGGGGATCCGGACGGTGAGATCCTCGGTTCTCGCCACGTGCTCGACGGTCTCGGTGAGCTGGTCGACGGGGCGCAGCCCGGTGCGGGCGATCCACAGGCCGGCGGCCGTCGCGCCGAGTACGCCGATGCCGCCCACGGCGAGGAGGACCCAGGCCAGGGTGGTGAGGGGGTCGGTGACTTCGGCCATCGGGCTGGCGATCGACACAGCGGTGTTCTCGTACCGGGCCCCGGGTTCCCGGAAGATCTGGACGGTGAACACGCGCATGGCCTTGCCGCTCGTGTCGTCCGTGGTGTGCAGGGCCGAGGCCCGGGTGCCCGCGGCGACCGCCCGGTCCGCGGTCTGGACCGGGATCGCGGTGTCGCCCGGCGACGTACACACCTGGCCGTCGGTGGTGATGACCTGGATCGTCGGGCCCGGCAGGCTGTGCTCGTTCGCGGGCCCGCCGCTCTGGCAGTTGCCGGCGATGGAGAGCACCTGGCTCGGCTTCACAGAGCTGACCTGCTGCTTCAGGTTGTCGTTCAACTGCGTCATCAGCTGCGTGCGCGTGAGGAACCAACAAGTAACCGCCACCGCCGCCACCGCCACTGCCACCGCCACCGCCACAAGCAACGCCAGCCGCGACCGCAGAGGCAACCCGCGCAACCTGCGGAGCACCCCGTTCATTCGGCCCCGCCGGAGCGCAACACGTACCCCACACCCCGCACCGTGTGGACGAGCCGCGGCTCGCCCCCGCCCTCGGTCTTCCGCCGGAGGTACATCACGTACACGTCCAGCGAGTTGGACGACGGCTCGAAGTCGAAGCCCCACACCGCCTTGAGGATCTGTTCGCGCGTGAGGACCTGGCGCGGGTGGGCCAGGAACATCTCCAGGAGCGTGAACTCGGTACGGGTCAGCTCGACCGTACGGTCGCCGCGTGTGACCTCGCGGGTCGCCAGATCCATCCGCAGGTCGGCGAAGGACAGCACGTCCGAGTCGTCCACGGAACCGGCGGCGGCAGCGTAGGAGCTGCGCCGCAGCAGCGCGCGGACCCGCGCGAACAGCTCGTCGAGTTCGAACGGCTTGACCAGGTAGTCGTCGGCGCCCGCGTCGAGCCCGGTGACCCGGTCGCCCACGGTGTCGCGCGCGGTGAGCATCAGGATCGGGGTCGTGGAGCCGGTCGCGCGGAGCCGGCGTGCGGCTGTCAGGCCGTCCATGCGGGGCATCTGGATGTCCAGGACGACCAGGTCCGGGTGGTAGGCGGCCGCCTTCTCCAGCGCGTCGGCGCCGTCGACGGCGACCTCGGTGCCGTAGCCCTCGAAGGCGAGGGAGCGCTGGAGTGCCTCCCGCACCGCCGGCTCGTCGTCGACGATGAGAATGCGGTGCGGGTCGCGGTCGCCTTCGGCGGGGCTCATGGGCTGCGCTTCCTTAACGATGGGTGCGGGCAGGGCCGGTTCTCAGCCTCGCACGGCCGTGCGGCGGCCGCGTACGGCACGGCGCGTCGCCGTCGGCACCACCTCGGGGGCGCGGGTGGCGGCCGGGTGCAGGGCCGAGGCGACGGCGAGGGCGAGGCCCAGGTCGGCCGGGCCCGTGCGGGCTTCGGGATGGCGTGCGGTGCGGATCATGACGGGTCCTCCTGGTCTTCCCCGGAACGGGGACGGTCAGTTGTCGGCGCCTCCGGCGCGCAGCGTGTCGAGGTCGGCCTTGACGGTGTTGATCGGGATGGCGAAGCCGAGGCCGACACTGCCCGCGCTCGACGAGTCGCCCGACGAACCAGAGGATCCCGAACTGGCGGAGTACATCGCCGAGTTGATGCCGATGATGTTGCCGTTCATGTCGATGAGGGCGCCGCCGGAGTTGCCGGGGTTGAGGGACGCGTCGGTCTGCAGCGCCTTGTACGTCGTCGTGGACGAGCCGGTGTCGCCGTTGAACTCCTGGCCGCCGAACTCGAACGGCCACTCGCCGTTGCCGCCGCCCTGCTGCTGTTGCTGCTCCTGGCCGCCCTCGTCGGTGGAGACGGTGACGTCGCGGTCGAGCGCGGAGACGATGCCGCTGGTGACGGTGCCGGTCAGGCCTTCGGGGGAGCCGATGGCGACGACCTGGTCGCCGACCTTGACGCCGGAGGAGTCGCCGAGGGTGGCAGGGGTGAGGCCCGAGGCGTTCTTCAGCTTGATGAGCGCCAGGTCCTTCTTGGCGTCGGTGCCGACGACCTCGGCGGTGTACGACTTGCCGTCGTGCGTCTGCACCTTGATGGAGGAGGCGCCGGAGATGACGTGGTTGTTGGTGAGGATCTCGCCGGAGCTGGTCGTGATGACGCCGGAGCCCGTGGAGGAGCCGGACGACAGCGTCGCGTTGACCTCGACGATCGACGGGCTGACCGCTGTGGCGACGCCGGAGACGGTGCCCTTCTGGCTGCTGGGCACGACGTTGGTGCTGGTGGAGCTGGAGGCGGTGGTGTCCGAGCCGCTCAGTTCCTGGAAGGCGTAGGCGGTGCCGCCGCCGACGGCCGCCGCCGCGACCGCCACGGCCGCGAGCAGCCCGAGCGGGCCGCGCAGCCGCTTCCTCTTTTTCGGGGTGACGGGCTGTTCGGGCCCGTACGCGGCGAACTGGACGGTGTGCCCGTCGCCGTGGCCACCGTTGCCGGAGTCACCGCCGCCCGGCCACACCGTCGTACCCGGAGCGACGCTCACGGGCTGGTACGGCGGCGGGGGCGGGAACGCGCTCTCGGCATACGCGGACCGCTGCTGGGCGGTGCCGCCCGTGTAGCCCGCGCCGTCCGTGCCGTCCGTGCCGTCCGTGCCGTCCGTGCCGTACTGGGGATACTCGCCGCTTCGGCGGTAGCTCTCGGTCATGGCACCCAGCGTGTGTCGCGTACATGAGAGCCACCTGAGCGTGCCCTGAGAGTCCCGGCAGAACCCTGTTTGCCCGAAATAAAGAAGCTCCGGCCGGGCGGGTGGGAGGCGAACGGCGGGTGGCCGCCGGATGTTGTCGCGGAGGGTCCAGGACCAACACTTTTCGGACTCCTGTGAACACCGTGTGCGCAGTGACTCCTGATGCCTACGATCCCCGCCTCGAAGCCCACCGACTCATACCGACTCATCAGGAGACCCGAGTGATACGTGCCCATCGCGGCCGCTGGAGACGCACCGCCACGGCGTTGCCCACAGCCGCTCTCGCGCTGGCGCTGACCTGCGCCGGCGTCCTCACCGCACAGCCCGCGGGCGCGGCGGACACCCCGCCCGGACTGCCCGACGCGAGCACCGTCGCCGGATCCGTGAACCCGGCGCCCGCCGCCTCCGACCCGGAACTGCGCAAGCGGGTCGTCGAGGCCGCGAAGAGCCAGGCGACGCCGGAGTCGAAGCCCAAGAAGACACCGTTCATCATCGGCGGCAGCGAGACGTCGATCGCGTCCGCGCCCTGGATGGTGCAGCTCTCGTACTACGACGAGGCGGCCGGCGAAGGCTACTTCTGCGGGGGCACCCTCGTAGCCCCGAACAAGGTCCTCACCGCGGCCCACTGCGTCGCAGGTCTGGACTGGACGGCGAACGGCGCTGTCGTGGCCGGTGCCACCGGCCTGCTCGACGACACCAACGGCACTGTCGCGGGCGTCTGGCGTCAGTGGAACCACCCGAGGTACAACGCCGACACCACACAGAACGACATCGCGGTCCTCACCCTGGACCGCCCCCTCGAAGAGCAGTGGACGAAGCTGGTCCAGAGCAACGACAGCGCCTCCTACCAGGACGGCACCACCGCCACCGTCTACGGCTGGGGCCTGACCTCCGGCGCCGACGACGCCGACCTCTCGGCGACCTTGCGCAAGGCGACGCTGCCGATGGTCGCCGACGCCACCTGCGACAGCGCGATGGGGTCGGTCCTCGGCGAGGACGACTTCATCGCGGGCTCGATGTTCTGCGCCGGCACCCCGGCGAGCGGCACCGACGAGGGCACGCAGAGCCCCTGCAACGGTGACTCCGGCGGCCCGGTGATCGTCGGCGGCAAGGTCGTCGGCATCGTCTCGTGGGGCGTCGCCGGCTGCACCGCGAAGGGCGCCTACCCGGTCTTCACCAAGGTGTCCTCGTACGTGTGGGCGGCCCAGCCGCGCATCGACGACACCGACATGTCCTTCGACGGCAGGGCCGACCTGCTCGGACGCACGCCCTCCGGCGGCCTCTTCGAGCAGGACAGCAAGGGCACCTCGCTCGCCACCCGCGCCTACCAGGGCAGCGGCTGGCAGGGCTCCACCTGGGCCCTCCAGGCCGACCTGGACCGGGACTTCTACCAGGACGTGATCGTCCGCGAAAGCGCCGACGGCAAGCTCTACCGCAGCTACTACGACCACGCCACCACCGCTTACGAGTGGATGCAGATCAGCTCGGTATGGGGCGGCTACAAGTCGTACGCCATCCCCGGCGACATGACCGGTGACTCCCGCCCCGACCTGGTCGCGGTCGACGCGGACGGTTCGACCTACCTCTACCCGGGCAAGGGCAACGGCGAGTTCTACGGCAAGGTCAAGGTCGTCGACAAGTCCTGGAAGGGTGTCAGCGTCTTCGGCCGCGGCGACCTGACCGGCGACGGCAAGGCCGACCTGCTGGTGCGCAACAGCTCCGGCGTGCTCTACCTCTACCGGGGCACGCAGGTCGAGCACACCCCGTTCGCGGCCCGCGTCCAGGCGCGTACCGGCTGGAACTTCACCGCGAACGTGACCAACGGCGACGTGACCGGCGACGGCATCGCCGACGTCATGGCCCGCGACTCGGGCGGCACGCTGTGGCTCTACCCCGGCACCAACAAGGCGTCCAGCGACGTCTTCGGGGCGCGCACGAGCCTGGGCACCGGGTTCAACCAGTACAACCTGCTCTTCTAGAGCGGCCGGTCCCGCGGCTGTGCCCCGCCGATGGTCAGGCGCAGCCGCAGGACTGGCGGACGACCAGGCGCGAGGGGAACAGCTTCAGCCGCTCGCGCCGCGACCCCGCGACCCGCAGCGAATCGTCGAGCACCAGATCCACCGCGGCCCGCGCCATCGCCGAGCGGTCCGAGGCGACCGTCGTCATCGGCGGATCCGTCAGACCCGCCTCCTTCACGTCGTCGAACCCGGCCACGGCCAGCTCGCCCGGCACGTCGATGCGCAGCTCGCGCGCGGCCCGCAGCACGCCGATGGCCTGGTCGTCGGTGGAGCAGAAGATCGCGGGCGGCCGGTGCGGCCCGGCCAGCAGACCGAGCGCCACCTGGTACGCGTCGTAGCGGTTGTACGGCGCCTCGAACAGCCGGCCCTCCGTGGAGCGGCCCGCTTCCTGCATCGCGCGGCGCCAGCCCTCGACGTGGTCGGAGACCGGGTCGCCGACGGACGGGGTCTCGGCGGTGCCGCCCAGGCACGCCACGTACTCGTTGCCGTGTTCCAGGAGGTGGCGGGTGGCGAGCTGGGCGCCGCCCACGTCGTCGGTGACGACGGCGACGTCGTCGATCGACTCGGGCCGCTCGTGCAGCAGCACGACCCGCGCGTCCCATGCCTCGATCTCGGCGGCCGCCAGATCGTTGAACCCGTGGCTGACGAGGATCAGGCCCGAGACCCGCATGCCGAGGAACGCGCGCAGATAGTGGACCTCGCGGTCACCGACGTAGTCGGAGTTGCCGACGAGGACCATTTTTCC
Organism: Streptomyces sp. NPDC102467; assembly: GCF_044765445.1. NCBI lineage: Bacteria > Bacillati > Actinomycetota > Actinomycetes > Kitasatosporales > Streptomycetaceae > Streptomyces > Streptomyces sp. NPDC102467. The sequence goes on along the minus strand of NZ_JBIWKA010000023.1, from coordinate 49,128 downwards.
GCGCTCGGACGCGGCCTGCTCCACCGCGTGCGCCATCTCCGCGAAGAACGGCTGGCGCGCGTCCGGCACGATCATTCCTATGAGGTCGGTACGCCGCGACGCCATCGCCTGGGCGACCCGGTCGGGCCGGTACCCCAGCTCCTTGATCGCGGCCTGCACGCGCTCGCGCGTGGCCGGGGCGACCGGCCGGGGTCCGTTGTTGATCACGTAGGACACGACGGCGGTCGAAGTACCCGCAAGTCGCGCAACGTCGTCCCGAGTCACCTTGGCCACGCGCGGAGTCTACGCGGATGGACCTGCTTGTGGGCAGGGAGTGAGGCCCTTCCTAGGGCTCTGCCGTGACCGCCTCGACGCGCGCCCCGGCCGGCCTGTCCGCTTCGTCCGCGTTGGCGCTCTTCTCGGCCCTCCCCGCGGCCTCCTTCTCGGCCTTCTCCGCCCTGTCCGCGGCGTTCTTCTCGGCCTTCTTCTCCGGCTTCTCCGGGGTGACGAAGCGGTAGCCCACGTTGCGCACGGTGCCGATGAGCGACTCGTGCTCGGGGCCGAGCTTGGCGCGCAGCCGTCGGACGTGGACGTCCACGGTCCGGGTGCCGCCGAAGTAGTCGTAGCCCCAGACCTCCTGGAGCAGCTGGGCGCGCGTGAAGACGCGGCCGGGGTGCTGAGCCAGGTACTTGAGGAGCTCGAACTCCTTGAAGGTCAGGTCGAGGATGCGGCCCTTGAGCTTCGCGCTGTACGTCGCCTCGTCCACGGAGAGGTCGCCGTTGCGGATCTCCATGGGGGAGTCGTCGGCGACGATCTGCTGGCGGCCCATCGCGAGGCGGAGCCGCGCCTCGACCTCGGCCGGTCCCGCGGTGTCGAGAAGTACGTCGTCGATGCCCCAGTCGGCGGTGACGGCGGCGAGGCCGCCCTCCGTCACGACGAGCACCAGCGGACAGCCGGGCCCGGTGGAGCGGAGCAGCTGACAGAGGCTGCGGACCTGCGGGAGGTCGCGGCGTCCGTCGATGAGGATCACGTCGGCACCGGGGGTGTCGACGAGAGCGGGTCCCTCGGCGGGGGCCACCCGCACGTTGTGCAGGAGCAGGCCGAGAGCGGGGAGCACCTCCGTCGACGGCTGAAGGGCATTGGTGAGGAGCAGCAATGAACTCATCGCGCCCCACCTGCCTGGGTCGTCCTGCGTTCGTGCACGGTTCGCTCGCCCATAACGTCTGGTTCCTCCTCGGTCCCTGCGAGGACGTTTGCGGCACTGCTTCGTGGTGCTGGTGGTGCTCTTGTGCTGCCTGGTGGTGCTTGTGAGCTGCCTGGTGGTGCTTGTGGTGGGGCCCGCGCCCGGGGCCCCGCGCTTTCGTATACAACGCGCTTGAAAGCACAAAAGGACCCGGGGGCTGCATTGCCCGAGTCCTCTTCCCAGCAGAATAGCCCACATGACTTGGGGTCCGGCAGGTGACGAGAGCGGATCTTCTGTGCGGCGTATCACTGAACGGACACGGCGCGTGATGCTCCGTACGCAGGACGGAATCGCCATCGACGCGGCGTACCACCCGGGCGACGTGCCGGGTGAGGGCCCCGTGATCGTGCTCGCGCACGGTTTCTCCGGCGATCTGGACCGGCCGCACGTACTGCGCGCGGCATCGGTGTTCGCGCAGCGTGCGGCCGTGATCACGTTCTCTTTCCGGGGGCACGGGCGCTCCGGCGGGCGCTCGACGGTCGGCGACCGTGAGGTGCTCGATCTCGCGGCGGCCGTCGAGTGGGCGCGGGTCCTCGGGCACGCGCGCGTGGTGACGGTCGGATTTTCGATGGGTGGTTCCGTTGTGCTCCGGCACGCCGCGTCGCACAGGGGGCGCACGGAAGCGCGCACGGACGCGGTCGTCGCCGTCAGCGCCCCGGCACGGTGGTTCTACCGGGGTACGGCTCCGATGCGGCGGCTGCACTGGGTGGTGACCCGTCCGACGGGCCGGATGGTCGGCCGGGTCGGGCTGCGCACGCGCATCCACCCCCTGTCAGGAGGCGCCTGGGACCCGGTACCCCTGTCGCCGGTCGAGTCGGTTCCGTTGATCGCGCCGACGCCGCTGCTCGTGGTGCACGGCGACCGCGACCCGTACTTTCCCGTCGACCACCCCCGGATGCTGGCCGAAGCGGCGGACGGCGGCGCCGAGTTGTGGCTGGAGCCGGGCATGGGGCACGCGGAGCACGCGGCGAGCGACGCGCTGCTCGACCGGATCGGTACGTGGGCCGCCGCCGCGGGTGCCGCACAATAGGACGCCGACCGAACACGAGGAGAGGAGCCGCCGCTATGGCTCAGGGCACGATCCGCTACTGGGCGGCAGCCAAGGCGGCCGCCGGCGTCGCGGAGGAACCGTACGACGCCGACACCCTGGCCGCGGCTCTGACGACGGCCCGCGAGCGACACCCCGGTGAGCTCGTGCGGGTGCTGCGGCGTTCCTCGTTCCTGATCGACGGGGACCCCGTGGGGACCCGCGGTCATGAGACGGTACGGCTTGCCGAGGGCGGCACGGTCGAGGTGCTCCCGCCGTTCGCAGGAGGGTGACACCCGATGAGCAACGACCAGCAGTATCCGCAGTATCCGCAGCGGTCCCAGCCCAACGGGGCCAACGGGGCCAACGGGTCCCAGGGGTCCCAGGGGTCCCAGGGGTCCAATGGGTATGACCAGTACGGACAGCCGTACAGCGGGCCGCAGCACGGGCAGGAGCCCGACGCTCAGCATCAGTCCTACGCCCAGCAGCAGTACGGCCAGCATCAGTCCTACGCCCAGCAGCCTTATGCCCAGCAGCAGTACGGACAGCAGTACGGCCAGCAGCAGTACGACGAGGCGCCGCTGACGCAGCAGTGGCAGGCGCAGACCTGGGACACGCAGATGCAGCCCGCCCCGCAGCCGTACCTGCCGCCGCAGGGGTACGAGTACGAGCACGGGGACCAGGGCGCGCCGCTGCCGCCCCAGCAGCAGGAGTGGTCGGCGTACGACGCGACGCGCACCCCGGCGCCCGCTCCGGCGCAGGCGCCCGCCCCGGCACCGGCGGCCGAGCCCGAGCCGCCCGCCCCCGCGACGGCCGCGCCCACGACCGGTGAACCCACCTACGGGGCCGCCACCACCACCGGCAACGCCCGCGTCACCGACGCCCAGCGCGCCCGCGCCGAGGGCCGCTCGCCGGTCATCGAACCGGGCATCCAGCCCGCCGCGCTCACCGCCGTTCTCGGCCTGCTGCTCGCGGGCGGCGCCGCCGTCGGCCCGTACGCGCTGCTCGTCCCGCTGGTGCTGCTGCAGGCCGTCACGGCCGCGGGCTGGTTCCGGCTCAACGGCATGTGGCCCGCCCGCCAGGGCATCGCCCTCGCCTTCCTGGGTGGCGTCGTCGCCGACATCGCGCTGCTCGCGGCCGGCCGGGAGCACGGGCCCGCCGCGATCCTGGGCACGCTCGGCGTCTGGGTCCTGCTCACGCTCGTACTCCAGTTGCGCTCGCACGCCTCGCCGGACGAGCGGATGTACGGCCTGATGGCGACCGTCACCTCGGCGGCGCTCGCGATCGTCGCCACCGGTCACCTCGCGGCCGAGCCGGACGCGGTCACCGTCGGCGCGATCGCCGTGGCCGTCGCGGTCGTGGCCCGCGCCCTGCCGCTGCCGACCCCCGCTTCCGTGGTGGTCGCGCTGCTGGCGTCCGCGGGTGCGGGGATCGCCGTCGGCGGGATGACGGATCTCGGTGCGGGTGGGGCGCTGCTCGGCCTCGGCGCGGGTGTCTGCGCGCTCATCGGCCACCGCGTCGCGTCGTACGACTACCCGTCGCGCTTCGTCCACATGACGGCGGGCGTCGCGCTTCCGCTGGCCGCGGCGGCCCCGGCGGTCTACCTGCTGGGCCGCGCGCTGGCCTAGCCGGCTCATTGTCGCCGACCGCCGGCCGGTGGGGGCTGGTCGCGCAGTTCCCCGCGCCCCTGGAGCATGCGGCTTCGCCGCAGCCCCATTGGGGCGCGAGATGCGCGCGCCTATGAAATGGCGCACGCAGTGCGCATTTCAGGGGCGCGGGGAACGGCGCGAGAAGTCCCCACCGGGCCGCGGACGGAGAACCGGCCTCACCGGGGCAGCGCCCGCACCGAAACCGGCCCGCGCTGATCGACAACTTGGGAACAACCCCGCCCACCCCCGCCCCCCGCGGACGCGGCCACGTACTCTCGCCGCAGGAATCACCCCCGGCGGGGGGACGTGGAGCGCCGGGGGCATACAGACGTGGGGGAGCCTCAAGGCCATGCGCGCACTGCGAATACTGCTGATCTTCGTCGTCATCGTCGGCGGCCTCTTCGTGATCGCCGACCGGGTCGCGGTCAACTTCGCCGAGGGCAAGGCCGCGGACAAGCTGCGCACGAGCGAGGGTCTGGCGCAGACGCCCGATGTGAACATCAAGGGTTTCCCGTTCCTCACCCAGGTCGTGGGCGGCAGCCTGGACGACGTCGAGATCGGCATCCAGGACTACGACGCGAAGAGCGGCGGCGACAGCATCCGCATCGCCGACCTGAACGCCGAGATGCACGGCGTGAAGTTCAACAGCAGCTACAGCAGCGCCACCGCCGACTCGGCCACCGGCACCGCCCGGATCTCCTACGACGAGCTCCTGAAGGCCGTGAAGAAGCAGGACGTGGCGCAGGTGGCGCCGGGTGTGACCGCCGAGATCGTCGGCCTCTCGTACGGCGGCGGCGACAAGGTCAAGGTGGCGGTCACCGTGAAGACGCCGGTGCTCACCCTGCACCCGACCGTGCTCAGCGCCGTCAAGGTCACCGACGGCAAGGTCTCGGCGCGCGCCGACAACCTGCCCAAGACCGGCGCGCTCGACCTGGCCGAGGGCCGGATCCGCGCCGTCACCGACTTCCAGCAGGCGATCGACAACCTGCCCGCCGGCATCAAGCTGGACAAGGTGCAGGCCGTCAAGGACGGCGTCGAGATCACCGTGAAGGGTTCGAACCTCGACCTCGTCGGGTAGGACCCGGGGGACGGCGTGTCCGCACTGCGAGACGGCGCTGTCCGCACAGCAGAGATCAGCGGAGAGCGACGGAGCCCGTGCGGCCCCGGGGCCCGGCGGGAGCGGCTCCGGGGCGCGATCATTCTCATATAGTGGACGATTACGTCTCAGCATTCGACATGCCGGTGACACGGCCACCGATGCGTCCTTACGATCGGACGCATGAAGCGACAGGCGGACCTCACGAAGCGGCGGGCAGTAGACCTGTGCCGCGTCGCCGCCATGCTCTGTCGCACTGTCTGAGCGGGCCCCGGCCGTCCGGTCGACCCCCGCCTTCCTCGGACCCCTTGAGTCGATCGATTCGCATCCGACCGAGTCGACTCGGGGTCACCCCGCGCCCTTTCCGCGCACTGATTTCTGCATGCACCGCCGCAACTGCCCCGGAGGAAGACAGCATGAGCCGCAGCGACGTCCTGGTCGATGCCGACTGGGTCGAGGCCAACCTCGACAACGAGAACGTGGCAATCGTCGAGGTCGACGAGGACACGGCCGCGTACGACAAGAACCACATCAAGAACGCGATCCGCATCGACTGGACCAAGGACCTCCAGGACCCGGTCCGGCGTGACTTCATCGACCAGGCCGGCTTCGAGGAGCTGCTGTCGAAGAAGGGCATCGCCAACGACACGACCGTCGTCCTCTACGGCGGCAACAACAACTGGTTCGCCTCCTACGCGTACTGGTACTTCAAGCTCTACGGCCACCAGGACGTCAAGCTCCTCGACGGCGGCCGCAAGAAGTGGGAGCTCGACTCCCGCGACCTGGTCGACGGCGCGCAGGTCCCGGACCGCGCGGCCACGCAGTACAAGGCCAAGCCGCAGGACACCTCGATCCGCGCCTTCCGCGACGACGTCGTGAACGCGATCGGCTCGCAGAACCTGGTCGACGTGCGCTCCCCCGACGAGTTCAGCGGCAAGCTGCTCGCCCCGGCGCACCTGCCGCAGGAGCAGTCGCAGCGTCCGGGCCACATCCCGTCCGCGCGCAACATCCCGTGGTCGAAGAACGCCAACGACGACGGCACCTTCAAGTCGGACGACGACCTCAAGGCGCTCTACGCCGACGAGCAGGTCGACCTGGCCAAGGACTCCATCGCGTACTGCCGCATCGGCGAGCGTTCCGCGCTGACCTGGTTCGTGCTGCACGAGCTGCTCGGCCAGGAGAACGTCAAGAACTACGACGGCTCGTGGACCGAGTACGGCTCGCTGGTCGGCGTGCCGATCGAGCTCGGCGCCAACAAGTAAGCAACTGACCTTTCCTTCCTAGGAGTTACGTATGTGTGGAGCGAAGGCCGGCGGCCCCGACGCCTCGACGATCAAGCCCGGTGAGACCACGATCCAGGGCCAGGTGACCCGCGACGGCGAGCCGGTGACGGGCTACGTCCGCCTCCTGGACTCGACCGGCGAGTTCACCGCCGAGGTCCCCACCTCGGCCACGGGCCAGTTCCGCTTCTACGCGGCCGAGGGCACGTGGACGCTGCGCGCACTGGTCCCGGGCGGCACGGCGGACCGCACGGTCGTCGCCCAGACCGGCGGACTCGCGGAGGTCGCCATCGCCGTGTGACGGCGGCGCGGCGACGCGCATTGAACGGCTGAAGGGCCGCACCCCCGGGGGTTGGACGCCACTGGTACGGGGTGCGGTCCTTCGGCTTGCGCGGAGGCGTTCGGGCGGGCTTACGCTGGACTCATGTTGGCGCGGCGGAAGCATCTGTACTTCGCCATGATGGGCCTGTGCATCGGCCTCTTCGTCCTGGCCTGGGGCGTCGTGCGCCTCTGGTCCGTGCCCGCCGCCGTCGCCATGTGCGTGGTCGCCATGGTGATCCCCCCGGTCGCCGCCATCACCGCGAACCGGCGCGGCCCCGACGACCGCTGGTGGGACGATCCGTCGGGCGACGCGCGTTCCGACGAGTGGTGGGACGAACTGGACGGCAAGAAGCGCCGCCGCCAGTGATCCGGAGCTAAGCACCCGGGCGGCGGGACAGCACCGCGGGAAGCGTGGCCGCTCCCACCGCGAGCAGCGCGCACACGGTCGTCGCCGCGCCCGCCTCCACCCACGGGATGTGCGGCGCCGTCGGACCCACAAGCCGTAGCACCGACCACCACTGGCCGGCCAGGCTCAGGGCCGCCGCGCCTGCCCCGAGCAGCGTGCCGATGGCCACCACGAGCAGGGCCTCGGCCGCCACGAACGCGGTGACCTGGCGGCGCCGCGCCCCGAGCAGGGCCAGCGCGCGGCGTTCGGGAGCGCGGTCGGCCGCCGCCATCAGCAAAGTGTTGACCAGGGACAACACTGTGTACGCGAGGATGATCGCGAGGACTGCGAGGAGGCCGGTGCGGCTCGCCGAGCGGGGCTCCGCGCTCGTCCGCGCGATCCACTTGGCCTTCGTCACGGCCACCGCGCCGTGGCCCGCGGTGGCCTTCGCCAGCGCCGTGCGCACCGCGCCGGGCGAGGTCCCGCGGCGCAGTTTCACGTACGCGAGGGCCGGGCGGGCGGAGAAGGCCTGGCCAGGGGTGACGTAGGCGTCGGCCTGGGCGCCGTCGGCGAGCAGGCCGACCACTTTCAGCGCGGTACGGCTGCCGTCAGCGCGCCACACCGGGACCGTGTCGCCGAGCCCCCGCTCCCAGGTGGGCGCCACCACGATGGAGTCGGACGTGAGGGACGACAGGGAGCCGGCCGACAGGGGGACGTCGACCGCGGCGTCCAGGGCCTTCGGGTCGACCGCCTCCACCGGGCGCCGGATCAGCGCCGTCTCACCCTCCAGGGTGTAAAGGCTGGTGGACGCCGGTGCCGCCACGTCCACGCCAGGAAGGGCCCGCAGCCGGGCGACCAGGTCGCGATCGAGGCCCCCGTCGCCGCGCGCCGCGACGACGAATTCCGCGCGCACGGGGAGTGTGCGCAGCTCCTCCTTCGCGGCGTCGCCCGTCGCCGCCCCGCCGAGCAGCGCCGCCGTCAGACCGATCGTGACGAGGACCGGCGCCGCCGTCGCCGCGGTCTGGCGGGCCGACGCGAGCACGGTGGACGCGGCGACCTCGCCGGCCGCGCCGGGCAGCCTGGACAGGGGTGCGGCGAGGAGGCGGGCGACGGGGGCGGTGACGGCGGGGGCGAGTAGCGCCGCCGCGGCGAGCAGCAGCATGACCAGCGGCATCGCCGTCTTGTTGTGGGTGGCGGAGGCGGGGTCGGTGAGGGCGTTCACCGCCATGCAGATCAGGGCGGTGGCCAGGCAGCCGAGACCCAGGGCCCAGCGCAGCGGCGTCATCGCCCGGCTCTCGACCGCCGCCTCGCGCAGCGCCTCGGCGGGACCCGTGCGGCCGGCCCGCAGCGCCGGGGCCGCGGCCCCAGTGAGTGCGACGACGAGCCCGACCGGGAAGGCGATCAGGGACGGCACGGGCGAGCCGCTGCCCACCGTCCAGTCGGGGGCGAGGCCGAGCGCGATCAGCCGGTCGAGGAGCAGCGGTGCGGCCAGGGGGCCGAGCACCGCGCCGAGCCCGGACGCGCCGAGCGCGAGCAGCCATGCCTCGGCCCGCACCATGCGGCGCAGTTGGCGGCCGGTGGCGCCGACCGTGGCGAGCAGCGCGAACTCCCGGCGGCGCCGCGCGGTGGCGTACGCGAACGTCGACGACACCACGAAGACGCTGACGAACGTGGCGAAGCCACCGGCGATGCCGACGACCGTGTTGGCGTCGTTGCGGGCCTTCGCGTCGACGGCCCGCGCCGGGTCGGGTTCGGCCCGGTCCGCGCCACTGAGGACGCGCAGGTCCGTGCCGCGGACGGCTTCCCGCACCTGCTTCGGCGGCTGCCAGACCGCCAACGCGTCGATGCGCGGGGACAGTTGTGCCGCGCGGGTGTTCGTGTAGAAGACGGTCGGCTCGGGGCCGGACGCGGTGATGCCGACGACCTCGTACGTGGCCGGGCCCACCGCCGTCACGACGGTGACGCGCTCGCCGATGCGGGCCGCAGGAGCGCTGAGGGCGACTTCGGTGGCGGTGCGCGGCGCGCGGCCCGACATCAGGTTCTGCGGCGCCGCGCGGTGGGCCGGCCAGGGCCGGCCGGTCAGGGAGGCGCCGGACGCGAGCCGTCCCGGGATGATCCGGTCGACGACCGCGCCGGGCAGCCGGGCGGTGAGGGAGGCGGGTAGTGAGCGCGGTTCGGCGAGCGGGGCGTGGGCTCTGCCGACGTGCGCGGCGCGGACGGTGAGTTCGGCGTCGGGCAGGACGACGGTCGGTGCGGCGGCGTACCGCATCGGCCCGCGTTCGGGCGAGGTGATCGTGGACGCGAGTACCTGTCCCGCCGCGGCCATCAGGAACGTACCGAGGGCTAGCGCGACGAAGCAGCCGGCGAGCGAGGCCCAGCGGGTACGGAGGGTGCTCAGGGCGAGAGTCAGCATGCCGCCTCCAGGTGCAGCATGCGGGCCGTCACCGTGTCCGGGGTCGGGTCCGTGATTTCTCCGCTCAGACGGCCGTCCGCAAGGAACAGGACCCGGTCGGCGCAGGCCGCCGCGAGCGGATCGTGCGTGACCATGACGAGGGTCTGGGCGTACCGGTCGACGAGGGTGCGCATCAACCGGAGGATCTCCCGGCTCGTCGAGGCGTCGAGCGCGCCGGTCGGCTCGTCCGCGAACAGCACGGCGGGCCGGGTCACCAGGGCGCGGGCCAGGGCCACGCGTTGTTGCTGACCGCCCGAGAGCTGGGACGGCCGGTGCCCCGCCCGGTCTGCGAGGCCTACGGCGGCCAGGCCCTGGCGGACCAGGACCGCGTCGGGGCGGCGGCCCGCGAGCCGTAGCGGCAGCGCGACGTTCTGCGCGGCGGTCAGCGACGGCAGCAGGTTGAAGGACTGGAAGACGAACCCGATGCGGTCGCGGCGCAGCAGTGTGCGCCTGCGCTCGCTGAGCCGTGCCAGATCATGCCCCGCTACCAACACCCGTCCGGTCGCCGGGCGTTCGAGTCCGGCCGCGCACTGCAACAGCGTCGTCTTGCCGGACCCGGACGGGCCCATGACGGCGGTGAACGTGCCGTGTCCGAAGGTGACCGACACGTCGTCGAGCGCGGTCACCGGGATGTCACCGCCGGGATGGCGGTGCGTGACGTGGTCGAGGACGACGGACGCGCCCGCTGAGGTTTCCATGCCCGAGAGCTTCGTGCGCCGGGCCCGGCACGGGTATCGGACATGTGCCTAGGATCTGCCGCATGAGCAGTGGGGGCGGGGAGTTGTACGGGCGCGGCGTGGAACAAGAGCGGCTCGACGGGCTGCTCGGCGACGCGGTCGGCGGGCGCAGCGGGGTGCTCGTGATGCGGGGCGACCCGGGTATCGGCAAGACGGCTCTCCTCGACTATGCGGCCGAGCGCGCCCGGGGTACGTACGGCATGCGCGTGGTGCGGGCCACCGGTATCGAGACGGAGGCGGAGATCCCGTTCGCCTCGCTGCATCTGCTGCTGAGCCCGGTGCTCGACCGGATCGCGGCGCTGCCCGTACGGCAGGCGGACGCGCTGCGCGGGGCCTTCGGCCTCCATGCGGACGGAGGTGACGACCGGCTGCTCACCGGTCTCGCCACCCTGTCGCTGCTCGCGGAACTCGCCGCGGAACGGCCGGTGTTGTGTGTCGTGGACGACGCCCATTGGCTCGACCACGCCTCCGCGCAGGCATTGTTGTTCGCGGCCCGCAGACTCGCCGCCGAGGGGGTCGTACTGCTTCTCGGCGCACGGCTCGGACACGGCTTCAATCCGCCGGGGCTGCCCTCGCTGCGCTTGGCCGCACTGGACGGGGCGAGCGCCGGGCGGCTCCTGGACCGGTCCGCACCGGATCTGCCCCGCGCGGTCCGCGGCAGGGTGGTCGCCGAGTGCGCGGGAAATCCGCTGGCCTTACGCGAACTGCCCGCACGAATAGGCGAGCTGGCCTCGGAGGAGGCGCCGGTGCCGTTGCCGCGCCGCCTGGAAGACGCGTACGCGGCGCGCGTCACCGGCCTGTCGGTCATCGCACGCCGGGCTCTGCTCGTCGCGGCGGCGGAGGGCAGCGGGGACCTTGCCGTGATCGAGAGGGTGGCCGGGCGTGCCCCGCTCCAGGAGGCCGAGCGGGCACGCCTGGTGTGGCTTCGGGGTGTCACGGGGCGCCTGGAGTTCGGGCACCCGCTGATGCGCAGCGCCATTCTGCACACCGCGGCCTACGGTGAACTGGTCCAAGTGCACAGCGAGTTGGCCGACGCGCTGACCAGCGACCCGGACCGGCAGGCCTGGCACCGGGCGCTGGCCGCGACGGGGCCCGATGACGAGACCGCCGAGGCGCTGGCACGGGCAGCGGTCCGGGCCCACGCCCAGGGCGGCCACGCGGGCACCAGCGCCGCCCTCGCCCGCGCCGCCGCCCTCACCACCGACCCGGCGCTGAAGGCCCGCCGGTTCGTCGACGCCGCGCAGGCCGCCGCCGACGCGGGCCTGCCCGAGCGGGCCCGCGCCCTCACCCGGGAGGCAGGGCCCGCCATCGGCGAGCCGCACACCCGGGCCCGGCTGTACGCACTGCGGGCCCGCGCCGCGTTCGACGAGGGAGAGCCGGGCCAGGCGCATGACCTGCTGGTGCGGGGCGCGGACACGCTGGACGGTGGACCGGAGGCCGGCATGCTGCTCGTTGACGCCGCCCGCAACGCCTGGCAGCTCGGTGACCCCGAGCGGCTGCGCGGCTGCGCCGACCGGCTCACGGCGCTCGCCCGCACGCCCGCCGACGGGCTCGGCCCGGCCGTCGCCGCGGTGCAGGGCGCCGCCGTCTTCTTGGAACAGGGGCCCGCACGGGCCGTGCCGGTGATGCGGCCGCTGGTCGCGCACGGCCGGGCCGAGGTGACGGCGCCGCGCGCCCTGCGCATCAACGCGGCGTTCGTCGCGGGCCTGATCGGCGACTTCGAGGCGGGCCGCGAGATCGCCGCCGACGTGGCGGACCAGTGCCGGGCCCAGGGAGACCTGGGCTGGCTGCCGCTCGCCCACCTCCCGCTGGCGGCAAGCGAGTTGTACCTGGGTCGGTTCCGGGCGTCGGCGGCCACCGCCACCGAGGGACTGCGCCTGGCGGCGGACACCGGGCAACCGCACCGCGGCGGCTACCTGCACGGCATGCTCGCCTGGCTCGCGGCCGTCCGCGGCGACCTCGACGAGGCCCGGCGCCGCGCCGCCCACTGCCACGATCACTACGACTCCACCGGCATCGTCAACAGCCTCGCCTGGGCCGGCTGGGCCCTCGCCCTCGCCGACCTGGGGCGTGGCGACGCCGCGGGCGCCCTGCAGCGCCTCGCCTCGGCACAGGCGGGTCCGGCCCGCCGCCAGATCCAGAGCGTGTACGCGGCGCCCGACTGGATCGAGGCCGCTGCCCGCACCGGCGACCCGACGCAGGAGCCGCTCGCCCGCTTCGCGTCCTGGGCCGAGGCGGCCGGTCAGGTCTGGGCGGACGCCGTGCTGCACCGCTGCCGCGCACTCGTGGAGGACGACTGGGGCCGCGCGCACGCCCTGTTCACCGCCGCCGTGCGGCTGCACGCCGACAGCGGACGGCCCTGGGAAGCGGCCCGCACCCGGCTTCTGTTCGGCGAACGGCTGCGCCGCGAACGGCACAAGACGGAGGCCCGGGCTCATCTGCGGTCCGCCGCAGAGGCGTTCGAGCGGCTCGGCGGCAGGCCCTGGGCCGAGCGGGCCCGCGCCGAGCTGCGCGCCACCGGCGATCCGGGGACGTCCGGCGAGGCGACGTCGGCGCTGGACGCGCTCTCCCCGCAAGAACTGCAGATCGTGCGGCTCGCGGCGACCGGCATGACCAACAAGGAGATCGGCGCGCGGTTGTTCCTCAGCCCGAAGACGGTCGGCTACCACCTGTACCGGGCGTTCCCCAAACTCGGGGTGGCGAGCCGGGCCCAGTTGGCGGGACTCGACCTGGCGGAGATCTGAGCTCGGCGATCCGACCGCCGCGACGACCCGGTCGAAGCGCTTTCGTTACCGGATTCCATGCAACCACCACGGGTCCTCATGGGTCTCTTGTGCGCGCGGATATGGAATTCGCGCGTCGAGTTCCGTGGGGGGACCCGTTGGATCACGTACAAACTCCGCAAACGGCGCCAGAGGCGCCGCCTGTGGAGCCGCAGTCGGTGCCCGAGGCGCCGGAACTGTCGCCCGAGGCGCCACAATTGATACCCGGGATGCCCGAGGCATCACAGGCGGCACCCGAAACAGTCCGCCCGGCACGCCGCCGGGGCCGCACCACCCTGCTCATCGCCTGCGCCGCCGTGCTCGGTGTCGTTGCCGGGGTGTGCACGGGGTACGTCGTGCAGGCCGGCCGCGACCCCGATCCGCTGCCGCCACTCGCCCAGCAGTCCCTGTCGCAGGCCAAGGGCGGCAAGGCCGTCGAGCCGCTCTCCGTCGCCCGGGACCACCGTGTCAAGACGGACGGCGACCTGCGCAAGCTGCTCGTGCCGCGCCCCGCGGGCGCCCAGAAGTCGGACTCCGTGCAGGGCTGGATGGACCAGTACGGCTACGCCAACCACTTCGAAGAGCCGGACGAGATGTTCACCGACCTCTCCGGTTCGTCCTTCCGAAGGGCCGCGCTGACCGCCTGGAAGAAGGGGCAGTCGTCCGGCGAGTCCCACCTCATCCAGTTCCGGGACGCCGAGGAGCTGGGCTCCCGGGACTTCCTCAGCGGCCAGCAGAGCTATATGCAGCTGGACAGCTGGGCGGGCAACGACGGTGAGCCCATCCCGGGCAGTTCCATGGGCCGGGTCTACGTCTTCGACCACCCGAAGACCAAGGCCGGCTATCTGCCGCTGTACGAGGCCAGGGCGCTCGCCGCACGCGGCGACATCGTCATGGACATCTGGCTCTACGACACCAAGCCGATCTCGAAGAAGACCGCGATGGACCTCGCCAAGCGGCAGCTGGAGCGCCTGTGAGCGACGAGACCCCGCGGATGCCTGAGACCCCGCAGACGCCTGAGACCCCGCAGACGCCTGAGACCCCGCAGACGCCTGAGACTCCGCAGACGTCCGAGACTCCGCAGACGCCTGAGACTCCGCAGACACCCAAGCCGCCCACCCACGCACCGGACCCCGCGGCCCCCGAGCTCCCGCCGATGCCGCAGCTCCCGCCGACGCCCGAGTTCCAGCAGACAGCCCGTCGTCGGCGGCGGTGGCCCGCTGTTGTCGTCGCCTGCACTGTCGTCCTCGCCGTCGCGGGCGGTACCGGTTTCACCGTCACGAAGGTGCGGGACGCCGACCGTACGGTCTCCACGAAGGTGTGGGGCCGGCCGAAGGCGCACAAGCAGAGCGCGGGCGGCGACGCCAAGGAGTCCGACCTGCGCTCGCGGCTGCTCCCGATGCCCGACCGCTACATGCCGGGCCCCGACATCGACGAGTTCGGCAACGACAAGGCGATCGGCGCCAAGGAGGCGGTGGCCCGGCTCAAGAAGGGCGCCGATGATCTCCCGGCCCGCCAGCGCGACGCCCAGCGCCGGTCCATCGACAAGCTCCGGCTCAAGGGGCTCGCGATGCGCAGTTACTCCGCGCAGGACGTCGACCTCGTCGTCGAGGTCCAGCTCGCCCAGATGCAGAACCGCCAGGCCGGCCGGAACCTGAAGTCGTTCCAGTCCGAGTTCCTGCGTGCGCTGGGCGTCTTCACCAAGGGCCCGAAGATCAAGGGGCACCGCAACGCGGACTGCTTCCGCGCGCCTCGGGACAAGGACACCAAGCTCGATCTGCTGATGTGCAGCGCGTACGAGGACGACCTGCTGGTGTCCGTCACCGCGTACGGCCCGAGGTCCATCGACAGCGGGGCCGTCGCCACGCTCCTCGCCCAGCAGCTCGACCACATCTCGTCGCGGGGAGAATCCGTATGACCCAGGTGACCCAGGTGCCGGAGCAGGCCGACGCGGCGCTCCAGCCGCAGCCCCTGACCGTGCCCGCGCCCGTACCGGTGAAGAGGGACCGCCGGGTGCTGCGGGCCGTGCTGCGCTGGACCGCCGCCGTCGTCGTGTTCGGGGCCGTCGGCGCCGGTGCCGCGTACGGCGTCACGCAGCAGACCCGCGGTGATCTGCCGGGTCTGGCCACGCAGGAGGACGGCCGCTGGGAGTACCCGGCGCTCGCGCTGCCGCCGCTGCCCTCGGGCGCCCCGGCCGCGTTCGCCGACAGCAACGCCCGCGAGGAGCACTTCGCCGACCTGCGCCAACTGGTGCTGCCCGCCCCGAAGGGCGCGACGGAGGACAAGGCGCTCGCCGGCCAGGACGGCTGGCTGTCCACCTCCGCGTATCTCGCGGCGTACGCCGAGGACGGCCGCTCCGACCTGGGCCTGTCCGCCAAGGAGGGGGGACTGCGGCAGGTCACCGCCCGCGGCTGGACCATGCCCGACGGCACCCGAACCCGTGTCTACCTGCTGCGGTTCGACACCGCCGCGTTCGCCCGCGAGCACGAGAACGCCGTCTCCGACAACGGGGCCACTCTCGTCGACGCCGCCGACGTGGAGGAGAACTACGAGTGGACGGGCGAGGGCACCGAGGTGCCCTTCACCTCGCTGCACGTCTACGACGAGCAGAAGCCGTACGGCAAGGAGCAGGTCCGCGAGGCCTACATCCAGTCCGGTGACGTGCTCGCCCTCGTCGTGCAGTCCGGCCGGGGCGGGGTGGCCGAAATCCCCTTCCGGCAGACGGTCGTCCTGCAGAACCAGCTGCTCGGCTGAGACGTGTGACCCCACCGGCGGACCTCGCCGAGAGCACCGGGCCCCACCCGACTAGAGTGGGGCCCGGCTCTGTAACCGCATCGATCCGCCAGTACCGCTTAGTACCGCTCACCGAGGAGCATCCGTGCTTGAGGCCTTCTTCTCCGCTCTCCTTGTCCTGGTCTGCGTCGGCGTTCTCGCCTTCGCCGGTCTGACCGTGAAGAAGCTGTACCAGGGCCAGCGCTGACCCCCGTACGACCGTCCCGACCGTCCACCGAGAGACGTCTGAACCGCTCATGATCCAGATCCCGTCCGACCTGCACCCCGATCTCGTCCCGCTCGCGTTCCTCCTGGGCGACTGGGCGGGCGCCGGCGTCACCGACTTCCCGGGCGCCGAGAAGGCCAATTTCGGCCAAGAGGTCTCCTTCACCCACGACGGGCGGGACTTCCTCGAGTTCCACTCGCACAGCTGGGTCCTCGACAGCGACGGCAACAAGGTCAGGCCGCTGGAGTCCGAGGCCGGATTCTGGCGGATCGACAAAGACCGCAAGGTCGAGGTCGTCATGGTCCGTGACGACGGCGTCGTCGAGGTCTGGTACGGCGAGCTGGCCGACAAGAAGCCGCAGATCGACCTGGCCACCGACGCGATCGCCCGTACCGCGGCCTCCGGCCCGTACAGCGGCGGCAAGCGTCTGTACGGCTACGTGAAGGGCGACCTCATGTGGGTCGGCGAGAAGCAGACCCCCGAGGTTCCGCTGCGCCCCTACATGTCGGCCCAGCTCAAGAAGGTCGTCTCCCCGGAGGACGTCGCCGAGATGGCGCGCAACCTCCCGGACATGCCCGACGACGGCATCGCCTTCTTCAAGTAGTCCCGGAGCTTCCTCAGGCAGGCCCGGAACTTTCTTCCGGTAGGCCCTGGGCCCGGTCGGTAGACTCGTCGGTGTGGTGAGCACCGAGGGAATCGACTGGAAGAGCGATCTGCGGCAGCGCGGCTACCGGCTGACGCCGCAGCGCCAGCTTGTTCTCGAGGCCGTGGACACCCTGGAGCACGCGACCCCCGACGACATCCTGTGCGAAGTGCGCAGGACCGCGTCGGGGGTCAACATTTCCACGGTGTACCGGACCCTTGAGCTCCTGGAGGAGCTCGGGCTCGTCTCGCACGCGCATCTGGGCCACGGCGCGCCCACGTACCACCTGGCCGACCGGCACCACCACATCCACATGGTCTGCCGGGACTGTACGAACGTGATCGAGGCCGATGTCGACGTGGCGGCCGAGTTCACCGCCAAGCTGCGTGCCCAGTTCGGCTTCGACACCGACCTGAAGCACTTCGCGATCTTCGGCCGGTGCGAGAAGTGCACCGAGGAGAAGGAACACGAGGCCGCGCAGGAATAAGCGGGTCCGGCCGCTCGTCGTAGTGTGGGTGAACATGCAGCGACATTCAACGAGCAGCCCCCTGCTGACCCTGCCCGGCGCCGTCCCCGGTGAGGGCGTGGACGAAGGCGTCGCCGCGCACTACGGCGACCTGTTCCGCGAGCAGCGTGCCCTCGCCGACGGTGCGGGCGTCGTCGACCTCTCGCACCGCGGCGTGCTCACGGTCACCGGCGACGACCGTCTGGCCTGGCTGCACCTGCTGCTGACCCAGCACGTCACCGACCTGCCCCCGGGGCAGTCGACCGAGGCGCTGATCCTCTCCGCCAACGGCCACATCGAGCACGCCCTCTACCTCGTCGACGACGGTACGACGACGTGGGCGCACGTGGAGCCGGGTACGCAGGACGCCCTCGTCGCGTACCTGGAGTCGATGAAGTTCTTCTACCGGGTCGAAGTCGCCGACGCCACCGGCGAGTTCGGCGTCGTGCACCTGCCCGCCGGGTCCATCGCGCCGGTGCCCGACGGGGTGACCGTGCGCGAGACCGCGTACGGGCGTGACCTCTTCCTGCCGCGCGGCGACCTGGAGTCGTACGCGAAGGAGAACGGTCCGGCGGTCGGGCTGCTCGCCTACGAGGCGCTGCGGGTCGAGCGGCACCTGCCGCGTCTCGGCTTCGAGACCGACCACCGCACCATTCCGCACGAGCTGGGCTGGCTCGGCTCGGCCGTCCACCTGCAGAAGGGCTGCTACCGCGGGCAGGAGACCGTCGCCCGCGTGCAGAACCTGGGCAAGCCGCCGCGCCGCCTCGTCTTCCTGCACCTGGACGGCAGCGAGGTGCACCTGCCGCCGCACGGCGCCGAGGTGCGGCTCGCGGCGGATGGTTCCGACGGCCGGAAGATCGGCTTCGTGACGACGTCCGTACGCCACCACGAGCTCGGCCCGATCGCCCTCGCGCTGGTGAAGCGGAACGTGCCGCTGGACGCCGAGCTGATGGCGGAGACCACGGCGGCGGCACAGGAAGTGGTCGTCGAGCCGTAAGGCCCGGGCCAGAAAATTCCGGGGCTACATCTCCAGCAGCACCGTGAACGGGCCGTCGTTCGTCAGGGACACCCGCATCTGCGCCCCGAACCGGCCCGTCGCCACGGTCGCGCCGAGCGCCCGCAACTGCGCCACGACCTCGTCGACCAGCGGTTCGGCGAGGTCACCCGGCGCCGCCGCGTTCCACGTGGGGCGGCGGCCCTTGCGGGCGTCGCCGTAGAGCGTGAACTGGCTGATCACGAGCAGCGGCGCGGCGATGTCGCTGCACGACTTCTCGTCGGCGAGCATCCGCACCGACCAGAGTTTGCGGGCCAGTTGGGCCGCCTTCTCCTTGGTGTCCTCGTGCGTGACCCCGACGAGGACGCACAGGCCCTCGCCCTTGATCTCGCCGACCACGTCGCCGTCCACGACGACGCTCGCGCCGTCCACTCGCTGTACCACTGCTCGCATACGGCCATCATGCCGTGCTCCCCGGCCGGTTCCCGAACCCCCCATCAACCCCCCATCCGGGGCGGATATGGGGTACTCGCGCACAGAGCGGGCACCAGGAGTGGCACCATGCTCACACGTGGTGCGCCGGTGGCGCGCGGCGTCAGTCCGGCCGAGGGGACGGTAAGCAGACCATGGATGCTCACGCCATGAGCCACACATCGAGTACGGGCCGGCCCGGGGATCCTGTCTCCCTGACGCACACCGGCCGGGTCGCTTCGATGGCCCGGCCGCCCGCGCAGCGCATCGGCGGCCCCGCGCTGCCGGCCGTCCCCGAGCACGACCTGTCGGGCCTGCGCCTGCCCGAGCTGCGCCGGGTGCGCCGCGACGCGCAGCAGGACGAGGCGGACCTGAGTTACGTGCGCCGGCTGCTCCAGGGCCGTATCGACATCCTGCGGGCCGAGCTGGGCGGGCGCCGTGACCCGGAGTCGCCCGTCGTGGACCGGCTCTCGGAGATTCTGCGCGACCAGCCGACGCGGCAGCGGTCGTCGGCCCGGCACGTCACGCTGGGCACCCCGCACAGCGAGGAGTTCCGGCGCCTCGCCGCCGAGATGCTCTCCGAGGTCGAGCTCTCGGACCTGGCGGCCCGTACGGACGGTGAGTTGCACGCGGCCATGGGGCGCCTCGTCCGCTACGAGCGGCAGGTCTCGCGGCGCCGGCAGCTCCTGCAGCGCACGGCGGACGACTGCAGCGCGGAGATCGCGCGCCGCTACCGGGAGGGCGAGGCACAGGTCGCCGACCTGCTGAACGGCTGACACCGGGCCCCGGTGGTGGGGGCGGCCGCACCCGGCGAGAATCCGGGCGACAACCCCCGCCGCCAGGCCTAGCGTGGGTTCATGACCAGCCGCGCCACCGAAGACATCGACGTACGGTCCGAAGACATGGACGTACGGTCCGGAAACATCGACGTACGGTCCATCACCGAGGACGAGCTGCCCGCGTGGTGCCGTGCTCTCAATACCGGGTTTCTGCGCTCTCCGGCCGAGTCGCCGGAGACGGCTGCCAAGCGCCTCGCCCATTTCGACCTCGCCCGCACCCGGGCGGCCTTCGCCCCGGCGGGCGGTGGCGACGGTATGCGGCAGGTCGCCACCTTCCGTTCCTTCGCGCAGGAGCTCAGCGTCCCCGGCGGCGCCACGGTCCCCACCGACGCCGTCACGAACGTCACGGTCAGCCCGACGCACCGCCGCCGCGGCCTGCTCAGCCGCATGATGGCCGCGGACCTCGCCGAGGCGAAGGAGCGCGGGGACGTCGCGGCGACGCTGATCGCCGCCGAGTACCGGATCTACGGGCGGTACGGGTTCGGGCCCGCCGCCACCAGTACGGAGTGGGAGATCGACGTGGTGCGGGCCGGTCTCGACCCGCGGTGGTCGGGCCCGGACGACGGCGGCCGGATCGACCTGGCCGACGCCGAAGAGGTGCGCAAGATCGGGCCCGAGCTGCACGAGCGGCTGCGCGCCCGGGTCGCCGGTGTCGTCTCCCGTGACGATTTCTGGTGGGAGTACGAGACGGGCCTGTGGCAGACGCCCGAGGACACCTGGGCCGAGCCCTTCCACGCCGTGTACCGCAATGCGCGGGGCGAGGTGGAGGGGCTGGTCGTGTACCGGTTCGACGGCCACTGGAGCGAGCGCAAGATGCCGGGGAACACGGCGCAGGTGCTGAGGCTGACGGGGGTCACCCCGGCGGCCGAGCGGGCGTTGTGGACCTACGTCTGCTCGGTCGACTGGGTCACGGCCGTCAGGACCGGCGGCCGCGCCACCGACGACCTGGTGCCGCACCTGCTGCCCGACCCGCGCGCCGCCCGCATCGTGACGCAGGCCGACTTCCTGTGGGTGCGGATCCTGGATGTCGTACGGGCCCTGGAGGCGCGGTCGTACACGGCGAGCGGGGAGTTGGTCCTGGAGGTACGGGACCCGGCGGGGCTCGCCGGAGGGCGGTTCCGGCTGGCGGCCGCACCCGAGGGGGCGGTCTGTGAGCCGAGCGATGCCGCACCCCAACTCACTGTCGGCGTAAGCGAGTTGGGGGCGCTCTGGCTGGGCGACGCGTCCGCGGTGCGGCTGGCCGCCCTGGGGCGGTTGGTGGAGGAGGAGGCGGGCGCCGCCGCCGTTGCCGACGCCCTGTTGCGTACGCCGCGGCGGCCGTGGTGCCCCGACATCTTCTGATCGCGGCGTGCTCATGTACGTGGCGCGGGACGTACGTAGGAGGTGCTCGACCGACCGGGCTCCCGGCTCCCCTCCGGAGGAGAGCCCGGTCAGCCGCTCTGGGCCAGCAGCATGACGAGGACGACCGCCCCGACGCCGCTGAGCATGGTGTTCTTGGCTTTGAGTCCGATGGAGAGCACGACGAAGGCGAGAATGCCCATCGGGCCGTACTTCCACTGGACGAGCTGCTCGAATCCGATGGCGAGAGCGGCGATGAGGATGGCGAGGACCGGCATGAGGACGTACCTCCTTCGGGTTCGAGCGGTGACCAACTCATCCGACATTTCGGTGACGTAGACCAACCTGTGTGACCGACGCCAACCCCCGAGGTTGTCCGCCATGTCGCTCAAGTTGGTCACCAACTCACAGATACTTATCTCCGCTAACGCGACTCATAACCACCTTCTCCTCAACTCCCCAAAGATGGCGGGAAGTTGTAGTGTTCGGCTGTGAACGGGGAGCATGCCGCCGTCAATGGACGGAGCCGGCCGCAGCGGGCGCAGTGGACGTACCGCGAAGTGGCTGATGAGCTGCGCGCCCGGATTCGGTCCGGGCTCCTTCGTCCCGGCCAGCGCATGCCCACGCAGGCGCAGTTGGCGGACGACTTCGGGGTGGAGCGCTCCGCCGTACGTCAGGCGCTGGGCATTCTGCAGTCCGAACACCTGCTGGCCAACGTCTCGAAGGGCAGCCCGGCCACCGTCGTGGAGAACACGCGGGCCGCGTTCGACGGGCCGGGCGCGCCCCCGCAGCCGACGATGGTGGCGCTGTCCCAGAAGGTCTCGGCCGCCTTCCGGCGGCAGGAGGTGGAGATCGACGCTCTGTGTCTGACAGCGGTCTCGCTGACGCTCGCCATGGGCGAGCCCCTTCGCCTCATCCACGCGGGCCGTATAAAACCGGCCACGGTGCGGGTGCGGGTGCTGCTGCCCAGCCGGGACATCGACCTGGCCTTCCCCGCGCCGGCGGACGCGGCGGTGGGGGCGGACGGCGTGACGGGCGGCAGGCTGCGGCGCAACTGGCTGGAGCAGCGCAACGCGCAGGGGCAGGTGCTGCGGCACAACCTGCTGGCCCTGCGCGCCACGCACGGCATCGACGTACAGGTGTCGTTCCGCGCGCTGCCGTTCACGCCGCCGGTCAAGCTGTACCTGCTCAACAACGCCCAGGCGCTGTTCGCTTACTACACGCTGACCCGGCGCGGCGAGCAGCTCGACCACGAGCAGGTGGACGTCTACGACGCGCAGGGCCTGCGGCAGACGCTGTTCGCGTTCGAGCACGGGTCGGGGCTGCGCGACACGACGTTCGTGGAGCAGTCCCACCTCTGGTTCAACAGCCTCTGGAACACGATCAGTACGGACCTGAACCTGAATTCGTAACGGCCCGGCGGAAGCTGTCGCCCGCGGTTCTCAGTGCAGCGCCGGACCGGCCACCATGATCGCGAGCAGGACGCCGCCGATGGAACTGCACGTGGCGTTTCTGGCCTTGGCGCCGATGGTCAGCAGGAGCAGACCGGCGATGCCGGCCGGCCCGTAATGCCATTGGACGAGCTGCTCCAGGGTGATCACGAACACCGCGGAGAGGAGGCTCAGGAAGGCCATGACGTTTCCTCCTGCATCGGCCACGGCTGCGGCTGTGGCGTCGGTGGAACTGGTCAGTACTGGCCGTGCTGGTTGGTCCGCCGGGTCGCCATCCTTGGCCACCTTGCGCCAAGTTGGTCACCAACTGCACTATGGTTGTCCCCACTTGGTCGCCAGAAATAAACAAG
Organism: Streptomyces sp. NPDC102467; assembly: GCF_044765445.1. Lineage (NCBI taxonomy): Bacteria > Bacillati > Actinomycetota > Actinomycetes > Kitasatosporales > Streptomycetaceae > Streptomyces > Streptomyces sp. NPDC102467. The sequence continues at coordinate 26,608 of NZ_JBIWKA010000023.1, read as the reverse complement.
CCAACGACAACTGCCGCCAAATGAACGGGAGTTGTAGCGTTTGGTTGTGACCCAGGAGAGCGTGGCAGACATGGCTGACATGGCAGACGCGACGTTGAACGGCCGCAGAAGGCTCTCGTCTCAGGAGATCGCCGACGACCTGAGGGAGCGGATCAGGGCCGGCCGGCTCAAGGCCGGCGACCGGCTGCCCACCCAGGCCACACTCGCCGACGAGTTCGGCGTGGAGCGCGGCACAGTCCGCCAAGCCCTGCAACTCCTGCAGTCCGACGGCCTGTTGAGCAACGTAAGCAAGGGCAGCCCACCGCGCATCGCCACGTCGAACCCGGGCCGCGACGAACCACAGCCCACCATGGTCGCGCTGGCCCCCCGCCTGGTGGAGGCGTTCACCTCGCCCAAGGTGCGCATCGACGCCGTCTGCATGACCTCCGAGACCCTGATGCTGGCCCTCGGCGAGCCGCTGCGCCTCATTCATGAGGGCCGGATGCGCCCCGAGTCCATCGACGTACGCATCCTGCTGCCGGGGCGCGACATCAGCCTGGCCTTCCCGGTCCCGGTCCCCGACGACACGGACAGCACCGACCGGGCCGACGACGCGGCGGTCCACCAGCGGTGGCTCTCCACCCGCAACGCACAGGGCCAGGTCCTGCGGCACAACCTCCGCTCCCTGCGCTCCTCCCACGGCATCGACGTCCAGGTCACCTTCCGCGCCCTGCCGTTCACGCCCCCGGTCAAGCTCTACCTGCTCAACGACGCGGAGGCGCTCCTCTCGTACTACATGGTCACGCGCCGCGAGGAGGAGATCGACAGCGGCACCAAGCTGGAGATGTACGCCGCCACCGGGTCCCAGGCCCTCCTGTTCTCCTTCGAGAGGCGCGCGGGCCACCGGGACCGGGCGTTCGTGGAGGAGTCGCAGAAGTGGTTCACCGCCCTCTGGGAAACCATCACGTCCGACCTCACACTCTCCTAGTGACTTCAGACGCGACGAAGCAGACCGATTCGGTGGCCGAAGAGAGCGTGACTGAGCGGGAGTTGAGCGAGTCGGACCGGTTGGCCGAGCTGGTCGGGGGAGTACGGCATGTGCTCTTCGACTTCGACGGGCCGATCTGCCGGCTGTTCGCGGGGTGGCCGGCGCCGATGATCGCGCGCGAGCAGGTCCACTGGCTGGACGCGCAGGGCCTGGGCGAGACACTGACCCCGGCGGAGCGCACCGACGAGGACCCGCACATCGCGCTGCGCAGCCTCGGGAACCAGCGTCCGGAGAGCGACCTCGTCATCGAGATGGAGAAACGTCTCACCGCGCAGGAGCTGCGGGCCGTCCGCTCGGCCTGGCCCACCGAGTACGCGGACCCGCTGATCCGCACCTGGACCGCGGTCGGCGCGCGGCTCGCCATCACCACCAACAACTCGCCCGAGGCGGCGCGGCGCTACATCGAGAGCCGCGGCCTCTCCGCGTGCTTCGAGCCGCACATCTACGGCCGCGGCCAGAACCTCAGGCTCCTCAAACCGGATCCGTACTGCCTCAACCGCGCGCTGCGGGCCATGGGCGCGGCTCCGAGCGGCGCTCTCATGATCGGGGACACCCCCACGGACCTCTACGCGGCGCAGGCCGCGGGCGTCGCCTTCCTGGGCTACGCGCGTCATGAACGCAAGGCGGGGCTGCTGCGGGACGCCGGGGCACAGCATGTGATCGGTTCCCTGGAGCTGATCCTGACCGCCCTCCGGGCCCCCTCCTGACCTGCGGCTCTTCAGTTCCCGAGCGCAGGCCGGGTGGAGTTGGCAGCCAACTGCCGTAGGGTTGACGGAACTTGGCATGGCGGGACGGGAGAGCGTCGCGGTGAACCACAAAGAACCCCCCACCTCCAAGGCCAACCCCAAGGCCAACCCCAAGGCCACTGCCGCCGAGATCGCCGGCGCCCTGCGGGAGCGCATCAGCGCCGGTCTGCTCAAGGCGGGCGACCGGTTGCCCACGCAGGCCGCGCTCTCCGAGGAGTTCGGTGTGGAGCGCGGCGCGGTCCGGCACGCGCTGCAGCGCCTCCAGGCGGACGGCCTGCTGACCAACGTGAGCAAGGGCAGCCCGCCCGTGGTGGCGGCGGCGCCGACCACCCCGCACGCCGGCGGCTCCCGCGCGGCCCGGAGCATTCTCGGACCGCGGCTCGTGGCGGCGTTCGGGGAGCCGCGGGTGCGGGTGGATGTGGCCTGTCTGACGGCGGAGACGCTGATGACGGCGCTGGGGGAGCCCCTGCGCCGGGTCTACGAGGGTGACGAGCGGCCGGAGTCGGTGCGTCTGCGGGTGCTGCTGCCCCGCCTCGACCAGGACTTCGACTACCCCTCGCCCGACCAGGGCTGGGGCCACGACGAGCAGCTGGACGCGGCGGTCAAGGAGCGCAGCCGCGCCCAGCGGGAGGCCCAGACCACCGTCCTCGCGAGCAACATCGCGGGTCTGCGCCGCACCGGCATCGACGCCCGGGTCGACTTCCGCTACACCCTCGGCACGCCGAGCCGGAAGGCGTACCTCCTCAACCGGCGGGAGGCGCTCGTCGGCCACTACATTCCGGGAAGATTCCTGCGGGAGATCGACGAGTACAAGGGCGCGAACCCGGTGCCGCTGTGCGACGTGGAGGGGTTCGACACGCCCATGTTCGTCTTCGACGCGCAGAACCGGGGCTACGAGGCGGCCTTCGTCAAGGCCGAGCAGCTGATGTTCGACGGCATCTGGGATCACGTGGCCAGGGATCAGGCCTGAGCGACGAGTGCTGCGTACGGAGAGCGTGGGAACGGGGCCGCGAACCACTCGCACACACGGCCCATTCGTCACCTCGTCAGAGCTGTCCCCGACGCCTGGGCAGGTGTTCGTGCCTGTGAGGCCGGTGCCAGGGGGTAGCGTGCTCCAGCATCGATGTGGCACGGGTACAGGTTCAGTTGGAAGAAACCGCGATGGCATGGGAAGTGACCTCGGAGGCCCGGCGCAGAGCCGGGGCGCTGAGTTGGAGCGAGCCGGAGAGCGAGCCGGAGATCGAAGGCCCGCTCAAGGGCTATCACCATGAGACCTACGTCATCTCCCTGGCCGCCCCCGACCCGAACGCCGAGCGGATCCGCTGGAAGTGCCGGGAGCCGCGGGAGGGCCTCTTCTGGTTCGACCGGCGGTGCTTCGAATCGGAAGAGGAACTCGTCGGCTCCCTGCGCGGGCGTGTCACCCGCGTACCGGAACTCATCAAGGCCAAGGGCGTTCGGCTGCAGCGCTTCGTCGAAGGGGAGACCCTGGGCTCGCGCCACGGCGCCGGAACGGCGGTGCCGGGGGCCATGGTCGAGCAGATCATGGAGGTCTTCCGGGAGCTGGCGGCGATCCGGCCGTGGACGCTGGCTCTGAAACGCAGGTGCGAACCGAAGGACAGGCCGGACGACGGGGACTCGGCCGAGTTCCTGGAGCGGCTCATCCGGTTCACCGAGGTGGACGTCTATCAGTGCCACCACGACGAGTACGGCGGGCTGTTCGAAGACCTCGGAGTCACCGAGATGGCCTTCAAGCACCTGCGGGAGCGGGTGAAAGGGGTCCACGAGCGCCCTTTCTGCCTGCTCCACGCGGATCTGCACCGGGAGAACCTGATCCTCGACCCCACCGGCGAACTGTGGGTGATCGACTGGGAGCTGGCCATGTTCGGCGACCCCCTCTACGACCTGGCCACGCATCTGTACCTGATGCGGTACCCGGAGCGGCAGCAGCGGAGGGTCACCGATCTGTGGCGCGAGACGATGCGGGGCGCCCAGAAGCGTGCCGTGGCGGGTATCGAGCGGGACCTTCCCCTGCTGCTCGACTACAAGCGGGCCCAGTCGGTGTTCACCGATGTCATCAGGTCGGCGCTCACGCTGCGGGAGGCGGGGGCGCGGGCGGAGGCGGCCGTACGCCAGGACGTGCTTCTGGCGGCGACGGCGCGGAAGCTGCACTCCGTTCTCCGGCGGGCGGCGGCCCCGCTGGGCCTCGGCGCCGTTCCGTCCGCCCGGGAGGTGGCAGCCGCGCTGGACAAGTGGCTGCCCGTCGGCCGCCCGCCGGATCGAGAACCCGGAACTCCCCCCGGTCGGGCCGACGCGCATCACCGGGTCTGCGTACCCTCCTCCCCATGACCAAGCCCGACCCCGCGCCCGCCTCCGATCCCGTCCCCGGTCCCGTCCCCGATTCCGCTCCTGGCCTCCGTGAACGCAAGAAGCAGCGGACCCGTCAGACCCTCTCCGACACCGCCGTCCGGCTGTTTCTGGAGAAGGGGTACGACCGGGTGTCCGTCGCGGAGGTCGCCGCCGCGGCCGAGGTGTCCAAGCCGACGTTGTTCCGGTACTTCGCGGCCAAGGAGGACCTGGTCCTGCACCGGTTCGCCGATCACGAGGACGAGGCGGCCCGGACCGTCGCGGGGCGGGCGCAGGGGGAGGCTCCGCTCGGGGCGTTGCGGCGGCGTTTTCTGGCGGGTCTCGAGCAGCGCGATCCTGTGACGGGACTGTGTGATCACCCGGCGGTGCTCGCGTATCAGCGGCTGCTGTACGGGACGCCGTCCCTGGTCGCGCGGTTGTACGGCTATCAGGAGCGGTCGGAGCGGGCGCTGGCCGACGCGCTGGGCGGGGCGGCGGTCGAGGCGCGGCTCGCCGCCGGACAGATCGTGGCGGTGCAGCGGATTCTGGCCGAGGAGAACGTGCGGCGGATCCGGGGCGGGGAGTCGGCCGACGAGATCGAGGCCGACGCGGTGCGCGCCGCCGAGCTGGGGTTCCGGCAGCTGGCGGGCGGGTTGCCGAGCAGGCTTCGGGCCGACGGGCGGTCCACGCGTCGCTGAGTCAGTCACGGAATACGTCACGGAGTGCGTTACTGGGCGCGTCACAGAGTGCGTCACTGAGTGCGTTACTTTGCGCGCCGTCGGGTTCGTTACTGAGTAAAAAACGTAACCCGGTCACGTTTTCTACGTTATCTTGGGTGGATGAGTCGCGCCTCCCTCGATGCCGAACGCCGCTTCCACGACGCCTGCCGCGCCGCCCTGGCCGTCATGGTCGAGGGCGCCGACGAGCAGGTCGTCATCGGGGAGAACGCCTCGGCGTCCGGCGCCGACGCCGAGGTGCTCGGGTATCAACTGCGCAGCCGCGCCAAGGGGCTTCGGGAGCTGCCGCAGGCGCCGCTGTTCTTCGGCCGGCTCGACTTCGGGGCGTCCGGCGAGCACGCCGGCCAGAGCTATCACGTAGGCCGGCTGCGGATCACCGAGCACCCGGCCGCGCCGCCCCTCGTGGTCGACTGGCGGGCGCCGGTCTCGCGAGCCTTCTACCAGGCCGGCGCGGACGATCCACAGGGTGTGGATATCCGGCGGCGGTTCGGCTGGGCGCCGGGGAGCCTCGGCGAATCCGCCGACCTGACCAGCATGGAGGACGAACGGCTCGGAGCCGGGGAGGCGGGTTCAGGGGAGATCGGGACCGGGATCGGGGCCGGCAGCCGGATACTCGCCGGGGAGATCGAGCGGCCCCGTGTCGGGCCCATGCGCGACATCGCCGCCACCATCCAGCCGGAGCAGGACGCCCTGGTGCGCGAAGGGCTCGCCACGTCGCTGTGCGTGCAGGGCGCGCCCGGCACCGGGAAGACCGCCGTCGGCCTGCACCGGGCGGCGTATCTGCTCTATACGTTCCCGCAGCGGATCGAGCGCGCCGGCCTCCTGGTCCTCGGACCCAACCGGACCTTCCTCTCCTACATCTCCGCCGTGCTGCCCGCGCTCGGCGAGAGCGGGGTGCGCAGGTCGACCGTCGAGGAGCTCGTCGCGCACGGCGAGGTGCGGGGGTACGACGACGAGGCCGCGGCCGTCGTCAAGCACGACGTCCGGATGGCCGGCGTGCTGCGGCGCGCGCTGTACGCGCGGGTCTCGGCGGACGGGGTCACCGAAGAATTGGCCGTGCCGGACGGTTCGTACCGGTGGCGGGTGCCGGTCGCGGAGCTCCGGCGGATCGTGGGGAGCGCACGGGACGAGAACCCGCCGTACGCCGTCGGGCGGGAGCGCGTGCGCAGCCGGGCCGTGCGGTACATCCAGGAGCGGGCCGAGCGGCGGGGCGTGGCGGTGAACAACGTCTGGCTGCAGAAGATCGGGCGTTCGCGGGCGATGAGCGCGTACGTGGATGCCGTCTGGCCCCGGGTCAGGCCCGAAGAGGTGCTGTGTCAACTGCTCTCGGCTGAAGGGGAGTTGGCGTCGGCTGCGGAGGGACTGTTGGGCGGTGCGGAGCAGCGGGCCGTTCTCTGGGGGCGCCCGCCGCGCTCGTACAAGTCCGCCAAGTGGTCCGCGGCCGACCTCGTGCTGCTCGACGAGATCGCCGGGATGCTCGACCATCCCGAGGGGTACGGGCACATCGTCGTCGACGAAGCCCAGGACCTGTCGCCGATGCAGGCGCGGTCCGTCGCGCGGCGCGCGGCCTTCGGTTCGCTGACCGTGCTCGGTGACCTGGCGCAGGGCACCACGCCCTGGGCGGCGCGGAGTTGGCGCGAGCTGCTCGGACACCTGGGCAAGCCAAACGCGCCGGTGGTGCCGCTGACGACCGGGTTCCGGGTGCCGGCCGCCGTCGTCGCGCTGGCCAACCGGGTGCTGGAGCGGATCGAAGTCGACGTCCCGGCCGCGCGATCCCTGCGCCGCGACGGGGAGTTGCGGGTCGAATCGGTGCCGGACGCGGTGGACGGGGCCGTCGGGGCGGTGCGGCGGGCGCTCGCGTACGAGGGGTCGATCGGGGTGATCGCCGCCGAGCGGGACGTGGCGCGGGTACGGGACGCGTTGGGTGCGGCGGGTGTGGGGGCGGCCGGGCCCGAGGAGCTCGGGGCCCGGGTCACCGTGCTCGGCGCGGGTGACGCCCAGGGGCTCGAGTACGACCATGTCGTCGCGGTCGAGCCGGCTGCCGTCGTGGAGGCGGAGGAGCGGGGTATGGAGCGGTTGTACGTCGTGCTGACCCGGGCCGTGTCACGGCTGGACGTGGTGCACAGCCGGCCACTGCCGTTCGCTGCCGCGTAGCTCCGGCGGACGGGAGTTTGAAGACAGGTCCTAAGAACCGTCTTCACAGGCTCCGACCTGCCCGAACACGGCCCTGTGCAACACCCTTTAGCCCCGCTGCCTCGGGCGTCGTGCCGGGGTGGGGCTCGGGGACGGGGTGGCCAGGTGGCCCGTTGCCAGGTGGTCCATCAGGCGGAGGAACGTCTCCCGGTCGCCCTTGGGGAACGCGGCCAGCGCCTCCTCATGCACCCGGTCCGCGATCTCCTGGCTGCGCGCCGCCGTCCGCGCGCCCTTCTCCGTCACCGCGATGATCCGCGCCCGCCGGTCCGTGCTGGACGGCCTGCGCTCGGCGAGGCCCGACTTCTCCAGGGCGTCGACGGTCACCACCATCGTCGTCTTGTCCATGTCGCCGATCTCGGCCAGCTGGTTCTGCGTGCGCTCCTCCTCCAGCGCGTGCACGAGCACGCAGTGCATGCGCGCGGTCAGCCCGATCTCGGCGAGCGCCGCCGCCATCTGCGTCCGCAGCACGTGGCTGGTGTGGTCCAGGAGGTAGGAGAGGTCGGGCCTGGTCCGGGTGGGCGCGGGAGTCATGGCGGTCATGGCGTCCAGGGTAGTCCACGACTGGTTCCGATAAATATAGTCTGCAACAAAACTATCTGCTACGGTCATGCTGTCGTCGTCACCCGGTGGGGGTGGTGGCCCGACCCGGAAGGACCACCGTGTCCGCCGTGCCCGCAGAACGCGTAGCTCCTGTCGCACCTATCGAGCCCCGGGTCCGCTCCCGCTGGCTCGCCCTCGGTGTCATCGCCACCGGAACCCTGATGATCATCCTCGACGGATCCATCGTCACCGTCGCCATGCCGGCCGTCCAAAAGGACCTCAACTTCACACCGACCGGCCTGAGTTGGGTGGTGAACGCCTACCTCATCGCCTTCGGCAGCCTGTTGCTCCTCGCCGGGCGGCTCGGCGACCTTCTCGGACGCAAGCGGATGTTCCTCGCGGGCACCGCCGTGTTCACCGCCGCCTCGCTCCTCGCGGGGCTCGCCACCGGCCCCGGCGTGCTGCTCGCCGCCCGTTTCCTGCAAGGTGTCGGCAGCGCCATGGCCGCCGCGGTCGGGCTCGGCATCCTCGTCACCCTCTTCGCCGACCCGCGTGAACGGGCCCGCGCCATCGGGGTGTTCAGCTTCACCGGAGCCGCCGGAGCTTCCATCGGGCAGGTGCTGGGCGGCGTACTGACCGACGCCCTCGACTGGCACTGGATCTTCTTCATCAACCTGCCCATCGGCGCCGCCGTCCTCGCCCTCGCGGTGCCCGTGCTCCCCGCCGACCGTGGACGCGGACTGCGCGCCGGGGCCGACGCGTGGGGCGCGCTGCTGATCACCGGCGGCCTGATGCTCGGCATCTACGGCGTGGTCAAGATCGAGGAGTACGGGGCGGGTTCGGCCCGCACGGTCGGGCTGATCGGCGGCTCGCTCATCCTGGTGGCCGGGTTCGTCGTGCGGCAGGCCAAGGCGCGTACCCCGCTCATGCCCCTGCGCATCCTGCGCTCGCGCACCGTCGCCGGTGCCAACGTCACCCAGGTCCTCACCCTCGCCGCGATGTTCGCCTTCCAGGTGCTCGCCGCGCTCTACATGCAGCAGGTGCTCCACTACGGCGCCGCCGGGACCGGCCTGGCGATGCTGCCCGCCGCCATCATGATCGGGGCGGTCTCGCTCGGGGCGTCCGCGCGGCTCGTGGCCCGGTTCGGGGAGCGGCGGGTGCTCCTCGCGGGGCTCGTACTGCTCGCGGCCGCCCTCGGATATCTCGCCCGGGTGCCCGTGCAGGGGTCGTACGTGCCCGATCTGCTGCCCGTGATGCTGCTGATCTCCGGCGGCGGGCTCGTGCTGCCGGCGCTCGCGGGGCTCGGCATGTCCGCCGCGGGCGAGGAGGACGCGGGGCTCGCCTCCGGCCTGTTCAACACCACCCAGCAGATCGGCATGGCCCTCGGCGTCGCCGTCCTGTCCACACTTGCCGCATCCCGCACCGATTCGCTGCTGGCCGACGGGAGTTCACGGGCCGTCGCGCTCACCGACGGGTACCGGCTGGCGTTCGCCGTCGGGGCCGCACTGATCGGAGCGGCGTTCGTGGTCGCGCTGCTGGTGCTGCGACGGCCCGCGCCGACGAAGCCCGGACCGGCACTGTCGGCCTGACCGCAAGACAAGACCAACAGAAATCGATAGAAGGAGAACCCTGATGTCCGGTCCCGCGCCCCGCCCCCTCACCCAGCCCGAACTCCAACAGATCCTCGAAGAAGGGAAGTTCGGCATCCTGGCCAGTGTGCGCAGCACCGGGCACCCGCACCTCGCCACGGTCCTCTACGACTGGAGCCCGGACCGGCGCGTCCTGCGGATCTCCACGACCGAGGGGCGGCTCAAACCGCGCCAGTACCGCGCCGACCCGCATGCCGCGCTGCACGTCAGGCGCGACGACTTCGCCTTCGCCGTCGCCGAGGGGGAGGCCGAGGTGGTCGGCCCCAGCGTCGAGCCCGGCGACGCGGCGGGACGCGAACTCCTCGACGTGGCACGGGAGTTCGTCGATGAGGGCGCCGAGGACGCGTTCTTCGCGGAGATGGTCGCCGAGCGGCGCGTCGTCATCAGGATCAACGTGGCACGCCTGTACGGCACCGTGCTCGACGTGGGATAGGGCCCTTCTGACGCAGCGCCGAAAATCCGGTGGACCGGGCCGGGCCCTCGTCCCTACGGTGCCGCGCATGACCCCTTGTTTCCCGACTCTGCGCGCCGCCCGGCCCGACGACGCCGAGCGCGTGGCCCGCCTGCACGCCGACAGTTGGCGGCGGCACTACCGGGGCGCGTACGCCGACGCGTTCCTCGACGGTGATGTCGTCGCCGACCGCCGGGAGGTGTGGGAGCGGCGGCTCGGGACGGTTCCCGCGCACGGGGTCACCCTCCTCGCGGAGGGAGAGGGGCGCGATCTCGTCGGGTTCGTGCACGTCGTCCTCGACGACGACGCCCGCTGGGGCAGCCTCGTCGACAACCTGCATGTCACCCAGGGCCGGCGGCGCACAGGAGTCGGCCGGACCCTGCTGACCCGGGCGGCCGAGGTCGTCGCCGAGCGGGCGGCCGGGGCGGCCCTCCATCTGTGGGTGCAGGAGCAGAACACGGCCGCGCAGGGCTTCTACCGGGCGATGGGCGGCCGGGATGTCGAGGTCGCGCCGGTCGCGCCGCCGGGTGGGGTGCCGGAGTGGTTGAACGGGGCGCCGAGGAAGCTGCGGATGGTGTGGGACGACGCCAAGTCGGTGGGCGCTCCGGTGAGTTGACGGCCGCCGGGGTCATACCGTCCGGGGCATGAGCCCTGGGTCATGCCGCCCGGGTCATGCCGCTTGAGTCATGGCGCCGGGGCCGTGCAAAAGGTGTGGCACCCGGCCTCGATCAGTGCATACCTTTGCTCCCCGTGACGCGCCCCGATCCCGCCCCGCCCTCGTCCCCGCCCCCACCCTCGTCCCCGTCCCCGCCTTCGCCCACGGGTCCGTCCTCCGATGGGCTCTTCTCCCGTACGTATCTGCCCGCAACGGCCAGCTTCGCGGCGGTGATGTTCCTGACCGGGTTCGCCGCGCTGGCCGTGATGCCGCTGCTTCCGGTGGCCGCGCGCGACCTCGGCGGGGTCGGCCTCTATCCGCTGGTGGCGGGCTCGTTCGTCGCCGCGAGCCTGCTCGGCGGGGTGCTCGGCGGGTCCTGGGCGGACCGGAAGGGGGCGCGGCATCCGCTGACCGCGGGCGTCGTCCTCACGGTTGTCACGCTGCTCATCTCGGCGACCAGCACCGGCATCTGGCAACTGGCCATCGGGCGGTTCACGGACGGCATCGCCGCGGGACTGGTCGCGGTCTCCGTCAACGCGGCCATCGGCCAGTCCTACCCCGACCACGTACGCGCCAGGGCCCTCGCCCTCATGAGCGCCTGCTGGATCGTCCCGTCGCTGGTCGGACCGCCGCTCTCGGGCCTGGTCGCCGGGTGGGCGTCCTGGCGGACGGTGTTCTTCGGCCTCGCGGCGCTGACCGTGATCCCCGCGGTGGCGGCGGTCCTGCTGCTGCGCGGGCGGGCGCCGCGGGCCGACGCGGTCTCCGAGACGCCGGCGCCGCGGCCCGCCCTGCCGGCCGCGGTGGCGGTGAGCGTGGCGGCGGCACTCACCCAGTACGGCGTCACCGCATGGGACGTACGGCACCTGCTGTGCACCGGGGCGGGCATCGCGCTGCTCGTGGCGTTCGCGCCGCGCCTGCTGCCCCCGCGCACCGGGCGGGCCGCGCCCGGCCTGCCCGCGACGGTACTGCTGCGCGCCCTGACCTCCGGCGCCTACTTCACCCTTGAGGCGTTCGTGCCGCTGATGCTCACCACGGCGCGCCGGGTGCCCGGGGTGGTGACCGGGCTCGCCTTCACCGGCGCCGCGATCGCCTGGGCGGGGGCGTCGTGGCTGCAGGGGCGGCTGCAGGGGCGGGTCTCGCGCCATCAAATGGTGCGCGGCGGCGCGATGGTGATGGCGGTGGCGGTCGCTCTGGCCGCGCTCTGCACTCTGCCCGCCGTGCCCGCGGCGACGGCGGTGGCGCCGATGATCCTGGCCGCCGTCGGCATGGGCCTGGCGGCGCCCTCCCTGACCCTGCTGTCCCTGACGCACGCCCCGGCCGACCGGCAGGGATACGCCAGCAGCGCGATGCAGACCTCGCAGAACCTCGGCCAGACGCTCGTACTGGCACTGGCCTCGGCCCTGTTCAGCGCACTGTCGGCGCTCACGACCGGCCAACTCCCGCCCTTCGCCGCCGCGTTCGCGTTGTTGCTGCTGCCGGTCGCATGGGCGTGCGTGACGGCGGGGCGGGCCGGGGAGGCTCCTCGGGCCGGGGGAGGGGTGCGGCGCGTCGTCCCGGATGAGGAGCCCCGCCCGATGTCGTAGGGCCCTACGGCCGCCCGAGCTCCACGACGTCGGCCACCACACAGCTGATGTTGTCCGGGCCGCCCGACTCGTTGGCGAGGGCGACGAGTTCGCGGGCCGCCCGATCGGGCTCGGCGGCGGTCCCCGCGAGCACCCGGTGGATCTCGTCCGCCGGCACGACGGACGACAGGCCGTCGGAGCAGAGCAGATAGCGGTCCCCCGCGCGGGCGTCGTGCAGGCGCAGGTCGGGAGTGGCGTCGGCAGGCCGGCCCAGGGCGCGGACCAGGAGGGACCGCTGGGGGTGGGAGGCCGCCTCCTCGGGGGTCAGCCGGCCCTCGTCGACCATCGACTGCACCATCGTGTGGTCGTGGGTGATCTGGAACAGGTCGCCGTCGCGCAGGAGGCGGACACTGGTGTCCCCGATGTGGACGAGGGCGAGCCGGGACCCCGAACCGGCCCTGAGTATCGCGGTCAGCGTCGTACCGGCGGCTTCGGCTTCGGCTCCGGCATCCGCATCCGCTTCCCCATCTGCTTCTGCTTCTGCGTCCGCGCCCGCTGGTGCTCGCGTGGCGTCGCCTGTTCCGGCGACGGCGCGCCCAGCCCGTTCCACGGCGTCCTCAAGCGCGCCGATGAGGTCGCCCGCCGAAATGTCGGCCGTGTCGAGGTGGGTGAGGGCGTCGACAGCAGCCGCGCTCGCGGGAGCCCCCGTGGGGCCGAACCCGTCGGCGACGGCGAGCAGATGGGGCCCGGCGTACACGCTGTCCTGGTTGCTCTCGCGGACCAGCCCCCGGTCGGAGAGAGCGGCGTAGCGCAGGCCCAGGGATACGACGTTCGACGTCATGGCGGAGTCCTTCCGGTGCAGGGACGAGGACGAAAAAGGGGACGAGGACAGGGACAGGTGGTCGACGAGGAAGGCGGCCAGGTCGCGCCGCGCGGCGGTGTCGGCCTCGACCTCCGCCCAGAACGCGCGGACCTCCTGGGACGCCGCGTCCGACGGCATCGCGCAGACCTGCCGGATCCGGGCGAGCGGCATCCCCAGGCGGCGCAGCCAGGCCACCAGGCGGGCCTGTTCCAGCTGTTCCGGGGCGTACATCCGGTAGCCGGTCGCGGGGTCGACGCGGGCGGGGGGCAGCAGCCCGAGTTCGTCGTAGAGCCGCAGCGCTTTCGGCGACAGCCGGGATGCCCGTGCGAACGCCCCGATGGTCAGCAGCCCCATGACGCCTCCTCCCCTCCTCCTCGTGCCGGGCGGGTCGCCCGGCCCCCTGAGCCTGTGGCTTTCCCCAAGGTGAAGGTCAACCCGTCGTGGAGTCCTCGTCGACTCGACCGGGTCAGTGGGGCAGCAACCGGATCGTCGTGGAGGCGGCCGAGTCGCTGGTGATGTGGGCCAGGACGCGGGCGGCGTAAGCGCTGTACTTGCGGTGGTACGCCGCGTCGATCGCGTCGTTCAGGCCCGGATCGGCGACGGTCTGGAAGGTGACCTCGCGGGTGACGCCGCCCGCCGAGACCCGGCCGGCCTCGCGGACGCGGCTCGCGCGGTACCAGTCGGAGCCGGGGCCGTTGACGGAGCGGACATAGAGGTCGTCGCCCTCGCGGACCACCCAGATCGTGCGGCTGCTGCCGAGGGTGGCCCCGTCGGAGTGCAGCGAGGCGATCTCCAGCTCCTCGGCCGAGCCGATCGCGTCGAGTTCGGCCTCCGTCCAGGCGGCGACCGGTCGGGGAGTGGTGTCGGAGGGCTCGGTGGGTCCGGTGGGTCCGGTGGGTCCGGTGAGTCCGGTGGAGCCGGCGGTGTCAGCGGGGTCGACCGGGTGGGGCGGGTCAACCGGGCCGGTGGGGTCGGTGCTCATGGCCGTACGTCTCCTTGGAGGCCTCGAAGTCGGCTGCGCTCATGCTTGCGCTTTCATGCTCGCGCTTTCATGCTCGCGCTTTCATGCTGCGCCGGTGGGCGACGCGTGGCAGGACAGGGCGGCAAGCGGGCTACCGAGTGAATTGCCGGGCGCGTCCGTCACGACCGTGCGGCCGTGGCCCGTCGCGTGGCGGATCCGCCGGACCGGTTCGTCGAGCCGAAGCCGCCGTCGCGGGCCGTGCGCGTCGCGGGGTGAGCAGTGGCTTGGAACACTTTTGCAAGCAGCCGCTTGCAATAGTTAGCAAGGGTGCGGCAGTATCGACGCATGGCATCGCTCAACGTCGGAAGTCTCGGCGAGTACCTGCGCGAGCAGCGGCGCACCGCGCAGCTGTCGCTCCGTCAGCTCGCCGATGCCGCCGGGGTGTCCAACCCGTATCTGAGCCAGATCGAGCGCGGGCTGCGCAAGCCGAGCGCGGAGGTGCTGCAGCAGGTCGCCAAGGCGCTGCGGATCTCCGCCGAGACGCTGTACGTGCGCGCGGGCATCCTCGACGCGGAGCGGGAGCGGGACGAGGTGGAGACGCGTGCGGTGATCCTCGCCGACCCCTCCCTCAACGAGCGCCAGAAGCAAGTCCTGTTGCAGATCTACGAGTCATTCAGGCACGAGAACGGGACCAGTACCAGCACCAGTACCGGCGACGGTGACGGTGACGGTACCGACGGCGATGCCGAGCCCTCGAGCAAGTAGTAGATGTGATCCGGGAGGACCACGCCATGGCCATCAAGGACGACCTGCGCAAGACCTTCTCCGACCCGACCCCGCTCTACTTCGCCGCGGGTACCGCCGACTTGGCGTACCAGCAGGCCAAGAAGGTGCCCGGTCTGGTCGAGCAGCTGCGCGCCGAGGCGCCCGCGCGTTTCGACGCCGTGCGCAACACCGACCCCAAGGAAGTGCAGGACAAGGCGGCGGCCGCGGCCAAGGAGGCCCAGGCGACCGTCAGCGCGAAGGTGACCGAGTTCGTCGCCGGTCTCGACACCGACCTGAAGAAGTTCGGCGAGAGCGCCCAGGGCCTCGCCCTGCGCGGTGTCGGCCTCGCGGCCGAAGCCGCCGTCAAGGCGCGTGAGGCGTACGAGAAGGTCGCCGAGCACGGCGAGGAGACCGTGAAGGCGTGGCGCGGCGAGGCGGCCGAGGAGATCAACGAGATCGCCGTCGCCGTCGAGCCGGACCCGGAGCCCAAGCCCCAGCCGGAGGCCCCCGCCTCCGCCTCGAAGGACGCGCCCGCGAAGAAGCCCGCCGCCAAGAAGGCGCCGGTCAAGAAGACGACCACCGCCAAGAACAGCACGGACCCGACGCCGCCCATCAAGTAACGGGGTGCGTCACGAGCCGGGCACGCAGCGCGTGCCCGGCTCGTTGTGCGGGTACGGTGGCCGCAGTCTCGTAGGACTGTCCAGGAAGACGAATTTGGTGGTGGCGTTGTGTTGATGCAGGGGTTCGCCAATGTGATGTCGCTGCTGAGCCTTGCGCTGGTCGTCTTCAGCGGCTTCGCGTTCATCGACGCCGCCATCCGCCGTGAGGACGCCTACCGAGCGGCGGACAAGAAGACCAAGCCGTTCTGGCTGATCATCCTCGGGCTCGCGTTCGCCGCGAACCTGCTGTTCCCGATCCTGTCGTTCCTGCCGATCATCGGGCTCGTCGCGACCATCGTGTACATGGTGGACGTGCGGCCCGCCGTCCGGCAGATCACCGGTGGCGGGGGCCGCAAGGGACGCGGTTCCAGCAGCGACGGGCCGTACGGCCCGTACAACGGCGGGCGCTGAGCTCCCGGCCCGGCGACGGTAGATGTCGGGCCCGGGTGCGGGCCCCGGACCGTCAGCGGTCGAGCAGCAGTACCGCCACGTCGTCCGTCAGGTCGCCGCCGTTGAGGTCGCGGACCTCGTTCATGGCCGCTTCCAGGAGCTCCTCGCCGCCGAGACCGTCGGCGCGCCTGCGCCGGATCAGCTCCACCATGCCCTCCTGGCCGAGACGCTGGTTGCCCTCGCCGATCCGGCCCTCGATGAGGCCGTCCGTGTAGAGCATGAGGCTCCAGGACGCCCCCAACTCCACCTGCATACGCGGCCAGCGGGCCTTCGGCAGCAGTCCGAGGGCCGGACCGCTGTTCTCGTACGGGAGCAGCGAGGCCGGGCGGCCCGGGCTCGCGATCAGCGGGGACGGGTGGCCCGCCAGGCAGAGGCCGGCACGGCGGCCGTCCGGCGATATGTCCACCGTGCACAGGGTCGCGAAGATCTCGTCGCTCTCCCGCTCGTGCTCCAGGACCTGCTGGAGCGTGGAGAGCAGCTCGTCGCCGCACAGGCCCGCGAACGTCAACGCCCGCCAGGCGATGCGCAGTTCGACGCCGAGTGCCGCCTCGTCGGGGCCGTGCCCGCAGACGTCGCCGATCATCGCGTGGACCGTGCCGTCGGACGTGCGCACCGTGTCGTAGAAGTCGCCGCCGAGCAGCGCGCGGGAGCGGCCGGGCCGGTAGCGCGCCGCGAAGCGCAGCGGCGATCCTTCGAGCAGCGGGGTCGGCAGCAGGCCGCGCTCCAGGCGGGCGTTCTCCTGCGCGCGCATGCGGGACTCGGTGAGCTTGCGCTGGGCGATGTCGGCCCGCTTGCGCTCCACGGCGTAGCGGACGGCCCGGCCGAGCAGGCGCGCGTCCAGCTCGTCGCGGAACAGATAGTCCTGGGCGCCCACGCGGACCGCCTCGGCGGCGCGCTCGGCGTCGCCCGACGTGGTCAGGGCGAGCACGGCGTGCCGGGGCGCGAGGCGCAGCACGCGACGGAGTGTCTCCAGCGCGTCGGTGTCGGCGTCCGCGTCGGCCTTCGCGCCGGGCAGCGCGAGGTCGAGCAGGACGCAGTTGACGTCATGGGTGAGCAGCCGCTCGGCCTCGGTGAGGTTGCGGGCGGTGCGCACCCGGATCGGCCGGCCCGCGGCGTCGGGCATCTCCGGGATGCTGAGGGACCCGGCCGGGTCGTCCTCGATCACCAGGAGCGTCAGTGTGGTCGTGGCCGGGGACGCGGACGTGGGTGTGGGCACGGCCGGCCCCGGGGCCGGTGTGTCGTGGGCGGTCTTCTGCCGGGGCAGCTCCGCGGCCTGCGTGGTCGCTGTAGTCGGCGCAGCGTGAGCCTGACCACCTTCCACGGCGGGGATCGCTCTCTGCCGCGGTACGGGTACGGGCATCGCTCGGTTTCCTTCCCTCCCCCGAGGGCGCGGTGGGACGAAGGTCGTCGCCCACCAGACGGGGACCTTAGCGGTACCCGGCGCTTCAACGGAATGGTGAAGGGCGAACAGCCAGCGTCATATGCCGCGAGCGGTACCGGAATTGAGCAGGTCCCGGCGGTGGGCGGGTTCGAAGGGGATGACGAACATCACGCCGACCCGCCGGAACCGCGACGGCGCGAGTGCGGTGGGTCACGTGCCCCAGGTCACCGCCGTGCGCGGGCCCTTCATCCACGCGGAGGCCGCGCGGGGGCGCTCCGGCGGCACCCGGGATGCGGCCAGGGAGGCGGGGATGCGGCCGGGGGCGCCCGGGGGGCGGCCAGGGGTGTCCGGGCGGTGGCTGGGGGCGGCTGGGTGGCGGTCATGGGTATCCGGGCGGTGGCCGGGGTGCCCGGTTGGCGGTCAGGGGCGTCCGGGTGACGGCCGGGGCCGCCGGGTGACGGGGCAGGGCCGCCGGGTGACGGGCAGGGACATTTCCGTGGCGGCTGGGGACACCCGGGTGACGGCCAGGGTTGTCCGAGCGGTGGCCGGGAGCGCCCGGGTGGCGGCCAGGGTTGTCCGGGTGGCGGCCGGGAGCGCCCGGGTGGCGGCCAGGGTTGTCCGGGTGGTGGCCGGGGGGCGATCACGGACATCCGGGTGGCACGCCGGGGGCGCCTGGTGGCGGCCGGGACGGCCTACGCGTCGGGGCGTACGACCCCGAGTATCGCCATCGAGCCGGCGCCCGCCATCGTCACGGTCCGCCCCGGGCGGGGCGCGTGGATGATCGCCCCGTCGCCGATGTACATCCCGACGTGGCTGGCGTCGTCGAAGTAGATGATCAGGTCGCCGGGGCGCATGTCCTCGATGTCGACGTGCTTGAGCTGCTTCCACTGCTCCTGCGATGTCCGCGGGATCAGCGTGCCCGCCGCCGCCCACGCCTGTGAGGTCAGCCCCGAGCAGTCGTACGACTTCGGGCCCTCGGCGCCCCAGACGTACGGCTTGCCCATCTGCGCGGTGGCGAACTGCACGGCTTCCTTGCCGGCCTTCGACGCCTTGCCGTCGATCTCCTTGAGGACGCCCGAGGAGAGCCAGGCCGTCTGCGCTTTCCGCTCGGCGTCCTCCTCCAGCTTCTTCAGCCGCTCGCGCTCCTTCTTCTCGAGCTTGCCCTCCAGCGCCTGCGCTTCCTTGATCTGCTTTTCGACCTTCTTCTTCGAGGCGGCCTTCTTTTTGCGGCCCTCCTCCAGGTCCTTCCACTTGGCGGAGGCGTCCTCGGCGTATCCCGCCAGATCCTTCTGCGTCCGCGTCAGCTCGGAGAGGAGGTTCTTCGTGGCCTGCTGGCCCTGGTACGCCCGGCCCGCGTTGTCGAGGAACTGCTGCGGGTCGCCGGAGAGCATGAACTGCGCCTCGCGAGGGATACCGCCCGTGCGGTACTGCTCGCGGGCCGCCGCGCCCGCGCTGCTCTCCAGGCGGTCCAGCTTCTTCTGGCCCGCCGCGATCTTCTGGGCCAGCTTCACGATCTCGACGGACTGCTTGTCGGCCTTCTCCTCCGCCGCGTTGTACTCATCGGTGGCGACCGCCGCGTCGTGGTACAGCTTGTCGATCTTCTTGCGCACGGCCTCAAGATCCGCGTTCTTCAGGGCGCTTGAGGGGGTGCTCGATGAGGTGCCCGAAGGGTTTCTCGAAGGTGAGCCCGATGGGGACGGCGTGGGCGAAGGGGCCGCGAAGGCCGCTCCTGGTGCCGTCAGTACGGTCACGGCACACACCAGTGCCACAGCCGCCATCGTCGTCGTGCTCCGCTTGCTCATCCGCCCCGCCCCACAGCCGAGTCACATCTGATTTACCGTCAGTAACATGCGTGCGCTCCGGGGATGGTGCCATGCGAGCGCGGAATACGACAGACCCCGCACGGTGTGACGAACGGCGCGCGGTGATCGTTCCCGTCCGGCGACGAGCGGCAGCCGTCCAGTCGGTGAACTACGCCCGCGGCGCCAAAGCTCCCCAGGTCACGGTCAGTTCACCCTGTCGCCACCTGGCGGGCCCGTCCACCACCGGCCAGTCGCCCGACAGGGCCCGCGCCGTACGGATCCAGCGCTGCCGTGCCCCGTACGAGGCGTAGGGCGCGGCCGCCGCCCAGGCCCGGTCGAAGTCCCGTAGGAAGGCGTGCACCGGCTCGCCCGGGACGTTGCGGTGGATCAGCGCCTTGGGCAGCCGCTCGGCCAGGTCGGAGGGGGTGCGCAGGGAGCCGAGGCGCGTCGCGAAGGTCACCGTGCGCGGCCCCTGCGGATCGAGCGCCACCCACACGTGCCGCCGGCCGATCTCGTCGCAGGTGCCCTCGACCAGGAGGCCGCCAGGGGCGAGCCGCCCGCACAGCCGCTCCCAGACCCCGGCGACCTGCTCCTCGTCGTACTGGCGCAGCACGTTCGCGGCGCGGATCAGCAGGGGCGGCGCCGCCAGGGGCAGCTCGAAGCCGCCGTGCCGGAAGGTGAGGCCTTCCCTCTCGTACGGCTTCGCGGCCGCGACCCGCGCCGGTTCGATCTCGATGCCGACCACGCGCGCGCGGGGCGCGGTTTCACGCAACCGGGTGAGCAGCTCCACGGCGGTCCAGGGCGCCGCCCCGTAACCGAGATCGACCGCCACCGGGTCGTCGGCGCGGCGCAGCGCGGCCCCGTGCGCGGCCGCGATCCAGCGGTCCATGCGGCGGAGGCGATTGGGGTTGGTGGTACCCCGCGTCACTGTTCCCACGGGGCGGGAGGGGGGACGCGGGCTCATGGTCACGAGGGTATGCGCTGCGCGAGGGGTGACTTTGGTTGAGGCCCGAACGGTAATGATTCGGCAAACTGGAAATGGAGCAGCGTGCTCCGGCGTTGCCGCCCTTGGAGTGGGGCGACCGCCCTCTCCGAGCCGTGCCCGCTGTACCGCTTGAAGCCGCTTGAACGCCCCACCTAGGAGGGCCCGCCACGTGAGCCAGTACGTGACCAGGTTCCGCCGTCCCGGGGCTCCGCCCGCCCGGCTGCGGTTTCCCGGCGGTGCCCGGCGCCCCCGCCGGATCGCCATGCTCAGCGTGCACACCTCACCGCTGCACCAGCCCGGGACGGGCGACGCGGGCGGCATGAACGTCTACATCGTGGAGCTGGCCAAGCGCCTCGCCGCGATCAACATCGACGTCGAGATCTTCACGCGTGCCACCACCGGCGGCCTGCCGCCCGAGGTCGAGCTCGCCCCCGGCGTCCTGGTCCGCCACGTGGACGCGGGCCCCTACGAAGGCCTCGCCAAGGAGGAGCTGCCGGCCCAGCTGTGCGCCTTCACCCATGGCGTGATGCAGGCGTGGGCGGGCCACCGCCCCGGCTACTACGACCTCGTGCACTCGCACTACTGGCTCTCCGGGCACGTCGGCTGGCTGGCCGCCGAGCGCTGGGGCGTGCCCCTCGTGCACGCCATGCACACCATGGCCAAGGTGAAGAACGCGTCACTGGCCGCGGGCGACACCGCCGAGCCCGCCGCCCGCGTCATCGGCGAGACCCAGATCGTGAGCGCCGCCGACCGGCTCATCGCGAACACCTCCGAAGAGGCCGACGAACTGGTCCGCCACTACGAGGCCGATCCCGGCAAGGTCGCCGTCGTCCACCCCGGCGTGAACCTGGAGCGCTTTTGCCCCGGCGACGGACGAGCCGCGGCCCGCGCCCGCCTCGGCCTGCCGCAGGACGCCCTCGTCCCCCTCTTCGCCGGCCGCATCCAGCCGCTCAAGGCCCCCGACATCCTGCTCAGGGCCGTCGCCGTACTGCTGGACGAGCGGCCCGAGCTGCGCGCGCGGATCGTCGTGCCCGTGGTCGGCGGCCCCAGCGGCAGCGGCCTCGCCAAGCCCGCCGCCCTGCAGAAGCTCGCCGCCCGGCTCGGCATCGCGGACGTCGTCCGTTTCCACCCGCCGGTCGGCCAGGACCAGCTCGCGGACTGGTTCCGCGCCGCGTCCCTCCTGGTGATGCCGTCCTACAGCGAGTCCTTCGGCCTCGTCGCCATAGAGGCGCAGGCCGCCGGGACGCCCGTCCTCGCCGCGTCCGTGGGCGGCCTCCCTGTAGCCGTACGGCACGAGGAGACCGGCTTCCTTGTCGAGAGTCACGAACCTGCCCACTACGCGCGCGTGCTGCGGGAGTTCGCCGACCATCCCCACCTTGTGGACAGCATGGGTGCCGCGGCGGCCCGGCACGCCCAGTCCTTCGGCTGGGACACGGCGGCCTCGGCGACGGCCGACGTGTACACAGCGGCCATGCAGGAATACCGCCGTCGCGTACCCTCGCACCATGGCTGACCACTCCACGTCCGACGACTTCAAGGCTGCGGAGATCGTCGAAGCGACCCTCAAGGACGCCGAGCTGGAGTGGGAGTGCCCCGAGCCGGGCTCGTACGTGGTCACACTGCCCGGCACCCGCAAGCTGTCCACGACGCTCTCGCTGCGCCTGGGGCAGCACAGCCTGTCCCTGAACGCGTTCGTGATCCGGCACCCGGACGAGAACGAGGGCGGGGTCCACCGCTGGCTCCTGGAGCGCAACCTGCGCCTGTACGGCGTGAGTTACGCGGTCGACCGGCTCGGCGACATCTACCTCACCGGCAAACTGCCGCTCGCCGCCGTCACGCCCGACGCGCTCGACCGGTTGCTCGGCTCGGTCCTGGAGGCGGCCGACGGCGCGTTCAACACCCTCCTCGAGCTCGGTTTCGCGAGCGCGATCCGCAAGGAGCACGCGTGGCGCGTCGCCCGCGGCGAATCCACGCGCAACCTGGATGCGTTCACGCATCTGATCGAGCGCCCTTCTGAGTAGCTCGACGTAGCCCCGCCCCTCCGTTAGTTGACTGCTTGTCGCCTGCAGTTGACTGCTGCGCGACCTCTTCCGCGCCCGCGGTCTCCGTGGCATGCTCGCGCCCGGCACTCACGTGAACATCATTCATGTATGTAAACGGCGACGGAGGGTGGCAGCGGTGCGGGATCTCAGCAGGCGCGGTGTGTTGGGCGGGGCGATCGCGGTGACGGCCGCGGCGGTCACCGGAATCGGCGCCGGAACGGGAGCCGCGGCCGCGAGTACGGGTCAAGTCCCCAAGATCTGGCGGGAGTTCACCAAGAACCCCTTCACGCACCCGCAGATCCCCTACGTCGGCCGCGCCGGACACCGCACAGGCCGCCCCCGCTCCGGCCGCCCGGGACGGGTCTTCCGGGCCGAGTACTACGGCGCGGTCGCCGACGGCACGACCGACAGCGCCCCCGCGATCAACCGTGCCCTCGCCGCTGCCGGAAGGGCCGGCGGGGGCACGGTGCGGCTGCGTCCGGGCACGTACCGCATCGACGACCTGATCCACATCGGGTACGACGACGTCGTGCTCAAGGGCGCGGGCAGCGGCCGCACCAAGCTGTACGCCACCAAGAACCTCACCGAACTCATCGGCGTCTACGGCTCCCGCTACGGCGGCGACAAATCGTCCTGGTCCTGGGCGGGCGGCCTGATCTGGCTCTGCCCCGAGAACCGGTTCCGGACGCTCACCGACGCGATCAGGGCGAAGGCCTGGCCCTTCGAGGGCTGGACCGGCAACAAACGCGACGAGTGGCAGACCCTGACCACGGTCGAACCGGCCGAGCGCGGCTCCTGGTCCGTCGAGGTCGCCGACCCCACCGGCCTGCGCAAGGGCGACCTGGTCCTGCTGCGCCTCGCCGACGACGCCGACCACACGCTCCTGGAGCACATGGCGGGCGGCGGGCCAGGCCCCGAGGCCTACTTCTGGGACGACAAGACCAAGCTGACCTCGTACGTCCCCTATGAATGGCCGGTGCGCATCGCCTCGGTGCAGCGGAACCGGGTCACCTTCGAGCGCCCGCTGCCCCTCGACATCCGCCCCGAATGGGACCCGCGGCTCGTCACTCACGTCACCGCCCTGACCGGCGCGGGAGTGGAAGGCCTGACCCTCGAAGCCGTCGAGACTCCGCAGTCGCAGCACCTGCTCGACAAGGGCTACAACGGCGTCGCGCTGCAGTGCGCGTACGACTGTTGGGTCGACGACGTCACGGTGTGGAACGTCGACAACGGCTTCGGGTTCGTCGCCGCGTCGGCCTCAACTCTGCGCCGCACCAGGGTCGGTGGGCGCGGCGCGCACCACCCCTACTTCTGCCGCGAGGGCTCGCACGACAACCTGGTCGAGGATTTCGCGATCGAGCAGCGCACGGTCGCGGTGCCCGCGGGCACGCAACTGCACGGCATCAACGTGGAGGGGCTCTCCTCGTGCAACGTCTGGTCGCGCGGCCGGATGGAGATGGGCACGTTCGACTCGCACCGCGGCATGCCGTTCGCGAACGTCCGCACGGACATCACGGTGAACAACAACGGGCAGCACGGCGGCGACGCCTCCGCAGGGCCCCTGTTCGGTGCGCGCTTCACCCACTGGAACATCAGGGTCACCAATGAGCGGGCGGGCCTGATGAAGATCGACGGGCTCGCGCCATGGAGCGCGACGGTCGGTGTCAACACGGTCCGCGAGTTCGGCCAGACAGACGTACCGGACTTCACGGGATCGCTCAACTCCCGTCTGGAGCTGTACGGAACGACGGACGCGGTACGCCCGCGGAACCTGTACGAGGCCCAACGGGCCCTATGAATAAGGCAGTTCCGGGCTACCCGAGCGCGACCATCCGCACGACGGTCACGGTGAGCACCGTCCCCGAGACGTAGTAGAGGACGATCGCCCCGCCGATCGTCGCCTCGCGCCGGTCGCGCTCGCCGGACACCGAGCTGGAGCCGTGCCCGTAGGGGTCGTGGCCGACGGTGCGGGTCATCTCGGCGCGGAACGCCTCGCCGTCGGTCATCTTGGCCAGAGTGTCGTCGGCGGGCGGGGCGTACGCGATACGGCAGGCACTGCGCCTGCGGCGACGGCTCAAGCCGGGCCCCGCCTCTCCGCCTCGTCCCGGGCGAGCCGGGCGAGGATCGCGTCGGCCTCCGGGTCGGGCACGGCCTCCAGCATCCAGTGCCGCATGACGGCGTGGATCTCGCCGACCCCGGCCGCGTTGATGGCCTTGTCGAACTCGGTGCGGCGCCGCAGCGGAAGCGCCGCACGGATCGCGGGAATGCTGTTGGGCACGTCGACTTCGACACCGCCCACCAGGGTTCTGGGCGCCTCGTCGGTCCTGAAGACTTCGGACATGTACGGTTCCGTACCCGCCGGGGCGTCCCGTCAAGCCGGGGGTATCCAGTCAAGCCGGGGCGTTCTCCACAGTCCCGGCGGCCTTGGACGCGGCCACGACCGGCAGGGCAGGCTCCCGTCCGGGCAGCCCGCGCATCAGCAGCCAGTATCCGGCCGCCGTCACCGTGCCGAGCACCGCGCACCCCGCCCACAGCCACCCCGCGCCCGCGGAGTCGAGCACCCAGCCACCGGCCAGCGGGGCGACCAGGGCCGCGGCGGACCAGGAGGTCGTGTAGACGCCCTGGTAGCGGCCGCGGCCCTCGGCGGGGGCGAGGCGGGCGACGAGGCCGGACTGGGTCGGCGCGTTGACCATCTCGCCCAGCGTCCACACCACGACCGTCAGCGCGTACGTGGCGAGCGACCCGGCGAACGCGGTGAGCGCGAAGCCGTAACCGATGAGGAGCGAGGAGACGGTCAGCAGGCGGCCCGGGTCCCGGCGTTCGATGAAGCGGGTCAGCGGGATCTGCAGGGCGACGATGATCGCGCCGTTGACGGCGGCGACGAGCCCCACGTCCGCGCTGGTGAACCCCTCCGAGCCCATGACGATCGGCAGACCGACCGAGCTCTGCGTGAACACGACCGCGACGAGGAACGACAGCCCGACCATGAGCATGAAACGCCGGTCGCGCAGCACGGTCCCCATGGTGACCGGCTTCGGCAGCGCGCCGCCGGTGACGGGCACGGGCCGCTCGGGCCGCGACTCCTTCACCTTTACGAAGACGACGCAGGCGCAGGCGAACGTCATACCGGCCTCGACGAGGAAGCCGAGCGTGTAGCTCTGGGCGACAAGGAAGCCCGCGTACACGGACGAGACGGCGAAACCCAGGTTGATCGCCCAGTAGTTCAACGAGAAGGCCCGCACCCGGTCCTCGGGGCGCACGATGTCGGCCATCATCGCCTGGATGGCGGGCCGCGACGCGTTCGAGGCGAGACCGAGCGCGAAGCCGGTGACGGCGATCCACACCGGGTCACGCACGAAGGCCAGGACGGCGACGGTCGCGGAGGTGGCGAGCTGCGCGCCGAGCAGCGTCGGCCGGCGCCCGAGCCGGTCCGCGAGCACGCCGCCGAGCATCGAGGCGATCACCCCGCCGAACCCGATCAGCGACGCGACGAGACCGGCGTACGCCGCCGAGAAGTCGCGCTGGGCCGTCAGGTACAGCGCGAGGAACGTGAAGACGAACGCACCGAGCCGGTTCACCAGGGTGCTGGTCCACAGCCACCAGAACGCGCGGGGGAGTCCGGCGACCGACTCCGTGGCGGCACGTCTGAGCGCGGCGACTGACATGAGTGCATCCCCCGGAAACGATGTGAACGGCTGTACGCGGCTGTACGGCTGTACCGGCTGTAAGCAGCGACGATGGTTTGCGTAACTTACGACCCGGGTAGCGGTGAGGGCCAACGAATTGACGACCACCGTCAATCGGCACGGACCATGCGGGCCGATTAGTCTTGGCCCCATGGCCGACGCACCGTACAAGCTGATCCTCCTCCGCCACGGCGAGAGCGAATGGAACGCGAAGAACCTGTTCACCGGTTGGGTGGACGTCAACCTGAACGAGAAGGGCGAGAAGGAGGCGATCCGCGGCGGTGAGCTGCTGAAAGACGCCGGCCTGCTCCCCGACGTGGTCCACACCTCGCTCCAGAAGCGCGCGATCCGCACGGCGCAGCTCGCCCTGGAGTCCGCCGACCGCCTTTGGATCCCCGTCCACCGCTCGTGGCGCCTGAACGAGCGTCACTACGGCGCCCTGCAGGGCAAGGACAAGGCGCAGACCCTCGCGGAGTTCGGCGAGGAGCAGTTCATGCTGTGGCGCCGCTCCTACGACACCCCGCCGCCGCCCCTCGACCGCGACGCCGAGTACTCGCAGTTCTCCGACCCGCGCTACGCGACGCTCCCCCCGGAGCTGCGCCCGCAGACGGAGTGCCTGAAGGACGTCGTCGTCCGCATGCTCCCGTACTGGTTCGACGGCATCGTCCCCGACCTGCTCACGGGTAAGACGGTCCTGGTCGCGGCGCACGGCAACTCGCTCCGCGCCCTGGTCAAGCACCTGGACGGCATCTCCGACGCCGACATCGCGGGCCTGAACATCCCGACGGGCATCCCGCTCTCCTACGAACTGGACGCCGACTTCAAGCCGCTGAAGCCGGGCGGCACGTACCTGGACCCGGACGCGGCCGCGGCGGCCATCGAAGCGGTCAAGAACCAGGGCAAGAAGAAGTAGCAGCCCCTGAGATCAACCGTGATCATGCCTCCCACCTGCGCACACGGCGCGGATGGGAGGCATTTTCGTTAAGTGTCAGGTTCGGGCGGTCATACCCGCGCACAAGCCCTAGGTGTTCTGTCCGGGGAGGTTGTGGACGGGTGAGGCAGATCTCGGCTGAGGGATCTTGAACAGGTGAGGGCCTTCCGGTTCGGTGTGG